>CAYOID010000012.1:0-56030 GCA_964403955.1 uncultured Desulfohalobiaceae bacterium | reverse complement strand
TTTCTTCCCTCAACCATCCACCCTCAACCCTCGACCTGTCAGCCCTGCCAGAGGCATGAGCATGGCGTACACTTGACAAGTCTTCTCATGGGAGAGGGCGTGAGAAACCTCTTTTCTTTGTGCTCCTGCTTCTGGCCGTTTCCCCCCTGTGCCCTGTGTGGGTAAAGGCCAGGCCAGAGGCAGGGCTGACTTCTGCGGCTGCATCTTGAGTTTTTGCAGCCGCATTACACCAATAAGCTCCAATGCCATCGCACCAACCCTCTCTTGAACAGCTGGCCCAGTCCATCAAGCACTGCCGGGCATGCCGCCTCCATCTGAACCGGACCAATGCAGTACCCGGGGAAGGCCCTTCCCGTCCCCGAATCATGCTCATCGGAGAAGCCCCTGGAGAACAGGAAGACAGGCTCGCCCGGCCCTTTATCGGACCCACCAGGAAGTTTTTCGACCAGCTTCTGCACGATTTCAGCCTCCCCAGGGGGGAGATCTTCATCACTTCTTCTGTCAAGTGCCGCCCTCCCAACAATCGCGACCCCAAAGACGACGAGCTGGCCACTTGCCGGAAGCTCTGGCTGGAGAAGCAGATCCTGTCCCTGGACCCGGAAATTCTCGTTCTGCTCGGGGCAACCGCACTACGCTGTCTCTTTGGTTCAAGCGGCAAATTGAAACATCTCCACGGCACAGTGCGGCAGTGGAACAGCCGGTCCACGCTGCTGACCTACCACCCTACTGCCGGGATGCGGTTTCCCTGGATCCGCAAGTCTATGTACGAAGACCTCGCCAGGCTGCAGAGTCTCTTGGCCGACCCGACCTGAGTCCCTACCGCGCATGGAGCTCAGGAATGGTTCACTCTCCTTCTTCAGCTTGACTCGAACACCCGCCGTTGATACTCATGATAATAATCATTATAGAGATTGTGTCTTCGACACATCTCTTATGTCAATGGCAAGAGAGAAGCAAGAACGATCACTTACGCAACGAGCCTGCTGCCAGGCTCAAATTTATGAAGGGGTGACACATGCCGCGGGGAACATTCAGTCACAATTACAGACCGGACATGCTCAGGCATCTTATCAAGCAGGGCAAAACCGCCAAAGAGATCATGAAGGAGCTCTCCATCTCCAGCTGGTCCTTGAAGGAGCAGCTGCTCATGCTGCAGCACAAAGACAAAACATATTATGAAATTCCAGGCCTTCAAGACCTGGGTCGGGAAAAACATCCCTCCTACACCAGGGAAGGCATCATCTTCTCCCCTAAAATGCTTGAAAAAACCGGCTTCAAACCCGGAGATGAATTTGAAATGATTGTGGAACAGGACCGGATCATCCTCAGAAAGCTGTAAGAACCTCAACTCAGGACAACACCATGCCCAAAGGGACCTACTCGATTCGATACGACCCTGATCTGCTTCGCAAGCGGATCAAAGAGGGCAAGACCGCCAGGGAGATCACGAAGGAGCTGTCCATCTCCAATTACACGCTCAAAGAGCATCTTTTCCTGCTCCAGCGCGAGGATAAAAAGTACTACGAAATCCCCGGCCTGCTGGAGGACATGGAGGCGTTTTTGAGAATCATCAAACGACGACGGGGAACCATCTGCTCTCCTTCCTCATTGTGCCTGCCCAGCTTCAGGCCTGCAGATGCATTTGAGATGACAGAGCGAGACGGCCGGACCATTTTGAAAAAGATCAACTAAATGGGGGGGGTGAGCATGGCCGAAGATCTGCGGAGCACCAATCAAAGGACCACACGCACCATTCAAAACCTGGACAACAAAATCCTCAAGTACGACATTCACCCCTGGGTGTTTTTCGGGGGGGCAGGGGTGATCATGGTCTGCGTTCTGCTGACCATCATCATGGGAGAAACTGCTGAGACCATCTTTGGAAACATGCAGAGCTGGATCTCCAACTTTACCGGCTGGTTTTTTGTGCTGGTCATGAACGTGGTCCTGCTCTTTTGCTTCGGCCTGATGTTCACCCGCTACGGCAATCTGCGCATCGGTGGCCCGGATGCAGAACCGGAGTTCAGTTACATGGGCTGGTTCGCCATGCTCTTCAGCGCTGGAATGGGCATTGGAATCCTCTTTTACGGGGTTGCCGAACCCATGTTCCACTTTGTGGGCAATCCCTTTACTGAAGCCGGGACTGCAGCCAGCGCCCAAAAGGCCATGGACCTGACCTTCCTGCACTGGGGGTTCCACCCCTGGGGGATTTACGCCCTGGTCGGCCTGGGCCTGGCTTTTTTCGGATTTTCCGAAGGCCTGCCCCTGTCCATCCGCAATGTCTTCTACCCCCTTCTCGGAGACAGGATTTACGGCGGCCTGGGCAACCTCATCGACATCCTGGCCACTGTCTCCTGTCTCTTCGGCGTGGCCACATCACTTGGCCTTGGGGTTCAGCAGGTCAATGCCGGCTTGACCCATCTCTTTGGCCTTCCGCAAAGCCCTTTTGTTCAAGTCCTGCTCATTGCAGGAATCACGGCTATTGCCACCTGGTCCGTGGTCCGCGGCCTGGACGCCGGCATCAAGTTCCTGAGCCAGGTGAACATGGCCTTTGCAGCAGCTTTGATGATCTTCGTGCTCATCCTGGGTCCGACCGTCTTTATCCTCAACGGGTTCATTGAAAACATCGGCAGCTACCTGCAGAACTTTCCCTCTCTGGCTACCTGGAACGAAACCTACACCGGGGGTACCTGGCAGAATGGCTGGACGGTGTTCTACTGGGGCTGGTGGATCGCCTGGTCCCCCTTCGTGGGCATGTTCATCGCCCGGGTTTCGTATGGACGCAGAATCCGGGAATACCTGCTCGGCGTTCTTTTGGTGCCCTGTGTGGTCACCTTCCTGTGGATGACCGTTTTTGGCGACAGCGCCATCTTCATTGAAAAATTCGGGGCTGGAGGTCTGGCCAAAGCCGTTCAGGAAAACATCCCGGTCTCCCTGTTCGTGTTTCTGGAAAGCTTCCCGTTGAGCCTCGTGACGTCCTTATTGGCCATCATCGTGGTCATCACCTTTTTCGTCACCTCCTCGGACTCCGGTTCCATGGTCATCGACATCATCACTGCCGGCGGCAACCCCGACCCGCCCAGGCCCCAGCGTTTGTTCTGGGCCATCACTGAAGGTCTGGTGGCAGCCGTTCTGCTCATGGGTGGAGGGCTGGTGGCCCTGCAGACTGCAGCCATCACCACCGGGCTGCCCTTTGCCCTGGTGGTGCTCATGATGTGCTGGGCCGTGCTCAAGGGCTTGCGCAACTATGTCGAGAAATACGGCTGGGATTGATCTCCTGGCGCATCCGGGAGGCACACCCTCCTGTGGTTCAGGTCGGAGGTCAGCCATGCCCCACGTTGAGATGATATCTTTTGTTTGAATACTAGCGAAGGAGTTTGAACATGAGTCCCTTCAAGCACACAACCCTTCTGGCAGCCCTTGTGGCCATGCTCAGCCTGCTTGCCCTGGTCGCCCTGCCAGTGCATGCGGCCAAAGGCACGGTCAAGCTGGCCTATGTGGAATGGTCCTCTGAGATTGCCTCCACCAACGTGGTCAAAGCCGTGCTCCAGGAAAGGATTGGTTACCACTGCCAGATTGAGGCCATGAAGGCCGACGAGATGTGGCAGGCGGTATCCGAAGGCCAGGTCGATGCCATCGTCGCCGCATGGCTCCCCCAGACTCACAAGCATTACTATGAGCAGTTCCAGAGCCAGTTCGTGGACCTGGGCCCCAACCTTGAGGGGGCCAAGATCGGCCTGGTTGTGCCCAATGTGACTCTGGGCCGGCAGACCGCGGCCACGGGCCTGCGCAACAAGCCCTACATCAAGGCGGAGTCCATCCCCGACCTCCAGAAGTACGAAGACAAGTTCCACCGCATGATCGTGGGCATCGATCCCGAATCCGGGGTGATGAAAAAAACTGAAGAGGCCATCCGGGTCTATGGGCTCGATCGCTTCACCCTGATCAAGGGCAGCGAGAAGTCCATGACCAAGGCCCTGGGCGAAGCCATCAGCAAGCAGCAGTGGATCGTGGTCACCGGCTGGGTTCCCCACTGGAAGTTTGCCAGATGGGAGCTCAAGTTTCTGGATGATCCTGAAAATGTCTTCGGGGGCCGGGAGCACATCAACACCATTGTCCGCCAGGGGCTCAAAGAGGACATGCCCGAGGTGTACGAGTTTCTGGACAACTTCTCCTGGACGCCGGAAGACATGGGCCAGCTCATGATCTGGATCCACGACGACGATGGCATGTTTCCCTACGAAAAGGCCCTGCGCTATCTTCGCACCCACAAAGACCAGGTCGACTCATGGATTCCCTGAATGGAGACCCCTGATGTCAGCCCGGCCTCCGGCATGAGCATGGCACCCACCTGCCACAGGGGATGGAAGAGGAAGAGTTTTCACCACAGAGAGCACAGAGATCACAGAGCTGTATGGCAGGGCGTTTTTTTCCGATGGGAAAAACGCCCTGCCGGCTGCCTCGCCTTCGGCGATGGTCAATCCATTCTTCATGCCGCCTTGCGGCAGCGAAGCGTTTGAATGATTTCGGCGTCAGTCGAAAGCATTCAAACACTCCTTCTTCGCGCTCTTCACTCTGTGGGCTCTGTGGGCTCGAGCGAGTCATCGAGCGGGTGGCTGAACAACTCTTTCTTCTGACTCACTGTCCTATGTGTGGTTAAAGACCAGGCCTCCGGCCTGGCTGACATCACTCTCAAGACCTTTTCCAGGGTCAGGCCCGGGAGCCGATGATGGCCTCCACTGTGAACGGCATGGACTACAGGGCCTACAGGATCAAAGCCGAGTTCCGGGAGCCGTTTCAATTCCACGACTACCCCTTCGACGTCCAGAACCTGCGCATTCGCCTCAGGCACAAGGAGCTCGACCGGGAGCGGCTCATCTTCGTGGCTGACGACATCGGCATGCAGCGGCACAAGGGCAGCAGCCCCTCCAGTCGGCTCCAGGCCCACTCCGGCTTCAAAGGGGACAACAAATGGGAGCTCAAAGACATCCTGGTCTATGCCGATATCGGGGCGGCCGACTCCACCCTGGGCAACCCCCGCCTTTTCCGGTCGGATTCAGAGACCTCCATCACCTATTCCCGCTTCAATGTGGTCACCGAGATCAAGCGCAATGCCGCCAGTTACATGTTCAAGAACATGGTCCCCCTGTTCTTCATCTTTTTGCTGGGCTACGCCATGTCCTTTATTGTGCCTGAAGGCCCCCCATTCGCCGCCAGGCTGAACCTGGGGGTCATTTTGCTCTTGACCACAGTGTCCTTGAGCCTGATGACCTCCAATCAGCTTCCGAACATCGGCTACCTGGTGACCCTGGACTACATGTACTTCTTTGTCTATTTCTGGCTCCTGCTGGGCATCCTGGTGACCATCGCTGTTCGCAGCGCCTTCTATCAGGGGAGACCGACTTTGCAGCTCAAGCTGGAAAAGATCATTCGCACGGTCCAGCCCATTTTGCTGCTGGCCATGCTGGCCACTATCGCCTGGATCTACTGGTGATCTGTTGTCGATACTGCCTGGTCGACGATCAGGCAGCATGGAAAACTGAGGGATTGAGCTCGTACAACGGTGAACGATGGACGTTGACTGAAGACATGGAGGACAGCCTGGGGCTGATCACCCCGGCCCCTTTCCAGTGGGCAATCAGAGTGTCCATGGAGCACTCAAGCCCGGCTTCCCGAAATGCGGCCCGGAGCTCGTTGGCGCTGATCACCAGGCCGGGGGCGTACTCCCTGATGTTGGATGTCCTCAACCAGCGCCCTGGCCCGGGAACAGGGGCTGCAGCCTTCAGAGTGAACAGGCACTCTTTTGCTGGATTCATTCACGACTCCGGCACCTCACTCATTAAAAGGAGGAGACATGAAACAGCATTCCCACGACCTGGTCGAGGACTGCGACGATGCCCTGGGCATCGGACTTGACCGGGAGACAGACGAAAGGACCATCATCTGCTACCTCCAGAAGTTTGCCGACGACACCCTGCTGCAGACCCTGGTCAAGAGGCTTTCCGACCAGGAGATCGACGACATCGCCCAGCTCATTTTCACAACCCTCAAGCACCACCTGACGGAAGCAGAGTATCACAGGCTGTTTCTCAAAGACGAAAAATCCTGAATTTTGCGCAGTCACTGCCTGCGCAAAATTCAGTATTTTTCCCCGTTGTGGTGTTTGCATGAGCGGTTGCGCTTGGGGCTTCTTTACCCGGTAAATTTTACCATCCTGGTTCTTCAAGCCTTGGCAAGCCTTTCTGATCGTTTTATTCTCTTGGAACATCCAGAATTTTTCCCCTTAAGTTGAAAACCCATATTTTCAGCTTTGCCAGAGGCAAAGATGAAAGGAGGCACAATCATGCAGGGACAGCAAACCAAGGATTACTTCAGGACCCTCTACGAGGTGGTTAAGGCCGTGAACTCCAGCCTGGACCCCAAGACCGTGCTCAAGCAGGTGGCTGAAAAAGTGAGCTGGGCCATGGACGTCAAGGCCTGCAGCATTCGCCTGCTCAGCGAGGACAGGAAGTTCCTCCTGGCCGGGGCCACCTATGGCCTGAGCCAGCAATACCTGCGCAAGGGCAAGATCGAGGTTGCCCGGAGCGGCCTGGACCAGGAGGTCCTGGAGGGGAAGAACGTCTCGATCTGCAATGCCTGTGAAGACGAGCGCTTCCAATACCCGGAGGCAGCCAGGGCCGAAGGGATTGCCTCAGTCATGGCTGTCCCCCTCTCTTTCCTGGGCCAGGAGGTGATCGGAGTCCTGCGGGTGTATTCCAGTTCGGTCCGCGAGTTCAGTCAGGAAGAGGTCGAATTCTTGAACGTCATTGCCGACTTGTGCGCCATCGCCATCAAAAACGCCATGGATTACGACAAAGTCAGGTACGAGCATGAGCTCTTGAACCGTTACACCTACCAGCTCTTTGAAGACTGAAACGCTCTCAGCCTGACACACCAACCCTGAAGGAGAAGCTTGTATGCCCGCTATAAAGGTAGGAATCAACGGTTTCGGCCGCATCGGACGGCAGGTTCTCAAGGCCCTGAGGACCAGACATGCTGAAACTTTGGAAGTCGTGGCCGTGAACGACCTTTTCGATGCCGACAAGAACGCCAATCTTTTCAAGTACGACACCACCTACGGGCGGTTTCCAGAAGCCGTCAGCGTGGACGGGGACACCATGCATGTGGGGGACTGGTCCATTCAAAACTTTTCGCACACCAATCCCAGGGAGATCCCCTGGGAAGACCTGGGCGTGGACATCGTCATCGAATCCACCGGAATTTTCCGCTCCGGAACCCAGGCTCAGGCCCATATCGAGGCCGGGGCCAAAAAGGTGATCATCACCGCCCCGGGCCAGGACGTGGACAAAACCTTTGTCCTGGGCGTCAACGAAGGGGATTACAACCCAAAAACCGACCACATTGTGTCCAATGCCTCATGCACCACCAACTGTCTGGCCCCGGTGGCCCTTGTGCTCCATCGGGCCTTTGAGATCCAGATCGCCTCCATGTGCACGGTGCATGCCTTCACCAATGACCAACGCATCCTGGACCTGCCCCACAAGGACCCCAGAAGGGCCAGGGCGGCCGGTCAGAACATCATTCCAACCACCACCGGAGCGGCCAAAATGGTAGGTCTGGTCATCCCGGACCTGGCCGGGCGAATCGACGGCTACGCCATGCGCGTCCCTGTGCCCACGGTCTCTGTGGTGGACCTCACAGCCCGGGTGGGGAAATCCACCAGCACCGAAGAGCTGAATCAGGCCCTGCAGTCCGCAGCAGAAGGCGAGCTCGAGGGTATACTGGCCTACAGCCGGGAGCCCCTGGTGTCCTCGGACTTCATCATGGACCCCCATTCAGCCATCGTGGACCCGGAGTTCAATTCCGTACGTGACGGAACATGGGTCAAGGTCATGGCCTGGTACGACAATGAGTGGGGCTACTCCTGCCGGGTGGCCGATCTGACGGAGTTGATGCGCAGCAAGGGGATGTGAAGCTCTTTCATGCCCTGAATGGTCCCTTCGTTTCCCCGGCCTCAGAATGGGCCCAAAAACGCCTTGACTTTTAGATACGAGTCGAACTATCATTTTATACAATAAATTGAAAGACCTTGGCATGGTCTGTCTGTCCGGCCTTGCCGGGGATAGCCACACCTTCACGCACACAACTCACGACATGGTCAGGAAAAGATGTCTTTATAAACGATCTTACAAACCCCAACACAGGAGGTATCTGGCATGAGGCGTTCTTTGATTTTTCTGGTCAGCTTATGCGTAGCGTGCATGGGATTCACCGCAGCCCCGGCTTTTGCCAAAACATTCGTTGCCATTGGCGGAGGGCCGACAGGAGGCACTTTCAACTACTTTGCCAACGGCATCTCTCTGTATGTCTCAAAAGTCTATGACGACATTCAGGTCTCCACTGAGGGCTCCGGCGGTTCTGTGGAGAATGTCCGCAGAGTGCACAACGGGGACTTCGACTTCGGCATTTCCTATGCTGTTGACCTGGGCCTCGGTGCCGTAGGTGGGCTTCCCCAGGATGAGAACCTCTACGATGATGTCCGCAGTCTGGGGTATCTCTATGGTGCACCGGCCCAGCTGGTGGTCAGGGCCAAAAGCGATTTCCAAAGCGCCAAGGACCTGAAAGGGAAAAAAGTTGCCGTGGGCAATGCCGGCAGCGGAGCGGCCACTTCAGCTGAGCGTTTCTTCCGCCACCTGGACGTCTGGGACAACTTTTCCCCGCAATTCCTCGGCTATTCAGCTGCAGCCAGCGCTTTCAGCGATGGCAAGATCGATGCCTTCTGGGTCCTGGTTGGCTATCCCAATGCCTCGATCATTGAAGCCGCCACCAGAACCAAAATCCGTCTCATTGACGTGGGCAAGGATGCAGAAGAGAGCGGGTTTTATGATGCCTACGCCTATGCACCGACCACAATTCCGGCCAAAACCTATTCAGGCCAGGAAACTGACTGCCTGACCTTCCAAGACTCCACGTTCCTGACCGCCAAGGCGGATGTCGACGCCGACTTGGTCTACCGGCTCATGAAAGCTGTCTGGTCCAAGGAGGGCCTGCAGGCCATGCAGCAATCCCATAAGGCAGCCCGAAGCATGAGCCTGGAAAACAACTTCCAGAACGCGGCCGTGCCTCTGCACCCAGGGGCCGTAAAGTACTGGGAAGAGCAGGGCATTTCCGTCCCTGACGACCTCCAACCTTAAGACGATATCCCTAGCATCGGCTTTCCGGGTTGCCCAGTCCTTGGTCAACCCGGAAGGCCATTCATCTCTCGTGCATTTTTCATCCAGGCTCGACAGTCAAAAGATTTTGGACAATACTTTGCTTTCTTGAAGATCATCCCAATCCTCTGACTGCCTGCGTCCCGGCATGCCTTGTCCATGTGACAAGATCGCCATCACCGGGAGCGTTGGGCGGTGAGCTTGAACACATCACGACCTGAACTCGACCTTAAGGAACCAGGACCATGTCTGAGCAGCACAAGGACAAAGACCAGCACATCAACGGGCAGGAAGCCGCCGGCGAAGACAATTCCGAGCAGCTCAAGGACATTGCCCGCAAAGAAGCCAAGTTCGGTCGCTCCCTCTCCGGCTTCTGGGACATTGCGACCAAAGTCTTGATCGTCTTCATGGTGGTGTTCTACATGTACAACGCCGGTCTCAGCCCGGTTGCAGCCCAATACCACCGCGGCGCTTACGTGCTGATCACCTTTGTCCTGGTCTTCCTCATCTACCCTTCACGTCCTGGATCCAGAAAAAACCGCCCCACCTGGCTGGATGTGATCCTGGCCTGCATTGCCTTTGGGGTCACCGGCTACTGGATGATGGAGTTTGAGGCCCTGAACTATCGCATGGGAGCTGAAACCCAGCTCGATTTTCTGGTCAGCACAGCCGGCATTCTGATCTCCCTTGAAGTCTGCCGGCGAGTCCTGGGCTGGTCGCTCACTCTTGTAGGCGTGGCCTTTATCGCGTATTGCTACTTCGGCCCCTACATGCCGGACGTCATCGCCCACCGGGGATTCTCTTTCGAGCGGATCGTCAACCACGTCTACCTCAAGCAGGAGGGCGTCTTCGGCATCATGGCCAACGTCCTGGTCACCTACGTCATCCTGTTCATCTTTTTCGGCTCTTTTTTGAAGAAGTCTGGGGCCGGGAAGTTCTTCCTGGACCTGCCTCTGGCCCTGGCAGGGAAGAGCACGGGCGGTCCGGCCAAGGTCTCGGTCATCGCCTCCGGCTTTTTCGGCTCCATCTCGGGAAGCGCCATCGCCAACACCGCATCAACCGGCTCCTTCACCATACCGCTCATGAAAAAGGCCGGGTTCCGTCCTCACGTTGCCGGGGCTATAGAGCCCGCAGCATCGGTGGGAGGCATGTTCATGCCGCCCATCATGGGGGCTGGGGGCTTTCTCATGGCGGAGATGACCGAGACCCCTTATGTGAAGATCATGCTCATGGCCATCTTCCCGGCGGTGCTCTATTTCCTGGCGGTCTTCGTCATGGTCCATTTCGAGGCCAAACGCCACGGTCTGTGGGGCATGATAGACCCTGACGCGCCCACAGCCAAAGACATCTTCAAAAAAGAATGGATGATGTCCCTGCCTCTGATCATCATCATCGCCATGATGCTCATTGGCTACAGCCCTGGATTTTCTGCCGTCCTGGCCACCCTGTCCTGTATCCTGGTCAGCTGGCTCGGCCCGGACAAGAGCGTGAGAATGGGACCAAGGCAGATCTACGAGGCCATGGTCGAAGGGGGGCGCAACACCCTGATCATCGGCGCAACTGTCGGGGTCATCGGGATCATTGTCGGGTCCATCGCCCTGACCGGGATCGGCCTTCGTTTTTCAGAGCTCATCTTCAATCTCTCCGGCGGGCATCTGCCCCTGGCCATTCTGTTCATCGGCATTGCCTCGCTCATTCTGGGCATGGGCGTTCCCGTAACTGCCGCCTATTTGATCACGGCAGTCCTGGCTGTTCCCGCCATGAGCTCTCTGCTGTCCATGAACTCCTTCGGCATGGATTTCGGGCAACTGCAGATGTCCTTGCCAGAGGCTGCCACCTGGACCCTCTTGGCCTCACACATGATCGTCTACTGGTTCAGTCAGGACTCGAACATCACACCGCCGGTCTGCGTTGCCGCCTATGCCGGGGCGGCCATCGCCAACTCCGACCCCTGGAAAACCGGGTGGACATCGTTCAAATTCGCCAAAATGCTCTACCTGGCCCCTTTCATGTTTGCCTATTCCCCGGCCTTGCTGCTCAACGGCACTCCTTTGGAAATCATCATCACCTACACGACCTGTGCATTGGGGACCATCAGTTTTTCCATGCTGACCATGGGCTACATGCTCTGTCCCACCAGCGTCTATGAGTGGATCATTGGCGCAGCAGCCACCGTTATTCTTCTCTTTCCCAAGGTCTTGCAGGCAGCCACCGCCACCGATCTGAACCGGTTCCTCATCGACGGCCTGGCTATCGGGCTCTTCATGGTTGTCTATTTTTCACAGAAATATCGAATCAAACGCAATCCAGATCTGCTTTTACCTCTGGCTGAACGATTGGCAAAAAAAAGCAACCCTTCCTGACCGGTATGGTTGGGAAGGGTTGCTGAGCATGCAACGGCCTTCCTGCCGTTGCATGAAACACAAAAGCGAGACTTCAGCTTTCCCTGAAGGTCTGAGCCTCCCTGTCTGAAAGCTCTTCCATGGGCATGCCGCAACAGCTCAGATCGCCTTCGCCATCCTGCTTGACCTCGACGACATGTCCGCACAACGTGCACCTGTAAACTTCACCTTTTGCAGCCATAACATTGACCTCCTTTGCTAGGATTTCATAGTTGGAGGTAAACAGGATATCCAGAAGTGTCAACAGGTCTCTCATACAGTTCGGGGTCTTCAATGCAAAATCACTGATACAGTGCAGACTCCGGCTGCACTGTATCATCAAACTGTAAACCGTAGGAATGCCCCGATGCCATAGGGCTTGAAATCCTCATGGGACACAAGCACATGTTTCACTTCGGCATTCTGCCCGATCGCCTCCTCAACCATCTCTTCTGCCAGATCCTCAGTCCTGCGCATGGGCTGCCCGCAGATCGGACATGACTCCAGGTAGGTGGACAATATCCTGTCCACATCGCACACCGTTCCACTGAGCTACAAGTTGTGCTTCTGAATCAGAGTGTGCACCTGCCCAAAGCTCAGGGCTTCCAAAACCGGTACCACTCCAAGTTGAGCCTTGCCTCCGGAGTTGTGCTCCTCAAGCAGCTGATCGAGGATCTGGGCTTCGTGCTCCCGCTCCCAGTCCTGCGCAGTCTCCAGGGCCTTTATCCTGAGCTTGTCTCGATTGTCCCGGGAGTCGGCCTTGAACCGTGCCACGACCCTTTCCTGGAGATAGGAGTGCAAGTGATCGTAGAGCGTTGAGATCAGCTGGTCTTCGGTACTGGCCAGAATGAGCCTTTCAAACCCGGAACTCTTGAAGAGGGTGAAGATCCTGGCCTGCCGTGAGTGGGTGATCAGGACGCCATAACGTTTGAACTCATCAACCACGGTCCAGGACGTCACGAACCCTGGTGCAGAGGTCCTGGACGGAGAAAGGCTTCTGGATGAAGTCCACTCCTGGGTCCAGGACTTCGTGATTGCTGATCACATCCTCCGGGTGCCCTGACATGAAGACGACCCTGATCTGGGGATGGACCTCTGCGACCCGTTCATGGAGGACCTTGCCGTTCATGTTCGGCATGATCACATCCGTGAGCATGAGGTCCAGGGATTCGAGCATGGAGGCGATCTTCTCAAGGCACCGGGCTCCGTTCTCGGCATAGACGACCCGGTAGCCCTCATTCTCAAAGACGCTGACGGCCAGTTCCCTGACCATGTCGTCGTCCTCGACAACGAGAACCGTTTCATGACCCTGAGGCCGGCCCTGCTCCTTCGCCGCCGCGAGCTGCACCTCCCCCCTGCGCCCCGCTGGCCGCCGGCAGGTAGATCCTGAAAGTGGTCCCGTGACCGGGCTCGCTGCTGAGCCAGATGCTCCCTGATGCTGTTTCACAATGCCGTAGACCGTGGCCAGGCCCAGGCCTGTACCTTTGCCCTGCTCCTTGGTAGTGAAGAAGGGATCGAAAATCTGCTCCTGGGTATCCCATTCCATGCCTTGGCCCGTATCCCTGACCTCGAGCACGGCGTACCGTCCGGGAACGATCTCCCGATGCGACTGGACCTCCATCTCATCCAGGACCACACTTGTGGTTTCGATGCTCAGGCTGCCGTTCTCCGGCATGGCGTCCTGGGCATTGACAGCCAGGTTGAGGAGAACCTGCTCAAGCTGACCCTTGTCGGCCTGGATGGGGGGGACCGCTGGATCAAGGACAACCTGGAGCTCGATATCTTCCCGGATCGTCTTGCGCAGGAGATGCTCATAGTCTTTAATGAGGCAGTTCAGGTCAAGAGGGGCGATCTCCAGGGTCTGCTTGCGGCTGTAGGCCAGGAGCTGCCGGACAAGGTCCCTGGCCCGCTCCCCGGCAAAATGAATGGATTTGACCTTCAGCCACTCATCCCCCTGCGGGGGCAGGGACTTCAGAAGGAGATCGCTGTAGCCCAGGATCGGGGTCAGGAGGTTGTTGAGGTCGTGGGCCACCCCGCCGGCCAGTCTTCCGACGGCCTCCGTGTTCTGAGCCTGCTGGAGATGTATTGCGGGTGACCTTCGACGTCATACACGACGAGCGGGTCCGGACTTGCCTGGAGAATGCTGTTCAGATGCTCTTCCCTCTCCTGCAGCCGGGCATAGCTCTGCTTCAGCTCCCCTGTTTTTCGCCGGATTTGCGTTCGCAGCCACAGGATGATCGCCAACGCGGCCACGGCCAGGCCAACCATGAGAAAGAGAACTTTCCTGCCCCATGGGGGGAAGGCTTCGGACGAGGTCTCGGAAAACCACCTTTCCATGGACCGGTGGTAGATGGAGTCCGGCTCGTTCAAGAGATAGGGAAGATGATGGTCCAGGGCGGGGAGAACCTCTTTGGGGTCGCCCTCTGGCACGGCGTAGCGGTTTTGGATGGGGTTGAAGACAATCGGCGTTGTCTGGACTGCAAAATCGCGTTCATGGGCCGTGGCAAAAACCCTGTTCACCACACCGGCCTGAACCTCCCCTGCGTCCAGGGCCTTGAAGATATCCAGGTAATCCGCCACCTCCACACGAACGGCATCGATGTTCAACTGCCGCAGCAGCCTGGAGAAGTACTCGCCGTGCATGTCCATGGGCTGGAGGGCGACCTTTTTGCCCTCCAGCTCCTGGATAGCGTTGATGTCCACATCCCTTCCGATGTAGACCTGCCCGTAATTGGTGATCAGGGTGTCCTGGGAAAAGTCCAGGAAGGGCTCTCTGGCTTCAATGGCTGCGACCACGGGCAGGGCTGAAAGGTCGAGAGTTGAGGGTGGAGGGTTGGGGGGAGAGAAGATCGACGACGTGTCGCGTGAGAAGACTCAACTCGGCCAGTGCGATCAAGATGGCAATGGAAAGGCCGCCCTCCCTGACGACGTCCAGTTTTCAAGAAGAGCTTCCCGAAGGGATGAGAAGGCCTGTATGTGTTTGAAGTTTCATCCGAAGGGATTATACGGCAGGTGAGTGAGGAACGCCTTGAATGATTCCGGCTGTCAGCCCTGCCTCTGGCCAGAGCTTGGCACACCCTTAAGTCAGTGTGTACGGCTGGAAGAGAAGAAAAGATTGATCTCTCGCCCGTTCGTCGCTGCCGCTCCTCACTTGAGGAAGGCGCGGAGGCACGGAGAAGATGAAGAGGAGGAAGAGAGAGGGAATTGCCCTGGCCGCCGAGCCGGCGTCCAGGGCAAGCTGCTCCGCCCTTCGGGCAAGGGCTAGACCTCACGAACGGGAGCGAGTGGATCGCTAGAGATCCTCGTCCTTGAACATGCCGCTCAGCCGCTGCATCTCCGAAGGGGGCAGGTGCATGGGGTGCCCGGCCAGGATTCCCGCCACATTGCGGAAGGACTCATGGATGTGCATGCCCCGGCCGTCGATGGTGAACTCCCGAATGTTCTTGTCGTGCTGGGAGCCGCGCATCTTGAGCACGGTCAGTCCACGGCGCATCTCCCCATACATCTCCACATAACGCAGCAGAATGATCGAGTCCGTCAGAGTGGAGATATGGGCCTCGGTCACCGATTCCCCTCCGAGGAGCGTGGGTGTGGTGGACGTGAACAGACCAGCGGTTTCCTGTTGCTTAAGAAACGAGGTGATCCCTATCACGAACTCCCGAAAGCTGCGTTTTGTGGCCACCCTCTCCAGGGCCGAGAGGCTGTCGATGGCCACCCGCTGGGGCTTGAACTCTTCCAGGACCTGACGCATGCGCACCAGACGGTCTTCAAGTCCGGCGATCTCAGGGTATTCACAAACCACTCTGAGCTTGCCGGCCTTTTCCATGGGCCGCAGATCCACCCCCCAGCCGCTGGCATTACGGAAGAACTGCTCCTGGCTCTCTTCAAAAGCAAACAGGAGGCACCTCTCACCGTTCTCCACCCCTCCAGCGATGAACTCCGTCACCATCAGGGTCTTGCCGGTCCCGGTGGCCCCGGAGACGAGCACGATGGAGTCCCTGTAAAAGCCGCCCCCGCACATCTGGTCCAGCTCCGGGCTCCCCGAGGTGATCCGCAGGTCGGAGGACTCGTACTCCAGCTCGATCTCGGACAGGGGTATGACCACAAAACCGTTCCCGGGCAGAATGGTGAAGGGGAATTCGCCCTTCTGGTGCTGAGCCCCTCGAAACTTCAAAACCTCCACCGTGCGCCGCCGCTTCTCTTCATCCAGGGCATTGCGCAGGATGATCACGTTGTCGGTGACAAAATCCTCCACCCCGACCCGGGAAACCGGGCCGTACTCGTCCACACGCTCGGCCGTCATGAGGCTGGTCACCCCTATCTGCCCCAGGACCTTGGCAATGCGGAAGAGTTCGTTTCGAATGGTGGCAGTGTCCCCGAAGCGGGTGAACAGGGCACCCAGCGTGTCCAGGACCACCCGGGTGGCTCCAATATCCTGAACAGCGCTCTCGATCCGGGCCAGCAAAGCCCCCATGTCGTAGTCGCCGACCACATAGGTGGTCATTTCAGCAACCTGGGGTGAGGCGTCGACAAAGGCCCACTTGGACGCAGCTTCCCAGCCCGGGATGTCCCAACCCATGGAGGCCAGGTTGCTGCGCAGGTCCTCGGGAGACTCTTCAAAGGTCACAAAGACTCCGGTTTCTCCTTTCCTGGCAATTCCCTCAGCCAGGTACTGGGAAGCCAAGAGGGTCTTTCCACTCCCGGCCGAGCCGGCGACCAAGGAGGTTCTGCCCTTGGGCAGCCCACCCAGACAGATGGTATCGAGTCCAACAATGCCGGTTTCAAGCTTTTCAACACCCTGATTCACACTCATCGTCACACTCCTTCTCATGTCCAAAATATTGCCGGCCTCAGGCAGTCAGAAACCCTCAGACTCAGCTCTTTGCAGATCATGAATCGCGTTACCCACCGTTATGTCGTGAAACCTTCAGTCAGGCTCTCAACCCCAGTACCTTGAGCATCGAGTCCCGGTCGGAAAACACCCCGATGATGCGCCTGCTTGGGGGAGGCGCCCTTTGGATGAGCGTCGGGGTGGCGATGATCATTTCCTCTTCAGCCGCCTTGGGCTGATCCAGAACATCGATGACGTTGAGCCGGTAGTTGCCCGAGAGGACGTTTTCGCACAAGTCCTCCAGGTTACTGATCGCCTGCATGGATCGGGAGGTGTGGCCTGCGATGTAGAGGTCAAAGACATACTCACTCATGCTGAGATCCTCTTTGGGCCTTGGGGGCATCACCCTTTCCGAGGCTCCGGTTGTGATAGTATGTGGCCAGATAGCCCATCAGCTCGATGAGCAGAAGGCGTCCTTCGTCAGTGTACGCCCTGGCCTTCTGATCATGTGCATCCCTGGTCTTGTCCTGGAGCGCCTGGACATAGGCCTGGACCACATCCCTTGGACCGGCATGAAGAGCTCCCAGCCTGTCCGCCATGCGGCGAAGCTTCCCGGACACATCCCGTTTGACTTTGTACATTTTCTGCTTCATGGCCTGGTCCATAAACACTCCCAGCTCGGCCGCCAGCTCCTGAAAAGCCCCGGGATGGGTCTGGTGCAGAGGGGCCACGCCCAGCGACGAGGCGGTGTTCGAGGTCCGGGCCGCCGCGGAGTAAGCCTCAAGGCTGTTGAACTCCCTCTTCCTCGCTTTCGCAGCCATGGAGGACTCGGTCACGTCCAGTCCGATGCTCACGATGAGCTCCACTTCCCCGGACTCATCCTTCAGGCAGGTGTTGGTCCAGGCAACCCGGATCGCCCCGCCCTCCTTGGTCGCCAGGTTGTTCTCCAGCCGATTGGGGAACTGACCGCCAAGGAGATCATGAAAGGTCTTGCGGGTGACGACGATCTCATCC
Source organism: uncultured Desulfohalobiaceae bacterium (assembly GCA_964403955.1). Taxonomy (GTDB): domain Bacteria; phylum Desulfobacterota; class Desulfovibrionia; order Desulfovibrionales; family Desulfothermaceae; genus CAYOID01. The sequence goes on along the minus strand of CAYOID010000012.1, from coordinate 38,592 downwards.
GCCGGGATGAGCATCTCCCAGAGGCTGTGACCAAGGATCTCCTCCTCGGTGTAGCTGGTGAGTTGTTCGAGGGTGCGGTTGAAGCGCACGATGGTCCCTTCCCGGTCCAGAACGATGATCAGTGCCCCGGCTGTATCCAGGATGGCATTGGTGAAGTCGGCCTCACGTCTGGCCCGTTCCTCGCTCTGCTGCAGACTCTCCCGGGCCTGCTGCCTTTCTTCCAGGTTGCGGATTCTGCCCTGCAGCTCAGCCTCGGCCCTGCATGGCCCCATAAACTCTTCCGGGGGGATGTAGTAGATGTTGTCGTAGCACTTGCTCCGCACCACAGCTATAGGATGCGTGGCCAGAACATCGAGGAGGGTCTCGGGTTTGAAACGCCGCATATCGTACTGGCACAGCCCGATGGCCCTGTTTACGGGGAAAAACTGATTCAGCTTGGCTTCGTACTCCATGAGCCGTTCCGAGCCCGGCAGCCCCCTCAGGGCCCAGCTCATTTCCCCGGTGACGCGAAGGGCTGAAAACCCTTCCTCCAGGGCTCTCCTGGTTTCTTTGCCCAGCAATGCAATCATGCTGTCAGGGTCGAACTGTCCTCCCCGGACGTAGGTGTCCCGAGATTCGGCCACCACGAGCTGGCCTGAGGCCATGAAGTCGGACGCTGCAACACCCTCCTGCTCCAAAAAGGCAAAAACTGCTTCTGCGGTGCGGGAGTCCACCACGTAGAAGACCTTGTGGTTCTGATCCAGCCCGGATCGAATGAACGGCGTCAGCACGGCGCGATGCTCCTCTTCGGTCTCGTACATGCAGCAGAGGTGATCTCCAAGGCTGAGGTCGAGGATCGATTGCAGGGCGTCCATAATGCCTCTCTATCCAGCTTTGCCTCTGGCAAAACTGGATAATTGGGATTCAGCAGAAGGAGTTTCCGCACTTTTTCACAGGGCGTGTCACCTTCATGCAGCCAGTTTGATCAAGGCAGCAACTTTCTGACTGCTCCCCTCACTCAGTTCTTTCCAAGACACCTCAACGAATGGGAAAATGAGCTCGAAATCCCGACGATGAGATCATAGCTGCCACTTCAAGAAAACTGAGTGAGGGGTTCTTCCTTACCTTTGAAGTTTCATCCCAGCCGAGCCTTCAAGCAGCTCCGCCAGGTCCTTCCAGGCGAACGGCTTGGCCAGGTAGCCGTCCATCCCGTTATCCAGCATTCTCTCCCGGTCCCCTTTCATGGCGTAAGCCGTCATGGCGATCACCACCGGGGCCTGATCACCCTTTTCGGCAAACATCGTCTTGATCCGCCGGCAGGTTTCCAGACCATCCATGTCCGGCATCCTGACATCCAAGAGCACCACGTCGTGGGGGTAGTTCCGCAGAAGCTCCAGAGCCTTCCTCCCTCCATCAGCCACACTGACCTGGTGGCCCTGCTTAAGGAGCATGCGGCTGACCGTCTCCCGACTCAAGGCATCGTCGTCCACAACCAGAACCTTTCTTCTTGAAGAAACCAGCTGCGAGGCCTGAACCTCCCTGTTCAGCTCCGCACCTTGATGGCGATCGACCGGATTGATGCCCAGATCCAGAGTGAAAGAAACCGTGGTTCCTTCCCCCTCTTGGCTGCAAACGCTTATCTCCCCGCCCATGAGGTGCACGAACTCCTTGACGATCCGCAAACCGAGCCCGGTCCCAGAGGCCTTTCGAATCTCGGACGGATTGGCCTGAAAAAAAGCGTCGAAGACACTGCCCACCTCATGTTCAGGAATGCCCACCCCGGTGTCGGAGACTGTAACGAGCAGTCTGGTCCGGGCTGACTCACAGGTGAGATACCCAAGCCTTGGACGGCCATCCTCACAAACCATTTGCAGGGGGCACACCGAAAGCGTCACACTGCCGGAATCGGTGAACTTGACGGCATTGCCCACCAGATTGAAGAGGATCTGCCGGATGCGCGCATGATCTCCTTTCAGGACCTCCGGTGTCTCCGGGTCGAGCTCCATGACCAGAAGTAGCCCCTTGTGATTGAACTCATAGCTGAAAGCCCCGTAAACCTCATTCAAGACCTCCTGGAAGTGAAAGGGGGACTCGGAAATGGACATCTTGCCGGCTTCGACCTTGGCCAGGTCCAGAATATCAGTCAAGATCGTGTTCAGGTTCCTGGACGCCAGCAAGGCGTTATCAACGTACTCCTGGAGCTCGGCATTCAGGTCGCACATCTGCATGAGCTGGAGCATGCCCAGGATGCCGTTGAGCGGAGTCCTTATCTCGTGGGACATGTTGGCCAGAAATTCCGACTTGGCCTGATTCGCGGCTTCTGCCTTCTGCTTGGCTTCCACGAGCTGTTCGACGGCCGCTTGACGTTCCCGCTCCCACTTGGCCGCTTCCAGCCTGGCCGAGAGAATGGGGGCGATCATCTCCGTGATGCTGGCCAGAAGCTCCCTGTCGGCCTCGGTATAGGGGGTTGCTCTTCCCCCCAGAGCGATCTGGCCCACAAGCGCTTCCCTCTCCACAATGGCGGAGACCATGGCCCGATGGAGCTGGACATGCCCTGCGGGCAGTTGCAGGGGACCATTGGAGATCAGGGTCGACCAGTCCCGGAGAGACCGTCCCCACAGCCCGCCCCACACCTCCTGAGGAAAGACGATGTCCTTGTCTGGAATCTGGCACCTGTCCCAAACATCCCTGGTCATGGAGGGGCAGATCAGGGTAGTGTCATGGTTGATGTAGCCGAAAAAGCCGTACGGGCTTTGGAAAACCTCCTTGAGGACATCCAGGACATGGGCGTACATGTCTTCGTTGGACTCGGAAAGAAAAATCTTGGAGATGCGCGATTGGAGTGAGAGCTTCAGCTCGGCCTGCCTGCGTTCCGTGATATCCACCAGGATCCCTCTGTAGCCGATAACTGAACCCTCATGGCTGCGCAGGATCGTGGTCATGTCCTCAACCCACTTGACCTCTCCCTGTCGGGTCACGATACGGTACGGTGCATGCTGCACTTTTTCTGCCCCGGGTTCAGCACTGGCCGCAGCGACCTCCCGGGCCACCCGTGCCAGGTCGTCCGGGTGAACCACGGATTCGTAAGCAATGTTCCCGGAAACAAAGTCATCAACCGTGTAGCCAAGCATGTGCCCCACATTTTGAGAAACAAACTCCACAGGCCAACCTTGGAGGTTTTTCCAGACAAAAGCCACGGCAGGGCTGGAGTTGACAATATTCGTTGCCAGGCGAAAGGCCTCTGTTTCCTTCAGCTTGCCCAGAGCAAAAGCCAAATCCTGGGCCAGCTCCTGGAAAAGTTCTTTTTCCTCCGGATCATCGGCATAGCCCTTGGGCACGGACACGGAAAAAATACCGTAGACTCGGTCACCGTAGGCCAGCCGGCAGGTCAATCCTGTCCGGCCTGTACAAGCGCAGACAAGGGGGCAATCCGGGCACTCTACCTGGGGGTCCTCCACCACAACGGTATCCTCCTGGCCCAGGGCCTGACGCATGCAGGCTGGGAACGTACCACTGCACAGCCGGTCCTCCATGACCTCAAACCCGCAGTTGAAACCGGAAGCTGCTGTCATCTCAACCCTGCTTGCGTCCTTCCCCAAAACAGCAAGCCAGGCGTTGTAGTAGCCCAGGGTCTCTGTCAGCCTGGCGCAGGCCATATCGATAAGCCTTTGCGGGTCTGTTTCAGAGATCATGAGCTGATTCACTTTGCGAATAGCCAGCAGGACCTGCTTGAGATGGGCTTCGCGGTCCTCCCCCTGACCTTTGAAACAAAATCTCTGGTTCATCATCGGATCCAAATTTTCAGCTCCAGCAGCGGCAAAGCTGAACCAAGGTTTGATGGAGCACTCTCTTCTCAGGAGAGAAGACGCCTCTTGAGCACCTTCAGGAGCTCGTCCTGGTCAACAGGTTTGGAGATGTAGTCATCCATGCCCGCAGCGAGAAACTTTTCCCTGTCACCGCCCATGGCATAGGCTGTCAGGGCAATGACGGGGATGGTCTTGAAACCGGCCTTCGAAGACCTGATCCTCTGCGTGGTCTGAACCCCATCCATAACCGGCATCTGGACATCCATGAGGATGCAGTCGTATTGGTCCTTGGTCAATTCGAACAGGGCCTGCTCACCATTCTCGGCCACCCGAACCGCCAGCCCCCATTTCTCCAGGAGGCGGCTTGCAGAGAGCCGGGTGAGCCGATCATCGTCCACCACGAGGACCTTGAGGCCATGCTCATTGAAAAGTCCGCCCTGGGCATGGGCGTGCCCTGGATCCTTGTCCAATGAGGGCACTCTCTTGAAGGGCAGGCTCACATAGACGGCTGTTCCCTCGCCTTGTCGGCTGACCACGGAAAGCGTGCCCCCCATGAGGTGAACCAGCCGCTTCACCAGCGGCAGTCCGAGCCCGGCACCCTCATACTCTCTGGCATAGGGTGAACGGGCCTCATGGGCCTGGGTGAAGGCTTCAAAGACCAGGTCCAGCTTTTCGTCCGAAATTCCCGGGCCGTTGTCCGCGACAACCAGGAGAAGCCGGCAGGACTGATTCCTCCAGGTGTCAAAAGCGCACACGGACACGTCGACTTTGCCCATTTGACTGAATTTGTTGGCATTGCCGATCAGGTTGAACAAAATCTGGGTCAGCCTTGTACTGTCGCCGACGAGTTGCTTTGGAACGTCACTGGAGAGATGGATATTGAGCTCATTTCGATTCTGCCGAAAGACCTGGGTAAAAATTTCGTCAATCGAATTTACCACATCTCGGGGCTGAAACGGCTCCTCCCTGATCTCGACTCTGTCCGCCACCACCCTCGAGAGATCCAGGATATCGCTCAAAAGCTTTGTCAGCCGCTGCGAGGCCTTTGTGGCCATATCCACGTATTCCTGCTGCTCAAGGTCAAGATTTGTTTCATGCAGGACCTGGAGCATGCCCATGATCCCGTTGAGCGGAGTCCGAATCTCGTGGCTCATGTTGGCCAGGAACTGGCTCTTAGACCTGTTGGCGGCTTCAGCAGCCTCTTTGGCCTTGACCAGTTCCTCTTCGATTTTCACCCGGGCCGTAATGTCCTCAATCACCCCGTCAATCCACCTGACCCGGCCCTCATCATCGAAGACCGCCTTGGCGTTGACCGCCGCCAGAATTGGAGTACCATCCTTTTTCTTCATCTGAAGGATTTCATTCTTGAGCCAGCCCTTTTCAGTGATCTTGGCCAGAAAAGTGCTCCGATCTTCAGGATAAAGATAGTTCTCAGCAACGCGGCTCTGCATGAGTTCATCCATGGACTCATACCCAAACAGCTCTACCAGCTCCGGGTTGGCTTGAATATAATGCCCTGCAAGGCCCGGCGTATTCCTGAAAACACCAATATTGAGGTTTTCCACCAGGGAACGATAACGTTCTTCGCTCTCCCTAAGGGCTTCTTCAGCCCTGATGCGCTCCGTGATGTCCAGGGCAATCTGGATCCGGGCGTAGCTCCCGTCGACCCACAGGACAGCCTGATCGTAGTTGAAATACCATTTTCCGCTGATCGGGTTGAACCCCTCCCAGATCTTGACCCCTTTGGGGCTGCCCTGTTCATCGATGAGCTCAGTGTTGGAACAGTGCGAACACGGTCCTATCTCGTCCCTGAACGCCTGCCAGCAGAACTCGCCCACACAGTTCCGGCCGAAGGAGGTCTGCATGTGGCGGTTCATGAATAGGATTTCATAGCTCTGCATATCGCTGACGTAGATGTCAGCAGGGATGGAGTCCATGATGGTCTGCAGGCACTGGTTGAGGGTGGTGATGGCTTCCCCGGCCTTTTTCCTCTCGCTGATGTCCCTGGTGACACCCTGCATACCCACTGGGTTGCCTTGACCATCCAGGATCAGTGAACCATTGATCTCCACGGGCAAGGGCTCGTTGTTCTTCTTGAGGATCTCCGTCTCGAAGGTGATGCCGCTGGTGTCTGGAAGTTTCTGAAAGGCCCTTTCGACAGCCTCCTGCATGATCTGAAGGTTTGTTCGGTCACAGTGTTCCTGAAGCTTCGAACCTACCCACTCTTCCACAGTATACCCCGTCATGGGAAAGACGGCCTGATTGATATAGGTGAACTCCAGGTCCAGGTTCAGGATCCAAATGCAGTCCACGGTGTTCTCGGCGATGAAGCGATATCTCTCCTCGCTCTCCCAGAAGGCCCGCTCGGAACATTTGCGCTCCGTAATGTCCTCGGTGAGCAGGACTGCATGCGTGATACCACCCTGACCGCTGCGAACAGGGCAGGCACGAATGCTCCACTCTCTCCCATCAGGGCTCGTCTTTTCGCACCAATGAGATTCTCCGGACTGCAAGGCAGCACTCACAGGACAGTCAAGGCAAGGGGCACCCTCTCCGGACCAGAACTCATAGCAGCACCGGCCGAGCAGCTCGTCCTGAAAGCAGCCGGCTTTCTCGGCTGCTGCCTTATTGGCCCAGATGATCCGGTGTTCAAGGTCCTGGAGGATGATCGGCTCAGTGATGTGCTCCAGGATGGTCTGTTTCTCGATCTCGGCATTGGCCAGGGCCTCGTCTTTCTGCCGCTGCTCCGTGATCTCCCGCGTGGTGATGACGGTTTGCACTCTCGAGGCATTAAGGAGATGGCGTTGACCGATCGATTCCAGCCAGATGTATCCTTTTGAAGGATGATTGTAACGATATTCTATTCGTGTCTGTTGGCCTGATTCCAGGGCCTTCCGGAATGTGGCCTTGACAGTCTCAACATCTTCAGGATGGATGTCATCAAAGACACTGCGGCCCAGAACTTCAGACCCTCTCCCAAGAATTCGTTCGTGAGAAGGCGAGACATAGGTATAGAGACCCTGATCATCAGTTGAGAGGACGACATCGCTGCAATGCTCAATCAAGAACTGATACTTTTCTGCAACCATTTTGTTTCTGGACTCACGTTGTCTCGCTTCTGCAAGCTCACGTTCAAGGTCGTGGACCTTATGCTCTAAGTCCTGATAGGACAGCGCTTCTGGAGTCATCAAGTCATCCTCGTATGAAAAAGCAGGTCATGGGTTGCTCACAGGCTTGAAGCATTGCCATGGGGAAGCTCTGCCGGGGCAACGCTTCAGGCCACTTCATGCACCTTCCAGGACTCATCAACCCACAATCCGATCATCTCAATGCCCTCAAAACGGCTCCGCAGGAACTGGAGGGATCGCTCAATCTGCTCCATCTGCTCAGCCCTGCCGGCCGGGTTGCCGGCACAGTCGTCATGACCCACAACAGCCACACATTGTGAACCATGACCTTGAATGGATATCTTCAGCCTGTCTAAAATAGCTTGAATCCGGTCAAGATCTTCTTGCTCCGCCAGAATCCGAATCGGGCCCGGCTCGGTGATGGAATCGACAAACTCGGCCTTGAAGCGATGCTGCAGAAAGGTGATGACCGGAATCTGCACCCGGCCGTCCATACAATTGATCACGGTGCAAAACTGCATACACCCCCCCTTTTGTCTTTGAGCTGTCGGCGGAGACTGACGCCGCAGCCCTCGCAAATGCCATGGGTGAGCTGAGGCAGGCGCTTTCTGTTGAACAGTTCGAGCCTCTCCACCGCAAGCTCCACCTCCAGCCATTCCCCTTGGGCCTGAACCCGCTTGCACCAGCTGCAGATCTTGAGAAAATCATCACCCCGATTGATCGACGAATCCAGCAATGGCAATGCCGGACGCCCTTCCTCGCGAACAATGCGGCCCTGAAACCGGACATGGCCTTCGGGCAGAGGCGAAACCTCAAGTTCCATGAATCTGCGAACCGAAGGACCGTCGCATCGGAAAGGAACAACCACCTCGTTCCCCCTGGTGCGCACACGGTCAAGGATCATGGCATACAAGTGCCGGGTCTCCTCGTTGCTCACGAACTGAAAGATGGATTGCCCGATCACGGTCTCGGAATCCAGGTCAAAGGCATCATTCTCACGAGCGAAATCCAGCCATTCCGATGAGACATGATCAATCCTGTCTTCTGCATTGACCCGGTAGCTGAAGATGCGTTGTCTGCTGTGACTGTCCATAGAAAACCCTTTTCTTTCACCCGCCGCTCAGGCGGGGCGAGATCCTTTTCCCGGCGTCCAGCCCGCCGGGAAAAACTCCCTCTCTTCTTAGCGCTCTGCCTTGGCGCTCTTGACGACCATGACAGTTCAAGACTCTTTTCCCTCTGTGTCAAGCGTGAGCGAAGCTCATTCCTGTAGCCCTGTTGACAGACAATGGGTTGAGGCTACCTGGAAAGAGGTGATCAGTCTACGGCATTCCCTTCATCCCACGCCAGTACATCACCGACTGCTCGTATGGAACTCGATTTTGGAGGGGTTCTTCCTCAGGTTTGGAGTTCAAGCGAGTGACATGGTGAACCGATTGGCCAGAATTTATGCAAAATACCTGCCAAGCAGTCCATTCACTGCCTGTTGATTTTCACAATCAGTGCTGTATCCTGATCCAGTTTTGCCGCTGGCAAATCTTGATTCTCTTCCCTTGTTTCGAAATGAAAAATTTCTAAGCCATCGAACAAATGGCCTCTCTTGGCCAAACCACAAAACCTTCGGGAATCGCACATGGGCCAGCACGAACCGGACAAGATCATCTACTCCATGATGGGGGTCAGCAAACTTTACAACCATCAGCCCGTGCTCAAGGACATCTCCCTGTCCTACTTTTACGGGGCCAAGATAGGGGTCATCGGTCTGAACGCCTCGGGCAAGAGCTCCTTGCTGCGGATCATTGCCGGGACAGACCAGGATTTTGAGGGGGAGACCCACCTGGCTCCCGGACATGCCATCGGCTTTCTGGAGCAGGAGCCCCACCTTGATGATGCCAAAACCGTTCGCGAAGTGGTGGCCGAAGGCGCAAAGCCCACCTTTGACCTCCTGGACGAGTTTGAGGCCATCAACGCCAAGTTTGCGGAGCCCATGGACGATGACGCCATGCAGAAGCTTCTGGACCGGCAGGCAGACGTTCAGTCCAAGCTGGACACGGTCAACGCCTGGGAGATCGACAGCCGCCTGGAAATGGCCATGGATGCCCTGCGCTGTCCTCCCGGCGACACACCGGTGAAGATCATTTCCGGCGGGGAGAGGCGGAGAGTGGCCCTGTGCCGACTGCTCATCCAGCAGCCGGACATCCTGCTCCTGGACGAGCCCACCAACCACCTGGACGCCGAGACCGTGGCCTGGCTGGAGCACCATCTCCAGGCCTACCAGGGTACAGTCATCGCCGTGACTCACGACCGCTACTTTTTGAACAACGTGGCCGGATGGATCCTGGAGCTTGACCGTGGTCGGGGCGTTCCATGGAAAGGCAACTACTCTTCCTGGCTGGACCAGAAAAAGGCCCGTCTGGAAAAAGAAAAAAAGGTGGACAGGCAGTGGAGGATGACCCTGGAGCGGGAGCTGGAATGGATCAACATGAGCCCGAGGGACCGGCATTCCCGCAGCCAGGAGCGCATTCAGAACTACGGTCAGTTGCTTTCCAAAGCTTCAGAGTCCCGGCTGGAAGAGTCGCAGATCACCATTCCTCCGGGGCCGCGCCTTGGGGATGTGGTCGTGGAGGCGGACACAGTCAGCAAGGCCTATGACCAGACCCTGCTCATGGACGAGATGTCCTTCCTGGTCCCCCCGGGGGCCATCGTTGGCATCATCGGCCCCAACGGGGCGGGCAAGACCACCCTGTTCCGGATGCTCACCGGGCAGGAAGCTCCGGACAAGGGCACCCTCCGTCTGGGGCCCAGTGTGCAGATGGCCTATGTGGAGCAGACCCGAAAGGACCTGGACCCTGACAAGACTGTGTGGGAGGCCGTGAGCGGGGGCCTGGACACCATCCGCCTGGGGGACAGGGACATCAACTCCCGGGCCTACGTGGCCCGCTTCAACATCACGGGGTCGGAACAGCAGAAAAAGATCGGTCAGCTCTCAGGGGGGCTGCGCAACAGGGTCCACCTGGCCATGATGCTCAAAGAAGGGGCCAACCTCCTGCTCTTGGACGAACCCACCAACGATCTGGATGTGAACACCATGCGGGCCCTGGAGGACGGGCTGCTCAACTTTGCCGGCAGCGCCATGGTCATCAGTCACGACCGCTGGTTTCTGGACCGGGTGGCCACGCATATCCTGGCCTTTGAAGGCGACAGCAGGGTCGTGTGGTTTGACGGCAACTTCAGTGAATACGAAAAGGACAAGCGGAATCGCCTGGGCGAAGATGCCGTGCGGCCCCACCGGATCAAATACCGCAAGCTGACCCGCTAACTGGCTGCCCCCAAAAGACGCACTTGCTTCGTTGCTGCGAAAAATTCAGACCTTCACGTATGAAAGAATACGCTTCTACCTCTCTCTGAACTCTTCGAGCTCTGGGCTTTCTTACTGTCCTCTGTCTGGGTAAAGACGAGACCCTCAGCTGGGCGACAGTGCGGAAGGGGTGGCTCCGGGGTCCTGACGGGGCTCTTCAAACAGGGCCTTCATGGTCACCAGATCGGAATCGATCTGGACCGAGACCTTGTAGGGCAACGAGTTGAAAAGCTTTATCATTCCTGTGTTCCTGGAAGAAAGATAGGCCACCAGCCCCTGAATCCCGTTTTCCCTGGCCGCTTCGGCAAGCTTGGACTGAATGACATGCCCTAGGCCCTTCCTCTGCCACCTCTTGAGAACGGAAAACGAAACTTCCGCCAGGTCTGTGGCTGGCTCGAGCTGGTAGCACCCAATGGCGATGACCCGCTCGTAGCCAACCTCACCTGTGACCGCCACAATGGTGAAATTTTTCACGTAATCCACCCGGCACAAAGGTGAGATGTCCTTTCGGCTGAACCTGCTTTTCTGATACAGAAAGCGGCTGATCACATCCTGATCGTCCAGAGTATAGAAGTGCTCCTGAACCAGCCTGTCGTCCACCGGCTTTGCAGGCCGGATGAGGACCTTCTCGCCATTGATGGCTCGAACCTCCTCCAGTGTGAGCGGGTAGACCCCGGCAAGGCTCTCCCCCACCGTTCGCCCCGGTCTGATCAACCCTGCCTCCTGGGCCCGGGTGAAGAGCTCATCGCGAAAATCGGGGTGGGCGATGCTGATCAGGGCCAGCGCCCTTTCTTCCAGCGTTTTGCCAAACAGGTTGACCAAACCGAACTCAGTGACCACGTAATGAACGTCCCCTCTGGGAATGGCCACGACTGTATCGTCGAGGCTGGGAACGATCCGGCTCCTGAATCCTCCTTCGTCTGTCGACGGCAGCATGAGGATGGATTTGCCCTTGTCCGCCAGGCTGGAACCCCGGACAAAATCCATGATCCCCGACACTCCGGTGAAATGATTGATGGGCAGTGCATCCGCCGCAGCCTGCCCGGTCAAATCCATGGTCAAAATGTCATTGATGGAGACCATTTTGCTGTGCTGGGCTATGATGGAGGGGTTGTTCACATAGTCGGAAGGGAAAAAGGCAACTCCGGGGTTGTCATTGATGAATTCATAGAGGTTGTGGGAACCAATGGCTGCACTGGCCACGCATTGGCCTTGGTTGATCTCCTTGAGTCGATTGGTGATCACTCCCTGGGACACGAGATGCATGATCCCGTCACTGAGGAAATGCGTGTGCACACCAAGGTCGTTTTTGCTTGAAATGGCCTTGAGCAGTGAATCCAGAGCCGCTCCGAGGCTGACCTGCACTGTCGAACCGTCGTCAATGAGCTTGACCACGTGCTGGCCAATGAGCTCGGCCACCTGGGAGCTCGGGAACTGATCCAGCCGCAAAAGCTCCTCGTCGTGCTCGACAACGACATCCACTTCGTTGACATGAATGAAGGATCGCCCCAGCACCCTGGGCATCCTGGAATTGACCTGTGCGATGACCATATCTGCCGACCGGGCTGCCGCCAGGGTGATGTCCACAGAGATCCCCAGGCTCATCCAACCGAAATCATCCGGGGGTGAGACCTGAATCAAGGCCGCGTGGATCGGCAGCCTTCGGGAGAGAAAAAGCTTGGGAATGGCCGAAAGATTGATGGGCACGACAAAGCGCTTGTTCTCACTCAGGCTCTCTGTTTTCGCTGAACCAAGATAGAAGGTGCGAAGGGAGAAGGGCTCGCTCTCCCTGGCCCTGAGGCTCAAAGGCAGTCTTTCCAGGCTCATGAGCCTGACGATCTCCAGATCGGACACAACAGCACACTGCGTGAAGAGCGCTGTGACCAGGGCCTGGGGTTCCCCGCAGGAGCTGCCGAGAAACACCCGTTGCCCGGGCCTCAACAGGGAAATGGTCTGCTCAATGCTTCGCCGCTTCACAAGGTAGGCATCTGGCCAGTACAGGGAGGGCATGGCTCCTCAGGTCAATGCTGTGAGACTCTCGTAAAAGGTAACGCAGGTCACCCAGAACAAAAGACGAGGTTGGAGAAAAAGAGTCAGATACTCTATCGTGTTACCCATGAGGGCCAAAAGTTTTCTACTTCTTGTACGCTGCACTCAGCAGCGCGGGAAGTCAATCCCGGCTCTTTTCATGCGCGAACCGCCATTGGGCGCGGCTGCTCAGGGGAGCTCAATGTAAAGGATTTTTCGCTCCCCTTGTAAAATATGTGAGCCCAGATAACCTCTAGGTCCAGATCAGCAGCTTTGCGCCCACAAGGGCAAGAAATACCCCGACAAAGATACGGAAAAAGCCCTGCGGCAGCCTGTCCAAAAACTTCTTGGCCAGATAGGCGCCCAGGAAGGAGACTGGAATACTCACGATGAGCCCGAGCAGCAGGCCGGACTCCAGCCTGATCCCTCCCCAGATGTACCTGGAGACTCTGGTGACGTCGATGAAGAGCGCGATGAGGCCGGAGGTGAAGATGTAGACCTCTTTGGGCAGGTTGAAGGCCGCCAGAAAAGCCCCTCGAACAGCCCCTCCGACACCGAAGAAGCCGGCGAAGAGACCGGACAGCAGCCCCCCGCACACAGCTGTTCCAGATGTCCTGGGCAAAGCCCACTCGCGTTTCAAAAACAGAAAGCCGACATACAGAATCAGAAACGCTCCCAGGATCTGTTTCAGAGGGACAACCTGCGGGTTAAGGGTAAGCGAGGCCCCAAGGTAGCTGGCGGCAATGCCGGAGAGGCCGAAGCCGAGAATCAGCTTCCAGTCCAGCCCCTTTTTGAACAGGATCACCTTCCAGACATCGCCGCAGAGATGAATGATGCCCACGAACAGAAGGGCGACTGGCAGGGGCACTGTCAGGACCATGATCGGGATCATGACCGTCGAGGTCCCAAATCCGGTTGCCGTTCCAATACTGGAAGCAATCAGAGTCAACAGGCCGAGCAGGATCACTTCGATCATGCAGTTTTCTCCTGATCCGATGATTCGGCAAAGTCAGGAACAGCTCTGACTTCAGCGCCTGCATTTCAGGTCTTTTGCCGGCGCATCTACCCCAGCTCTAACGAACTTTCTCCGTCCTGGTCGTCAAACCATTTGATCTCAACTTCCAGACTGTGCTGGATGCCCCGCGAACCTTTGTCCTCGTCTTCAACCTGAACGTCAAGGATCAGATTGCCTGGAAGCTCTAAAGTGATCTCTTCCTGACCCTGTCGGAGCAACACCTGTCCCTGCGCAATCTTGTCCGCCAACTGTTGCATGAAAGCACTCACATCAGTCCGGCTCTTTTTCTCTTCGCTCTTGAAGAGCCTGATTTCCTTTCCCATAGCTGATCTCCTTCTCAGCGCAGCCCATGGCTGCGCTCGTATGAAACTCACTATACCTTCTTGAGATTGCTTCGTCGAAGACTCCTCGCAATGACGGATAGCGTCTCAGCCATGGAGAAGATCTTTGGCTCGTCATTGCGAGCGCAGTGAAGCAATCTCTCTGAGTACGTGACAGAGTTTCTTCCTTGATCAAACTGGGTGTCTGCGTTCAGCGGCGGGGCTGACATCTCACTGAGGAGCATCGCCATCGAAAAAGGCAGCCTCTCTTTCTCGAACTCCGGAATCCAGCAGGGTCATGCCAGTGACCCTGTGCAGCAGCTCACCCTCGGGGCGGTCCAGGTTGGAGACTCCCTTTCCCGGCGCCAGGCTGGTGATCACGTTCTGCCCAATCACCAGCCGACCTTTCCGACCCAAAAAATCGCGGATTCTCAGACCCCACACAGTGTGCTGGACTGCGGCCCTGCCATCCCGGCTGCCGATATAGAGCATGATGTGGCCTGGCATGGTCACCATGGTCAAAAATGGCACCCCCTTGTCCACAATAATCCGCTCTTTGTCCTTGACCGATTCGTTTTCCAGATCGATGAACCGGCCGACTCCGGCCTGCTGGGCTGAGTTCCGGGGCAGCCAGATGCCGAAAGGCGTAAAGAAGTCCCGCATGAAGGCTGAGCAATCCCGATTTTCGAACAATCCTCCCCAGCCGTAGGTCTGCCCAAGGAACTCACTTGCAATCCGAACGCAGACCCGCGGGGTGGGACGCAAAGGAAAGCTCGCTGTTCTGTCTCTCTTGAGCTTCACCGTCCTGACCACGGCCTGCCTGTCCTGGTCAGAGCTCAGGGCCAGACAGGTCAGGCCCCGCTCTTCAGCCTTGAGGACCGGCAAGAGCATCCCTATCCGGCCCTGGAACAGGAAATGACCAGAATCGTCCAGCACAGCCATGTTATCCCTGATGATTGCAGCCAGAGGCAGGGACATGATCCTTTCTGCCAGTTCGTCGGAGACAAAGGCCAGATCTTCAGCTGCCGCCCAGCCAAAGACATGGGCCGTTTCCACAAAATACCAGGAGCGGTCCGCAGTGGCGTGGGACACATGCACTGGAGTGTTGGCCCACAGGGATGAGTACTGCAGCTGGTCGAAAGGAAAACCTTCCCCTGCCTTGGCCCGATCAAGGAAGCCCGGCCTGTGAGTGGGCAGGATCCGCAGGTTGGTGGACCGGACAGTGACCCCTTTTCGATCCAGGGATGGATAAGCCTGCCTGTTGCACTCGCGGAGCAGGGACGTGGTCCAGTCTTTGGGTCTGGGACGCAGGTTTTCGCCAAACAGTTTCGCTTTCTTGAGGTTCTCAACGTCACCAAAGACCCTGGTGGAATCGTACAAGGCCTTGCCGGTGTCCCAGGGCAGAAAATGCCTGGCCAGATAGATCTGCGCTGAAGAGCTCTGATCAGCCAGGCTCATCAGGATCTCGTCCTCAGCTTCTGAAGCGATATACACTGCAGGCTCTTGAGGCCAGGAAAGCAGGGTTTGAAGGTCGGCAGGCTGGTTTCCAGGGGCACACGCTGCAAGGGTCAGAACCACTACCAGTTCCAGGAGATACGCAAAGCCCTTCCTGCAGTCTGAAGAACCGCAGGAGTCTCGCATGAAACTCAACTGCTTGACCATGGGATGTGCTCGCCTCTTTGGAAGATCGGGGTATTCTGCTGTGCCAAATTTTTATCTACCATGTCTGATGCAGGTGAACAAGCCGGCCAGGGGAGCTCTGCCTGCCCGGGTCAGCTGAACGACCCCAAAAAGCCGGGTGACAGCACCTTGAATTTCCCTGAGGGGATGGCTATTCATAATAATGTGGACTGACTCCGGCCAAAGCTCGCCTCGCCTGCGGGTGATGGAAATGATCTGTATCGCCCCGTCGAGGGCGGTCCAGGATTGAACCTGCCACCTCATCTGGAGGAGAACAGACATGAGAACCTTTTTGATGTTCACAGTCCTGACAATCCTTGTGCTCAGCTTTTTCGGATGTGCGGTTGTTTCCAAGGATCTTCGGGTCCAAAGCGATCCGAGTCTGTCCTACGCACAGGTCAAGACCGACCCTGTTCATTACGCCGGCGAAATTGTCATCTGGGGAGGATACATCATTGAAAACCAGGCTGGTCAGGACCTGACCAGGCTGATCGTTCTGCAGGCTCCCCTGGCCTTCAATCAGGAGCCGAAATCCAGGGACGCCTCCCGTGGCAGGTACATAGCCACGGCTGATCACTACCTGGACCCTGAAGTCTACTCCAAGGATCGACCAGTGACCATTGCCGGCACAATCGCAGACCAGACCCAATCCTTGAAAGACGATGCTTATGGGGCCTATCCAGTTCTGCGCATCCTGGAAATCCACCTTTGGGACAAGCCCTTGGACGAGGACCGCTTTTGGCCATACGGTCCCTATTCTCCCTGGTACGGCCCGCCGTTCGTCCATCCCCGATTCTACTATGGTCACACCTGGTAAAAGGACCTTCGCACACATCACAAAGGCAACCTCCTGTCTGCATCTTGATTTTTTGCAGCCGCACCATGCATGTCGTGTCATCGAGGACTTCACATTGCCTCTGGAATCTCAAAGATCAAATGCAATGTAAAAAAATACTTGATCAATGATTGTATTTGAGTCAATGTACACAATGTGCAGACAGCACACTGCGATATACTTCTTATCACAAAAAGGAGATTGTTATGGAAGGATCTTTGAAAGACGCTATTGATCTGGTTAAAGCCCAGGCAAGCGTGCGACACATGACTGAGGAAGAAATCATTTCCATGCTCAAGTCTGTCAGCGGAGAACTGGACAACCTTTTCTCCGGCACTCAGGAAAATCAAGACTCCGAACAGCAGCCTGCAGTTGATCCGAAAAAAGCCATTCGGGAAAAGTCAGTGGTTTGTCTGGAATGTGGAAAGACATTCAAGGTTTTGACCAAAAAACACCTGGCAACTCATGGCCTGACTCCGGATGAATACAAAGAAAAGTGGGGCTTCAAAAAGACTCAGGCTTTGATCGCTAAGGGTTTGGCCAGGGAACGAAAGAAAAAGATGCAGGAAATGCAGCTGTGGAAGAAAAGAAAGAAAGCCTGATCGCGTTAACCTTGACCTTAAAGCTTCTCACAACGGCGGAGCTGCCGGAAGAATGCGGCCGGCCGCTCCGTTCTACAGCAACTCTTTATTGCGTAAGCTTCTGAAGTGCTTGAGCACGAGCAGTCCAGCCCTCTATTCACGGATCCAACTCTCACTTCCACGCACTCGTTCCAGACACAAGGACGGGCAGGTCCATCAGCTTTTGCATCCGTACCTTTCTTGACAATCTCTCCTGGATTAGTATGATTTAACCATGTATGCCCTGATGAAGCTGAGCCTGTTCTTCGCGGCCTGCCTGATCCAACTCTGGCCTTTTTCAAGCCCGGCCGCAGTCAGGCCTGATTCAAATCCGCAAAAGGCCCGGAAAACGACCTCCAGCGATCTTGGTCATCTCCCGGTGTACTTGCTGGAGGCTGCCGAAAACAACCCCGAAATCCAAGCAGCCTTCAATCGCTGGCAGGCCGCTATGAACCGCATTCCCCAAGCCAGGGCCCTGCCCGATCCCCGCCTGACCTTGGGGGGCTCCATTCAGCCGGTGGAAACCCGGACCGGACCGCAACAGGCCAGCATCGCCCTTTCCCAGACCTTTCCCTGGTTCGGGACCCTGGACCTGAAAGAGGACCGCACGATTCGGCAGGCAGCTGCAGCCAAGGCTACCCTGGACGCAACAAAGCTGAATGTCTTCTATGCGGTCAAAGAGATCTACTACGAATACGCCTATGTGACCCAGGCCGAAATAATCACCAGGGAAATCATCGAGCTGGTCCGCTATCTGGAGAGCATTGCCCGGGCCAGATATTCCGCCGGTGCTGTACCGCATGCTGATGTGATCAGAACCCAGGTCGAGCTGGGGAAGCTCGAGGACCGTCTGGCCACTCTGCGGGATCTGAAAAATCCCATCCAGGCCAGGCTCAACGCCAGCCTGAACCGCCCGATCGCTCACGAGGTCCCTCAACCTCCCAACGTGCCGGCCATGCGCCTGTGCATGACCAGGGAAGAGATGCACAGCTCCATGCTGACTTCCAACCCCATGCTCCTTAGGCTGCGCTTTTCAGCCGAGAGTGAACAGGCTGGAATTGAGCTGGCCCGCAAGGATGACTATCCGGACCTGACCTTAGGACTGCAGACCATCATCACCGGCGATGCCCGCTCACCCGGGGTCAAGAATGCTGATGAAGACCCGATCATCGCTTCTCTGTCCGTGAATCTCCCCCTGTGGCGGAAACCAAGGGAAGCGGCTGTCCTTGAAGCCAAGTCAACCCTCAGAGCAGTGCAGCAGGATGAAGCAAACCTGGTCAACCGACTGCACTCGGATCTGGACATGGTCCTGTACAAGTACAATGATGCCGAGCGAAAAATCGATCTGTATCAGGAGACGCTCATACCCAAGGCCGAGCAATCTCTGGGGGTGAGCCTGAAGGCTTTCCAATCCGGCCAGGGCTCATCACTGGACCTCATGGATGCAGAAAAGACCCTGCTGGAGCTCAAGCTGGCCTTTATGCGCTCCCTGGCAGATCAGGCCCAGCGATTGGCTGAAATGGAAACTCTGGTCGGACAGGATATCCCCTGTGAGTTCCAGGAAATCGATGACCAGGGCGGTCAATTGAATCTCGAGCTGCCCCTCACCGAAGCCCCCGATTCCCCACCCAAACCCACCGAGTGAGTGAATGGCCTTCAAACATTTTCCTGCAGCCGGAATCCGTCTGCTTGCGGCCGCCCTTGCCGTGTCCTTGGCTTTTGCAGCCGGCTGGCATTTCGGGACCTCCTCCCAGCCAGGTCAGGTTTCAAAGGGCTCCGGCCAGAACCAGGTCCAGACCACCACTCATGCCCAAGACGGACCGGCGGAAGATGACTCCAGTGCCGGGGAAACAGTCTGGACCTGCTCCATGCACCCCCAGGTCCAGCTCTCGGAACCGGGACAGTGCCCGATCTGCTTCATGGACCTCATTCCAGTGACCAAAAACGGAGACGGAGACGATGCAGTCAGCTTGAGGCAGATCAGCCTCTCCCCCACAGCCCGCAAGCTGGCCCAGGTCACCCTGGCCCCGGTTGAACGCCGGGACGTTGCCGTGGAAACGCGGATGGTGGGCAAAGTCGCGGTGGATGAAACCCGGATGGGGACCATCACTGCCTGGATGGCCGGACGGATCGACAAGCTGTTCGTGGATTACACCGGCAGCGTGGTCAAACGGGGCAAACCCATGGCCTCCATTTACAGCCCGGAGCTCCTGACGGCCCAGGCCGAGCTGATCCAGGCCGAAAAGGCCTTGCAGAACCTCAAGGACAGCTCTTTTGACCTGGTTCGGGACACCGCCCGGAAAACCAGGGAGGCAGCCATGGAAAAGCTCCGCCTCCTGGGGCTCTCCAGGGGCCAGATCCAGGCCATCCTGAGCAAGAGCGAGCCAACCGACCATGTCACCCTGTATGCACCCATGAGCGGGGTGGTCATTGAAAAAAACGTGGTGGAAGGAGTCTATGTCAAGACCGGGACCCCTATCTACACCATAGCCGATCTGTCCAAGGTCTGGGTCGTGCTGGGCGCCTATGAGTCGGATCTTCCCTGGATCGAGGAAGACGGCCTGGTTTCATTCACCACCGAGAGCCTGCCTGGAAAAGTCTTCACCGGAAAGGTCATCTTCATCGACCAGGTCCTGGACGAAAAGACCAGAACCGTGGATGTCCGCCTGAGGGTGGACAACCCTGAGCTCAAGCTCAAGCCCGGCATGCTGGTCAAAGCTGTCCAGCGGCAGGACAAAGCCACACCGGACACAATGGCCAAGCCTCTGGTCATCCCGGCTTCGGCTCCCCTGGTCACCGGCAAGCGGGCCGTGGTCTACCTGGCCGTCCCCGGCAGAGAAGGCGTTTACACCGGGAGGGAAATCGTGCTCGGACCCAGGGCCGGGGATCACTACATCGTCAAGGAGGGTCTCTCCGAGGGAGATCTGGTGGTCACACAGGGCAACTTCAAGATCGACAGCGCCCTGCAGATCATGGCCAAACCAAGCATGATGAGCCCCATGCCGGACGGGTCACCTTCCGGAGGCCACCAGCACCATGCTCCTGCCGGTTCGTCCATGGACCGTGAGCGCGCCCCATCCAGGTTTGAACTCCCGGGGCTCATGGCCTCTAAGCTGGATGCGGCCGTCAGAATCTTCAATGACATCAAAGCACGAGCCCGAGCTGAGCAGCTTGAGGCTGCCCGGGCCGCCTACTCGGATTTGTATGACCAGATCCGCTCCATCGACCAGGCCTCCCTGAAGGGACAAGCCGCCCTGCACTGGAAGGAGCTGTCCATCCAGCTGCAGAACGATGCCGTCCTGGGCAGGGAAGCCAGGGACGCAGGCAGGCTGAAGAAAATCTTGGCCGAGACCGAAGATCACTTTGCCCGGCTCAAATCCACCTTTGCCCTGGAATCTGAAAGGGCTTCCAGTGAACCGAGGTTTCAGCCCCCGGAACAGTTCAAGGATCAGCTCGGCAGCGTGGTCCTGGCTTACTCCGAGCTGATGGAGGCCCTGGCCGACGATGACCTCGCCCAGGCCCATACTGGTGCGGCCCACATCGCGGACACCCTGCAGCAGGTCGACATGTCCCTGCTCGAGCACGAAGCCCACATGGCCTGGATGGACCTGCTGCGGATGATGAACAACGGCCTGTCAGCCATGCACGAGGCCGAAGACCTGGTCCAGGTCCGGACCGGGTTTGACCTCCTGTCCCGGGCCCTGATCAAGGCGATCGAATCCCTGGGGGTGAACATCAAAGGCCCCCTCTTTGTCCTCTCCTGCCCCATGGCCTTTGAGAACAGGGGAGCCAGGTGGCTGCAGCAGGACGAAGACGTCCGCAACCCTTACTTTGGCGCTGCCATGTACCGGTGCGGTGACGTGGACAAACAGCTCAAGACCAACCAGAGTCACAAGGGCTCCCGCCACTCGTCATGAACCAGCCGCCCCCAGCCCCTGACCAGCGGCCTCACTCGCCCTTATACACGCTGATTCGCTTTTGCCTGGAGCAGAAGCTGGTGATCGGGCTCCTGGCCCTCCTCCTGGTTGGCTGGGGCGTCATGAGCGCGCCCTTTGACTGGGACTTGGGCGGCCTTCCCCGCAGCCCGGTTCCGGTGGATGCCATTCCGGACATCGGTGAAAACCAGCAGATCGTCTTCACGGAGTGGCCGGGCCGCTCTCCCCAGGATGTCGAGGATCAGATCACCTATCCTTTGACCGTCTCCCTGCTGGGCATCCCCGGGGTCAAAACCGTGCGCAGCTTCTCCATGTTCGGATTTTCCACGATCTACGTCATCTTCAACGAGGATGTGGAGTTCTACTGGTCCCGATCCAGACTGCTGGAAAAGCTGTCCAGCCTGCCTGCGGACCAGCTGCCCTCCGATGTCCAGCCCGTTCTCGGCCCGGATGCCACGGCCCTGGGCCAGGTGTTCTGGTACACCCTGGAGGGGCGGGACCCTCAGGGCAACCCCACCGGGGGCTGGGACCTGGACGAGCTGCGCTCAGTTCAGGACTGGCTGGTGCGCTACGGGCTCATGTCGGCCCCCGGGGTCAGCGAAGTGGCCTCAGTCGGGGGTTTTGTCCGCGAATACCAGGTCGATGTCGATCCAGACGCCATGCGGGTCAACCAGGTCAGCCTGGAAGAGGTCATTCAGGCAGTCCAGATGTCCAATCTGGACGTCGGGGCCCGGACCATCGAGATCAACAAGGTCGAATACGTCATCCGCGGCGTAGGCTTTCTCAAGGACCTTGGCGACATCGAGCAGTCTGTGGTCGCGGTCCGGGACAACATCCCGGTCAAGATCAGCGATGTGGCCCGGGTGACCAGGGGGCCTGCCCTGCGCCGGGGCGTCCTGGACAAGGGCGGGGCCGAGGTTGTCGGCGGCGTGGTGGTCATGCGCTACGGCGAAAACCCGCTGCAGGTCATCCAGAACGTCAAGGGCAAAATCGACGGGATCTCGGCCGGCTTGCCGGTCAAGACCCTGTCCGACGGGACCAGGAGCAAGCTGACCATAGTCCCCTTCTACGACCGGACCGGACTGATCAAGGAAACCCTGGGCACCCTGAACACGGCCCTGTACCAGGAAATTCTGATCACGGTCATTGTGGTCCTCTTGACCCTGATGCACCTGAGAAGCTCCATGGTCATCTCCGCCCTGCTGCCCATGACCGTGCTCATGTGCTTTATCGCCATGAAAACCACCGGAGTGGACGCCAACATCGTGGCCCTTTCCGGCATCGCCATCGCCATTGGGACCATTGTGGACATGGGCATCATCGTCTGCGAAAACATCCTCAAAAAGCTTGACCGGGCCCCTCCGGACACCCCCCGCCTGGAGACCATTCTCCAGGCGACCCTTGAGGTTGGCGGGGCTGTGCTCACAGCCGTGTCCACCACGATCATCAGCTTCCTGCCGGTCTTTGCCATGGAAGGGGCCGAAGGCAAGCTCTTCAAACCCCTGGCCTTCACCAAGACCTACGCCCTGGTGGCTTCAATCATCCTGGCCCTGACCGTTCTGCCGGCCCTGGCCCATCTGCTGTTCACCCGAACCAGGACCGGCACTGAACAGCCAGGCTTCAGGCGGTTCCTGGCTCCGGGCCTGCTCCTGGCCTTGGGCCTTGTCCTGGGCTTGACCGTGGTCTGGTGGCTGGGCCTGGTGGCAGGGGTGTTCGGGCTCTTGCGGGGCACAGCCATCTTTCTGGCCCCCAAATGGACCGCAATCCTCCACCGGCTGGAAAAGTGGCTGATCATCGGGGCGGTGACCCTTGTTTTGGCCCGCAACTGGCTCCCCCTGGGCCCGGACAAGGGCGATCTCCGAAACATCGTCTTTGTGGCGGCAATCATTGGCGGCCTGATGCTCATCTTCAGCCTGTTCCGAACCGCCTACCCGCGCATGCTCGCGGCCTGCCTGAATCACAAGGCCCTGTTCTGCCTCCTGCCCCTGACCCTGACCCTGATTGGGGGATTCATCTGGCTCGGTTTTCCAACCCTCACGGCCTGGCTTCCCCAAAACGTCCGGTCCACCACTGGCTATGCCTTCATGGCCCATACTTTCCCCGGGCTGGGCAAGGAGTTCATGCCCCCCCTGGACGAGGGTTCCTTCCTGTATATGCCAACCACCATGCCCCACGCCTCTATCGGCGAAGTTCAGGACATCCTGGCCATGCAGGACATGTCCCTGAGCGGGCTTCCTGAAGTGGAGTCTGCAGTGGGCAAGCTCGGCCGGGCCGATACCCCGCTGGACCCGGCCCCGGTGTCCATGATCGAGACCGTGATCAACATCAAGCCCGAGTATCTGGTGGATGAGAGCGGCCGGAGACTGCGGTTCAAGTTCGATCCCGACCAGAAAGACATCTTTCGCGACGTGCAGGGCAACCCGGTCCCTGCCCCGGACGGCATCCCCTATCTGGTCCAGGGCTATTACCCAAGAGACGAGGACGACCGCCTCATTACAGACCCCAGGGGCAGCCCTTTCCGAATCTGGCGCCCGGCCCTGGACCCGGACCTCAACCCGGAGCGGGAGGCCTGGCCGGGCATCCAGAGCCCGGACGACATCTGGACTCGGATTCAGGAAGCTGCAGACGTTCCAGGGGTGACCCCGGCCCCAAAGCTCCAGCCCATCGCCGCCCGAATCGTCATGCTCCAGTCCGGGATGCGGGCCCCCATGGGGATCAAGGTCAAGGGTCCCGATCTGCAGACCATCGAAACTGTGGGCCTGAAGCTGGAAGAGCTGCTCAAGGAGGTCCCTGCGGTCAAGTCCGAAGCGGTCATTGCCGACCGCATCGTGGGCAAACCCTATCTGGAAATCGTCATCGACCGCCAGGCCATCGCCCGCTACGGGATCAAGATCCAGACAGTGCAGGAGGTCATCCAGACCGCTGTGGGAGGCCGGGCGGTCACCACCACGGTGGAGGGCAGGGAGCGCTACCCGGTCCGGGTCAGGTACATGCGCGAGCTGCGGGATTCCCCGGAAATGCTGCAGCAGATCCTGGTGGCCTCCCCCGCCGGGGAGCAGATCCCCCTGACCCAGCTGGCCGATATCGAGTATGTCCGCGGCCCGCAGATGATCAAGAGCGAAGACACCTTTCTGGTCGGGTATGTGCTCTTTGATAAGAAAGCCGGACTGGCCGAGGTGGATGTTGTGGAGCAGGCTCAGGCCCATCTGGACCGGAAAATCGCCTCCGGATCCCTGGTCCTGCCTGAGGGGGTGTCCATGGAGTTCGCCGGAAGCTACAAGAACCAGATCCGGGCCCAGAAAAAGCTGTCCGTGATCCTGCCCCTGGCCCTGTTCCTGATCCTGATCATCCTCTACCTGCAGTTCAAGTCCCTGGCCACTACCCTGATGGTCTTCTCCGGGATCATCGTGGCCTGGGCCGGGGGGTTCCTGTTCGTCTGGCTCTACGGCCAGAGCTGGTTTCTGGACTTCTCCGTCTTCGGGACCAGCATGCGGGACCTGTTTCAGGTCGGACCGGTCAACCTGAGCGTTGCCGTGTGGGTGGGCTTCCTGGCCCTGTTCGGTATTGCCTCGGACAATGGAGTGCTCATGGCCGCCTATCTGGACCAGAGCCTGAGCGGGAAGGAGAATCAGGGCCGGGAAGAGATCCGCCGGGCCGTGATCCAGGGGGCCACCCGGCGCATCCGGCCGGCCCTGATGACCTCGGCCACGACCATCCTGGCCCTGCTGCCCATCCTGACCTCCACCGGCCGGGGATCGGACATCATGGTCCCCATGGCCATCCCCTCTTTCGGGGGCATGGTCTTTGCCATCCTGACCGTGTTCGTGGTCCCGGTGCTCTACTGCGGGGTCAGGGAAATGCAGATACAAAAATCTTCATGAACTGAATCTTTCAACTGAATCCCGGAAAAGGTCACCAGGGTTGGCTGGCACCGCAAGCTCACGAAGAGCAAGATGGGAGGGTCAGACCTCATTGGCCGGTTCATTTTCAAGTGGCTCTGGTCGGGGCTCTAGGGTCGCCTGCGCTCTGGGCCTGCGCTCTGGGGTCGGACCAGTGTAAGATGCTGGCTCTGGGGTCGGACCCGTGTAACCTATTCACATATCAGAAAAATTATGCCATGGAAGGCTGTTTTTGGTGCTTAGACTTACCATTTTATCCCCAAAATGGGGGTTGTAAGCAGCAGCCGATTCCTGAAGGATACAGGCAGTTATAGAGGGATTCTCCTTGATGCTGCGGTAAGTTGCCCTGATTCCAAGTCGTTTCTTCACCGCCTCAACAAACTGAAGACGGCCAACTGCCAATGCTTCTGTCCAGGCCTTTTCCCGAGTCGGTTTTGTCTGGCGGTTGTATGCCTGGGCTGTTCGTCCGGCCACAAGTTGCAAAGAGCGAGGGATTACCTCACGGTCTTCATTCCCATACACAAGCAAATGGATGTGGTTGGAAGTGACTGAATAATTGAGTATCTCGATCCTGTATCTTTTCCGTGCCTCAAAAAGCCAGTTTTCCCAATTGGTCCGATCCCTTGAAAATTTGAGAAGAAATTCTCTCTTATGACACCTATGGGTTATGTGCCATACATGATCGGACAAGAAGTATCTGTTTGCTCTGGGCATTGTCTTATGGAATTTCTCAGAGTGATGATTTTGGCACTAAAATGGTGCTTCTAAGCTATCCGCTGGGCCTGATTTTGATCACTTATAACATAATTCAAGCAGCATAGAGAGGTCCGACCCCGGACTCGCCCGGACTCCGGGTCACCTGGCATCAGGGCTCCAGGAAGCCGGAGCTGGGCCTTGAGACCCCAACCGAGCTCCAGGCTGAGATCCTGAAGGGCATGGGCTATGTAATCTAGGACGCATGGGTTCTACAGACGCAGTAGCGAATTTGTAAGCTATTTCAGCATATAAGCGACTGCGCGCTCATTCATTCCTGAAAGTCGAGACTAAGGTATCCCCGAAGCTCAGAGTGCACTAAAAAAGCCCTCAGAGACTCTCTCTAAGGGCTTGAATTTCCTGGCTCCCCGGGACGGACTTGAACCGCCAACCTAGTGATTAACAGTCCTTTCTTTTTGCTTTCATTCTCAATCACTTTTTTATACTCCTTGCCTCAAAAGCCTTGACAGACAAGGGAATATGTATAATACTACTTTCACTTTCTTTCACTACATTTAACCCCACTTAACGGTCAAGGCGTATAAAATGCGTATAAAACCAGCAACCACGGGGGCTGAGAGCATGGCACAAATAAAATGGCAATCAATTCAGGCAACTAAGGGTATCCAGTATTACGAGCAAGACACAACGAAAAGAGGTGGACCACGGAAGGACAGATACTACCGCTGCCATTTCCAGCTTGCCGGAAAAAAGCACTTTGTGGGGCTGGGCTGGGAGTCGGACGGAATGAGCTTGGATAAAGCCATCAAAAAACGTGCGCTCTACTATGACAACACAAAGCAAGGCATCAAGCCCCGGAGTCCGAAAGAGGAAGTTGAGCTTGCACAGGCTGAAGAGCAGGCCCGGAAGGAAGAGGAAAAGAAGAAAGCCAAGCTCAACTTGACCTTTGACAAATTTTGGACAGATAAGTATCTGCCCCAAGCCAAACAGGACAAAAAAGAATCCTCATGGCAAAAAGAAGTATCCCTCTATGACAAGTGGATAAGCCCTGTCCTTAAAGATTTGATTTTAAAAGATATAAAGGCCAGTGACATTGAGGAACTTAAATCAAATGTGACAAAGGCCGGGAAATCCCCTCGCACTGTCCAGTACGTGCTTGCCACAGTCAGACAGGTTATCAACCATGCAATCAGGCACGAGTGCTTCCATGACATCAACCCTGTAAAAAAAGTCAAAATGCCTACCACTGATAACAAAAGAGCCAGATACCTTACACCTGATGAAGTTGATAAGCTATTCAAAAAACTAAAAAAAGTCAGTCAGCAATTGCATGACATGTCACTGTTGAGCTTGCACACTGGCATGAGGGCAGGAGAAATCTTCAACCTGACTTGGGATTGTGTGGACTTTGATCAGGAAATGATTTTGGTAAGGGATGCCAAGGATGCAGCAAGAGGATCAAAGTCAAGGTATGTCTATATGACGAAATCTGTAAAGGCTATGCTCAAAGGCAAGCACAAAAATCAGACATCAGGGCTTGTCTTTCCTGATCGAAAGGGCAATAAAATTGAAATGATTTCTCAGGCTTTTAGGAAAGCAGTTGATGATCTAAAGTTAAACAAGGGCGTTACTGATAAAAGGGACAGAGTTGTGTTCCACACTTTAAGGCATACCTTTGCGTCTTGGCAGGTTCAGCAAGGCTTGAGTCTGTATGAAGTGCAAAAGTTATTAGGCCATGAGTCATACACTATGGTCCAGAGGTATGCTCATCTTGCCCCTGAGAATCATAGAAAGGCCACAGCTTTGTTTGATAGGGACCAAACCAACCCCGGCAAGGTCTTACATATCAACCAATGACAAGCATTGGCCTGTACAAGCCCCATATTAGCCTGTGTGGGCGTTTTTCTTTTTAACCTGACCCATAACCCCCGAAAAGGTCAAAAGTCGCTCAGACAAGCGATATGGAGGCCGAAATAAAAAAAGCCCCCCTAGAATGGGGGGCTTGTGGCGAGGGAGGGAGCGTCAGCCAAGTAAAAGGAGGAAACCTTGACTGACTGTTAATGGCAGGTAGAGGAGGGAACCTGCATTTCAATTCTCGCACTCTTGTAGAGTGCGTCTGTTTAGCCGGGGAACTGCGTTGACATCAACCTCGACTACAATAACAGTAAGAATACCTATATTTACTATAACACATCTTAATTTACTTGTCAAGTACCTTGCATTGTTGCATCACATCTCGTTTTTCAACTTTATTCATATGGACTAGGTTATCTTGATCATCAATTTTGAAAAAGAAAAGGCCATCTTTAGCTTTTGCTTTTGCTCTATTTATACAATGCTTTACGGCTGAAACGCTTTTTTCTAACATGTCAGCAATTTCCTGATTGGTCAGTCCAAGGGTTATATAGAGCAAAAAGCATTTTGTCTCTTCATCAACATCAAGAGGCTTATAATGTTTTTTCATTGCGTTGAAGTTTTGTATTTTTCTGGACTGCTCATCAGCATGTTTAATTGCTTTGTATATCTTATTTCTTGCCTTTTCACATAATGTGTTGATCTGTTGAGGGGACCGCTGATACTTTACACTGAGATCCTTATTTGACATGCCTCGAAAGACTTTATCTATAAAAATGCAAGTTACAAAGCTCTTAGCCTCATAATATATCTCGTTAATGCGAGTCTGAAACTCATTATCAGATACGATGTCAAGCCAATTAGTAGTCCGACCTCTATCACTTTCCAAGTTCCAATCTTCATACTTTGATTCTTTATATTGATCATATATTTTATAAACGTGCTCAGACTCTCTGGATTTTGGCTGATATACTTCATATGGAGCACCTTCCTGCTTGATAAGCCTATCCATTGCAGGACAAGGGGCAGTGCAATACTGATAGTGTGGACAATCTCTACACGTTTTCATGGGCCACAATAATTGATATAAATGCGCCTGATATCAACTGATGTACTTGCCTCAACTTATCCCAATCAGCATCAGTGCCATATTGCATTGCTGACTCAGCCGTACTGAAGGACTTTGCAAGGTCTGCCAAGTCATCAAAAGCCTGCTCACACTTGTGTTTATTCTTACTTTCAAGCCCAGAAAAGTACCTGAAAAGAATGTCTCCAATTAAGTCAGGTACATCATTGTACAAGGTATCAACGTGCTTGCTAACTTGTGCTTTTGCATCTCGCACTTGCAGTGCATATTCTATAGCATTTTGTAGCTGGTTCATCTTATTGCCCACAGCATTTTTTATACTTTTTGCCACTACCACAGGGGCAGGGATCGTTGCGGCCTACTTTTGCAGAGGTCGATGATTGTACAGGATTACCTGTCGGTACAAGGCTCAAGTGTGGCTGATCAACAGGGCCAAGTCTATCAGTTGTAATGGATTTATCAGGGTAGACAGTTGTAAGGTCGATATCGCCACCACCAATCAGGATATTTTTATTTTTATTTTGCTTTTTTTCATACTGGTAAACCCTGCGGAAACAATCAACCATATCATCAATGGATTGTGGCTTGCGACCAAAGCCTTTCAAAGGTTCTTTTTTCAAAAAGTAAAAAAAATCATCCTTGTAAATTGTATCAAGCTGAAAGTCTTTATAGCTCCATGTGGTCGCAATACCCATTGACTTGTTTATGTCACTATAACCAAGCAGAAAAGCATCCACACTTAATGCCATCCATGACCTATCATCCTTATTGCGGAAATACTCTAGCAAAGCATCAAGGCTTACATCTGTTGGCACCTTATACTCTAACATCTCCAGGGCAAATGTATGCAATGCCTGCCTCATCACGTCTGGCAAATGGCCCATTGCATCGTCAAAACCTGTACACTCTAGAGATTGATAGATATCCTCTGCGATACAATAGATGCGGCCCATGCCTCGACCAATCAGGACACATCCACAATCATGCAGCACATGCGGTTTGTACCTCTGTGTCGTCTTGCCTGATAAAGTTGTTGCTACTGTATCCGTCAATATTCTTGCCTGACTGTCTTTGATCTGTATCGCAAATTGTGTCACAATCCCAATCCTCAAGACTTAGATTTAATGGAGCATAAAGTGTGGTAGAAAACTCTCGTCTTATATCACTGACAGTATCAGACCAAAGCTGATCAATTTCGTCTGCGGCTTTTTGCTGATCCTCAACCACTTTATCAGTGGTATCCTTGGTTGTTTTAAGCAACTTGATATGGTAATCTTGTATAGCTTGCTGTTCTGCGCGAGTTGATCTTGTATGCTTATCCCACTTGTCAAATGACTTAGTCAACTCATCCTGGGCCATCTGTGCTGCACTGATCCAGTTGTGTACTGACTTTGTATTGTCTTTGACTGACTCTGTGTTGTCATCTACAACACCTGTACCAGACTTTAAGGCTTTCTGAAAAGCATTGTACTGTTCCTCGGCAATTGCATATTGCTTAAGCAAATCGCTAAGTTCTTCCTCTAGGTCTTTGATTTCGCTGGAATAAAGCCCCATTTGGTCAAGTCTGCCCCGAGGATTGAGTTGCTTTTTCTGTAGCTCCATGATGCGATTGTTGATTGCCGTTATACTACGCTCAAGCTCTGCCATAGGTTTTAGTTGCATTGGGAGCATTTTGGCGATAAAGTCACCTAAAGCCTTTGCCATGTCTCCAAAACCATCAGCCAACCGCAAGATAGTGGGCGTTAAGGCGACAATCGCTGCCGCAAAGTCTGTTTTCAAGATTTGGGCAGTTAAAGCCAAGCTATCATTGGTCTTTTCGGCCTGTCGGATAAGTTGCTCATCAAGGACTGCCCCGGCATCTTTGGCCTCTTTACGCATGTCTTTAAGAGCATCAGAGCCTTTGCCAAGCATGTTGACCATCTGAACGCCTGCACTTTTGCTGAAAGCTGCAGCACCTAATGCGGCTTTGCTGCTAGCTGTCTCCATGTTACCCATTTCATCAGCAATCAACTTTAAAGCATCTTCTGTGCTATCTGCATTTTTGATGCTTGTTAGCAACTCTGAATTATACTTTTTAAGATATCCAGTGAGTGCGCCTGTACCTTGCTTTGCTTCTCCCAAGCGTTTAGTAAAAGCCTCTAAGCCTTTATCTAACTTGCTTGTCTCTACACCTGATAAATTTGCAGCATATTGAAATTCTTGCAATGCATCAGTTGACATACCTAACTTATCAGCGGCCTTGCCAATGGCATCAGCATAATCTAGCATGCGCTTGATGGCGTAACCTATACCAGCGGCGGTTGCTGCACCAGCAAATACGCCTGTCATTGCCCCTTTCATCTTTGACATGCCACGAGTGGCTTTGCGTACTGCATCAGTATGCCGGTTCAATGCTCGTCTTGAATCACTGATCTCGCGTTGGAGTCGATCAAACTCACGATCTGGTATTTTGCCTTTTAACTTCCGCAATGCAGTTTCTGTACTGCCAAGCTCTTTTTTATAGAGCCTTAAATCCTCGCGGTCAAAAGCCGATATATTGGCTTGGCGCAACTTTTTAAGGTCTTGCTCTACTTTTGACGCACTCTTACGTATATCTGCCCAGTAGGCTTGTGCTTTTGCATCTGCTTCCTTGTAACTTTGTGCAACTTTGTCTATCTGCTTTTGATGCTTAAGCATTTTAGCAGTTGCAGTATTCTTTTTATCAAAGTCAAGTGCAGAAGTTGCAGTCTTTTTGACTTCTTTTGCTTTGCGTTCAATCTTATCTAAGCTAGACAGGATCTGTTTGTCACCGTGTAGCTCTATTTGTAACGTCGCAAGGTCTGCCATTATATCACTCGAAATGTTATATGGTCTTTACTATGCTGTAAACCAATGATTTGATGGCATACATCATCCACAACTAGCCAATCATCATAAGGTACTGGATGCAATCTCTCAGCCATTAGTGGCAAGCTAATAGGCTTTGAGCCTAGACTAATGTACGAGTTAAAGTCATCAAGGTCTTGATCACTGTAATGATGATGCAAGTCAATGTGCATGTATGCAGGATTGCTAATGCCTGTTTTTTTACAGCCGTGATGTGACAATAAATGTCTTAATCGTATCATATCTGCACCACATATAACGATTGTAGTTTTCTGCGTACATCTTTGATAAGTTGCTCACTTGATCCAATTACAATCTTATCTTTACCAGATACAGGTGTAAATGATAGTTGATCAACAGGCAATAATACCTTGCGGTCATTGGTTGCAATTGCGCCATTGCTGTTTGATATCTCACTGATTGTATAATCCTGAATCAGTACCTTACATGAGTGCTCACTGTATGTAGTTGTATGTTGACCTGTACTTGGGTCAAACTCTGAGCCTGTCTCATGTTTTAGTGTTACAGTCTGAGCAAGGTCACCTAGTTTATTGATTGAGGTATTGATAGCTTTTTTAACTTGACGTATCATCTGGAAAGTCTCACAGTTGCAGGATCATCAATAAGTCTACCGTAAAATGTAAGGGGTGCAAATATTTTATGCGGAATAACTGCACGAGTTGACTGCATGTTGATCTTAAGGCCGTCAACGTCAATTGCATCAATGCCATTGCTGGTCAGCATTGGATCATTGGAGGCAAGGTAGAGGGCCAGCTCACACTGTACATATTGCACACTGCTAGGTGTAGTATCATTATCTACTGCATTGCCATATGGATCAAGCAAGCTACGCCTGGGCCACTGTAGAGCTTGATCAGAGCTTGTTTTCGTGCCGAACCAGATGACTCTAGACTCTAGCAAACGGCAAGCATACACGAGCGCATTTATGCGGTCTGTAACATTGTACCAATCCTCAAGTCGCAAGGTTTCAGAGAAGTAAGTCTCTGCATCATCTGCTGAGATATATGTATTTGTGCCGACTGTTAAGCTCATTTATTTGCTACCTTGATATAAATAGTGCGATAGTCAATCCTATCGCCATTGGTTTGTACTTTATTTCTGACTTTATAGAGTGTACCTAATACACCACCACAAAGCCTAATACTTGTTGACTCGCCATCTATAGAGTCGGATACTTTGACAAGGCCAGATGGTACAAACCACGTTGATGCTGTGATGTGATCATTACCCAAGCCAAAGATAGCAGACCAATCGATTGTATAGTCAGCTACGGCTTGGGGGTCTTTGTATAAGACAGACATATAATTGTTGTAAGGGGGGCAAAAAGCCCCCCGTATGTATATTAGACCGCAAAGTTATACAGCATAGCTGCAGCTTTCGGATTGGCAAGGATGTAAGAGACAATCCATTCCACACTGATGATTTCAAATGGATGCTCTTTACGGGTATTTACCTCAATACCACCTGACTGCAAGCCGACTGTATAGTCAGGGCCGAACTTAACGGCATATGCAGTGTAAGATGGATCAGAGGCATCATCATTGAGTACACTATTTCCAGAGCTGTCCTCTTCGCAGGAGACCAAAGGAATGCCTGCATAAAGTGTAAGCCTCTGTCCAAAGCTATTGCTTACTGTTTCAATGGCCTGATTCTCAGCTCGTACAAGGTTAGAGACCTTCCTAACCATTGCAGGATCGCAAAAGATGCAGGTAGGGTTCTGGCCTTTGATGCTGTCGATAAGCTCATCGAGTTCTGTAAGGTCCAAGGTATCCCCGCCGCCATCAATCTTTTGGCCAGATCCAAGGCGATACCCAAGGCCGTCAAAACTGTCTGGAGTCGCACTAGACCCACTCTCATTTGACGACAAAAAAGCCGCATCAAAGTCAAGTGCAAGCGACTTAACCAGCATGCGAGTCTGCAATGCTTTGACATCATTGGTATTCTGCGTCTTGGTCAGGTAGCGGTCAATTTTGGTTTCGTTACCAATAATAGCCAAGGTCTCAGTTGAGTTGCTCCAAGTGCCTTGACTAGCGGTGTACGAGTCATTGACGGCCCTGAAACCTGCACCTGGCAGGGTTGACTCTTGGTTATATACATAACTGTTAGAGTTAATGTCCATAAAAGGCAGGTACTTAAGGACTTGAGACTCTTCTTGAAAAGTCTCGATAACGCCCGCCTTTACTGCGTCCTTGATCAAATATTGCTGTTGTGCAAGGGTCATTGCCATAACTATTTATCTCCTAATATATTGATTATTTATTAAATCCAAAGTTTAACTTTTGATAGCTGGACATATTGCTTAAGTCCACATCATTGCTACTTTTACCCGGAGTTTCTGATGCCGGGGAGTCATCTACCTTTGTTGCGAACAAGCCTTTTTTTGTGGCTGATCTCAACCACTTGAGCTGATCTGCTGGAGAAAGGTCAGGGATCAAATCTTGCAAATCCTCTGGGACATCCTCTTTGAACTCGTCAACCAGGCCACGCAGCGTTTCTGTCATCTCGTTACGCTTATTGATCTCTTTATCCAGCCTTGATTTGGGTATCATACCCTCGCTTTTATCAGGGGCGGCCTGTGTGGCTTGTTCTTCAGTTTCTTCAACATTTTCAGCGTTGTTCTGTTCTGTAGTCATATTTAATCATCCTCATTTTGCGCTTGAGTTAGCGATTGATTTTCAAAATATTTTTCTTTTGCCTCTGTATCATCAAGGTCTGAATCCATTTTCTTGATAAGATCAACAGGAGACAATGCACCTAGCTCGACCATTTTGGCCCAAAAATCGGCTTTTTCTTCCATGCTGACTTGTGATGGATCAAAAAAGTTGATCTTGAGTGCAGACTTTTCGCCAAACTTATCAGAGTTGTGATAGTTCCAGACTCTCTTAATAGTCTCAAAAACCTGTTTTTCATAGATTTTGTACAAATCTACATCATTGGCCCTGATCTCTTGCAACTCTTTTGACTGCTCGACCAGGGCGGCTGCACTTTTACGGGTACTTGGCTTATCGGCCAAATAAGAAGCAGGCAGACCCTCTGTAACTGCAATCTGCCGAATCAAATAATCTATTGAATCAAGGACACTTTTGACTGTATCGCCAGGAGCCTCAAAGCTGAAACTGCCATCATCTGGCAGTGAGATTGCTTGGCCTGGGTCAAATGTAGCAATGTCAGTCTTTGCGCCTCGGATGACAGGGATGCTAAACCCCTGCAATCTCAAGATATACACAAGGTCTGTGAGCTTTTCGTTGATACTTTCTTGTGTGCTTATTAAGCTGTCTCCTGGGTAGACCCAAAAGTCTGATATAGGTAGCTCACTCCAAATCGGTACGAAAGGCAGAAAGCCGTATGGATTGCTATCTGTGCTTGTTACATTGCCGTTGTAGTCCAGAGTCTGTATGCTGCCCGGGGTCCAGCGTACATGTGTAAGCTCACTGACTTTTCCGTCTGCCGGGTAGTAAGATATTGTTACACTGCGTATGTCCCTGGGAGACTTGCCAGTCTCTACGCTGCAAATATCTGGCGTGATAATATCAATGTCAATTTCGCCAAATCGCCAAATAATTTTCAAAAAAACGCAGCCACAGAGCTTTGAAAGCCTATTGGCCTGGCGCATACGCAAGCCAAGAGCACACTGATCCTGCACCTTGTCATACCGGGCTTGATCCTTGACTGTGCTGACAATCCGCTCTGCATCCCTCTGGTATATCTGAGACTTGGCATCAATGACTTTCTTGACGATATTAAGCGAGGTAGGACTGAACTTATCAACGTCTGAGAAATGCAACTCCAGCCGGTCTTGCACGTATGGCAACTGTAGGCCTTGATACAAGTCCAGCCGCTTACGTGCATCTTGCCTTCTTGACGACTCATCATTGAGCTGTGATATTGCAAAAGTAGTATTGAGTATATCCATATTTATCCTTTAAATGTCAATCAACATACAGTAATCACTACTGTTATTTTGTCAAGAGGTAGTTACACTGCTTTATATGTCCTTATGCCTTTTACTTTAACAAGGCGGCTGAAAAAGTCTTGTATAGTCAACTCTGACTCAGGGTTTGCTTTGCGGTACTGGTTATACATGGCTTGTACTTGCTTGTATGCTGCACAGCTATTGCTGCAATTGAGTATCATGTTGCCATTGCGTAAAAGGCATAGCCTAGCATGTGGAGACTTGCTGTTGCATACAATGTCCCCTAGCTCATATATTACAGTCTCAGACTTGCGTAAGCTATAGACTGCCCAGGCCAAGGCGTAAACGTAGTCATCCTTTTTCTTGCGTGTGCCAAATGTAGCACGACCTGACTTCGTAATTTCGTAGGCAAAAGGAGACATTTGCTTGATCAGGTTGTCAGTTTCTTTATCTGCCGGGAAATGTATCCTTCCTTCGCTTACAAGCATTGCAAGGTCTTGAAAAGCACTCTCTTGCTGAGTATTATTGGCCTGTATCGTTTCAGCGGATATGCCTTCTTCTACTGCCCATGTATGCAAGTCTTGTGAGTTGTACATTTCGAAACATACGTTGTGCAGGTCATAGAGTGCATGATCTTCTATGATTTTTCTTTTAATGCTTTTTGATAGGCCAACATCCCACTTTTTGATGTTTAGAACGTGATAAACTGCTTGTCCTGCATCATCGCTAGACTTAGCAACAGTTATCCAGACAGACTTATCGCCATGTTTGCTGAAAGCATAAGCCCTATCCAATGCTGATCCACAAACATATTTGCGGCCAGATAGCATATCTTGTAACTGATCCAGACTTGGCTTGATTGGGTACGTAGACTTGCAGGCTTTGAGGTTCTTAGAGTCAAATAGCCTATTACTGGCTTCACTGCGCTTGTTCAAATGCTGGCTTGCAAATGTTGCAGGCAAGAGTTGCTTTTCTCTTGACTTGAGCCATCTGCGGCTGATCCAGTGTGGAGACTTTTCAAGGGCTTCAGCTAGGTTTTTATACTCAATTTTATAGATATAGACAGAAGGATCATCCTTTGATGCCTGCTCCAGTTGATGCAGTGGGCCGCCTGGAGGGTCAACTGTAGAGTCTAGCAACAGCCAGCTATTCTCTGTATCGCCAATGGAAGAGGCAAGCACTTGATAAGACTCTGGAGAAGGTGACGAGTGTAGCTCAGTGGTCCAAGCAACGCTGATCTTTTGTCCGTAGAGGGAACCAATAGAGGTTGACACAGGCGTGATAGTGGATTGCAGTGGAGGATATCTGATCTCAGTATCAAGTACGTTATCAACGCCAATTTGCTTACGCAGAAAAGGCGTATTGAGGATAATAGTCTTGAGCAACTTGTAGGCTACACCTCTGACTTGCTGCGTGCTGTTAGCCATCACAATGACATTTTGTGTCTGAAACAAGCTAAACCGCCACAAGACTAATAAAGCCATTTTGACAGTCTTACTATGCCGCCTTGGTTCACTGTCAATTATAGTCTGATAGATGTAGCCACTATCCTCATTGCACCTGAGTGCATTACGGAAAAACTCTTCCTGACCCTCATCAGGCACAAATACTTCAAAACCACCTTTACTCGATGGTATCATCGGCTTAACATCTGCTAACCACTGTAGAAAGCCCCCTGCACCATCCTGCCACTGCTTTATCTTATCAGCCCTAGTCATCGATCAAATCCCACATGCTGTCTTTACTTGTATTATTTTTATTTTGCATACTTTGCAGCATCTTAAGATACTTTAGCGTATTATCTCTGAGCTTTAACAGGTCTTTTGATATAGCAGGTAGCAAGTTTCCCTCGTCATCAGTTAGAGCATTGTCCTGCATAAGTTGATCTGTCATACGTTTTTCAACATGCAAATTTATTGATATTACATTGATCAAAATCTCTTGTAATGCTGCGTTATCATTGTTTTGCAGTCCCTGGCGTATGCGTTTCAGGCTAA
Source organism: uncultured Desulfohalobiaceae bacterium (assembly GCA_964403955.1). Lineage (GTDB taxonomy): Bacteria > Desulfobacterota > Desulfovibrionia > Desulfovibrionales > Desulfothermaceae > CAYOID01. The sequence goes on along the minus strand of CAYOID010000012.1, from coordinate 1,541 downwards.
TTGCAGCCTTGGTACGCTTATCACTTAGGTCCGCACTCACATACTTGCGAAACTGTTCTAAGGTATCGTATTCACTATCCTTTTTACCAGGCATAAAAAATCTCCATAATATTTTTGAGTGACCTAGTCGTGTCAAAACCCATGCCACAATGGGGGGACACTGGCCCTTAGTACGTAGCAAAATACGTATCCAGTGTTACTGTGTCTCGTAATAGGCAGTTATGTAAACTTTGAACCCGTGCCTCTCGTGCATACTTTCTATCATATCGTGTCACACTCAATTAGTAACTGTTCTCATTATCATCGGCACATACCATATAATGTTTTGTTTGTCAATATGTATTTCACCTGTCTATGACTATACTGTGTTGTATTAGATTAACTTGAATACACGGCATAATATGATACAATTTTGTATCAATATCAAATCGTGTCACGCCTTGTGTGACGGGTATTTACCTTAGTTTTTGTGTTGTTATATAATAGTTTGTTATCTTTCACTTTAATTATATTATACCATATATCGTCATATTTCATTGTCAAGGTGTTACAACGATGTAGGATGATGGTAAGCCACAAGTATTTTCTTTATTCAACCACACACAGCACCTTTAAGTTATCATTTGATATAATGTGAACCCTGTTTTTAATTGCACTTGAAGTGCAAGTGCATTATAGTCACAGTGTGACTTAGAGACCTAATATGTTAAACAACTTCTATATATTACCATGGTTAGGGTATTTATATATGTGACTATAATACATCTGGTAAGTAGACTAGCAGATTACCCCGCATAGTCACAACTTGTGACAGATAAAATGTAACCCTAGTAACCCTTTTAATTGCACTTGAAGTGCAAGCATAAAAAAAGCCCTGACCAGTTAGGCCAGAGCTTGAAGGTTTAGAGTGTTAAAGGTTAAGTTAAGTCTGCAAGCTCCATCTCCTTTACTTCCTTCTGTGGCTTAAAGGAGTCAACCGTCTGCGACTCATCATCATAGAGCTTGTTCAGGTCCTCTCTGTGTTTTTGGTTTTTTACAAAACGCCATTCTGATGTTGGTTCGATCCTTGCTCCATTTATTATCTTGAAATCAATCGTTTGCCCGTTTGGATTGTACGCAGGATCAAGTGGTATCTTATTCTTTTCAATCTTACATGTGTGACCATAAGGGGCGTTGTTGTCCAGTGTGATATACAGCCTCGCCTTTTCCTTAGTGACTGAACCACCTTTGCCAACCGTTTTATGGTCAGCTTTCTGTATATTGATCCAAGCAATGCCATTTTCAAGTTTATCATGGATGGCTCGGATATCCTCGCCGACTAGCCAGAACTTGTCATGCATTTCCAAATAATCAATGATGTTAACTCCATTGGGATCGATTGCATCGCTAAAACAGTCCATTTGATCGATAAATTTTATGTTTTTGTGTTTCCAGCTGTTGATGCCGCCTTCGTAAAGATTGGCCTTGAAGTTAAACTCTTTTTGCCCGTAACCGTTCACAGGGTCTGTCATTTTTCCTGACCGATCATAGGCTTTCGATCC
>CAYOID010000011.1:0-58529 GCA_964403955.1 uncultured Desulfohalobiaceae bacterium | reverse complement strand
TGACATCATTGGCGCAGCGATTTTTCAAAGAGCGAGTTTTTGCATCGGCATCTATTTTGTAACTCTTTGATTATGACTCCTGGATTCTGAATCCTGAATGCTTGCGGCTGCATCTTGAGTTTTTGCAGCCGCATCAAATAAGCACTCATCGGCTCTTGGAACTTTTCCTTTCTGACCACCTTCTCCAATTCCGAGCCATTCCTGCTCATACCAGGGAGTAAGAATTTTTCCAATACACTTTGAGAGTTCTGCTCATTGTACGACGTTGATCGAAATCATAGTCTTGGACGCATAACAGTGACCATATCAATGAACTGAGCATGGAAACGGCTTATTGAATGCAACAGGCTTTGACACTTCCGATGCGGCCTAAGCTCTCATGATTGGGAACATTTCAGGTGATGTATGCCTAAAAAAATCACTTTTTTCAATGTCCAGATCAGCTTGTTCAATGTTTGCATCCTGCATGACATTAACGTCTTCGTCAAATGATTCATTCTTGCGAGAAGCAGGACCTGATGGCCGGCATTGAAAGGGAAAGGGCTCATAATGAAGAACGTCTGAACCGGCATTTGACCTTCTTTCAGAGCTGTTTCGCCCAGTGGAATTTTGTCTTTGCCCGCTGGATGAACGTCAGGAGTCATCCAGCTCTTGATCCGGACACTGTGCACCGGGCAAACCAGGAGTATTCCAAACGGTTTTCTTCAGGACTGGCTGAAAAGGTTGAAGAAGCGCTGTTCAGGCCAGAGGAGTACGGTCGAGCCATATCGGGCTACGAACATTGCATTGGCTATCGTCCTGCGGTTCCCTTTCCAACCGACACCGGATGGTACCGCCTGATCGTCACTGATCCGCTTCGCATTGAAGAAGAGCTCCTCTTGAGAGAGACCGTGCTCGATGTGAGCTCGCCGGGCCATTCTCCCCTCGGAATTGTGGATTTAGGGACCGGCAACGGCAGAATGGCCTTGAGTGTGTCCCGGATGCTTTCCGGACAAGGTTTCGACAAGGCATATCAGATTGTTGGACTGGACAGGGAGCGAGACAACCTGAGGGACGGCTTGCGTATCGCCGGGGAGAGCCAGGTCTCAGTCCCCATGCATTTTCTTCTTGGGGATATGACCTGCCTGCCCTTGCAGTCAGATTCCTGCAGCGTCATGAATGCCGCCTCATGCCTTAATCTTGTACCAGAGTACGAGCAGCCTTTGGTTATTGTGGAGATGCTGCGCTGCCTTCATCAAGGCGGTGAAGTCCTGATCACAGGTCCTAATGAACGTTTTTCAGCTGAAAACTATATCAAATGTACGATTGCCAGCAATCTGGAAGGGTATATGCTGCCCTGGAATCTGGGCCTGGTCCAGAGCTTGGGGCGAGTGGGCATGATCATGGATCGGATGGTCAGGGAAAGACTTGATTACAGTTATCTGAAAACTCATCAGATTTGTGAGGCATTGACGCGGCTGGAATGTCAGCCTGTCTCCCGGAATCATTGGCCTCGGGGAGGATCGGAACCTGGAATATTTTCCGGCATACGGTTCAAGGTGACCACAGGGACCAAAAAGCTCCTTCGATATTGGGAAAGACGAAGCGCAAGGAAGTCGCAATTCAGCGCACCCTCTGGCTGCGCTGAATATTTGTGTTTGAACTGAAGAAGGAATCTCTCTTTTACGCAGGATGTGTCACCTTGATGCAGCCAGTTTGATCAGGGTAGAAACTTTTACAGGATCACGTGCTGTGACCAGGAAGGAAGTTCATACGAAACCTGGATAGCCGAATCATGCGCAAACCTCACTCAAGCGTTCAGGAGATCATCTATGACGGAAAACGAGCAAGCCTTTCAGGGACAGGAGACACCAGCCCAAACCTTTTTTTCCAGCATCATGCAGTATTCATTTGATTATTGGCAGACTGTCATGCAGGAGATGCTTGGTTCACCTGGTTTTGGAAACAGTCAATCCGGATCAGAAAATGGTTGTCAGTGGCCCATGACTCCTTCATCCCTTCAGGAGATGTTTGCATCCATGAACAGCCTCATGCTCGAAACGGGTCTGATGGAGAACTTGACTCAGGGCCTGAACCGGGTTCCGGATATGTCCATGAGAATGGCTCAGGCCTGGACTGAAAACATGAGCAGTCTGCTTCAGGAGAGCTTGAACGGTATGGAGCAGTCTTTATCCCAAGACCCCCAAAGCCGGCCTGAGAACTCTCTTCAAGCCCTTGTGGAGGCTTACTCCAAGAGCATGCAGAAGATGCTCAACATGCCCAAGCTTGGTCTGAACAGGTACTCTCAGGAAAGGATGGCTCAGGCCATGGACAAGCTGAACCAGTTCAATGCAGTGGCCAGCGAGTTTTCCATGCAGATGCTTCAGCCTGTGGAGAGTTCATTTGTCAAGATGCAGCAGAAGCTCAAGGACATGGCTGAAGGTGATGGGTACTTCGAGGAGGCCAAAGAGTATTACTCTCTGTGGATCAAGATCCTCGAAGGTGACTACATGAACCTGCTGCAGTCTCCGGAGTTTATCAAAAGCTTTCACAATGTGGTCAATACATATATGGAGTTCTATGCCCTGTATGAAGAAGTCATGCAGGACGGGCTCCAGTTTTTGCCGGTCACTACAAAGAAGGATATGAATTCGGTCTACAAAGAAAACTATCTCCTTAAAAAGCAAGTCAAAGCGTTGTCTCATCGCATGGAGGATTTAGAAAAGAAGGTGGAACAATTGAAATCATCGAAACAAAAGAAATAATTTTTGGTTTCAAATCCAAATGTTCAGCTTTGCCAGAGGCAAAACTGAATCATGAATTCTTGCGGCTGCTCTTTGAGTTTTTGCAGCCGCACCTGCAAGGGGGCTAAGTCTATGACCAAACATAGGTTTCCGGTCGAGCACGTTATGGAAAGCATGCTGCAGTATGCACAGACGATGACAGATCGAGCTCGCAGGTCGGTCGATGTTTTGAGCACAGAGCTGGATACCGCGATAGCCTCGACTCCTTACGACGTGATCTACGAAGAGGACAGGGTCAAACTGAAGCACTACAAGCCTGAAGGAGGCTCGAACTACACGACTCCGCTGCTTGTCGTCTATGCCCTCATCAACCGGGAAACCATGCTCGACCTCCAGCCTGACCGCAGTGTGGTCCGCAACCTCCTGGCCAACGGTGTGGATCTCTACATGCTGGATTGGGGCTATCCAACCAAGAAGGATCGTTTTTTGGGCCTTGACGATCACGTCAACGGCTATGTGCACAATGCCGTGCAGACTGTTCTGGAGAAGCATGGTCTGGAGCAGATCAACCTGATGGGTATCTGCATGGGCGGAACCATGTGCACCATCTATGCAGCCCAGCACCCGGAAAAGGTCAAGAACCTCCTGCTTACGGTCACACCCACTGATTTTGACACTGATACCGGCCTGCTGCACATCTGGTGGGGGAATAAGAATTTTGACGTGGACCGATTGGTTGATTTGCAGGGCAACGTTTCCGGCGATATGCTGAACCTCAATTTCCTGCTCATGAACCCGGCCCGGCTCATGCTCGACAAGTATGTTGGCTTCATGGAGAACATGGACAACAAGAAGTTTGTGGAAAACTTCGTGCGCATGGAAAAGTGGATCTTTGACAGCCCTGACGTCCCTGGAGAGATCTTCAGGGAGTTCATCAAGGAATGCTACCAGGAGAACAAGCTCATCAAGAACAAGCTTGAGGTTGGCGGGAAGGTGGTTGATTTGAAAAAAATCACCATGCCGGTCTTGAACATGTACGGGCTCTTCGATCATCTTGTGCCGCCCGCAGCCTGCGAAAGCATCACCAAAAAAGTCGGCAGCAAGGATGTCGAGGATTTTCCCATGAAAACCGGCCACATCGGGATTTATGTCAGTTCCAAATCCCAGAAAGAGTTCGTGCCCAAGGTCTGCTCCTGGCTCAAGGAGCGGGACGAGCTGCCCAAAAAAAAGACCAGGGCCAGGAAAACGACCACCCGGGGCAAAAAGGCTTCGGCCGCATCGACCGGGAAATCCAGCTCGAAAAAGGAGGAGACCGCCGCGTCAGAGTCGAGTTGATGTCAGCTTTGCCTCTGGCAAGGCTGACATATACAGAATACGGTGATCCTTTTTGAGGCAAGGAGAAACGAACATGGCCGAAATTCGAAGCACTTTCCAGGCATTGCGCAAGGTCAGCCGGAGATTCAGCTCCACCTTTGACGAACAAGAGCTGGTTCACCTTGTGGTGGACACCACGATCGAAATACTCAACCTCAAGGCAGTCTCGGTTTACCTGACCAACGAAACCACCAACGAAATCGTGCCCATGGATCACAGGGGCTTGTCCGACGAATACCTGGCCTCCGGCCTGAGCGGCCCGGATCGCATCATTCCTGTTCTGCGCAAGGATGGCTACCTCCTGGCCAGGGATGCCGCCAGCGACCCTCAGCTCAACCATCATGATGCCAAAGCCAGGGAAGGCATCGGCTCCATTCTGATCGTGCCGGTCAAGGCGGCTGATCAAATCATTGGGATGATCTCCAGCTATTCTTCGGAGCCGAGAGACTTCAGCTCTGAAGACATCGACTTTGTGGCTGCTCTTGGCGAACAGGCCGGCTACGCCATCGAGCATGCCCGGGTGGTGGAGCGGCTGCGGGAGAACAACCGTCTGCTCCTGGACTTCACCACGAGCATCAACTCCACGCTCAAGCTCAAAAACGTCCTGCACATTCTGGCTGCAGACATTGCCGAGCGCTTCGATGTCAAAGGCTCCTCCATCCTGATGTTCGATGAGAACCGGGAGAAGCTGTGCTTCATGACCGGCTACGGCTTGAGTGAGAAGTACGCTGCCCGGGATCGGCTGGTGGTGGAGGAGAGCGTTCGCCAGACCCTGGAGGGCAACACTGTGTTCATTGAGGACGCCCAGACCGATGACCGGGTGAAGTACAAGGAGTCCAAGCAGAAGGAAGGCATTGTCTCTATCTTATCGGTTCCGATCATGGCCCACAGCCGGGTCCTCGGGGCCCTGCGGCTCTATAGCGGGATCAGGAGGCACTTCAGCGAAGACGAGCTCATGCTGATCCAGTCCCTGGGCCAGATCGGGGGGCTGGCCATCCAGAACGCCACGATGTACACCAGGCTCAAGGATGACATGAAGGATCTTGAAGAAGAAGTCTGGAGCCACCGGCTCTGGTTTTGAAAGGAGAACGATCATGCGTGGAAAGACATTTGCCGAGCTGCAGGTTGGGGAAGCAGCAGAGTTCAGCAAGACGGTGGCCGAGTCGGACGTGTACCTCTTTGCCGGAATCAGCGGGGATTTCAACCCGGCCCACATCAATGAGCCCTATGCTCGGGGTACGGCCTTCAAGTCCCGGATCGCCCACGGCATGCTGGCAGCCGGCTTCGTGTCCGCAGTGATCGGGACCAGGCTTCCCGGGCCGGGGACTATCTATATGAAACAGGAGCTGACGTTTCTGGCCCCTGATTATATTGGTGACACGATCACGGCCCGGGCCGAGGTTGTGGAGCTCATTGAGGACAAAAAGAGGGTCCGGCTGAAGACGACCTGCGTCAATCAGGAGGGCAAGACCGTCCTGGACGGGGAGGCCCTGGTCAGCCCCCCGCGGGAATGATGCCGGGAATGCCTGAAAAAACGAGGAGTAGCCTATGACTCCAAATCTACGATGATTCTGTGCGACAGGTGCATGCACGACCTGGAAGAGCTCAACAGCGGCCGGCTCAAATTGAGCATGACCAATAAGCTGCTGGGGAATATCATCTGATGAGCAGCTGATCAACCGGGCGTTTCGTTCGAGCCGGTTTCCTTGTTCTCTGAATCCGAACCTGTCTTCCAGCTCTGCTCAAAAAACCGCATCAAGACCTCGAACTGTTCGTTCTGGGCGTTCATCAACCTGCTGAACTCACTTGACACATGTTCCGGGTCAAAGATGCCCTCGCGTTCCAGAAGAGCATTCAGGCCCTGGATCGTCTTTTCGAGTTCGCGAAGTCTTTCCTGGAGCTGCTCGTTTTCCCTGGCCAGTCTTTCATGCTCCTCTTTGGGCACCAGGCCAAAGAGGTCGGCGAATTCCTTCCACTGCTCGTACAGGGCATCCAGGCCCTGCTGCCAGGCCTGAAGTGACTGGGTGCCGGCCTCTGACACTTGATCCATGTTGGCGCTTTCCAGGAAGAGGGATTGAAATGAGGGCAGCTGCTCATACCACTTTTCCGCCCACGTGGCGAAATCCCAGTCGGCCTCCCGGGACTCGGACGAGCCTGGAGAGAACGTTTTCAGCAGTTCCTGATTCCTGGCGGTCTGAATCAGGATGTTGCCCCACAACTCAAGAATGCGGCTGTCCATACGCAATACATCCCTTGAATAAAAATCATGGCCTCCGGGAGTTCAACTCCCGGAGGCCATGATTTTTAGCTCTTGGAGCTGTCGGTGAAATAGCTCTCCAGATTCTTGAAGCTCTCATCGATTGTTTTCTTGTAGTCATCCCTGGCTTTTTTGCACACCTTGACCCATTCGTTGAAAGCGTCCCTGTTCTGCTTCGGCAGCATGGGATTTTGGTCCATGAAGGTGCTCATCATTTTTTCGGATTGATCCTGAAGCATCGAGATGGTGTTGAAGGTGTTGTTGAAAGTGGCTTTCTGGAAATCGATCATCTGCTTGGCGTACTTGTTGACGTCCATGTTTGTCCTCCCTGTCAGCTTTGCCTCTGGCAAAGCTGGCATATCAGGTTGCATTTAAGGGGATTCAGCTACTCGGTGTTTGCCCATGTGGCTGACCTTTAAGGCTGCCAGTTTGATCACTCATTTCTGAGAAGATTTTTCAGTCAAGCGTACAACGAATGTGCGTTGAGTCATTGGAGCCTGGCCGGTGAGGGCAGCCTCAGGCTGAGGCCTTGCTGCTCGTTGACTTGGTTTTTTCGGTTTTGTCATCCTGCTTGGTTTCCGGGCCGGCCAGAAACTGCTCCCAGGCATCAAAGCCCTGGTCCACAGTCTTCTTCATATTGTCCCTTCCTTTTTTGAACATGTCCATCCATTCGTTGAACATTTTCCTGTTGCTTTCCGGGACGACCGGGCTTTGACTCCAGAGGGTGTTCATCATCTTTTCAGACTGGTCCTGCATGGCGCTGACTGAATGGTACCAGGTCTGAAACGCGATCTTGTTGGCATCCACAATGGGTTGCATCCATTTTGCTTCCATCATCATGACCTCCTTGACGGGTTGAGATTCTTTTTTTCGGCTTTGATGTGTCAACAGTAAGCGACCCGGGTACGCCTGTCAAGATTTTTTTGTGCATTGCACAAAAAAAATTATACAAATATTACAAGTAATTATTATATTATAAAAGGCATTGCAAATTGATTTTATGAGATCTCTTAAAAGGTCTGTTTTTTTATCTATCTGATTTTAAACAGGTTAAAATTTAAAAATTTTTTTAAAGAAAAAATTTTTATGCACTGCAAATTTGCTTTGGGCTCAAATACCTGATAAAAGGAAGACGTCGATACAGGAAAAAAATTGCAATGCAAAAAAACAGGAAGAAGGTATGCCGCAGAGGGTTTTGATCAAGAAATACGCCAACAGACGGCTCTACAACACCAGGGACAGCAAATACCTGACCCTGGATCAACTTTCCGGGCTGGTGAAAGAAGGACATGAGGTCAAAGTGGTGGACGCCAAAACCGGGGGGGACGTCACAGGGTTCATCCTGACCCAGATTATCCTGGAGGAGTCCAAGAGCCATGCTTTGCTTCCGGTCTCCTTGCTCCACCTCATAATCCGCTATGGGGACAACGTTCTCAGTGAGTTTTTCGAGAAGTACCTGGAACAGACCCTTGAGGTCTATATGAATTACCGTTCAACTGTGGACGGCTATTTCAAGCAATGGCTCGACCTGGGCATGGATTTTTCGGGAAAGGCCCAGGAATCCATGCTCAGGCAATTTTCCCCGCCGGAATGGCTGGATTGGCTCCATTCGCAGACCGACACTTCTCAGGGACAGAAAAAGGATGGCAGTGCAAACAATGATTGATGTGTCAGGTTGAAATTGACAACCAGGAGTATCGGTCCGGATGCGGCAAAGTTTGACCGGAAATAACCTTGAGGAGAGTGTTCACGATGACGGATTATGAGATGAAAGCGAGTGAAGTCATGGCCAAGGGGTTTGAGCCGTGCATGGACATGGGCATGAAGATGCTCAATGCGTCTGGAGATGTCACGCGGGCGCTCCAGAATTATTGGATCGCTCTGATGAAGTATGAGCAGGACTTCGCCCTGCCCCTGTTCAAAGCCATGTCCTACTTCACCACAGTGGAGAGCTTGCGAATTTTTCAGGAGCATCCACTGGAGACACTGCAGGAGTACCAGGATCTCTTGTTGTACAACTGGGAGATCTCTTTCCGGAACCGGCTGAACAGTCTGGAAGCCTTGACAGATTATCACATCCCGGACCTGAGCAAAACCTTTGAAGCCTGGCTGAACACGTTGAGCGGGAAGAACAACGGGGAGGATATTTTTGACTTCGTCTCCCGCAAGGCCAGGATCGCTGAATCACTCGCCCAGGACTATCCCCAGGAGATCCAGGAGATCGCCGACGAGTTCGGCTTTCATTTTGAACGGGGCGGCTATGACAAGGTGGCTGAGACCGAGCGGTTCGTCCTGTACCAGGTGCTCCCCACAGAACCTGACGTGGAGGTCAGGTCTGACGGCAAGCCGATCCTGATTGTGCATCCATATGTCCTGGGAGCGGACATCCTGGCCTTTTTGCCTTCAGAGAACAAGAGCTATGTCCACTGTTTCGCCAATCACGGCATTCCCACTTACGTCAGAATCCTGAAGGACATCGATGACCATCCCGCAATTCAGACCATCACCCTTGAGGATGACATCAAGGACACTCAGTCCTTCTGCAAGACGATCAAGGCCAGGCATGACCGCAGCCTGACTCTGAACGGCTACTGCCAGGGCGGTTTGATCACCCTGGCCAATATCCTTTCCGGGGAACTTGACGGACTGGTGGACACGCACATCACATGCGTGGCTCCTATAGACGGGACCCGGAGCACTGGGTTTGTTCATTTTCTGAACACGCTGCCGCAGCGTTTCAACGACCTGGCCTATGGGACCAAGAAGCTCGCCAACGGCAATGTGGTCGCGGACGGCGATCTCATGGCCTGGGTCTACAAGATCAAGAGCATTGAGGACGAAGCCCCCATGGTCGCCTTTTACAGGGACCTGGCCATGATGCGCCAGCTGAACAAAAAAGGCCGCAAGATCAGCAAGACCGCGGCGGCACTGAATTACTGGCTGACCTATCAGCGTCACGATCTCCCCATGGAGATCACCAAGCTGAGCTTTGCCTCTTACAATACCCCGATCACCAAGGATGGAACACTGCCTTTCAAAGCCTTTGGGCGTAAGCTGAACATGAAGCGCATTCAAGAGAAAGGCATCAAGTGGCTCATCTGCTATGGCCAGAGCGACAGTCTGGTGGAAAAGGACACGGCACTGGCACCTCTGGACTACGTGGACGCAGAAGTTTCCCCTTTTCCCAAAGGTCATGTGGCCATCGCCACCTCCTGGTCCCTGCCCACATCCGAGTGTTCTTTGCATACCTGCTTTGGAGAAGAGAGTGTCCGAGGACCTGTCCGTTTCCACCTGGATGTGGAGCTGGAAGAAGACGATCGCAAAGAGCAGGAAGCCAAAGCTGCAGCCGCTGCAAAATCCAAAAAGGACAAGAAAGCTGAGCCGGCAACTGGTCCGGTGGATACGAAAGAGGCGGACGACCCGGAGCAGGAACCGGCACCCGAAGTTTCAGCCAGGACTGCAAAAAAGGGCGAAGCCGAGCAGGGTGCAGAGCCTCAGGGCAAGACCTCCGGCAAGTCCAAGCAGTCCAAATAGTGTCCGCTTCCAGAGGATCAGAGTGGCTTTTTCCGGGCCCCCGGGGTACATCACCCCGGGGGCCTTTGTGTCTGGGCCGACATGAACCATCCCCCAGTTGCCAGATCAGGTCTGAACACGTAATCTGATCCTGAGCTGGAGATCTGCCAGCGTGGCCAGAGGCTGCGCTGGCATGAAGATCAATCCCGGGGACTGTTCTTTCTTTGTAGACTTTTCCCCAGGGCCGGCCGCTTGGAAAGCGGCGGCCTACCTGAAGACAGCCACAGGTTCTTCCTGGTAGGGCGGCCCTGTCCCAGGGCCAGCCCCCTTTTCGAAACTCCAAGCAGTGACTTTTGCCACAGCTCGGGTTCGGGAGTGTGAACCCTGAGATGACGCTTTTTGCCATGCAACCAACCGGACAGTCCTGTCTCACCGCCCTTGCTGATCCAAGGTAGAAACCCATGATCTTCATGTCTCGCAAGCCGCACCTGGTACTAGTGCTCATCCTGCTGGCCGGTCTGGTCTGGTCGGTGATCAACCGGCTCGACAATCAGAGGCAATCCTCAGGATCGGGCAGCGGCCCCAGGGCTGTTTCTGTTGAGGTTGCAGAGCTTGAAGTCGGGCCCATGGAGCAGCGCCGGACATTCAGCGGGGCTCTGAAATCCAAGGCGGAGTTTGTCGTGGCTCCTAAAGTGAGCGGAAGGGTGGAGTACCTGGCCGTCGATCTGGCTGATCGGGTTCAGCGCGGCCAAGTCGTGGCTCGACTGGACAATGCAGAGTATGTTCAGGCTGTTGCCCAGGCTGAAGCAGATCTGGCAGTAGCCCGGGCCAACCGGTCTGAGGCCGGAAGCGCCCTGGAGATTGCCAATCGGGAGCTCGCCCGGGTCGAAACCTTACGAGAGCGCGGCGTGGCCTCAGAGTCACAGCTGGATGGGGCCAGGGCCAAGCAGCTCTCTTCCCGGGCCAGACTCGAGGTGGCCCGGGCTGAGGTCACCAAGGCTGAAGCCTCCTTGGAGACGGCCAGGATCAGGCTTGGCTACACCGCGGTCTCTGCCGACTGGACAGGAGGTCATGAGCAGCGTCTCGTGGCCGAGCGCTTCGTGGACGAAGGCGATACTGTTTCGGCCAACACTCCGCTGATTTCCATAGTTGAACTCGATCCCATCATAGGGGTCGTCTTTGTGACTGAAAAAGACTATGCCAGCATCGATCAGGGGCAATCGGCCGTCCTGACCACGGATGCCTATCCTCAAGAATCCTTTGTCGGCCGGGTGTCCAGGATCTCGCCGATTTTTCGAGAGGCCACCCGGCAGGCCCGGGTGGAACTGATTGTGCCCAATCCTGGCAGCAGGCTCAAACCTGGAATGTTCGTTCGGGCCAGCCTTGTTCTGGACCGGGTGGAGGAAGCCCTGATTGCCCCGGAATCGGCCGTGACCAAAAGAAACGACCGGACCGGCGTGTTTGTTGTTGACCAGGACAACGGGACTGTTTCCTGGTCAGAGGTGCTGGTGGGCATTCAGGACGGGGACCGGGTTCAAATCAAAGGCTCCGGGCTGTCGGGCCGGGTGGTGACCCTGGGCCAGCAGATGCTGGATGACGGGTCGCCCGTCAAGATCGCTGCAAGCCATATCAGCGACGCCTCCTGGTCCAGGGAGGCCGGGGAAGAATGAAGCTGTCCGAGTTCAGTGTCCGCCGTCCGATCTTCACCACCATGGTCACCCTGATTGTGCTCGTGCTTGGGGCTGTTTCCCTGAGCCGGCTGCGCATCGATATGCTGCCCAACATCGAGCTGCCCACGCTGACCATCAGCACCGAGTATGAGGGGGCCAGCCCTGAGGTCATGGAGCGATTGGTCACCCAGATCATTGAAGAGATTGTGGCCACGGTCCCTGGGGTGGAGGATATGACCTCGACCTCCTCGGAAGGCGACAGCAGGGTCCGGGTCAGTTTTGTCTGGGGTACGGACATCGATGTTGCAGCCCTGGACGTTCAGGGCAAGCTCGAGGACGAGCTCAACGAGCTGCCCGACGACATTGTCCGGCCCAGGATTCGCAAGTTCGACATCGCCAGCTTCCCGGTGGTGCTCTTGGGAATTTCCAGCCGACTCGACCCTGTGGAGCTGACCCAGCTCATTGAGGATCAGGTCCGTTACCGTTTTGCCCGGGTACCTGGAGTGGCCCAGGTCGACCTGTGGGGTGGATTCGACCGGGAGGTGCGCATCGAGCTGCATCCAGACCGGATCAAGGCCTTGGGGCTGCCCCTGGACCGGGTGGTCCAGGCCATAGAAAACGCCAACCTGGATCTGCCCGCAGGCAAGATCGAGCAGGGACGGTATGAGGTCGTTCTTCGGGCACCGGCTGAATACACGGACCTGAATCAGATCCGGAATACGGTGGTCTCTCTTCGCGATGGAGCTGCAGTGACCCTGGGTCAGATCGCCGATGTTCGGGACACCTACGAGAAGCTGACCCGGATTGTCCGCGTGAACGGGGAGCGGGGGCTGCGGGTGGCCATCCGCAAGCAGGCCGATGCCAACACTGTTGAAGTCTCCAGGCGGATCCTGGCGGAAATCGAAGCAGTCAATGAAGCCTACCCGCAGATCGAGGTCCTTCCGGTCATCAATCAGGGCAACTTCATTGAGCGGTCCATCGCCAATGTGGCCCGGTCTGTCTTGTACGGCGGCGGGCTGGCCATCCTGATTCTGCTTTTGTTTTTGCGGAACATCCGGAGCACCATGGTCATTTCCCTGGCAATCCCGATTTCCGTGATCGCCACCTTTGCCCTGATCTACTTCGGGGGATTGACCCTGAACCTGATGACCCTGGGTGGGCTGGCCCTGGGTGTGGGGATGATGGTCGACAGCTCCATTGTGGTCCTGGAAAACACCTACCGGCACCGGGACGAAAATCATGAGCATCCGGTTCCGGCTTCTGTGCAGGGAGCCCGGGAGGTGGGCCCGGCCATTGTGGCCTCCACCATCACCACCCTGGTCATCTTCTTGCCCCTGGTTTTCGTCCGCGGGGTTTCCGGCATCCTGTTCACCGATCTGGCCATTGTGGTCATGTTTTCCCTGGCCTGCGCCCTCATCGTGGCCCTGTCTCTGGTGCCTATGCTGACCTCCAGGCTGATGAGGCTTCATGAGCCTGGTGCCGGCAGGCAATCGGCATGGATCAGCTGGCTGATTGCAAGGTCTGAGTCCTTTGTGGCCAATCTGTCCAATGCCTATCGAGATCTGTTGTTATGGGTTTTGGATCATCGCTGGATCACAGTCATGTCCGCTGTGATCTGCCTTGGTGCCAGCCTGCTGTTGCTTCCGCTGATCGGGGCCGAACTCTTGCCTCCCAGCGACGAGGGTGAGGTTCGAGTATCAGGAGAGATGGAGGTCGGGACTCGACTGGAGCTGGTGGATGAACAGACTCGGAAGATGGAGGACGTTGTCCTGTCGGCTGTTCCCGAGGCTGTCTCTTGGGTGGTCAGTGTCGGTGCCTCGGGATGGAATCCAGCGGATGCCGCAGAAGGAGAGATCAGATTGGCTCTGACCCCTTCAGCCCAGCGGAAGCGGTCCAATGTGGATATAGCCGAGGATTTGCGTCAGCGGCTGACCGGTACCATCCCTGGCATGGACATCCGGACCCGGGCCCCTCAGGGGCAGTTCCTGCTGGACAGGCTCCTGGGCGGCGATCAAGGACTGACTGTCGATGTCCGGGGTTTCGACCTGCAGACGCTCGATGAGCTGGCACGGCTGGTTGCTGAATCGATCCAGGACATCCAGGGCATTACTGATATCCAAGTCAGTCGAAAAGCCGGCATACCCCAGCAGGAAATCAAGGTGGACCGGGACAAGGCGGCCGATCTTGGGCTGAGTGTCCGGGATGTGACAGAGATCATTGAAACTGCCATTGCCGGGGCTCGAGCCGGAGAATTCAGGGCTGGCAACGATTCCTACCGCATCCTTGTCCAACTCAAAGATGCGGAAAAACGTTCCCTGGACGAAATCCTTGACCTGACCCTGTCCACCTCTTCAGGCGAACAAGTCGCGATTCGAAATCTGGTCTCTACAGAATCAGGCCGGGGGCCGATTCTGATCGAGCGCAAGGATCAGCAGCGGGTGATCAGGGTCGAAGGCAATGTGTCCGGTCGAGCCATGGGATCGGTCGCGGCCGATGTCCAGTCGGCTCTTCAGGCCATACCCAGGCCCACTGGATATGACCTGCTGGTGGCCGGAAACTTCGAGGAACAGCAGGAGGCCTTTCATGAGCTGATGATTTCAATGCTCCTGGCCCTGGTTCTGGTGTACATGGTCCTGGCCTGTCAATACGAGTCGTTCATCGATCCTCTGGTGGTCATGCTTTCCGTACCCCTGGCCGTGGTCGGCGTGCTGCTGACATTGTTTCTGACCCAGACCACTTTCAACATTCAGTCCACTATCGGATGCATCATGCTGGGCGGCATCGTGGTCAACAACGCGATTCTGCTGGTTGACCAGGCAGGGCAGCTGACCATGAAGGGCAGCTCTGTGCGGGATGCTGTTGTCGAAGCCGGTCGACGCCGCTTGCGTCCGATTTTGATGACCACCTTGACGACCATCTTCGGGCTTCTGCCTCTGGCTTTGGGCATTGGAGAAGGGGCTGAAGCCCAGGCCCCTCTGGCCAGGGCGGTGGTGGGCGGCCTGGCCGGATCGACCCTGATCACTCTGGTTTTGATACCTGCTGTGTATTCGCTGTTTCATCCAGAAGCGAAGGCAAAGGCTTTTGAGTGAGCTCATTGAGCAGGTGCAGGGAACGGCTGTCAGCGCAGCCTCTGACTGAACCGGCAGGACGATGACAGAAAGGGTGCACACAGGAGTGCATCCAAGAAGGCAGCTTTGCCTCTGGTAAAGCTGCCTTCCAGGAGGCATGGGTTTGGGAAGTCGAGCTCTTACAGGATTGCGCTGCGTGGTGGGGGTTTTGGGGTTGACAGCCTGGCTGGCTTGCGCCTGCGCTCCGGTGGATCGCTGGGATATGTTTGACCCTGACTTTGACAGGCCCCTGCGGGAGAATGGTCATGGTGCCCGGGACATACAGAGGTTTCAGCCGGAAATGATTGAAGGGCTTCAGGTCGAGACCCCGTTGCTTCAAAAGCCTCTGAAGCTGTCCATTGAAGACGTCACGCTGCTGGCACTTCAAAACAATCAGGACCTCCGGGTGCAGCAGCTCAATCCTGTCATTGCTGGAACATATGAGTTGATCGAAAGAGGGGTCTTTGATCCGGAGCTGTTTGCTGAGTTCGGATACGTTGAAGAGGTGGCCTCTGAGTCCTCCCGGGCAACCGGCCAGAAGTTTGACGTGGAGTCCACTGAGGTCGATACTGTTGCCGGGATACGCCAGGATTTGCCAAGCGGTACGACACTTGAGGCCTCTGTGGAATATGCCCGGGATCGATCCAACCGGGCCCCGGACCAGAGGGCTGCGCGGGCGGGATTGTCCATGACCCAGGCTCTGCTGCAGGGGCTTGGGCCGGCGGTCAACCTGGTCAGCATCCGGCAGGCCGAGCTCGATACCCTGGCCAGCATCTATGAGTTGCGGGGGTTCACCGAGACCCTGGTTGCTGAAACCGAAGTCGCGTACTGGAAGTATGTCCTGGCACTGCAGGAGATTTCAATTTTTGAGAGCTCGCTGGCCATTGCCAGGCAGCAGAGGGATGAAATCGAACAGCAGATCGATGTGGGGCTTCTGCCTGAGACTGAAGGCGCAGCGGCCCGGGCAGAAGTGGCTCTCCGGGAGCAGGCCCTGATCGATGCCCGCAGCCTTTTGGAAGAACTGAGGCTGCGCCTGCTGCGGCTGATCAATGTCGGCCAGAACGGGCACTTGGACAACAGGCTCGAAGCCACCAGTGAGCCCATGATCGAGCCTGAGCCCCTTAAAAACCAGGCTGAGCGTCTTGCACTGGCCCAGCAATCCCGTCCAGATCTGGAGGAAGCCCTCCTGCGGATGCGTCAGGACCGCCTGGAAACCATCGTCACCCGGAACGGCCTGCTGCCAAAACTCGATGTGTTCATCCAATTGGGTCGAACCGGATACGCTGACAGCTTGTCAGGCTCTTTCCGGGAGCTGGACTCGAATACCTACGACTTTGCTGCCGGACTCAGACTGAGCCGGCCACTGGGAAACAGGGCGGCCAGAGGGCGCCATGAACTGGCCCAGTCAACGTATCGCCAGGCCAGGGAAGCTGTCCGCAATCTCCGACAGATCATCCGGCTCGACGTTCGCCTGGCTGTGAACGAAGTGGAGCGGACCCGACAGCAGATCGCGGCTTCGAGGGCTACCCGCCGCCTGGAAGAACAGACCGCCCGGGCAGAAAAAGAGCGCTTTGATGTCGGCTCTAGCACCGCGCTCCTGGTGGCCCAGGCCCAGCGTGACTTGCTGGTCAGCCGGATTGCCGAGGTCCGGGCGGTCATCAACTACCGCATTGCCATGGTGGAGCTCTATCTTGCCGAGGGCAGCCTGCTGCAGCGGCGGGGCATCGTGGTCGGCGACCGGTATTGACGACGCCGACCCGGGTTGCTGAACCGAGCTCCTCGGCGTTCTTCGAAGTTGTGTATCTTCGATGAAGGAGATATTCTCAACTCAACTCCTTGAACATTCAATGAAAGAAAGGACAAGTGGGTTGCAGCCTTGAGCTGCACCAGGCCTTTCATGAGGAGAAGCCTGATATGAGAGTCTGGCCCGGTCATCCCTACCCCCTGGGAGCTGTGTACGACGGCTATGGCACAAACTTTTCCCTCTTTTCAGAAATTGCGGAACGGGTTGAACTCTGCCTTTTCAACGATCACAATGAGGAAACCCGGATCGAGCTGGAGGAAGTGACCGGGTATTGCTGGCACGGCTATCTGCCTGAGGTCGAGCCTGGACAGCGTTATGGGTTCAGAGTCCACGGCCCGTGGGATCCGGCCCGGGGACACCGCTGCAACTCAGCCAAGCTGCTGCTCGACCCGTATGCCAAGGCTGTGGAAGGTCAGGTGCAGTGGAACGAAGCCGTCTTTCCCTACCGCTTTGATGAAGGACCTGATGAAAGAAGCGACACCGACAGTGCCCCGTACATGCCCAGATGCGTGGTTCACCAGCCCCACTTCGACTGGGACGGGGACCGGCGGCTGCACATTCCGTGGCACGAGACCATTATTTACGAGACCCATGTCAAAGGCCTGAGCGTCAACCATCCAGATGTTCCGTCCGATCTTCGGGGCACGTACAGCGGAATGGCTCACCCCTCGGTCATCGAGCATTTCAAGCAGCTCGGCATCACTGCGGTCGAGCTGATGCCCATTCACGCCTTCATCCATGACAAGCACCTGATGGACCAGGGCCTTCGCAACTACTGGGGGTACAATTCCATCGGCTATTTTGCCCCCCATGGCGAGTATGCCTCGGACACCCGCCCCGGGGCGGCAGTGGCGGAGTTCAAGCAGATGGTCAAAGCCTTTCACCAGGCCGGGATCGAGGTCATTCTGGACGTGGTCTACAACCACACCGCGGAAGGCAACCATCTCGGCCCCATGCTCTGTTTCAAGGGCATCGACAATGCATCTTACTACCGCCTGACCGAAGACCCGCAATACTACATGGACTATACAGGTACCGGGAACAGCCTGAACATGCGTCATCCCCACGTGCTGCAGCTCATCATGGACTCTCTGCGGTATTGGGTCCTGGATATGCATGTGGACGGCTTCCGTTTCGATCTGGCCGCAGCCCTGGCCCGGGAGCTCCACGACGTGGATCGTTTGTCGGCCTTTTTCGACCTCATCCAACAGGATCCCGTGATCAGCCAGGTCAAGCTCATTGCCGAACCCTGGGATGTGGGTGAGGGAGGCTATCAGGTGGGCAATTTCCCTCCGGTCTGGACCGAGTGGAACGGCAAATACAGGGACTGTGTCCGGGATTTCTGGCGAGGGGAAGACCAGACTCTGGGGGAATTGGCCGCACGTTTGACCGGAAGCTCGGATCTCTACGAAAACACCTCCCGTCTGCCATACGCCAGCATCAACTTTGTGACTGCCCACGACGGATTCACTCTGAGTGACCTGGTCAGCTACAATGACAAGCACAACGATGCCAACCGGGAAGACAACCAGGACGGCGAGAGCCACAACCGTTCCTGGAACTGCGGAGTTGAAGGACCAACCAGCGACCCCGACGTTGCCGGGCTGCGGGCCCGCCAGAAGCGAAATTTCCTGGCCACCCTCTTTCTTTCCCAGGGTGTTCCCATGCTGCTTGGGGGCGACGAAATCGGGCGCACTCAGCATGGGAACAACAATGCTTACTGTCAGGATAACGAGATCTCCTGGTATGACTGGGAGAACACAGATCAGGACCTTTTGGATTTTTGTCATCGACTGATCCAGTTCCGGAAGGATCACCCCGTGTTTCGACGCCGGCGCTGGTTCCAGGGCCGGCCTATCCACGGCAGCGAGGTCAAGGACATTGCCTGGTTCACCCTGCAGGGGGAGCAAATGGCTGAGGACGACTGGGGGCTGGAGCATGCCAGGTCACTGGGGGTCTTCCTGAACGGCCAGACCATCCCGAACCCCAACCCCCGAGGCGAGCCGGTCAATGACGACAACTTCATCCTGATGTTCAACGCCCACCATGAACCGCTGGACTTCACTGTCCCTGACGACTACTGGGGTGAGGCCTGGGCCAGGGAGATGGATACGGATCTGGGCTGGGCGGAGAATGGGGAAGAGACCTTCCAGGCCGGGGACACGATCACGGTCCAGGCCCGCTCCCTGATGGTGCTGCGCCATGTACCCTGAACCAGTTGCGACCTATCGCCTCCAGTTGTGGTCCGGCTTCGGCTTTGATCATGCAGCCGAGCTGGTCCCTTACCTGGCCGATCTTGGGATCAGCCACATGTACACGTCCCCATACCTGCAGGCGGCTGCTGGCTCCACCCACGGCTACGATGTGGTCGACCCCACCAGGGTCAACCAGGAGCTGGGCGGGGACGAAGGCCATGAAAGGCTCTGCCGGGTGCTCAAAGATGAAGGCCTCGGGCACATGATCGATCTGGTGCCCAATCACATGGCCATCGCCGGGAGGCAAAACCCCTGGTGGTGGGATGTTTTGGAGAACGGCCCGTCCAGCCGCTACGCCACGTTCTTTGACGTGGACTGGGAAGCCTCGGAAGAGCGCTGGCCGAACAAGGTTCTGCTGCCGGTCCTTGGCGATCACTACGGCCGGATTCTGGAGGATGGGCAGTTCCAGCTCTCCCAGCAGGACGGTGTCTTTGTCCTGCACTATCATGAGCACAGCTTCCCCATAGACCCTTCCAGCCTGGTGGAGCTGTTGAGCAGGGCCTCTGAGGCCTGCGGTTCGGAGCTGCTGGCGTTCATTGCTCAAAGCCATGCCCGCCTGCCCAGGCCTACAGTGACGGCCAGGCAGGCTGTGGAACGCCGCCATCGGGACAAAGGAGTTCTGGTCAAGCTGCTGGCCAGAGTCTGTCGCGAAGAGCCTTGTGCTGCTGAAGCTGTTCAGGCGGAAGTGGATCGGTTGAACCGCTACCCAGACGCCATGGATGCCCTGATCGATCATCAGAACTACCGGCTGGCCTTATGGCGGTCAGCCAGCAGGGATCTGGGCTACAGGAGATTTTTCGATATCAATGACCTGGTAGGGCTTCGAGCTGAAGACCTTGAAGTCTTCCAGGCCACTCATGCCCTGCCGGTGAACTGGGTCAAAACGGGGTGGGTGCAAGGGCTGCGCATCGATCATCCAGATGGGCTTCGGGATCCAGCCAGGTATTTTCTTCGCCTGCGAGAGGCCTGCCCGGATGCCTGGATCGTGGCGGAAAAAATCCTGGAAACCGGGGAGAAGCTTCCTGATGACTGGCCTGTTCACGGTACAACGGGATACGATTTTCTGAACTGTGTCGACGGATTGTTCATCGATCCTCAGGGCGAGGATGGGCTGACCAGGGTTTACGCCGAGTTCACCGGGGAGGAGACAGATTTTGAAACTGTGGTCCGCCTGTGCAAGCGGCTGGTCCTGGATGAACTCCTGGGCAGCGAGCTGAACAGGTTGACCAGCTTGTTCGTGGACATCTGTGAACGCCACCGGAGGCATCGGGACTACACCCGCTATGAACTGCGGGAGGCTTTGTGCGAAACAGCAGTGGCCTTTCCTGTCTATCGGTCCTATGTGTCCGCTTCCAGAGACCTTGTCGGACGGGAGGACGAACATGTGGTGGTGCAGGCTGTGGAGAATGCCATGGCCAACCGGCCCGACCTGGACCCTGAACTGTTTCGTTTTCTCAAAAATCTCCTTTTGCTGAGGATTTCCGGCCCCCTGGAGGGCGAGCTGGCCATGCGTTTTCAACAGCTGAGCGCCCCGGCCATGGCCAAGGGCGTGGAGGACACGGCCTTCTATAGATTTCACCGACTGGTGTGCCTGAATGAGGTCGGCGGGGACCCGGCCCGTTTCGGAGTCTCGGTCGACCAGTTTCATCAGGCCTGCATCCAGGCCCAGGACGATTACCCATTGTCCCTGCTGGCGTCCACCACCCATGACACCAAGCGAAGCGAAGACGTGCGTTCCCGTCTGGCCCTGCTGTCTGAGATGCCAAAGCGCTGGAATGATGAAATCCAGAGCTGGGCGGCCCGCAATGAACAGTATCGCAGCAGCGGGGTGCCGGACCGGAATACGGAGTTTCTCATCTACCAGACCGTGGTCGGGGCATGGCCCATCGATGCTCAGAGGCTGACGGCCTATATGGAAAAGGCTGTTCGGGAAGCCAAGGTGCACACCACATGGACCGATCAGAACCAGAGCTTTGAGCAGGCTGTCCAGGATTTCATCCAGGCCGTGATGAACGACGAGACCTTTTTGGCCCAGCTCGAAGATTTTGTTTCCGGGTTGGAACGTCCGGGACGAATCAACAGCCTGGCCAGGACGTTGATCAAGCTCACCGCCCCGGGGGTCCCGGACATCTATCAGGGGACAGAGCTCTGGGATATGAGCCTTGTGGACCCGGATAACCGCAGGCCTGTCGACTTCAGCCTGCGCCGTGAGCTGCTGGACAGGGTGGCCGCCCTCTCTCCGGAAGGGATTATGGCCGGCATGGACCAGGGCTTGCCCAAGCTGTGGATCATTCGGCAGGCCTTGCATCTGCGCCGCAATCAGCCAGAGATTTTCGGCCCGCAGGGGGCGTATCGCCCCTTGACTGCCCAGGGGCCCAGGGGAGAACATGTTGTGGCATTTGTCCGCGGTGAAAGAGCCGTCACTGTCGCCCCCCGGCTGATCCTCGGGCTGGAGGATGACTGGCGGGAGACGTCTCTGGAACTGCCGGAAGGAGCATGGCACAATGTTTTGACCGGCGAGGAGGGGCTGACTGGGCGGGTGCATCTCAGGGACATCCTGGCCCGCTTTCCCGTGGGCCTGTTCAGCTTTGCCAGGGGCAAAGCCGAATAAGAATGTGTGTTGAAGCCGGGAGTTGAATCCTCTTCGATTGAAAACAACTCTAGGCCAGACCTGCCGCTGGCAGGTCTGACATGAGGACTGAAGGGCTATGGCCGAGATACAAGTCTGGGCTCCCAGAGCCGCTGGCGTAGAGCTCGAGAGCGACAGCCGGCTCCTGGACATGATCAGGGGTCATGGAGGCTGGTGGAGTGTTCAGGCCCCCCATGTCCGGCATGGCGTGGACTATGCCTTCCGGATTGGCGGGCGGGGCCCGTTTCCAGATCCCCGCTCACCATGGCAGCCCCACGGAGTGCACGGCCCTTCGCGCTGGGTGGACCATGCCAGGTTTGCCTGGACCGACGCCGGCTGGCAGCAGCCTCCGCTTGAATCGGCTGTCATTTATGAGCTCCACGTGGGCACCTTTACATCCGAAGGCACATTCAAAGCCCTGATCAAACGTCTCGACCACCTCCTGGACCTCGGGGTCACCCATGTTGAGCTTATGCCCGTGGCTGAATTTTCAGGTCAGCGGGGGTGGGGCTACGACGGGGTAGACCTGTACGCCCCTCATCACGCCTATGGCGGGCCAGAGGGGTTCAAGCGCCTGGTGGATGCCTGCCACCGCAAGGGCCTGGCCGTGCTTCTGGATGTGGTCTACAACCACCTTGGCCCGTCAGGCAACTACCTCAATCAGTTTGGCCCGTATTTCACCAACAAGTATGTCACTCCGTGGGGTGAGGCGATCAACATGGACGGGCCGGACAGTGACCAGGTCAGGCGATTCTTTATCGACAACGCCCTGATGTGGCTGCGCGACTATCATCTTGACGGGCTGCGCATCGACGCGGTCCATGCCATAGTGGACACGTCGGCCGTTCACTTTCTGGAGCAACTGGCTGGAGAGGTCAGGGCGCTCAAGGCCCATTGCGGACGTCACTTCGTGCTCATTGCCGAGAGCGATCTCAACGACCCCAGGATCATTCGCCGGCCCGAGGTGGGGGGGGCCGGTTTGGACGCCCAGTGGAACGAGGATTTTCATCACGGCCTGCATGCAGCTTTGAGCGGTGAATCCCATGGCTACTACGTTGATTTCGGGCGGCTGGCCGACCTGGGCAAAACCATGACCCAGGGGTTTGCCTATGACGGCTGCTACTCTGCCTTCCGGCGCAGGAGGCATGGCCGATCGGCCCGAGGCCTGTCAGGCAGCTCATTTGTGGGCTGTCTCCAAAATCACGATCAGGTCGGCAATCGAGCCAAGGGGGACCGGACCAGCCATCTGCTCACCCCAGGTCAGCTCAAAATCGGCGCCGCCCTGGTCCTGTTGTCCCCATTCATCCCCATGCTCTTTCAGGGCGAGGAGTGGGGGGCGACAACCCCTTTTCTCTACTTTACCGACCATCAGGAGCCTGAGCTGAGCGAGGCGGTCAAAAAAGGCAGACAGGAGGAGTTTGCCGCGTTTGACTGGGATCCGGCGACCATTCCCGACCCCCAGGCTTGGGACACCTTCGAGCGCTCCAGGCTGGATTGGAATGAAACTGGTCAAGAAACGCACAGGGCCCTGTTTGAGTGGCATCAGGCCCTGATCGAGCTCCGCCGCAGCACCCCTGATCTGACCGACGACCGCCTGGAAGCCGTGAGTGTCGATTGCGACGAGTCGGCAGGCTGGCTGAGCATGAATCGGGGCCGGATCTCAGTGGTCTGCAATGTGTCCTCCACAGAGCGGGCCATCCCCTGCCGGACCGGAGAGGTCCTGCTGGCTTCGGCTGAGGGTGTCTCGGTGCAGGACAACACAGTGATCCTGCCCGGCCACGGGGTGGCGGTCATATTGGTTGAGCCAGGCAAAGACACGACTTTCAAGGTCGATACATGACCCACCGCACCGGATTGTTCTCCCTGAGAAAGCCGGCCCACCTGGTTCCTGAAGATCCGGACCTGTTTGCTGAGGCCACCCGGCAGCTTCTGGCCCATCGCCTGAAGACCGGCCTGGTGCTGGGGATCGTTCTCATTCCGCTGTTCAGCTTCCTGGATTTCATCTGCCTTCCCGGCCTGGCCCCGGTGTTTCTGGCCACCAGGCTGCTTTGCTCGCTGGGATTCGTCGGCTTTCTGATCATGCTGAACCGGCCTGCCGGAAAGGGCCATCCCTTTTCCGTGGCCATCATGGCCTCCATTCTGGCGGCATCGATTCTGTCCTTCATGGTCGTCCAGCACGGCGGGTACGATTCATTCTACTATGCCGGGCTGGTCATGCTCATGGTCACCTTCTGCGTCCTTCTGCCCCTGAATGTGTCCCAAACCGCCACAGCAGGCGGTCTCATCCTGGCCATCTACGTCCTTCCGGTCGTTGTTTTCAGTGAGCCGACCGCGGACAACCTGGCTGTCTTCAGCAGCAACCTTTTCTTTTTTATTTCCTTTTTTCTGATCATGCTCATTCTGAGCAAAGTGGAGACCGACAACCGGGTCCGGGAGTTCAACCTCAAAACCAGGCTGGAGTCCTCGGGAAAGCAGCTGGCCTACTACGCCGACCATCTCGAGGACGAGGTCGACCGCAGGGCCAGGGAGCTCCAGGAATCGGAGCTCAGGTACAAGGAGCTCTACGAGAACATCATCGATATGCTGGTCCTGATCGACGATAAGGGACGAATTCTCAAGGCCAACCACATTTTCTGCCGGGTCATGGGCTTTGATGGCCCGGAAATGAGGGCTGCGGTCCAGGACTATGTCCTGGAAGAGGACCGGCCCGGATTCAGAGACGAGGTTCTGCTCCCCCTGCTTGAAAACCGGGATGTCAGAACCGTTCAGTTTCGCATGACCACCGGTCAGGGTCTGGTCTGCTGCGTGGAGTGCAATGCCACCAGGATCTTGCGGGGCTTCGAGGTCATCGGCTCTCAGCTGGTCATTCGCGATGTCACCGAGCGAAAACGGGCTGAAGAGGAAAGAGATGCCCTGCAGACACAGCTCCTGCAGGCCCAGAAAATGGAGTCCGTCGGGCGTCTGGCTGGCGGCCTGGCCCATGACCTGAACAACATGCTGGTGGCCATCCTGGGCTATGGGGAGATGCTCGAGGCCGACCCCGATCTTGGAGACAAGCACAAGCGGCGGGTCAAGCTCATGCATCAGGCCGGGATGCGGAGCAGAAAACTGGTCAGCCAGCTCCTGGCCTTCAGCCGCAAGCAGACCATGCAGATGGAGAGCCTGGACATCAACCAGGTGCTGTCCGACTTTGAGCAGCTGCTGGAGAAGACCACCCGGGAAGACATCGAGCTGCAGCTCAGGCTTTCCCCGGATCTTCCAGCCGTGCAGGCGGACAAGAGCCAGTTGGAGCAGGTGGTCCTCAACCTGGTTGTCAATGCCCAGGACGCCATGCCCGCGGGAGGGACGCTGACCATTGAGACCTCGGAGGCCGAGCGGGACCTGGCCCATGCCTCCCCCGGCATGGACATGGCCCATGGCCGCTTCGTCATGCTCGCGGTCAGCGACACCGGCCAGGGCATGGACAGGGAGACCCAGGACCAGATCTTCGAACCCTTTTTCACGACCAAGAATGTCGGCCAGGGGACGGGCCTGGGCCTGGCCACGGTGTATGGGATCGTCAAGCAGCATCAGGGCAGTATCCGGGTTTACAGCGAACCAGGCCAGGGGACCACGTTCAGGATCTTTTTGCCCATATCCGATGCAGCCCGAAAAGCGGAGCCAAAGGCGGCTTTGGACGTGCTTCAGGAAACCCGGGGCCGGGAAACCGTGCTTGTGGTCGAAGACGACGACATGGTCCGGGATCTGGCGGTCAGTGTTCTCGAAGACCAGGGATACAGCGTGCTCTCCGCAACCAGTGGCTTCAACTGCCTGGAGCTTCTCAAGATTCACCAGGGGCCTTTTGATCTCTTGCTCACGGACGTGATCATGCCGGACATGAACGGCAAGACACTGTACGAGCGGGTGGCACAGAGCTTTCCCGAGGTCAGGATCCTCTACATGTCCGGATACACCGGCAATGTGATCAGTCTCCACGGCGTTCTGGAAAAGGAGACGGCCTTTCTGCAGAAGCCTTTTACAGCCCGGGGGCTCTGCCTCAAGGTCCGGGAGGTCCTGGACCGGAATCAATGATTGTCCCTGGCTTTGCGCCTGTCACATCACATATGGGGCCGCGCCAGGGAAGCGCGGCCTCCTGGCGAGCTTCGCAAGGTCACTGATGCCAAACAAGATCTTCGTCATTATCCACCTCATGTTGGCGGCCCTGCTGGCAGGGCCGTGGATCGCCCGTGCTCAGAGCGGGGACAGGGTTATCACTGCGGTCACCCCGGGTGAGTTCCCGCCGCAATACTCTGTGGACAGCTCAGGCAGGCCCCAGGGCTTTGCCATTGATGTCTTGAATGCCATTGCCGGCCTGGCCGGCCTGGAGGTGGAGTACCAGGTCAGGGGGAGCTGGTCCGAAGCCCAGGAAGCATTGAAACAGGGTCAGGCTGATGTCTTGCCCAACGTGGGGATCACTGAGCGTCGCAGGAGCTTTCTGGATTTCACCTCCCCAGTTGAGACATTCCCGGTGGTCATCTTTGTCCGGGCTGACACCGAAGGCATTCGGGGCCAGGAGGATTTGGCCGGCCGCAGGGTGGCCGTGGTCCAGATCAATGCGGGCTATTCCCTGCTCAGGTCCAGGGAAGACCTGGAGCTCGTTCTGGCCAGCAACAGACAGGACGCCCTGTTCAAGCTCCTCTCAGGACAGGCTGACGCCATGGTCTATCCTGAGCCGCTCATCAGGCTGGACCTGCGCCGGGCCGGCATCGAAGAGCACCTCAAAGTTGTGGGCAAGCCGCTCCAGGAGATCAGACGGGGTATCGGCGTGGCCAAGGGCCAGCCTGAGCTGGTCAGGAGACTGGACCGGGCTGTGCAGCAGTTTGTGACCTCGAGAGCCTATCGCAGCATCTACACCAAGTGGTACGGCCAGCCTGACACCCACTTGGACCCGAAGCGAGTGGCATCCGGGGCGGCCCTGCTCCTGGCCTTCCTTGGAGTGCTCTTTCTCCTGTGGAGGACCCGGCTCCAGAAAAGAGTCGCCCTGGAGATGGAGAAAACAGTTCAGGAGCGGACTGCGGAGCTCAGGAAGAGTGAGCAGCTGTTTCGAAAGATCTATGATCACATGGCTGTCGGGATTGCCCGGGTCTCCATCGATTTCCGGATCGCGGCCGCCAATGATGCGTATTGCCGGATGCTGGGGTACAGCGAGCAGGAGCTGATCGGCAAGCACCTGAAAGACATCACCCATCCGGAGACACTGGAGGAGAATCTGGAAAAGCAGTCCCTGCTGACCCAGGGCGAGATCGATCACTACAGGATGGAAAAACAGTTCATCCACAAGAACGGATCTGTGGCTCACGGGATTTTGGACGCCAACCTGGTTCGAGATGCCGAGGGAGGACCTTTTTTCTTCATGGGCAGCGTTCTGGACATCACCGAACGGAAGCAGGCCGAGGAGGCCCTGCGCGAATCCGAACGCCGGCTGTCGACCCTGATGTCCAACCTGCCCGGGATGGCCTATCGTTGTCGCAACGACAGGGATTGGACCATGGAGTTTGTCAGCAACGGCTGCATCGAGCTCACAGGGTATCGGCCCGAGGATCTGGTGGGAAACAGAATGGCCTCCTATGCCAACCTGGTTCATCCTGATGACCAGGAGATGGTCTGGGACAGGGTTCAGGCCGCTTTGACGGAAAAGCGGAATTTTGAAATCGAATATCGGATTTTCACCCTTGAGGGCAGCCAGAAATACGTCTGGGAAAAGGGGGTGGGCATTTTTGACAACGGTCAGCTCCTCTTTCTGGAAGGATTCATTTCCGATATCACCGAGCGCAAGACGGCTGAAATGGAGAGGGGCAGACTGGAGTCCCAGCTGCTGCAGTCCCAGAAAATGGAGTCTGTCGGCCGCCTGGCCGGGGGTGTTGCCCATGACCTGAACAACATGCTGGTGGCCATTCTCGGCTACGGGGAGCTGCTCATGGCTGATGCATGGCTGGAGGGCAGGCACAAAAGGCGAGTGGAGCTCATGCACCAGGCCGGCCTGCGCAGCAAGAACCTGGTCAGCCAGCTCCTGGCCTTCAGCCGCAAGCAGACCCTGCAGGTGGAGAGTCTGGACATCAGCCAGGTGATCTCAGACTTCATCAAGCTCCTGGAGAAAACCATCCGGGAGAACATTGAGATGCAGTACTCTCTTGCCCCTGGCCTGCCGGAGATCAATGCAGATCGCAGTCAGCTGGAGCAGGTGATTCTCAACCTGGCGGTCAATGCCCAGGATGCCATGCCGGAAGGGGGCAGGCTGACCATTGAAACCGGAGTGGCCGATCTGGATGAAAGCTATGCTTCCCAGCATTTCGGGGTCAGCCCAGGGCGCTACGTCAAGCTCGCGGTCAGCGACACGGGCATCGGGATGGACAGGGAGACCCGGGAGCAGATCTTTGAGCCTTTTTTCACCACCAAGAAGCCGGGCGAAGGCACCGGCCTTGGTCTGGCCACAGTGTACGGGATCGTCAAACAGCATCAGGGCAGCATCTGGGTCTATTCCGAGCTCGACCAGGGGACGACCTTCAAGATCTACCTTCCGGCAGCCGGGCCAGCCCAGGCAAGATCGGCAACCGCAGTCCAGACCAGGCAAGCGCAGACAGGCGGGCTGGAAACAGTCCTTGTGGTCGAGGATGACGACATGGTCCGAGAGCTCGCGGTCAGCATGCTCGAGGATCAGGGGTACACCGTTCTGTCCGCTGCCAGCGGACAGGAGTGCCTCGAGCTGGTGAACAGCCATGAAGGACGTTTCGATCTCATGCTCACGGATGTGATCATGCCGGACATGAACGGCAAGACCCTGTTCGAGATGGTGGTCCGGCATGACCCCGATATCAGGATACTCTACATGTCCGGCTACACCGACAATGTCATCAGCCATCACGGTGTTCTGGACAAAGGGGTGGCCTTTCTGCAGAAGCCGTTTTCTTTTCAGGACCTCTGCCTCAAGGTCCGGGAGGTTTTAGACAGCCCTGCCGCCGGCTACCGTGAGCCGGTTTGATCAGGGCAGAAACTTTCGGGTGATTGTCCTGACTTTTTGATTGTTCTGGCTTCTGCGGCTGCATCTTGCGTTTTTGCAGCCGCATCTGAATGGACGACGCCTTTCCTGACCGTCGTCCGGGTTGGTTCTCCACGTCTCCCTGGGTCCGTTCCCGCTGGTCTCACTTCTTTTCCCAGATTGCTTTTCACCCTCAGATCGAGCCTTTGCCTCGTATGAAATTCACTATACCTTCTTGAGATTGCTTCGTCGAAGACTCCTCGCAATGACGGCTAGGGCCTCAGCTACGGAGAATATCCTTGGCCCGTCATTGCGAACGCAGTGAAGCAATCTCTCAGAGTACGTGACAGAGTTTCTTCCTTGATCAAACTGGGCGTCTGCGTCCAGCGGCTGCGCTGACGCCGATGTACAAGGTCGTTTTCTTTTTTCCTGGGTGTGCAAAAATGTTCCGTTATGTGCAAAAACATTTCGGAATTAAAAATAAAAGTGTTGCATCTCCATGGGGCAGGCTTATGCTGTTTTAGCTTTGTATATGAATTTCAGATGGTTGTAAAAGAAGTTCTCAAGGGAGCTTGAGCACATAATTTGCATAAGTGTGTGTATGCTGTTCAAATCCTGCATGATCGCATAACAGAGGGCTGTGCTTTTCAGACTGAAGCCTGGGCTCTGTCCCTGTCCAGCTCACGTTCGAACTCAAGGGGTGCTCGTATGAAAATCATTTCCTGGGTTTACTCCTGGGAAAGGCTCAGTGGACGCGTGCTCATGGATCATTTGGCCAGGCATGCCAATCAAAATGTGTGACGAATGGAGGTCCCATGGAGAGGGCAGTTCAGCATATCGTTGCTTTGATAGATCACTTCCGGCTTGAAAGCTTGCAGGAAGAGACCAGGTGTTTCTACTGTGGGGGGCTGCATCGATCCGTGGACTGCGAGTCACCCGAACGGGAGGTTTTTTACAAGGTTTTGATAGACATAGCAGCTGAAGCCGATGACATGGATAGAGGTTTGTGTGTGGAAGAGGACACGAGTCATCAACTCTCGCCAAGCTCTTTTTCCTTGACCTCGTGAACAATTTCGGCCTGAAGAGCTTCCAGGCCCTGACTCAGTTCGACAGGGTACGGGTCAGGGTTTTCAAGGGCCTTGTAGGCCTCGTTCAGTCTGCTCAGTTCCTCCCGGCAGCGATCCCGGATGATGTTCAAAGATTCCGGTTCGTGTGTCCTCTGCCCGGAGTTCATGACCTCCAGGAGGAGCTGATCCCCTTCCACGTTTTCATGACGAAGACCAATGATGTCTTTGAGCAACATCCCTTTGTCCTGTACCCTGAAGACCTGTTTTTCATCCACCAGGGTCTTTTTGCCGGAGCTGAGCTTGAGCACAGGGTGTCCGGCATATTTGACCAGCTTGTAGGCGATGTCAGTGAAGGGAGCGTCAGCTGAAACACCCATTTTGGTCCCCACGCCAAAAGCGTCGATTTTGGCGCCTTTGTGGACTGTATCCCGAATCTTGTACTCGTCAAAGGCTCCGCTGGCAAAGATCTGGACGTAGTCCAGGCCCTCCCGGTCAAAGAGCGCTCTGACCTTTTGGCTGAGCTCAGCCATGTCCCCGCTGTCCAGACGGACGCCTCTGAGCTGCTGCCCCTTTGCCTCCATTTCCCTGCCTATCTGGATCGCTTTTCTGGCCCCGGACAAGGTGTCGTAGGTGTCGATGAGCAGGACCGTGTTGTGCGGAAAGGTTCTGGCAAAGGAACGGAAGGCATCGAGCTCGTTCTCGAAGCTGGTGACAAATGAATGGGCCATTGTCCCGGAAACTGGGATGGAGTATGTTTTACCGGCCAGGACATTGCTGGTACCATTCAACCCTCCAATGTACCCTGCCCTGGCCATGCCCATCCCGGCATCAGCTCCCTGAGTCCGCCGCAGGGAAAAGTCGATGAGCCCTCTGCCCTGGGCGGCCTGGACGCAGCGGGAGGCTTTGGTGGCCAGGATGACCTGGAGGTTGATGATGTTGATGATCGCGGTCTCAACGAGCTGACCCTGGATGATGGGGGCGGTGATCTCCAGGACCGGTTCGTCCTTGAAGAACAAACGGCCTTCGGGAATTGCATGCACCTGGCCCTCGAACCTGAGGGAGTACAGGTGATGCAGAAAATCGGACGTGAAGAGCCCGGTGGATTCCAGGTAGTCCAGGTCGTTCTGCCTGAAACGGAAGGACTCGAGAAAGGACAGGACGTCATTCAGGCCGGCATTGACGAAGTACCCGCGGTTGGGAGGGTAATCCCGAATGAACAGGCTGAAGGTGGCGGGCTCGAACATGCCTTCTGCGTGATATGCAGCAGCCATCGTCAATTCATACAGGTCGGTCAGCATGGCCATTGAGTCCGTTTTCACAGTTTGATTCTCCTTCTGTTGTCATGAAGCAGCTCATGCATCTGACCTGCCATGATTTTTTCGTAGGCACAAGATATGATTCTTGCCTGCTGGAAAGTGCTTGAAAAGGTGATCGATCGGGTATTTCTTCATGCCCGGGGAGTGTTCAAAAGGGAGGCTGAGCGTGCACCGGATTTCCCGCCGACTCTTTTTACTGTGGTCTGCTGCCGTCTCGACCGGAGGCTGGCTCGTGAACCTTTTGCCGGCAGCCGACCGGGTGCAGGCGCACACAAACTCGGATACTCAGGAGGCGAAGATGGGCACCGACCTGAAAATCGGTCTGGCTTTAGGGGCTGGTGGAGCAAACGGACTGGCCCACATTACCATGCTGGAGGTCTTTGACGAGCTGGGCGTCAGGCCCGGATTCATCGCGGGCAGCTCTATCGGGGCGGTTTTTGGCGCCCTTTACGCATCAGGCAAGTCTGCCGGAGAGATCAGAGCCATTGTGGATGAACTGGTGGTCCGCAAACACGACACCTGGAAGGACGTATTCCTGAACAAGAACATCCTTCAGTGGGTAGAGTTTCTGGATCCTGAGCTCGGCCAGGGAGGTTTCATCAGTGGAGATGCCTTCCTGGCCTTTCTCTATGAGCACATACAGGTCAAGAGCTTTGAAGAGTTGACCATTCCTCTGGCCGTGGTGGCTACCGACTTTTGGGAACGTGAGGAGGTGGTCTATGATTCTGGTGACCTGCTGTCCGCTATCCAGGGCAGTATGGCCCTGCCAGGGCTGTTTACCCCGGTCCGGCGCAACGGTCGGGTCCTGATCGACGGAGGGGCGGTCAATCCGGTGCCCTACGATATCCTGAATGAGGCCTGCGATCTGACTGTGGCTGTCGATGTCTCCGGCCAGCGTTCTCCCAAAAAGGACCTCTCCTTTCTGGATGCCTTCTTCAACACAATTCAGATCATGCAGCACTCCATCGTGGCCGGGAAGATCGCCCTGAGGCCCCCGGACATCATGGTCAGGCCGGACATTGTGGACATCCGCACTCTGGAGTTCCACAAAGTAGACGCTATTTTTGAGCAGGCCAGGCCGGCCAGGGACCGGCTCAAGCGGGAGCTGGAGGAAAGGCTGGGCTGACCTTGTTGACAATCATCAAGGATGGGCTACCCTGAAGCCAATCCTGAATTCTCAACTCCCTGCCCTTCTTCCGCAAAGGAGGAGTCATGTACTCCCTGGCCCGAGGCCCCCTGGCCCTTGTGGCTGTTCTGGTCCTGCTTCTTGGCCTGGTCTATCAGGCAGTGCGTTTTTTTGCCCTGACCACACCTGCCGCCAGGTCTGCCTTGCCTGTCAGGCAGCAGCCCAGCAGTTCCGGGATGCACCATCCCTCCCCCAGGATTCAGCGCAAAGGCCGCATCCAGAGAACGGTCCTGGGCATGGAGCCGGCCATGACTGTGGTCACGGCAATCTTCCATGCAGCCCTGATCCTGACCCCGCTCACCGTCCTGGCCCATGCCCTGCTGTTCGAGCAGTCCTGGGGGTTCAGGCCCCCGGCCGTTTCCGAGCTCCTCTCGGACATCCTGACCCTGCTGGTGCTCGGGTTGGGCGGGTTTCTCCTCTACCGCAGGATCAGGCTGCCCAAAGTCCGAAGCATCACCAGCCCCATGGACATCGCCCTTCTGATTGTGGTCCTGGCCCCTTTTCTGACCGGGTTCCTGGCCTATCACCAGTGGGCACCCTACAGGCCCATGGTGGTGGCCCATATCCTGAGCGGAGAGCTCATGCTGGTCTGCATTCCCTTTACCAGGCTGTCCCACGCACTTTTTTTCTTTCTGACCCGGTTCTGCCTTGGCAGCGAGTACAGCTTCACCCGGGGAACCCGGATCTGGAGGTGAGATGTTCAAGCGACAGGAAACGCTGGAAAGCCCGGTCGTCAAGCAACTGCTTAAGGACAACGCCACAAAAATCCGTTTCATGCTTCAGCTGTGTGTGCGCTGCGGCATGTGTGCCGAGAGCTGCTTTCTGTACACTACCAGAGGCCGGGATCCGGTGTATATGCCGTCCCACAAGATGCTCAACTCAGTGGGATACCTGTTCAAGAAAAAGGGCCGGGTCAGCTTTGAAGACCTGGAGTCCCTGCGGGAGATCCTCTGGCATCGATGCGTTCTCTGCATGCGCTGCTACTGCCCCCTCGGAGTGGACATTCCTCAGATCATTGCCCTGGGAAGGTCGATATGCCGGGCGCAGGGGATCTATCGCCGCTACGATGGGTCTCGAATGAAACTTCGTGAGGAAGAACCCTTCACCCCTCACTCAGTTCAGTGAGGTTGACCGATTTGAAGGTGGATTTCCAGATAGATCCTGGTTGATGAGGAGCCGTCATGATCAAGATCAAGCGCAAGCCCTTTGCAGAAATCAGGTCCATGCTCGACCCGCATGCCGCATTCCTCAATGTGGGCTGCGGCGGATGTGCTTCGGTCTGTCTCGGTGGAGGGCAGAAGGAGGTTCAGGAGCTCAATGCCGAACTGGAGGCCCTGGCAAAGCGTCAGAAGCGCCCTGTGTCCATCCATGCCTTTACTGTGGAGCGGGCATGCAACATGGTCTTTCTTCAGGATCTCGATCCCATGGTTCCAGAAGTGGAGTGCCTGGGTTCCATGGCCTGCGCAGCCGGGACCCAGCTCATGGCCGAGCGGTTTCCGGACATACCTGTATTTCCCCTGGTCAACACCCTTGCTATCGGCGTGGATCGGGATGTGGGAGTTTATGAGGAGGTCTGCCGGTCCTGCGGGGACTGTGTCATCGGCTACACCGGAGGGCTCTGCCCGGTTACCAGATGCGCCAAGGGGCTTTTCAACGGGCCCTGCGGAGGGACCCAGACCGGAGGGATGTGCGAAGTAGACGCCGCGATCCCCTGTGTCTGGCGGGAGATCTATGAGCGGCTCAGCCGTCAGGGCCGGGTGGAGGACATCCTCAAGGTTCGGGAGCCCATGGAGTGGCAGGACCAGCTCCGGCGGCTGGTGGTTCAGGACCCCTACAGGGATCGCTATCTGGATGAGGACTGATCCGGCATGGCCTGGATTGATGATCAGGAACATCTGACCACGGAGATCTCGGGGTTCGCCTGCGGCGAAAAGAGAAGAAGCTTTGACAGGATTATCAGGATAAGAGTGTATAAGATAGAAAGGCTTCCTCCGCCGGAGGCGGATGGGCAGGCTGCAGGGCGGTGTGCCTGAAGGGCACAGCACCGGGCCATTTTACTGGAAATGGAATCCGTGCCGATGCATGGGCACCATGACATCATCCCGTTAAGGAGCAGCATTATGGATACAGTTCTTGTGACCGGAAGCAACCGTGGTCTGGGCCTGGAATGGGTCCGGCAGTTCGCTGAGGACGACTGCCGGGTCTACGCCACCTGCCGGCATCCCAGCGAGGCCTTTGAGCTTCAGGATCTGGCTGCCCGGCATGAGCAGGTCAGCGTTCACCGCATGGACGTGACCAGGGTGGACGAGATTTACGCCATGACTGTGGAGCTGCTGGACAAGCCGGTGGACATTCTCGTCTCCAACGCAGGAATTTATCTGGAGAAGTACCGTGATGTGGGGTTGGGGACACTGAACTATTCGGACTGGATCAAGACCTTTGAAATAAACGCCCTGGGGCCGGTCCGGGTTGTGGAGGCCTTTACCCCGAATGTAGCTCTCAGCAGGCGCAAGCAGGTGGTGGTCACCTCTACCCACATGGCCAGCATTGCCGACATCGCCGTGCCGGGAGCCTATTACTACCGGTCCACAAAAGCGGCCTTGAACGCGGTCATGGAGGGCTTGAGCCACGAGCTTGAGGCTCAGGGTATCGGCCTGCTCATCCTTCATCCAGGGCATGTCAAGACCCGGATGGGCGGGGGCGGAACTGAGCTCATGCCCCCGGAGAGCGTTCAAGGCATGCGTTCTTTGGTGGACGGGTTCACCATGAATGACACCGGGCGTTTTTTTCGATACGACGGGGTTGAGATGCCCTGGTGAAATTTTATAGTGAGCGATGTCAAGACGTTACAATTAGAGACCTTGCTGTGCATTGTCACCAGTGAAAATCATTCCCTGGTCTGGCCTCTTTTGATCAAACCGGCTGCAGCAAAATGACACACCCTGCTCAGAAGTGAGCTTCCTTCTTCAGCCAAACCCAAATATTCAGCTTTGCCAGAGGCAAAGCTGACACCAGACGCATTGCCTCATGTGTAAAGCACGGCTTCGGCTTGCGCTGTCTTTTCCCACAATGCCACCTGCCTTGCGGAAGGCTTTTTGCATGCTGACTTTGAGCTGACGGCCTGACGCCGGAGTGTCGCGACGATAGCAAGTCATAGCAACCAGTTGCAATGAGGCTTTCTTGCCCTGTGTTTGCAAAGACTGTCATTTTTCGGTAATGCACGGCATCTGCTCGCCAAGGTGAGCGTCAGAATCTCATTCCAGGCATGCCAAGGGTCTGACTCTACGGCCATGGTTCCCACGCCTCTTGAGGACATATGAACACTCAGCTGTTCAAGGGTTGTGTTACAATCATTTGGGTATCCCTCTTGCTCCTGACTGGTCTGGCTCTTTGCGAACAGACTGCATGGGGCAGGGAGGCTTCATCTCCGGATGCTGCCAGCGAGGGGCAGGGCTTGAGCCTGACTCCGGAAGAGCGGGAGTTTCTGCGCTCCCATCCAGTCATCCGGGTGGGCAACGAAGACGACTGGCCCCCTTTTGATTTCAGCGAGCACGGCGTTCCCAAGGGGTACGCCATCGAGCATCTCGAGCTCCTGGGCCGCAAGCTGGGCATATCCTTTGAGTACGTCAACGGCTACACCTGGGCCGAGCTTCTGGACCTGTTCCGGCAGGGCCGGATCGACCTGCTCCCGTCCCTGTGGACTTCCGAGAGTCGCAAAGAGTTCATGCTCTTCACCGAGCCCTTTCTCGAGCTGCCCTACGTCATTGTGACCGGGAGGAAAGACACCTCCATCGATTCCTTTCAGGACCTGTTCGGCAAGACGGTGTCCGCGCCCAAAGGGTATATCCAGGCGGAAGTCCTCAGGTCCTCCTTTCCCGGGATAGACGTTCATCAGGTCAACAACCCCCTGGAAGGGCTCAAGTCCATCACCTACGGCAAAGCGGACGCCTATATCGGTTACCGGGGAGTGGTGGATTATCTCATTGCCACCAGGTTTTTCACGGATCTGCAGATCGTGGGCGAGATCAGGGCGCCCGGGCTTGGCCCTCAGGGGCTGTACATCGGTATCAGACAGGATATGCCCCTGCTCAGGGATATCCTGCAAAAGGCCATGGATTCGATCTCCAGGAAGCAAAAAGTCGAGCTCTCCCAGAAATGGATTTCGGTAGAGCAAAAGCCGTTTCCCGACCTGACCAGTCAGGAGGCGGCCTATCTGCGAAAGCACCCAAAGCTCAAGGTGGACAACCTGCAAGACTGGCCCCCGTTCAATTTTTTCAAAAATGGCAAAGCCAAGGGGTTTTGCATTGACTACATGAAATTGCTGGCGGACAAGCTCGGGGTGGAGGTAGACTTTGTTTCAGGCCCAACCTGGAGTGAGTTCATGACCATGCTGGACAAGGGGGGGCTGGATCTTCTGGTTGATGTTGTGCAGACAGAGGGCCGACAGGAGTCTATCGCCTTCACTGAACCCTATATGACAATATTCTCCGGGATTGTGGTCAGAAAAGGCAATGAGAAACAGGCCAACCTGAAGGATCTGGCCGGCAGAAAAGTCGTGGTGCCCGAGAGCTTCTATTATCAGGAGATTCTGGAAAAGCATTATCCCAGCATTCAGGTCCTGACCAGGGACACGACCCTGGACTGCCTCAAAACGGTGTCTTCCGGACTGGCTGACGCTGCTCTGGCTGAAAAGCCTGTGTTCGACTATCTGATCACCAAGCATTTTCTGTCCGGCCTGGCCAGTGTACCCATAATGGACAGCCTGCATTTTAAAAACACACCAGTGTCCATAGGTGTGGAAAAAGATCGGATCATCCTGCGGGACATTCTGCAAAAGGCCATGGACGCGGTTACGGAAGAGGAGCTGTCCGCGATCTATCAACGCTGGCTCGAGGCCGGAAATCTGGAAAAACAGGCCGCGCGGGTTCCTCTGACTCTCGAGGAACAGCTGTACCTTGAGCAGAAGGGCAGCATCAGCATGTGCGCCCATCCCAAATGGCTTCCTTTTGAAGGGATCGGCCAAGGCGGTGGGCATACCGGGATTGTGTCCGACATCATGGCCATGATGTCGGACATGCTCGGGGTCCCGATCAGCCTTGTGCCCACCCGGACCTGGGAGGAGAGCCTCGAGCTTGCCAGAAACGGGGAGTGCGACATCCTGTCCTGTGTTCACACCCCCCCTGAGAAGATGGAATCTCTCATTTTTTCAGAGCCGTATTTCAACTCGGTCAGTGTGATGGTGGCCAGGGAAGGCGAGCCCTACATACCGGACATGAAGGTCCTGTCCGGGAGGAAAGTGGCTGTTGTTCAGGAAAACTCGATCATCGAGTATATTGAAGAGAACTTTCCTGACGTGGCCGTTCTGCAGATGCCGGACCTGGATCACGCCTTGACCGCGGTGTCCAAAGGGAAAGCGGATGTGGCCATGGACAGCCTGCAGATGGTCAGCTATCGGATTCACGAACAGGGCCTGTACGATCTCAAAATCGCCGGACAAACCCCGTACAAGGATTTTCTGCGCATCGGCATCAGCAGCGATGCGCCCGAGCTGAAGCCAATCCTGGACAAGGCCCTGGAGTCCATTTCCACTCAGGACATCAATCGGATCACCAGAGAGTGGCTGTCCATACGTTACGAGCACGGCTTTGACACCGGACTGTTGTGGAAAGTGCTGGCCGGGGGGGCTTTTGTGATCGGTGTGATCGTGTTCTGGAACCGGAAGCTGTCCCGCTTGAACAGAGAGCTGGCAGACGCCCATGAAAATTTGGCCCGCAAGAGCGCTGAGCTGGAAAAGCTCTCCGAAACCGACAGGCTCTCAGGCCTCTTCAACAGGATGAAGCTTGAGGAAATCCTGGATCACGAGTGTCGGAGAGCGTCCAGGTCCTCCCAGCCCTTGACCGTGATCATGCTCGATGTGGACAGGTTCAAGTCCATCAACGACACCCTGGGCCACCATGCCGGGGACAGGGTCCTGAAAGAACTGGCCCGGGTCCTGGAGAGTCGCATCCGGACCATCGATACTGTCGGTCGCTGGGGAGGGGAGGAGTTTCTGCTCATCTGTCCCGGGACAGAAATTTCCGGTGCCGGCGTGTTGGCTGAAAAGCTCAGAAGAGAAATTGCGGATCACGCATTTCCTGAAGTCGGACACTGCACTTGCAGCTTTGGGATTTCCTCCTGCCGCACAGGTGAGCGCCCCGATGACATGGTCATCCGGGCCGACCAGGCCATGTACCAGGCCAAGGAAAAGGGAAGGAACAGGGTCGAGGTCGTGGCCTGATCGTCTGCAGGGAAATGTGTCAGGAAAGCTCTTTCTACCCCTCACTCAGTTCAAACCCAATATTCAACGCAGCCAGAGGCGGCGCTGAATCCAGGCCTGTCTGCAACCACCTGGCCGGGCCCGGCCTTCACTCCTGGTTGTCCGGATGATTTTTCGGCTTTTTTTCCAGGAACCAGTCCAGATAGTCTTTGGTCGCTTTTTTGCCGGTTGAGACCAGCTTTTTCTTTTTGGTGTCCGGGAGGTCAAAGTCGGTTGTGCCCACCCCAAGGGTGTTGATGTACACGGTGCGCTGCCAGTCGTCCGAATGCAGGTGCTGATTGTCTTGAACATTGAAGAGGGAACCTACCAGAGCCGTGAAGTAGTCGAGCACATTGTCTATTTTTTTGTGCTGAGCCTCGGCGATATCCCGGAATGCAGCTATTTCCTTTTTGGAATCGAGCCTGAAGCCGAGTGATTCCTTGTTGTAGACATAGGGGCTGCTGGTCTTGGGTTTGGTTTTGTTCTCATTGTCTTTGTAGTAGGGGGTAGACCTGGCATGCTGTGGCCGCTTGTCGGCTTCAATGTATTTTTCCCGGTCAAAGAGTTTGATGGGGTAGTTGTTGAACAAACCGCCGTCCACATAGACATCAGAGCGCATGTTGCGGATCGCGGCAAAAAACAAAGGGATGGACATGGAGATGCGCACCGCGTCAACGACCCGCATCCTTGGGGTGTGCTCACAGGAAAACACTTCGGAAAAACCTGTGGAGAGGTTGCTTCCGATCAGGTAGAGATCCAGGAAGCCCTTATTCTTGAACTCATTGAAGGTCGCATTCTCATTGCCGGCCTTTTCCCGGATCCGGTCCCCGATCCACTGCTTGAAAAAGTCGCCTTTGTACAGTCCGAATTCCTCGAACAGCCTTTTGGCATCCCGGACAAGGCCCCAACTGTCGTCCATGAAGTTGTTGAAATCAAGCTCCATGAGGATATCCCTGGTCTCTTGCAGGGAATATCCAAGGGACAGGAGCACCGCGTTGATCGCCCCGGCAGAAGTTCCTCCCACCCTTTTGATGTTCCCGATGATCTCGCGGTCCTGCAGTTCCTGAAAGACGCCCACATAAGCAATGCCTTTGACCCCCCCGCCTTCGAAGATCAGATTTTCAAATGGATATTCCATGATCGACCCCCTGATTGTCTGTGACCCCGTGACCTGTGGATTGCAGCTCCAAGCACCCGGCTTGGGACACTGCCCGGGACAGCGTCCTTTTCCATCATAGCCTTATAGCCCAGTTTACAGGATTGGCCAAGCATTTCTTGATGCCCTCTTTCCTCTTTACCTCTATCCCGCTGTGTTCTGTGTGTGCTATGCTCAATCCGGCGGCAAAGCCCGTATGAACTTTCAGAAGGGTACCCAATTTTTGTCATCAAGGAATCAAGGAGGCTGATCATGGCCCGACCGAACAATTCCACCACCAGGCTGGGGGATGTCCCTGTCCATTACGCCCGGTATGCCGACCAGAGATACTCCTACGGCACTCGGGGCAAGCCGTACACATTTTACTGCCTTTCAGAGTTTGAAACCAAGATGGTGAATTGTTTCAAAGAGCTCTGGCAGGTCTGCCCACTGGGGCCTGCTGAGGTCATCACCTCGGCTGGGGCGTATGTGAATAAGTCAGGAGCCCACGGATTGGGGCGGGGGTTTGATCTGGATGCACTCTTCTGGGCTGATCATACCCTGGTCGCCCTGCATTATCCTCAGAACCGCAGTTTCTATCTCGGTGTCGAAGCGGTCTTGCGCAAACATTTCGGGACAGTCCTGAACTACGAATACAACTCCGCGCACAGGGACCATTTCCACATCGACGACCTGAGCGAGGTCAGCTTTTCTGTTGGCAGCAAGTCCAGGGTGTTGTTTCTGCAAATGGTCATCAGCCACGTTTTCGGCAATCCCATCGGTATCGATGGTCAGTTCGGTCAAGAAACTGGTGATGCAGCTCGAGACCTGCTCATGAGCCTGGGGTTGGGGACGGCTTCCAAGCTTGGAACGATCAAGGACATTGAAAGGTCTTTGAACAGGAATTGGAGCACCTTTTTGGATACGGTGGCAGAGAGGGCTTTTCAGTTTCTCAAGGGCCAAAGGGCCGAGGTCCCGTCTCCATCCGAACTCCTGCATGACGTCTACAAAACCATTCAGGCGGAGCTTGGTCAGTCCCAGGAACGCAAGACCATCGAAACAACGCTCACCGCTTTCGCTGAGCATCCGGAGACAGTTGCCTGGCTGGCCCAATGGGATCAGCCCGATTAAACCGGGGATATTCTCTGTTGAGTCCACTCCTTCTTCAGTCTTTCAGCGAAAAGATCTTTCCAGTGCTTTCCGTGGAAATGGTCTGCCAGATGTTCGAGGGTGTGCTGGACTTTTACCTTGTAGGGCAGGGATCCCATGATACGGTTCAAACCTATCTTGCATGAAGGACAACTGACCAGAAGAGCTCTTTTTTCCCCATTTTGATCGATGTTTTCCTGCAAAGCCGTCCGTTTTCGCCTGCGCAGCTTGTTGTAGACCGAAGGCGCGGTGAGTGCACCAAGTCCTGATTCAGCGCAGCAATAGGGGCTTATGTCCACCTGACTGGACAAACATTGTTCAAGAGAGTGGGCATAGCTGGTGTCGGCTCCTTTTTGCGGCACGTCGCTCCAGGCGCTGTGACAGGAGCTGTGGTAGAGGACCGCTTCGGATTCCTTGTTTTGGCGTCTCTGGCCTTGCAGCTCAGGCAAGAGAAATTGAAAGACATCCATCAACTCGATGGAGGGGCTCAGCTCATCGAGGCCATGGTGTTCCATTGAGGCCCGACACGTGCCGCACGACGTGAGCAGGGTCTGGATGTGAACATGTTCCTCCCTGGCCAGATTGATTCGTTCTTGAAAGAATTGCCTGTTTCGATCCTTGTTGTGATTGTACGCTTCAAGGCAGCCTTCGGAGAGGAGAGGGTAGCCGCAGCACTTGTGTTCCTCTGGGAGAAGCACCGCGTATCCGGACTCAAGAAGGAGAAAAAGGCCGGCCAGCCCTATCCCGGCATAGAAAAGCCCTGATCCGCATCCAGGAAAGTAGAGGACCCCAGGGATCTCTTTTTTTTCAGACAGGTCTCCGGGAATGATCAGGTTGCCAGCGCTCAGGCCCATTTTCTGGTAAATGTTGATCATCCCAAGCTTCGGGCTTGGGCCCTGGAAAACCGGGTTTTTCATCCGCCGCCGCCAGAAGGGGGGAATGCAACGAACAGCCGTGTTGTGAATGGGCTGCCCCAGTGCAGCTGCTTTGGCCGCCCAGGGCAACAGCTCCGAATCATGGCTCCACAGCTGGAGCATGCGGGATTTCCACGGATTGCCGGTGACGCCTTCCTGTTCGAGGTAGGAGCGCAAAGAAAGAGTGACTCCGGCACTGTCTATTTTCACCGGGCAGACATCCATACACTTGCCGCAGGCTGTGCAAAAGCCCATGAGTTCGCGCAACTGGGTCAAAAGCTCCTGCCGGGTGGAGCTGTGAGCCTGCTGAGTGAAGGCCAGGGCTGCCAGCAGGGAGCCGATGACCATGTTCTTGTTGCGTGGATGATAGAGGTAGCCTTTCTGGGGGTAGTACATGGGACAGACCTGCTTGCACTTGCCGCAGCGGGTGCAGATCTGGATGTGTTTGAGCAAGTCGACGAGCTCGCTTTTTTCCGGAAGCTCAAGGGAAGAGACATTCTCTATGAGGCGATCCCAGGATATTGAGAAGGGAGCCACCTCAATATCTTTGTTCATCAGCTTACCGGGGTTGACGACGTTGTTCGGGTCGACACTCTTTTTGTATTCGCGCAAGGCTTCGATTTTCTTGTCGGACAGATAGGAGATCTTGGTGATGCCGATGCCATGCTCGCCAGAGATTTGGCCCCCCAACTCAAGGACCTTGGTGAAAACTTTCTCCACGGTCTCTTCGGCCTGATCGAACATGTCCCTGTTTGTGGCGTGGACAGGGATATTGACGTGACAGTTGCCGTCTCCGGCGTGCATGTGGTTGGCGATTTCCAAGCGTGTTTCAAAGAGATCGGCTTCCAGGGATTGCAGGGTTTCATCGTATTCAGGATATCGGCTGCGCAGGTCTTGAAGGAAGAAGTGGATCTGCAGTTTGAATTCCTGTTCCGAGACAATGGTCTCCTGAAGTTGCTGCTTTTCGATGTTCCTGCAGACTTCGAGCTCCATGACCAGAAACTCGTCCTTCATTTCCAGCTCAAGCAGCTGGTCTGCTTTCATCAGGGCCTGGGCGTACTTTCTGGCCAGGTATTCCAGGTTCAGCCCTTCGA
The DNA here is from genome assembly GCA_964403955.1 of uncultured Desulfohalobiaceae bacterium. GTDB lineage: Bacteria > Desulfobacterota > Desulfovibrionia > Desulfovibrionales > Desulfothermaceae > CAYOID01. The sequence goes on along the minus strand of CAYOID010000011.1, from coordinate 16,026 downwards.
GGAAGTCGGAAAACGTCGGGATTTGATCCAGGGGGATGACGATGTCCTCATTGATTTTAAACCCGCTCGTTCTCCTGGAAATAGCGCTCAGTTGATGCCTGTCCTCCCAAAAGGCTTCAGCTTCCTGCTCATCTCTGGCTTCCAGAACATCCACCTCAGGATATCGCTCGGTTATGTCAAACACCGCCCAGAGGACCTCCTCAAGGTGGCTGCGGTTGTTGGAGTCAAGCTGGACCAGGAGAACCGAAATCGGTTCTCCTTCGTAGAGTTTGGATTTTTTGGAATATTGAATGGCCCGGATGTATTGCGACCCGAACTCTTCGAGCGCGGTCATGCTGACTGACTGAGATCTCTCTCTGATAGTGTCTCGCAGGCTGACCAGGTCCTTGATCACCTGAGCGGCAAAGTGCATCGATGATCCAAAGAATTCCAGGCACAAGGTCTGTGAATATGTCAATCGAGGATGAAGGATGAAGGTCACCTCGGTGATGATGCCGTCCACGCCCTCTTTCTGGATTCCCGGCAGTCCGCCGAGATATTTGTTGGTCACATCCTTGCCCAGGCCGGGAGCCCTGACAGCCTCGCCGGAAAGCTCGATGGTTTGCAGCAGGTTCCCGTTTTCAGCATAGACATCAAAGATCGCAGTGTCCCAGGGGTAGATTTTATGCCGCGGATGGTCACGCCTGACAACAGTGATGACCTCGCCTTGCGGCAAGACCATGGTATAGCCGGCGATGTTGTCGATGGTTGTTCCGTATTCAAAGGCCAGAGGGCCTCCAGCGTTCTCCGATACGTTGCCCCCAATGGATGAGGCTGCTTTGGAGGCAGGGTCCACGGTGAAGAGAAGATTGTGTTCCCGAGCCGCTTTGATCGCATCAAGGGTGATGACCCCGGTCTGGGTCTTCAAGAGGCGGTTGTGCGTATCGACTTCCTGGATCGCCTTCATTCGAGAGAGGCTCACGATGATGGATTTTTGCAGCCCCGGGATGGCACCGCCTGTAAGACCGGTTCCCCCGCCCCGGGGAACGATGTAAAAGCCCAGGGCATTGGCTGCTCGGACAATACTCTGGACTTCCGAGGTTTTCTCCGGGAACACGGCCATCATGGGAAGCTCCATGTGCAGGCCTGTGGCGTCGGTGGCGAACTGGACCAGGGTTCCCGGGGAGTCATCCACTTTTTCGGCACCCACGATGTGTTCCAACTCGGATTTGACAGTGTTTCTGAACTGTTCGTGAGTCTTTTCCCGGTCCCAGAATTTCTCCAGCTTGCGCGTGATGGGGAGAACTTCTTTGTGGCGGCCTGTGTTTTCCAGATCTTGTATTTTTCCCATGACCTGCTGCTGCAGAACATTCCTGGGGACAAAGGGGTTGCAGCGGATAAAAAAGGCCTCAGATGCGATGTGAAAAATATCTTCAGCCACAGGGCCGAAGCGGTCTTTCAGATCGGACTCGGACAGTTCGAGCACAGTGTGCAGAACTCGTTGTCTGGAAACAGCGATAGGGGACATAGTTGCATTCATGGCGTGTTTGGATGCGGCTGCAACACTTCATGATGCAGCCGCAGGAGTTACAATTCAGCTTTGCCAGAGGCTGCGCTGAATTATGGATTGTTTCCTTTTGAAAAAAGCCACCACCTTTGATTGGGGTTGCTGTAGCGTTGAACATAGATCTGGACTTTCCCTTTGTTCACCAGGGAAAGACCGGTGGTCAGAATGTGTTCGTACACCTCGGGGTCCCGATAATGGGTATGAGGATGCGGGGCATTGGGATTGGAGGCGCTGACGCAGCTTTCACGCAGGAAAAGGGTGCCGCCCGGAGCAAGCCAGGATTGGAGTCGATCACTGAGCGTGCGCACATGATCATCTGTGAGATACATCAAAAGCCAATTGATGAATATATGATCAAAGCTCTCCGGAGCGAACTCGGCCTCCATGATGTCGTTCACCTGGAGCGTCACGTTATTCAGTCCGGCACAGGCAGCCCTGTTCTGGTCAATAAACTGCTCCACGAAGTCAAGGGCTGTGACATGCCCGGCCTTGGCGGCGAAGTGGGTTGTGAACCGTCCAATGCCCGCAGCAGGTTCCAGAATGCGCTTCCCGGTCAGATCCGGGAGGTAGCCCAGAATCTCCAGCCGTTCCATGTCCTCGAACTCGCCGGCTTCTTCGTTGAGCATCATGCCCTGAACATCGAGATTTTGTTGTTCCCAAAACGTTCTTTGTTTGTCATTGTTCATTATTGTCTCCTTCAAAGACGTGAGTGCAAAAAGTCCAGTTGGTTGTTTTCCGCACCCAACCCTATTTTGTAACTCTTTGATTATACTGACTCCTGGATTCTGAATCCTGAATGCTTGCGGCTGCATCTTGAGTTTTTGCAGCCGCATCTTAAAAGAGATGAAAGAGGGGCCGCCGGGACGCAGGTGCCCATATTTGCCTGTCCATGGGGTCCTTCAGGAGCGACGGGTGAGAATGTCAGATGCAGTGGAGCTGAATAGGCCGAGGATGTCTTCGTAAGGACTCACCCTGCGGGTTCATGCGAAGCTGCTGATGAGGGTCAGGAAACTGCTGTCAGTTCCAGCTCTTCCTGGGATTGGAGCACTTCGCGGGCTGATTCCAGGATAACCTGGTTTTCTTCATCGGTTCTGGAAGCGATTCGGACGAACTCCCCATCGAGACCCATTTTGTCGTTGCAATCACGGACGTAGACGCCATGCTTGATGAGCATCTGGGACATGAAGTTAAAGGCGCTCATGCCGTTGGTCAGCTCGGCCAGAACGAAATTCGCCTTGCTGGGGTAGACCTTGATGCCGGGCAACTCGGAAAGCTCAGAGAAAAACTTCTGCGTGTCCTTGATGTAGCGCACCCTCACCTCTTCATACCGCCTGAGAAACTCCTCGTCGGTATAGAGACGGAAGAAATACTCAGCCAAGCCGGAGAGGTTCCACAAATATCCGTTTTCCAGAAGGCCGGCGACCTTGTCTTCCGGCATCACGGCATATCCGGCCCGGATGCCGGCAATCCCAAAATCCTTGGACATGCTCTTGATGATGATCACGTTGTCGTGCTCATTCACGAGGTGGGTGGCTGTCTTCAGGGGAAAGGTCTCATCTTCAAAGGCGAAATGGAGAAAGCTCTCATCGATGACGAGGTTGTTCACAAAGTCGAAGCGCTGAACGAGTTTTTCGATATCCCTGAGGTTGATATACCCGCCAGTGGGGTTGTTGGGGTTGATGAGAATGATGGTGTCCGGCCGTTCCCTTTCAACGAGGCTCACATACTCGTCGAAGTCGAAGGCGAAATCGTTTTCCTGCCTGAATTGGCTGTAGATGACTTCAATGTCCTCACCCACGAACTCGTAATAGGGGGAAAAGGTCGGGAGATTGATGATGATTTTCCGAGACGTGAAGTAATGGATCACCGCCTGGATGATCTCGGTGGCCCCGTTGCCGACAAAGATCTTTTCTTTGGAAACATTGAGGCAGGGCGCGAGGATCTCCCCTATGACCTGGTTCTGTGAGGGGTAGAACTCCAGGACCTTTCTCAATTCACCGGTTTTGATCAGATCGTTGCGCATTTCCCGGGTAAAGAGATCGGTGGCATGGGGGTTGGACAAAAAGCAGGCATCGATTTTGATATCCAAGTCAGGCAGCTTTTCGGCAATGGTTTGGATGCTCGGGGAATGGGAGCCGGCTTGATCACTGAGTTCCTGGAGGCCTTGGGCCAGTTTTTTTTCTTTCATGGTCAGGTTGTACATACGTCACCTCCTCGTCGGTTGTTTTATCAACCTTGCACACAGATTTTAGTTGATGTCAACATAGTTTGTGTTGAAATATTTTATGTTAGTACTATTGAAGATTCAAGGATTTGGGCGTCTCATGCGGGTTCATGGGGAAAGGGCTGCACTCGGAAAAACTGGTACCAAAAAGATTCAGTTATCGATTCTTCATGCCATGGTGTCGAGATTTTTGGGGCATGAAAATTTTTTCGGGGAGGTGAGGCTTATGGACTGAAACATGGCTGCGGTGCAGGAGTTTTTTTTGTGAAATCAGGTTTTTTGAGGCACAAGGAGACATGATGATGAATCGATGGGCAATACACCACAGAGTTTTCGTTTTCTGCAGTGCTCTGTTTTTCTGGTTTCTTGTGCCAGGCATTGTCCTGGCCACTTCTCCCTTTCAGGAGGGGCTCACATTCGGCCAACAGAACGCGGCCCAGATTGCAGCCAATATTGAGCAGATGAAACAGCATGCATCTGAGCGCGGTGCCGGCTACCCGGAGGCCCTTGCGGCGGCCCGGGCTTCAGAAAAGATGTACGGGCAGGTCTTGCCTTCCAAGGTGGCCTGGATGCAGGGGGTGGCGGAAGGGGCGGATGTGGCCTACGCCGACATCCTGATCTTCAACAGTGTGGACCGGGCCTTTGCCGGGTATCAGGGCGAGTGCACGACCTTCATGGCCCACGGCAGGGCATTGGAGGCAGGCAAAGGGACGATCATCGCCAAGAACCGCGACCTCGGCCCGAACACCCTGAGCGAAGTGGCCATGCACCAGGCATCGCACCACCCGCAAGATGCCCTCTACAAGGCCGCTTACATCGACATCCCCCAGGCGGGCTACACCTACAAGTTTGTCGGATCCAGGTCGGCCGGACGATGGGGGTACGGCATGGGGGTCAACGAGCACCAGGTTGTGGTAGCCGATAACGATGCTCCAACCCGGGACGAGCTGGCCTACAAAGAGGGGCTGCACGACAACGACTATGTCCGCCTGATCCTGGAGCGGGCCAAGACGGCCAGGGAAGGAGTGGAGGTTCTGACCTCGATCACTGAAAAGTACGGTCAGTCCTGGAACTGCATCATGTTCGAAATCGGAGACCCCAATGAGCTCTGGGTTGTCGAGGTCACCGGCTACCGCTGGGTGGCCAAGAAGGTCGAGAACGGGGTCGACGCCAGGTCCAATCAGCTCCAGATAGAGGATGACTACGATATGGCTGCGGATGACCTGGTCAGCTTTGCGGTGGAGCAGGGCTGGGTCGAAAAGGGCACGAAAAAGATCAATTTCCGCGAGGTGTACGGGACTTATGAGCTCTACCCGGCAAGCAACGACAACATTGCCGAGCGCCTGGCCGTGGAAAAGCTCTACAACACGCAGATGCGCTATGATCGGGCCATGGAGCTGCTCAAAGCCAGTGAGGGCGAGCTCGCGGCAGAGCACTTTGTGGCCATGATGCGCGACCATTATGATGAGGTGACTCTGCCCAGCGGCAAGGTCCTGGAGATGAATCAGGTCCCGTTCTACAGCACTGACTACGCTGACCTGCAAGAGTGGGTCGGCAAGTGGCCGGAAAAGGACACTGTAGAACACCCGTTGTTTATGAGGTCCATTTGTCACCACGGCATGCACGGGACAACGGCCTCTGCCGCCATCATGTCCGCCCGCCCGAATGTGCCTGACGAGCTGGGGCTGATGCTGCACTGCTTCCGCAACCCCTGCCTGGGAACCTTTGTCCCCTTCTACGTCGGGGCCTTCACGCTGCCGGAGGAGTACAGTCAGCCCGGGGTTTGCGCCAGGTTCATGCACATCACCAAGACAGCTCTGGGCAGCCATCAGCTCTACCACGACGGGGTGCGTGAGGTCTTCGATCCTTACGAGGAAGAGCTCTGGGATGAGCTGTCCCAGGTGGAGCAGGAGTTCCTTGAGATCAGAAAGAGAGGCGATCTGGCCAGAGGGCAGGAGCACTTGGACTCATTTGTCCAGGAAAAGTGCCAGCAGGTTCTGGGCCTGGCCGATCAGGCCCTGGAGAGCATGGTCGAGTCAGCCGCAGGCAGCTCGGCCTGGTCGCGGTGAGCTTCAGATAGGCGACTTTCTCAAGATAAAGCTGGCCGAGTTGAGCTTGAGTGCTTGAGATGCCTTGTATTCTCTCTGTCCTCAACCTTCAACCTTCAACCCTCAAGCATTGACCTTTGAACGTGCACAAGACCCGGGTCAGCGCAGCCTCTGGCTGCGCTGACCATTTGGGTTTGGACTGAAGAAGGAACCTCTCTTTTGCCCAGGGCGTGTCACTTTGATGCAGCCGGTTTGATCGGGGTCGAAACTTTGGTGGTTGCTCCTCTGACTGCCCCCCTTACTCAGTTCTCTTGCATTGGCTCATATGACTTCCAAGCCAACCCTGCCTCCGGCTACCGTGAGCCGGTTTGATCAGGACAGAAACTTTGGCGGTTGCTCCTCTGACTGCTTCCCTAGCTGCTCCCCTTTCCAAGGGGAGCTGTCCGAAGGACTGAGGGGTAGGGGAGCTGCCCGTAGGGCAGAGGGGTTCTTCCTCATGAAGTTTCATAGGGGGGCTTCCCGCCTCTGCCAGGGTCTTGTTTTTTTCCCTTGCTTTCCCCTGATGTTGCCTTATTACTCAATTGAGAAGGTTTCCTCAGACATTGCTTTTCTGATCCTTGTTGCCAGACATCGGTGCAAAAAGTCCATGCAGCGGTTTTCCCGGCGTCAAGTGTTGTTTGTAAGTCTTTGATTATTCTGATTTCTGGATTCTATATTCTGACTTTTACGGCTGCATCTTGAGTTTTTGCAGCCGCACCTTGCCAGGGAGGTCCGCATGCATCGTCCTGTAACCTTGTCAGTCCTGGCCGTTATTGCGGCCTTCTGGCTCTGGCTTCCCCACTCAGGGGCTGCTCAAGGGGAAGAGTTCACACGGCACCCAGTGAAGGAGCAGCTTCGGCTCAAAGCAAGACCAAAACCGCCCATGATGCTGGTTACACCCCGGGCGGAGCCTCTGCACCCCCCGGATGAAAAGCTTTTGTTTTCCGATGACTTCACCGAGTCGAGCGCCCTGGACTGGAAGCTGGAGCCCGGCTGGCACATCACACAGGTCAATGGGGAGGGGATCCTCAAGGGGCAGGGCCGTTATTCGGCCAGTCTGGAGCGGGGTCTGGAGTGGTCGGAGTTCACCCTGCGCACCCGGTTCAAGCTCATTAAGGGAGGGCTCCGCTTTCATGTCCTGGCGGGCGAGAAAGTCCGGTATGTCCTTGGTGTGGGGTGCAACAGGCTGGTCCTCATGAAGGAGGGACCTGGAAAACAGGTGGTCGACCTTGCCGAAAGGATCGGCGCTGTGAGCTACGGCAAGTGGCACATGATCACTCTTTCAGTTTATGGCAGCTCTCTCCGGGCGATGATCGACGAGCGTTCCGTCCTGTCCTACACCGACCGGAGTTTTCCGCTCACCCAGGGCGGCATCGGCTATGAGAGCCTGCGGGACTCCGAGGTCTGGATCGATTCTGTGGCAGTCACCAGGCAGAGCCGGGCGCATCTCATGCCTCAGACCCAGATGCAGGCTTTGATGAGCGAATCTTTCCCCCGCATCCCCAGGTTCAGGCTGCCTCCGCCAGAGGCCTCGGTCTGGGAGGTGCTGCCCAACGATCTCTTCCTGGCTGCAGAGCGGGAGGGAACGACACTGAGGGATGTGGACCGCATGTTGATCCAAGCCCTGGATTCGGCCGGCTACACCGCCAGGGCCTACTACCCCCTGGAGCGGGAGTTCAGGGATGTGCAGGGCTTTGCCCTGGTGACCAGAATGGAGCAGATCCAAGAGGACGGGACTCCCAAACCGGTGCCCGACCGCTGGGCCGCCGAGGTGCCGCCCCTGGAGGGCTTTTCGCTGCTGAGGCTCATCGATCGCCTGTTCAGCGCCGAGGCAGGCTACTTCCGGATCATAGTCTTTCTGGCAACCCCGGAGCATTTCACCCAGGGGGAGCCCATCAAGCGCGAGGCGGCCATGGACTGGCTGAAAAAGGGCCTGAACAAGCTGCCGCCGTTCATTGCCGGCAAGGAGTACACCCCGGCCTACAACACCACTGCCCTTGTCTACCAGTTCAAGAAATACAAAGGGGCTTCCGAGGACCTTGTGGAGCAGGTGGAGGGTGTGCTGAGCTGCAGGGATCATCTGGTCAAAGCCGGGCTGTGGGAGGCGATCGCCGATGACTAGGACACTGACCATGCAGGTCTGCAAGCGGAGGCTGGCCATTGTCTGGTTCTCCGGCTCGGCAGTTTTGTTTTTCCTGTTCCTGTTCATGACCGTCATGGCTCCGGCCAAGTTCGGCTCCGCCAGCGAGGCCTGGGGGTGGCTGCTGCCCACCTTCATGCCCACCCTGTCCCTGATCACCGGGGTTTTCGTCATGGACATCCGCGGGGCCACCAACAGGGGGAAGAAGGTGGACAGCTTCCTCTACCACCTGGCGATGATCCTCTCCATCGTCTATCTTCTCGTGGTGTTGCTCTCGATCATCCTTCACCCCTACTCGGAGCTCATGGCCATCAACTTCCTGAACGAGTCCAACCTGTGGATCGCCCCATTGCAGGGGCTTGTGGGCGGATTTCTGGGGGCCTTCTTCGTCAAGAAGGAGGCCTGAGCCGGGAAAGAGAAGCGGGGGAAGTAAGGAAATCAGATTATTGCATAACCCCGATTTTATCGGTATTGGTATTATGGGGAGCCGCATGGCAATGATCTCTCTATCAGCAACCGTAGCCGGGAGAAAGCCCAAGTCCTGCCGGTCAAAGTTACATCCGGTGGCAGCAGAGGTTGGAAGACTTTGTTTATCCGGTCATCCTTTTGAAATTGAGTACCCCATGATCCGGTAGATCTGAGAGGAGGATGATGAGCAAAAACAGCTCTGGAAACGCAGGCGGACAGCAAGAAACCGGCAAGGCCATCTATTCCTTTATGGACGTGGTGGCGGGGGAGGCCGAACAATATGCCGCAGGTCACACCACGCCCATGTCCCCGGTTCTTGAAGAGATTGAGCGCTATACGCTCAAGAAAAGCGGCTATCCCAGCATGCTTACCGGCCGGATTGAAGGGCGCTTCCTGCAGTTGATCGTGGCCCTGTCGGGATTCAGGGATGTGGTCGATATCGGTACATTCACCGGCTACTCGGCCCTGGCTATGGCCGAATCACTTCCGCCGGACGGCAAGGTTCTGACAATCGAACATAATTCCGCCAACGCCGACATCGCGCAAGGTTTTTTTGACAGGAGTCCGCACGGCGGCAAGATCGCTCTGCAGCGGGGCGAGGCCGTTGATATTCTCAAGTCCATGCCGCCCGAAGCAATCGATCTTGTTTTCATCGATGCCGACAAAGCCAACTACTTGGTTTACTATCACGAATCCATGAGGATTCTGAGAAAAGGCGGGCTTATTCTTGCTGACAATGCCCTGTGGTACGGCAGGATCTTTGACCCCAAAGATGACGACAGCAAAGCCATGGCCCTTTTTAACGAAGAGGTGAGTGGTGATGACAGGGCGGAGAAACTATTTCTCACCCTCCGCGACGGCATCTACCTGATCAGGAAAAAATAACTGGGCATAACCAATTAGGATTCAGTCGACCTTCTAAGGTCGACTGAATCCTAATTGGTTATCCTTCCAATGAAGGAGGTCTCCTCTGAAGCAGCATGGTTTGTCACTGCTGGTCCTGCTGTTCCACTCTGATAATGGAATCTGGATTATATCCTCCTACTTAAAATGTCCTTGAACCCCAGCATGGGACGGTTGCTTTCTGGATTCTGTGCCAGGGCAATTTGAGCGCTTTGTACTCGTTCAGGGCTGGAACAATTTATGCAAAATATGATGCCATTTCGGGATTTTGGGGGTAATGCTCGAAATTTTCACATGCATCAAAACTCCATGACCTTCGACTCGAGCTGAACGGATTTGCAGCCCAGATAGACCATATTCTCATCAACCGTATGTTCGATATCTATATCTTGGAGTCGAAAAACTATTACCACGGTGTGAAGATCACTGAAAAAGGCGAATTCCTGATCTGGGACAGAAAAAGATACCAGGCTGTGGAATCTCCTATTGAGCAAAACGAGAGGCACATCCATTTGCTGAATAAGTTCTTCGCAGAACATAGTATACTGCCCAAGCGGATCGGTGTGACGATTCGACCAAGGTTCGTCAACTGCGTCCTGGTCTCGCCCAAATCAAGGGTCCTGAGGCCAGTTCAAAAGAAGCTTGACACAACGTGGGTTTTGGCACCGGATACTTTGAAAAAGAAAATAGAAGATGAATTCGAAAAGTTATCTCACTTGAAGGCCTTCTCAAACGCTACTAAAATGTCGAGTCTTGATTCTATCGTCAACGTAGCTGAGAAGCTGAAGTCTTTTCATAGCCCAAAAAAAAATTGACTTTTGCGCGAAGTTTGGAATTCCCGAAAGTATGAGTTCGGAAAAGAAGCACAACGGCTCCAATGTCTCTCAATCTTCTTCCAAATATTGCTTCAAGTGCAAGAAGCCCATATCCACATATGAATGATGGAGCGCGAACTCGGTGTGACAATCCAAAAGCGACCATCCGTGATAACGCAATTTTGACCACCCCCGGGTTCAATGAGACATTGAAACCTTACCCCGGGCAGGCAGGTTGATGGGGCCAACAAAAGTGCATGATTCAGGGAAGATGGAGCATCATACTACACGATCGGCCGCTTTTCTGGTCTCAGCCATGTGTCTGGCTGAGATCCTGAACATGATCGGGATTTTTGCTTTCCCAGCTCTTTTACCTGAGTTCATTTCTCTTTGGGATCTGACCAACACCCAGGCCGGCTGGATCAGCGGGATCTATTTTGCCGGATACACAGTTTCTGTACCGGTCCTGACCGGGCTGACCGACCGGATGGATCCCAGACGGATCTATATGGGATCCACAGTTCTGGGAATGGCCGGCGCTCTGGGCTTTGCCCTGTTGGCCAACGGTTTCTGGACCGCTCTTGTTTTTCGGGTCCTGGCCGGCTTTGGACTGGCTGGAACATTTGTTCCCGGACTCAAGGCCCTGATCGATCGTTTAGGGGAAGGGGTGCAGCCCAGGGCGATTTCTTTTTATACAGCCACATTCAGCCTGGGGACGGCCTTGTCATTTTGGGTCACCGGCCTGCTCTCGGCCCATTTTGGCTGGCGCCTGGCCTTTGGCTTTGCCGCCGGCACCGGAGGCCTGGCCTTTGTGCTTGCCGCCTGGACCCTCCGGCCCAGATGGCCAGACCAGAAACAGCCGGACCAGGGACACTTCCTGGATTTCAGACCAGTGTTGCATAACAGGCAAGCCATGGGCTATATCCTGGCCTACACCTGCCATACGTGGGAACTTTTTGCTGCCCGTTCCTGGGTGGTGGCCTACCTGACCTTCGCCCTCACCACTCAGTCCGAAAGCTGGGCCAATGTCCTGCCTCCGTCCAGCGTGGCCGCATTGACAGCTTTAGTGGCCATGTGGGCCAGCGTTGGCGGGGCGGAACTGGCAACCAAGTACGGGCGCTTGCGCGTGTTGCGCTGTATTATGTGGGGATCGGCCATATACGCCTGTATACTCGGTCTGCTCACATCTTTACCTTATCTCCTGGTGGCCTTTGTCTGCATGGGCTATTTTGTTTTCGTGCAGGGGGATTCCGCGACCCTGCATACAGCCGTCATTCAGTCCGCGCCGGCTCATCAACGTGGACTGACCATGGCCTTTCAATCTCTGACAGGCTTTGCCGGCGCTTTTGTGGGGCCATTAGTGGTGGGTCTTGTTCTGGATCTGACCGGGGGCGGGACAAGCAATTGGTCATGGTGGGCGGCATTTTGCTCCATGGGGCTGGTGGTGGCTCTGGGGCCCCTGTTTGTTCAGTTTTTTGACAGGCGGAACAATGTATGATCGTAGGTTATTTTCAATACAGCCCTGACTTTGCATCACCTGCAGATAATCTGTGCCGGGTTGAAGACGCCCTGTCCGGAACAGAGGCCGATATCGTTGTTCTGCCTGAACTGGCTTTTACCGGGTACCTGTTCCAGGATCGAGAAGAGCTCCTGCAGGTCGCTGAGGACCCTGACGAATCGACAACTGTGCACAGGCTGACAAGGCTGTGTGCCCGTAACGGGTTGCAGCTGGTGACCGGGTTTGCCGAACGGAAGGCGGACAAGGTGTACAACAGCGCTCTCGTCATTGGGCCCACCGGAATTGTGCATCGTTACAGGAAGCTCCATCTTTTCTGCACAGAAAAAGAGTACTTTGACCCTGGAGACATGCCATTGTGCACCTGGGAGGTGAAAGGGGCCCGTATCGGAGTCATGATCTGCTTTGACTGGGTCTTTCCGGAAGTGGCCAGGGCTCTGGCCCTGCAGGGTGCCGATTTGTTGTGTCATCCCTCAAACCTGGTCCTTACCTATTGTCAGCAGACCATGCGCTCCCGGAGCCTTGAAAATGCCGTATACTCCATAACCGCCAACCGCACCGGACATGAAGTCCGGCCCCGGGGAGAGCTGAAATTCACCGGTCAGAGCCAGATCCTGGACCCCAAAGGGCAGGTCCTGGCCTGCTCCGCTCCTGATGACCAGGTCGTCGTCCTCCAGGAGGTGGATCTCTCAATGGCCAGAAACAAGTTCATGACCCCTGCAAATGATCTTTTCTCTGACAGACGACCCGAATACTACAGCTGAACTTTCTTTTTGGTCGTAGATTGAAACAGAGTACCCCGGGAGGTCCTTCACGATTGTTGACGTGGCATCCATTCAGGTCAAAGAGAGGGAGGGATGGACGAGTTCCTCAAGGTAGAGGACCTGGTGGAGCATGTTTCCATCAGGGTCCTGAGGGAAGCGTGAGGTGTGTGACGTGGCTCATGTGGTCATGATTCAATAGGATGATGCGCCTATGAAGCAGGACAGGATCCGCTGGAACCAGAAGTTCCAGGAGGACAGGGCCCAGGGAGAACCGTCATTGCTGGTGACGGGGTACTGTCGGATGGCCCCTGGGGATAAGGCTCTGGACCTGGCCGCCGGGACCGGACCGCAACGCTTTTTACCTGGCGGAGCAGGGCTTTCATGTCGTGGCTGTGGACCTGGCTGACGAGGCCCTGCATCGGCTCAGGAAGCCGGGCCATCCCAATGTTTACCGGTCCAGGCCGATCTGGACAGCCATCCTTTTCAGGCCAGGGTCTTCGACCTCCCTGATTTCTTTTCCCCGGTCAAGAGCTGCAACTACCTGCCCAATGCCATGATGAAGAAAGAGGCTGCAGGACATGGGGGTGGACTACACCATAGGGCTGGACGAGTTGGGGAGGATGGCCGAGGGACCCACTGAGAATCTGGGTCTGGTGACAAGTGACCGTGAGCTCCTGATTCCGGGCTTTTCACGCATACTCAAAGGAACCACCCTGATCCGGGCCATGGAGCTGGCGGGACAGCTCGTTGCTGAAGGAGGGCTTTCAGGGTGGCGCGAAGCGGACCTCTTTCCCGCAGACCTGGAAAAAGCCAGGGAGATCATACTCTTCGGGACCACAATCGATGCTTTGCCGGTGGTCCGATGTCAGGGCAGGGCAGTTGGGGAAGGGGTCCCCGGGGCTGTTTGCCGCAGGCTCTGTCAGCTCATGCACACAGATCAGATGGAAAACCCCGAGGTCTTGACCCCGGTGCTGTGAAAACAGGTGGTCACTCTCTCCGCCTGCAGCCCTCCGGGCCTGTCTGGCCAGCCCGAATCCGGCATATTGCGAGATGGCCAAAGAGTGGTTAAACCACTCGGAGATATGGACACGAGATGTGCCGGTGGAAATACCGGGTGTCATATCTGCCAGCGAGGCTCCCGGGATGCAGGAGGCCAAGGAGATTATGTCCTGGTATCTGTACCTGATTCAGGCCAAGATCATGCGCGCCTTGCATGGCCAGGTCGAAGAAGAGGGGAGCGACAGGTTTTTGGATATTGGCTGGTCCGGGTCAGGTGAGCTCAGGACACCCATCAACCTGTCAGGCATGCCAGAGGTCGGGCTGACAGGTTGATGGGTGCGGGGCGAGGGCAGAAGAAATGTGCAGCTTTGTAAAACACTTCTGGTTGAGTTCGGAGTATATCGGATAAGCTTTTAAAAATTTGGAAATTGTATTCATGACCAAAAAAATTTTACCTTATCCGAATCATAAAAACCCAGAATCTCATTCAGTATACCCACTGCCTACGATGAGCCCACTTTCTGTTGTCCGGACATAAGAATGTTTTTGTTCTTCCTTCCAGACATAATCAACCCATATTCCATCATGATGTGAGTTGGACAGGGCATCGTACACCGGTTCAGCCACCTCTTTAAGATTTTTTCCAGCTAATTCTGGATGTACAAGAAGGTTTCCGTCTTGTTGCATGATGAACACATACGGAGAATAGTCGTTTGGATTGATGCTTTCTGGATTGTCCCCCTGGTTGATTTTTTCGACAATACTGTCAACATTGTTTTTGATTTCCTGCTTGTCAGCAGCAAGCGTTAAGCTCACCATACAGGAAACAAGAAAGAGAGTCGCAAAACCAAAAAAGAGCTTTTTCATGATTTCCCTCCTCACGTTGAAATGATTGAAACAAAGGCACCCAACTTTATAGAAAATCTTTGCAAACTGTATACCATTGATAGGCACTGATCTTGAAAAGGATTTTTTATAGTTATCATTTTTTTCAATGTGTTAGTTAAAAAACCTTAAAGAGATAATAATAATTGCAACTGATTGTTAACAGGAATGTTTCGAAATTTGCGCATGCAGTTTCGTGATTTTTTCATTTGACTGAAATAAAGACATATTTTTTTCTTCTGTCCTCTGCATCGCCCCAGAGCCAGCCCCTTTTCGAAACTCCCGGCAGTGGCTCTGGTCACAGCACGTGATCCTGCGGGATTTTCTTCACTGATCATGCTGGCTGTATCCCATGATCCCTCTGCTCAAAAAGAGTCTGTTTTTTTTAGTTCAAGTCCAAAAGGAGCTGCCGAAGAGGCTGCAAAACCAGGTGCTCAGAGATCAGGTCCAGGCAGTCTTTGAAGCACAAAGCCCATCCAGGTGTCTGTGGGTCTTATTTTCGACTGCTGGGCAAAATATTCTAAACATTTCAAACCGCAATCTCTGAATGTGCGCATGAGCTCTTCTTTCTGCCACAAGTAAAAAAACCGTTCATCAGCTCTGATTTCCGTGCCCCGGCCCTGCTTCATGGTAACGAGCACATGGCCCAGGGGTTTGAGAGCGTTCAGCATAGGGTGGAATATCGGTTTGAAATCTTGATGAGGTACATGGACCAGGGCCCCCACCAGAAGCAGGGCATCCATGCACATTCCTTGAAATTCAAAGACCTCGAAATCAGCTTCGATCACCGAAAGTCCGGTGTGCTGGCGGGCAAGTTCGGCCAGAGTGGGGGAACTGTCCAGGCCGGTGCAGGAGAAGCCCTTGCTTTGCAGCCAGAGCATATCCCGTCCCGCACCGCATCCAATGTCCAGGACATGCGCCCCTGGCTCCAGGTATTTGACCAGGGGAAGCAAAAACGACGAGGGATCGACCCCGAAGGTTTGCTCAAAATAAGATTGGGCGTGGGTGTGGTAGTATTTTCTAGAAGTCATGCGGGGAAGAAGGTTGAAAGTGCCAAAGTTGGAGCAGATCGCGTGGACACAAGTCAGCGCAGCCTCTGGCTGCGCTGAATATTTGGGTTTGAACCAAAGAAAGAACCTTCCCTTGTCTCCTCTTCATGCACCCCAGGCCAGTCATCCCGGCTCAGTGCCCTGAAGCTCCTTGTCCGGCAATCTTTCTCCGGGTTTTCAGATTCCTTATCCGAATTTTCCCTGGGAAAGTCAATCTGCCTTGCAGGACAACCTGGCGGGCATTGCTGGGAAATCAACCTGGTCCGGTTGTCCTGAAGGGAGAAGAGAAGAGTTTTTTGACAGGATAAGAGGGGGATAAAGAGCTTTTTCAGCCGTCCCGGATGGCCGGCTGAAAGGGTCTCCCCCCGCCGGGGGCGGATGAGCTCACCGGCAGGCGTCCGGCCTGCAGGTGAAACATCATGATCCAGTCAATCCTGTAAATCCTGTCGAATAAGTCTTGGTCTTGTCTGGCCGGGGACGATGAGGGGGAAAGAGAAGAGGTTTTTGACAGGATTTACAGGATAAACTTAGTTTCTGAATGTCCTCGGCCGGACAGTCAAAAATCGGCGATATCCAAATACCGGGGCAGCAGAGTTACGCGGATCGGCCGCTCCTGTCTGAGCTCCTGCC
>CAYOID010000010.1:0-63260 GCA_964403955.1 uncultured Desulfohalobiaceae bacterium | reverse complement strand
ACGAACGGGCGAGAGACCAATCTTTTCTTCTCTTCCAACCTGACCCACTGTCTCAAGTGTGTGCGAAGCTCATGCCAGAGGCATGGCTGACACCTGGGTCATGCATCTCCAGGGCTGGACACATGTCCGTCTACCTGTGTGTTCAAAGCCTGAATGGATCGGGCCTTGCCAGTGGCCATGTCGATGTCCAGGAAAACTCCCTGAAGGACCACCTGCCCTGAAGCAACCTCAAAAGGTTGAGGCAAACCCGTCACGAAACGCTTGACTATGCCTTCAGTCTTCATTCCGATCACTGAATCTTCTGGGCCGCACATCCCGGCATCGGTGATGAAAGCGGTTCCAGCCCCCAAAATGGTGCTGTCGGCAGTCTGGACATGGGTGTGAGTTCCCAGGACAGCACTGACCCTGTCTTGCAGGTAAAAGGCCAAAGCTTTCTTCTCTGATGTGGCTTCGGCATGGAAGTCGACCAGGATGACCCTGGTCTCAGGTTCAAGCCTGTGGAGGATCTGATCTGCAGTCCGAAAGGGGCAGTCCACCTGGCCCATGAAGGTTCGGCCCAGCAGGTTGATCACAGCCATTGTGCCATTGCCGGCCGCATAGACTCCAACTCCCTGTCCAGGGACCCCAGGGGGATAATTGGCCGGCCTGAGAAGACGCTTTTCAGAGTCCAGGACAGGAAAGATGTCTCTGTGCTTCCAGATATGGTTGCCAGAGGTCAGAACGTCGATATCGGCTTTCAGAAGCTGGGAGGCATTCTTTTTGGCCAGGCCGATACCTCCGGAGGCGTTCTCCCCATTGGCGATCACCACATCAACATCCAGCTCCTGCCGCAGTTCCGGAAGCTTCTGCAGCACTGCCTTGCGTCCAGGCTTGCCGACGATGTCGCCTAAAAAGAGAACACGCATGGCCACTTCCTACTTGGCGTAGTTGACTGCGCGTTTCTCCCGGATGCAGGTCACTTTGATCTGCCCCGGATAGGTCATTTTCTCTTCCACTGAATGGGCGATGTCCTTGCAGAGCAGGTAGGTCTGGTCCTCGTCCACTCGATCACAGTCCACCATGACCCGCAGCTCGCGACCGGCCTGAATGGCATAGGCCTTGGCCACACCCTGATATCCCGTAGCCACGGCTTCAAGCTCTTCAAGCCTCTTGACGTAATTTTCCAGAAGCTCCTTTCTGGCTCCCGGCCTGGCCCCGGACAGGCTGTCCGCGGCCTGGACCAGGACGGCCATGATCGAGCTGGGCTGCACATCCTCATGATGGGCGGCGATGGCATTGATGATGTCTTTTGACTCATTGTATTTCTTGGCCAGATCAGCTCCAATCAAGGCATGCGGGCCTTCAATTTCATGGTCCACTGCCTTGCCGATGTCATGCAGCAATCCGGCCCGTTTAGCCTTTTTAACGTCGATTTTCAGCTCTGAAGCCATGATCCCGCAGAGAAAGGCCACTTCCAGGGAATGATGCAGGACGTTCTGGGAAAAGCTGGTCCGATAGTAGAGATGCCCCAGCAAACGCACCAATTCGGGGTGGATGCCGTGCACTCCTACGTCAAATGTGGCCTGCTCCCCGATTTCCCTGAGCTTGACCTCCATCTCCTTGTCCACTTTCTTGACGATGTCTTCAATCCTGGCCGGATGAATCCGGCCGTCGCTGATCAGCCTCTCCAGGACCTGCTTGGCTTTTTCCCTGCGCAGAGGGCTGAAAGCGGATAAAATCACTGTTTCCGGGGTGTCATCAATGATCAGATCAACGCCGGTGGCAGCCTCCAGGGATCTGATATTGCGGCCCTCGCGACCGATGATCCGGCCTTTCATCTCTTCACTGGGCAACTCAACAGCGGATACTGACTGTTCAGAACTGTACTCACCTGCATAGCGCTGAATGGCTGTAGCCAATATTTCCTTGGCCTTGCGGTCGGCGTTCTCCTTGGCTTCCATCTCGATCTGCCGGATCATTCTGGCTGACTCATGCCTGGTCCGGCTCTCAATATCTTCCAAAAGCCTTCTTCGGGCCTCTTCGGCAGTCAAGCCGGAAATCTCCTGCAGCTTTCTCTCTTCCTCAGCTTTGAGCTTCTCTATGTCCTGTTTCTGCTCCTCAATTTCCCGTTCAAGCTTGGACAGCCGTTTTTCCCAGTCCACCAGCTCGCTCTCTTTTTCCGTTATCCTTTCCTGCTTGCCTTCCAGGCGCTCCTCTTTCTGCTGCAGTCGGACTTCCTGCTTCTTGACCTCGGTATCCCTTTCCTTGAATTCATGTTCCATTTCCTTCTTCATCTGGTAGATTTCATCCTGAGCCTGAAGAAGGGTCTCCTTTTTCTGAGCCTGAGCCTCTTTTCGGGCCTCATCCACGATCTGCACCGCTTTTGAATGGGCCTCTTCCAGCCTTTTACGAGACAGCCACTGGTGCAGTCCATATCCGGCACCAGCCCCAAAGAGCACTCCAAACAGAGCAACAATGACCATTTCCATATCTGCTCTCCTTCTATGTTCTCAGACCTGAAAGATCTGTTGAAAAAGGCTCAAGAGCCCTGCTGCAGCCCCCCCGGACAGACACATTCACCGGAAGAATCCAGCAGACTCTCAATCAGCATGCACGCATGGGGCGGAGAAACAGGACCGAATCTGGAAGGATGGAGCAGAAGGCGGGTCACTGCATAACCCACGTGTCCACTCCAGGTCAGGAAGCCGCAGGAGACGGGACTTCACTCTGGCGACGATCTGCCTCAGCAGCAGAGGCAGACTTTGCCGGCTGGGTTCACCATGATGGATTCAGGGAGAGTGGCGAAAAAGCACCCTATGCCCCGGGGGTCCGTGTTGCAGGCCCTTTTGAACCTGGTGTCACCAGGTGGGTGCCGCTGGCTGCCATCAGGCTTCCCGTCAAGGACGGGCATGCACAACAAGCAGCAAGAAGCGGCTCCCTATTTTGAGATGTTGGCTCAAAAATGGGTTCTACAATCACCAAATCCCCAGGGTTACAGGGGCAGCTATCTCTGAATCTGTTCACCACAGCCATCTATTTCATCCAAGAGGCGCTGCAGCCTTTGTTCAACTTGCTCAAGCCTCTGGTTTGATTGTATGAAATCGTCAGCCAGGCTCAGGGCGACCAAAATGAGCAGTTTTTCGTTGCTCAGTCGTCCACCACGGATGTTGAGCCTGTCAAACCTCTCTTCAATGAGTTTTGTGGCTTCCTTGATCCGTCCTTCTTCAGCATTGGTCTTAAACGAAACCTCTTGCCCCAAGAGGTTTACATTGTAACTAGGCATTGATTAGTTTATATCTGCCTCGTCAATTTTTTTCAAGAGAAGATCAAGCCTCTCATCCACTTTTCGCTTGTTCTCCCTTTCCATCTCCAACTCCTGGTACAGCTTTCGGTTCTCATCCTCCAGCGCCTTGAGCCGGTTCAAGGTCTCTGTGATCTTGTTTTCCAGGGTGTCCAGAGGGTCCATATTCTCACTCCGCCTTAGACTTCAAGGTCAGATTTTTCTGTTTGGCCCTGGTCACGGCAAGTGTTTCATCCGGGACATCTTTGGTGATCGTCGACCCAGCTCCAACCAGGGAATTGTTGCCGATGACCACCGGAGCGACGAGGGCGGTATTGCTGCCTATAAAAGCCCCCTTACCTATGGTGGTTTTGTGTTTGCGTTGTCCATCGTAGTTGCAGGTGATGGTGCCTGCCCCAACATTGGCTCCCTGACCGACTTCGGCATCGCCAATGTAGGTCAGATGATTGACCTTGCTCTGCTCGTGCAGGATGGCTTTCTTGATTTCCACAAAATTGCCGGCCTTGGCTCCGGCCTTGAGCACTGCCTCCGGCCTGAGCCGCGCATATGGGCCTACCTGACAGTTTTCCCCAACCCGGGCCTTTTCCAGATGAGAAAAGCTTCGAATCCAGGCTCCGTCTTCAAGAACAGAATCTGAAATCCAGACATGGGAGTCAATCCGAACTCCCGGTCCAATGGCGGACCGACCGTAGACTTCAACCGGCCCTGTCAGTTCGGCTCCTGGTTGAATCTCAACCAGAGGGCCGAGGCGGACCTGACCGGGATTGCGGACAAGAGCCCCTCTGTCCTGGACCTGCTCCACTCTCCTTTTTTGCAGAATGTCTTCACAGGCCACGAGCTCTCTGGGGCTGTTGACCCCGAGAAAGCTTGAATCGCGTCCGGCGCAGACCACGGCAACTGTCTCATCGGCCTGGACGCACAGGTCGATGAGCTGGGTGATGTAGTATTCACCCTGCCGATTGTCATTGGACAGCTGGTCAAGAAGAGGCTTGACCCTCTCGAGATTGAGGCAATAGACCCCGGCATTGACCTCTTTGAGGCCGGCAGCTCGCTGCCGGTCGGTCAAATCTTTGTCTTCAACAATCTCCAGGAAATCTCCATCAGTCCCGCGAATGATCCTCCCATACCCTGTCGGGTCGTCCAGCTCTATGGACATGCAGGCCAGGGCGACGTCCCTGGAAAGAGCCTCCTGAAGCAGATCTTCCAGGGCCTCGGGCTTCAACAAAGGGGCATCGCCATTGACCACCAGACACCGGGAGCAGCCTGATTCATCCAGGACCGGCAAGCCACACTGCAGAGCGTGCCCTGTTCCCAGCTGCTCATTCTGGATGACCACCCGGCCATTCAATTCAGGGAACTCATGCAGCACGATTTCGCTTTGATATCCCAGAACGGTCCAGAGTCGGTCCTTGGACACCACAGATTCAAGTGCCTGGTGAACGTACCAGATCATTGGCGCACCAAGCATGGTATGGGCCACCTTGGGCTTGTCGGACTTCATTCGCGTACCCTTTCCGGCCGCCAGAATGAGCCCCCCAACCTTTGGTCCTGCTCTCTCTTGACCGCTGTCCTGACTCATTGTCATGCACCCGCTTCTCGCTGCTCCAGGTTTTCTGACCGGTCCAGCCTCAAATCCCCAGGGACTATAGACACAGACCATGCTGATTGCAAGACCTGACTGCCACGATCCGCCTCCTCCTGACCAAGCTCGTATGAAGCTCGAAGCTTTTCTTTGTGCCTGGGCTGACTGCAGTCAGCCCAGGCACAAAGAAAAGGCAGACCCGGAGGTCTGCCTTGAGGATTGCACTGCCTGACCAGCCTGCCGCCATCCACAAGATGTTCAGCTGCCGGAAAGGCGAACCTGGAAAAGATCAGGCTGAGCCAGTCTTTTCTTTGGCTGTGATGCGGTGTATGGCCCGCTTGAGGGCTGCTTCAGCCTGAGCCGCTTCAATGCGGTCCTTTTGTTGGCGCAAACGCTCTTCAGCCCGCTCCTTGGCCTTTTTGGCCCTGGCAATGTCGATCTCTTCAGCCAATTCAGCACTCTCCGCCAGGATGGTCAAAGAATCGGACGCCACATCGGCAAATCCGCCTGATATGAAGATGTATTTGGTTTGATTGCCCTGCTTGTAGTACAGGGTCCCGATGGCAAGAGCGGAAAGGAACGGAATATGGTTGCTCAGGACACCGAACTGTCCCAACGTACCGGGGACTCCTACATAGTCCACATCTTCGCTCAGGACCAACCTGTCCGGGGTCACCACTTCCAGTTTGATAGTACTCGCCATAGTGTCATCCTGTGTCTGCTCGTGTTGACTGAAGGTTACTGCTCTGCCCGCTTCCTGGCCTCCTCGATGGTTCCGACCATGTAAAAGGCGCTTTCCGGGAGATCGTCATGCTTGCCTTCCAGAATCTCCTTGAACCCTCGAATGGTGTCCTCTGTTTTCACATAGGCTCCCGGGGTCCCTGTGAACTGTTCAGCCACATGGAACGGCTGGGACAGGAAGCGCTGGATCTTTCGAGCCCGGCCAACAGTGAGCTTGTCTTCGTCCGAGAGCTCCTCCATACCCAGAATGGCGATGATGTCCTGAAGCTCCTTGTAGCGCTGCAGGATCTGCTGCACCTCCCGGGCGGTCTGGTAGTGATCCGTCCCCAGGACATTTGGGTCAAGGATTCGGGACGTGGAGTCAAGGGGGTCCACCGCAGGATAAATGCCCAGCTCGGCAATCTGGCGGGAGAGCACCAGGGTTCCGTCCAAATGCGAGAATGTGGTCGCCGGTGCAGGGTCAGTCAGGTCGTCGGCCGGGACGTAGATGGCCTGGACCGAGGTGATCGAGCCCTTGTCTGTGGAGGTGATGCGCTCCTGGAGTTCTCCAAGGTCGGTTCCCAGGGTGGGCTGGTATCCGACGGCCGACGGCATACGGCCGAGCAGGGCGGACACTTCCATGTTGGCCTGGGTGAAACGAAAAATGTTGTCGATGAACAGGAGCACGTCTTCGCCCTGCTCGTCCCGGAAATACTCGGCTGAAGACAGAGCAGTCAGGGCGACCCTTGCCCGGGCTCCAGGGGGTTCGTTCATCTGGCCGTACACCAGGGCTGCATTGGGCAGGACCCCTGCATCCTTCATCTCCAGATACAGGTCGTTGCCCTCGCGCGTCCGCTCGCCAACTCCGGCAAAGACCGACTTCCCGCCGTGCTGCTTGGCAATGTTGTTGATCATCTCCATGAGAATGACCGTCTTGCCCACGCCGGCTCCGCCGAAGAGCCCCATTTTCCCGCCCTTGGGGAAGGGGATGAGCAGGTCGATGACTTTGACTCCGGTCTCCAGCAGCTCAACATCGGTATTCTGCTCTGTAAAGCTTGGAGCCGGACGATGAATCGGGTAGTAGTTCTTCGATTCCACAGGTCCGAGCTCGTCCACTGGACGGCCGACAACATTCAAAATTCTGCCCAGGGCCGGGTCACCGACAGGAACGGAGATGGGTCCGCCCGTATCGATAGCCTCCATACCCCGGACAAGACCATCGGTCCCATCCATGGCCACGCAACGGACTATGTTGTCCCCCAGCTGCTGGGCCACCTCGACGATGAGCTCCTCTTCGGCCGGCCGGCTGGGGTCTTGGATGCGCACAGCGTTCAAAAGGTTGGGCAGCTTTCCCTCGGGAAACTCCAAGTCCACCGTAGCTCCAATGACCTGTGATATTTTTCCAACGTTCTCACTCATTCTGGTGCCCCCTTTTTATCATTTAAGTGCCTCGGCACCGCCGACGATGTCCAGAAGCTCGGCAGTGATCGCGGCCTGGCGTGCCTTGTTGTATGCAAGTGTCAAGCTGGAAATCATGTCATCGCAGTTATTGCTCGCATTGTCCATGGCTGACATTCGAGCCGCATGCTCACTGGCTGAGGTTTCCAACATTCCCCTGTAGATCTGAACCTTGACAAAGCGTGGAAGCAGTTCGGTCAGAATCCCGTCAACTGAAGGCTCATACACGTATTGAGCCCCGGGCTCGACCGGACTCTCCTCCCCAGCAGCTGCACCGGCCTCTTCCTGGGTGACCGGCAGGATCTGCAGGGCGGTGGACTCCTGCCTGCTTACCGAGACGAACCGGCCATAGACCAGATGGACTTCGTCCAGCTCTCCGTCAGTGTAGGCCCGGATGATCTCGTCCCCGAATGCCGCCGCCAGGGTGAAGTCAAAGCCGTCCATGCAATTGATTTTTTCCTGAATAATTTCAAACTCGGACTTCCGGATCTGGTCCCGGGCTTTTTTTCCGGCGCAATAGAACCCGACCTGCTTGCCCTGGCCCGCTTTCTGGCGGGCCAGGCTTTTGCCCAGCTGGATGAGATTGGTGTTGAAGGCCCCGCACAGTCCCCGGTCGGATGTGATGAGCATGATCCCCACCTTATTGATCTCTTCCCGGACCTCCAGGAGCGGATGAGCACCTGCCTCGACTCCACCGGACAGATCCCCGAGCAGGTCATAAAACTTTTCCGCATAGGGCCGGAAGCGCTCGATCCGCATCTGAGCCTTGCGCAGCTTGGCCGAGGCCACCATGTTCATGGCCTTGGTGATCTGCTTCGTCTTTTGAACAGATGCGATTTTGTTCTTGACATCCTTCAATGAAGGCATTGATCAACCCCTTTTGCTAAGCTAAGCCTGAAAGCCCTTCTTGAACTCTTCAACAGCCGACTTGAGCTTGGACTCCAGATCATCGTCCAGATCCTGCTTCTCTTTGATGGTCTCGAGAATGTCGGATTTGGTGTTGCGCATGAACTCCAGATATTCGTCTTCGAACTTGCGGATGGCATCAACATCAATGTCGTCCAGATGGCCTCTAGTTCCGGCAAAAAGGACAGCCACCTGCTCCTGGACGGACATGGGCTTGTACTGATCCTGCTTCAACAGCTCCATCATCCTTTTCCCACGCTCCAGCTTGGCCTGAGTGGCCTTGTCCAGATCGGAGCCGAACTGGGCAAAGGCGGCCAGCTCTCTGTACTGAGCCAGGTCCAGGCGCAGGGTTCCGGCCACTTTCTTCATGGCCTTGACCTGAGCGCTTCCGCCGACCCGGGAGACAGACAGCCCGACATTGATCGCCGGTCTGAAGCCGGCATAGAAAAGGCTGGGCTCCAGGTAGACCTGGCCGTCGGTAATGGAGATCACGTTGGTCGGGATGTAGGCCGAGACGTCACCGGCCTGGGTTTCAATGATCGGCAGGGCGGTCAGGGAGCCGCCGCCGTGCTCATCGCTGAACTTGGCGGCTCTTTCCAACAGGCGGGAGTGGAGGTAGAAGATGTCCCCGGGGAAGGCCTCACGTCCAGGAGGACGCCTCAGGAGCAGGGACATCTGGCGGTAGGCCACGGCCTGCTTGGAAAGGTCGTCGTAGATGATCAGGGCCGGCTTGCCGTTGTCCCGGAAGTGCTCAGCCATAGTGCAGCCTGTGTAGGCCGAGATGAACTGCAGGGGGGCCGGCTCGGCGGCCGTGGCAGAGATGATGGTCGTCTTGTCCATGGCCCCGTACTTGCGCAAAGTGTCAGCCACCAGGGCCACTGTGGATTTTTTCTGCCCGATGGCCACGTAGAAGCAGTGCACGTCGCTCTCTCTCTGAGCCAGGATGGCATCCACGGCAATGGCCGTCTTTCCGATCTGGCGGTCGCCGATGATCAGCTCCCGCTGGCCACGGCCGATCGGTGTCATGGCGTCGATGGACTTCAGACCAGTGTACATGGGCTCTTTCACCGGCTGCCTGGCGATGATCCCCGGGGCCTTAACCTCCACCAGCCGGGTCTCTTCCATGGAGATCGGTCCCAGGCCGTCCAGGGGATTGCCGACAGGATCGATGACCCTGCCGGACACAGCATCTCCGACAGGCACAGAGAACACCCGGCCTGTCCGCTTGACCGTGTCCCCCTCATTGATGTGGGTGTCTTCGCCCAGGAGGGCCACACCAACACTGTCCTCTTCCAGGTTCAGGGCCAGACCGTAAGTCCCGCCCGGAAACTCCAGAAGCTCCATGGCCATGCAGTTTTCGACCCCATAAACCTTGGCGATGCCGTCACCGACAGACAGGACCACACCGGTCTCTGTCATCTCCACCTTTTGCTCGTAATTCTTGATCTGATCCTCAATGATCTGGCTTATTTCGTCGGCTTTGATTTGCATAGCGCTCACTCACCCCTTTTGATGGTTTCTTTCATCTGCTCCAGCTGAGCCTTCAAGCTGGCATCATAAATCTTGTCCCCAACCTTGAGCACCAACCCTCCCAGAATGGTCTTGTCAGCCTCGTAATCAAGAACCAGCTTCTGGGCGAACTGCTCTTCAAGCTGCGTTTTGATGCCGTCCTTTTTGGCTTTGGTCAATTCTATGGCCGTGACCAGCTTGCCGCGCAGGATGCCTTCATTCAAATCCAGGAGCTTGCTGTAATAGCTCTGAACCTCGATGAAGTTCCCCAGCCTGCCCTTGTCGGCCAGAAAGAGGCAGAAATTGTGGACGGTCTTGCACAATTCCATGTTGTCCAGGAGGGCCTTGAGGGCTGCTTTCTTGGCCTCAGTCTTGATGATCGGGTTTTTGAATATCCTCAACAGAGCCGGTGCCCCTTCAAGAATCTCTGCCAAGGCAGACAGTTCCTGGCCGAACTGGGCCACAGCCGCATCCCCCTGCTCCCGCCCGATGGCAAAGAGAGCCCGGGCATACCTTTTGGCAATGACTTGTTCTCTCAATTGAGCACCACCTTTGTTAGATAGTCGTCAATGAGTTTTTCCTGGTCCTTCTTCTTCAGCTTGTCGACAATGAGCTTTTCGGCTGAGTCTATGATCTGGTCGGCCATCTCCGCTTTGATGGCCTGGATCATCTGCTGCCTTTCCTGAGCAGCCTTGGCCTGGGCCTGATCCTTGATCTTTTTGGCCTCTTCATGGGCCTTGTCCACAATGGAGGCCTTGAGCGCTTCGCCCTGTTCCCTGGCCTGATCAAGAATTTCCTGCCGTTCCTTGCCGATGTCGGCGATACTCTTTTCCACCTCGCCCAAGCGCTTTTCCGCTTCAGCTTTCCGATCCTGCAAGTTCTTGAGTTCACTGGCAATCTGCTGACGTCGGCCGGTAAAGAACTCTTTGATCCGCTTCCCAGCCAGCTTGTAGATGATGGCTGCAAAGATCACAAAGTTGATCACCCGCCACATGAAGTCTTTCCAGGCAGCGGCTGCAGTATCTCCACCGCCATGCTCAGCCGCCACGGCACACGCTGCGGTCAGAACGACCGCACCGGCAATTGGTCCGATCCGTGTCCACCTTTTCAACGCTGCACCCTCCTTCTGCTTTAAGATTGCACGATCACCCTGTCGGCGACCAGCTTGGCGTATCCCTTGACTTGCTTTTTCAGCTTCTTGCGGGCTTCTTCCGCCTCAGACTGCAGCTCCTGCCGGGTGGCCGACAGCTCCTTTGAGCTTTCGTCACTGGCCTGGTTCACAATCTCCTTCTCCTGGTCAATCCCTTCCTGCTTAAAACCGTTCCTGACTTCAACCCCTTCCTTGCGGGCATTGTCCAGGGTGTTTTCGTATTCCTGCACTTTGTCTTTGGCGGTCTGGTTGAAGGACTCGATCTCGGTCATGTCGTTGGCCATGCGCTCTGAGCGTTGCTGCACGATATGTCGTATTGGGCGGTAAATGATCACATTGAGCACAGCCAGTAAAATAAGAAAATTCACGAGCTGAATGATGAAGGTGATGTTCAATTCAATCATGCCGCCTCCCTGAGTTTGTGAAATTTGTAGCAAATTGGGAAGTGTCTACCGTATTTCCCGGTACCTGTCAAAGTTTTTTTTAGCCAAGAATCATTTTTTTCCTTGATTTGACGAGCCTTCCAGGGCTTTTGTGCATTTTTTCACTTAAAGGGCCCGCATCCATTCCGGCTTGAGCTGAATGGACCCTTCAAGGGCTTGATCGATGAGTTTCAAACCCTGTTGGCGCTCTTTCGGGAGTCGGACCTTGATCGGCAGATAGTTTGAGGCATGGTTTGAAATGAAAAGCCCTTGGCTGAGCCGGGTATGCTCGAGCATGGTCCGAAGCTCCATGAGCAGGCCTTTCTGGTCAGGGAGCGCAAAGTCGCCTTTCTGCCAGAGTTCGTGCAGGGGCGTTCCAGGTATGAGCATCACAGTCAAAGCGCCGACGTAGTCCGGATCCATGGCTGTGAGCAGCTCCCCTGTGGCCCGGGCATGATCCAGAGACCCCTCTGTGCCGCCCAATCCCAGGAGCACGGTCACCGACAGCTTGATTCCGGCCTCCTTGACCCGGCGGCCCATGGCGATGAGCTCGTTTTGGGTCGTGCCCTTGTTCACCGCCTGGAGGACCCGATCGTCTCCGCTCTCCACACCCAGGTAGAGAATGGACAGCTTGTTGGCCCGAAGCTCGGCCAACTCCTGATCTGTCTTTTTCCTGATGCTCTTGGCATTGGCGTACGCCCCGATCCGGGTCAACCAGGGCAGGCGGGAGTTGGCTTCTTTGAGTATCCACAACAGCTTGGACTGGGGAATGATCAGGGCGTCCCCGTCCATCAAAAACATTCTCCGCTGCCGGTGCATGGTCCTGGAGGCGAACTCGAGGTCATTGAGGATGACCTGGTCGTCCTTGATGGCAAACCGCTTGTCCTTGTAGCTGCCGCAAAAAGCGCATTTGTTGTGCGAGCAGCCCAGGGTGACCTGAAGAAGAATGCTGTCCGCCTCACTCGGAGGGCGGATGCAGTATCCTTCGTAGTGCATGCCTTGTGATTCCATACTGGTGCTCCAGGATGTCAGCGCAGCCTCTGGCTGCGCTGAATATTATTGAAGGTCCTTGAACCCAACTTTTCTGGGCTGCCAAAAGCTGCCCAGAAAAGTTGGGTTTCTTGACGAAATCAGGGAATTGAGCGAAGCTCAGCATGACCAAAAAATGGATGGGAGTCAAAGGAGAGCTGATTATGGATGTGCGTGAGATGTGCGGCGACAAATTGATCTCCCCGGAAAAGGCGGTCAAAAAGATCAAGAACGGGAGCCGGGTCTTTGTCGGAACAGGATGCGGAGAGCCTCAGGCCCTGATCCGGGCCATGGTCCAGGACCTCTCCATCCAGGACGTCGTCATCTACCAGATGCTCTCCTCCACGTTTTCCGAATTCATTGATCAAAAGTCATTTCAAAACCGCTTCTCGCTCAAGCTCTTCTTCATCAGCCAGCAGATGCGCCAGGCTGCCTTCGAAGGCAAAATCGACTACATCCCCATTTACCTCTCCCAGATCCCGGAAATTTTCAAGTCCAGGCAAATAGGGCTTGAGGTGGCCCTGGTCCAGGTCAGCCCCCCGGACAAGTTCGGGTTCTGCAGCCTGGGCATCTCAGTGGACATCACCCTCTCCGGAATGAAAAACGCCGATCTGGTCATTGCCCAGATCAACCCTCAAATGCCCAGAACCTGGGGTGACAGCTTTGTCCACGTCGACGATTTGGACTACCTGGTCGAGGTGGACGAGCCCTTGGTCAAGAACACTTACGTGACCAAGAATCAGGAGGTTGTCGAACGGATCAGCAACTACGTCAGCCAGCTCGTGGACGACGGGTCCACGCTCCAGGTCGGCTTTGGCCACCTCCCTGACGCCATCCTGCCCTACCTCTTTGGGAAAAGAGACCTGGGCATCCACACCCAGGTCATCACCGACGGCTTCCTGCCCCTGCTGAAAGACAAGGTCATCACCAACCGCCAGAAATCCTACCTTCCGGACAGGGTCGTGGCTTCGCTGTGCATGGGGTCGGAGACGCTGTACCGTTACGTGGACAACAATCCCATGTTCTACTTTCGCTCTTCGGAATTCGTGAACGATCCTAATGTGATCGCTAGAAACGACAACCTGATCTCCATCAGCTCGGCCCTGGAAGTGGATCTGACCGGACAGATCTGCACCGACTCCAAAAATTATCTCTTCTACAGCGGGATCGGGGACCAGGTTGACTTTATCCGGGGCAGCAGCATGTCCAAAGGGGGTTTTTCCATCATTGCCCTGCCGTCCACAGCCCAGGAAGGCAAAGTCTCCAGGATCGTTGCCCAGTTGAGCGAAGGGGCCGGGGTGGCCACCACAAGGGGCGACGTGGACATCGTCGTCACTGAATACGGGATTGCCGAGCTTCACGGCAAGGGCATCTATCAGCGGGTCATGGAGCTGGCCCAGATCGCCCACCCCAATTTTCGGGAGGAGCTCATCAGCGAGGCCAAGAAACGGCACTACATCTTTTCGGACCAGATCCCCCCGACCCAGCAGGACCTCATCTTTCTGGAGAACTACAAGTCCTATCTCCAGCTGCCCAACGGCAAAAGCGTGGAGTTCCGCCCTCTGCTGCCGTCAGACGAGTTCGAAACCCGCAACTTCTATTATTCCCTGCAGGAGAACACGGTTTACTACCGTTTTTTCAACAAGCGCAAAGTCTTTTCCAGAGAAATGCTGCAGCAGCAGTGGGCCTCTGTGGATTACCGGCAGAACATGACCATCATCGGTCTGGTCCAGGCCGGCAAGCACAAGGAGATCGTGGCCATCGGCTCCTATGCCAAGGCTGAGGACGCAACAGCTGAAGTGGCTTTCGTGGTCAAGGAGCAGTTTCAGAACATGGGGGTCGGCACTCACCTCCTGGAAACCCTGAAGGCCATCGCTCTGGAAAACAAGTACACGGCCTTTGACGCCACAGTGCTCAACGAAAACACGGCCATGATCCATGTCTTTCAGAAAGTTTTTCCCAAAGCCCGGACCTCACGAGGAGGCGGGGGAGAGGTGGAGATCCACATGCCCTTTGAATAGCAGGCTTAAGATTTCATGCGGGCGCGGCCGCTGTCTGCCCGGAACGATCGACCTGGTGCCCGGACACTGATCGGTATGATTCCAGTGCCGCCTCGATCCAGCCAGTTTGATGAGAGAAGACACCTGCCGAGCTGATGCAGTCACATGAACACGTATGAAACTTCATGAGGAAGAACCCCCCACCCCTCCATCTTCCACCTCACAGCCCGACGTGAGGGTCTGCTGACCATGCCTTCACCTCACCTGCACTTTGCGGCCAAAGCGGCTCCTTTTGACCTCTTGCCTGAGGAGGAATTGCACAAGCTGGCAGCAGTGATCTCACAGGTGAAGGTCGAGCCGTCGACAACTCTCTATGAGCAGAACACGTCCAGAGTCACGCACGTCCTCATTGTTGTTCACGGCCGCCTGCAGCAGACCATCCAGGAGGATGACCAGACCCTGTACTCAGGGTTTCTGGAACAGGGGGAGATCTACGGAGGACTGTCCCTGCTCTTCAACAAAGGGGTCTCCATCAGCACGGTTCAAAGCCTGACCCAGGTCACCCTGCTCAAGATCCCGAAATCGCATTTTCTCCACCTCTGCTCCAGCTATGCCGGCCTGATGGAGCACTTCACCACCAGATTCAGCGCAAACATGCTCCATCGCCCCTACCTGACCTTCCTGACCAGGCAGGCCCGCAGCACTGAGGCGCATTCCGAGCCGCTCAACGCCTCTGTGGGCGACCTCGTCTCCAGCCCGCCGCTGACCTGCCCGCCAGAGACCCCGATCAGGGGGGTGGCCGAACTCATGACCCGCTTCAATGCCAGGTCGGCTCTGATCACGGATACTGCCGGGCAGATCCTGGGCATGGTCACGGACAGAGATTTCCGGGCCAGGGTCCTGGTTGAAGACCTGCCTGGGCAGACTCCGGTGCATGAGATCATGTCCACTCCAGTGACCCCTGTGGACTCCAACATCTCGCTCTGTGAGCTCATGGTCATCATGCTCCAGGAGAACCTCACCTTTGTGCCCATTTCAGACGAAACAGGCAGCCTGCTCGGCGTGGTCACTGATCAGGACCTGCTTCTGGCCCAGGGCCTCTCGCCTCTGGTCCTGCTGCGCAGGATACAGAGCGAGACCACGGTCAGAGGGCTTGGCCTGCTCTACCGGCAACTTCCAACCCTCTTGATATCCATGATCAAAAACGGGGCCCGGGCCGATCTGTTGACCAGGATCATCAGCGCCACCACCCACTCCATGCTCTTGAGGACTCTGGAATTTGCCCAGGAGGAGCTGGGACCGCCCCCAGTCGACTTTGCCTTCCTGCTCTTTGGCAGTGAAGGCCGCCAGGAGCAGACGCTGAAGACCGATCAGGACAACGCCATTGTCTACAGGGACGTGGAGGCCAGCCGGCAATCAGAGGTTCACAACTACTTTCTCCAACTCGGGACCAGGGTCTGTGACTGGCTGAATGAGGCGGGACAGCACTATTGTGAATTCAACATCATGGCCAAAAATCCAGACTGGTGTCAGCCCTTGAAGGTCTGGAAAGGCTATTTTCGGGACTGGCTTCGGGCCGACGACCCCGAGACCCTGCTCAAAGGCAATATCTTCTTTGACCTCGAGCTGGGATATGGAGAACAGGGGCTGGTTGACGAGCTGCACTCCTCTCTGTTTGAAAGCCTGACCCAGTGGCCGGGATTTCTTCGACGCATGGCGGCCAACACCAGCGCATACCGACCGCCTCTGGACATGTTCGGCCAGTTTGTCCTCCACAATACGGATCACCGCAAGAACATCCTGGACCTGAAGAGCCCGATGCGACTGGTGGTCGACTTCGCCCGGATTTATGCCCTCAAGCTCCAGGACAGACAGGCCAACACCCTGGAACGGCTGACAACCCTGCTGGAGAGCGAACTCTTTGAACAGGAAACAATCAAAAACCTGATCGAGGCCTACCAGTGGCTCATGGTCCTCAGGCTCCGCCATCAGGCTGAGCTGGCTGTCGAGAAATCACAACAGCCGGACAACCTTCTCAATCCCAAACAGCTCACCCATATCGACCGCCAGACCTTGAAACAGGCCTTCAAGTCGATCAAGGCGACTCAAAGCCTCCTGCGCCGGGACTTTTTTCTCTTCGGGCCGCTGAGCTCGTGATGATTTCCGGTTCAGCATCCTGGAAAGTCAAAACCCAGGCGTACCCTTCAAAAGCCAGTCAGCCAGGCTTTTGGGCTTTTTCCTCGGCTCCTTGAGCTCCTGTCGGTACTTTTGAAAGTAGTCCTTGGAAATCGTAAACGGGGTGACTGTCTCCGGCTCGTTCTCGATGGTCTCGGCAAAAGCCCGGACAATCTCAGGATCGAAAAATGACCCCGCCCCGACCTCCAGCTGTTTCACCGCCTGAACAATGCCGAAATTTTCTGAATTGGGCCGGTCTGAGATCATGGCGTCAAAGCTGTCGCAGACAGCAATGATCCTGGCCCCCAGCGGAATGTCTTCCCCGGCCAGCCCTTCCGGATAGCCCGAGCCGTCATAGCGCTCATGGTGGTGCAGGATGAGCTTGGAGACGTTGTCCAGAAAGGTAAGCGGTTTCAGGATCCTGGCCCCGATGACCGGGTGTTTCTTGATCTGCTCAAACTCCTTCAAAGAGAGATTGCCCAGATTGTCCAGGATGTCGTCGTGCATGGCGATCTTGCCGATGTCGTGCAGCAGACCGGCATGGTAGACGGTATCGGCCTCTTCCTCGGAAAGACCGATGTCCCTGGCTACGGCCCAGCTCAAGCGGGCAACATTCAATGAATGCCCGTGGGTGCAGATGTCCTTGGCCTCCAGGGCCAGGACAAGGCCTTCAATGGTGGCCTTGAACGAATTGACCATCTGCTCGTCGAACCTGAGGACCTTGTGCAGGGCCAGGGCTCCCTGCTCCCCCAGGGCCCGGACAAAGTCAACCTCGTTTCGGGTCAGCCGCCGCTCCGAGCTGAAATACACGGCCAGAACCCCTACATAGCCACCCACGATCCGAAAGGGGATCCCGAGCATGGACACCACCAGCAGCTTGCCCAGACGGCTGTAGCTGGGGATTCTGGGATCGTCCCTGACATCTTCAAAATAGACCTCTGCATCCTGGTCGATTTGAAAGACATCTTCGAGAATCTCATAGTCCACCTGGGACAGGCTCTTCATCAAAAAGCCGCTGGCCACCTTCATGGACACCTGCTTCTTGTCCGTATCCAGAATCCAGTAGATACAGCCCCTGGCATCCATGATCTCCTGGATTGAGTTGACGATAGTGGAAATGGTCTGTTCTGCGTTCTCCCCGGAGTGGATAGCCGCGCTCAGGTTTTGAAAGGTGCTGACATACCGGGTGTGCTGGATGGTGTTCTTCAGGGCGAAGGCGGCCTGTTTGGCCAGGCAGTTCAAAAAGCTGATATCCTCATGGTCCAGTTCGAGATCGTGCTCGAAGTAGAGCCTGAGAACCATGCGCATGGTGCCGGTGATGGCCAAAGGGATGCCGACGATGGAAACGATGCCCTCATTGACAGCTTGCTCAGGGTACTGGACCTTGTGATCGGTCCGAACATCCCGGATCAGGACCAGGTTCTGGTCATCGACCTCTGAAAAATGCGGATCAGCCAGGACCAGCCCCTTGTTCAGATACTCAGGGCTCAGTCCCCTGGCCGCCTTGAGTTCCAGCTCCCGGCCGGCCTGATCCAGGGCCCTGAGCGTGACCCCTTTGGCTGCAAAGACCTGGGCAAAACAGTCGACAACTGCGGCAAAAAGTTCTTCTTGCGTTTCCTGGGTTTCGAGATTTTCCACCACCCGGGTCAAGGTCTCGACGATGTCGCCTTTGAAAAGTTTCATGGTCATATCCACAAATAGAGAAAACAGGACACAAAGACCAGAGTGAGCACCATGGCTGCGCTCATACGAAGCGTGGACAGCCCGGAGGCGTTCTTGAGTCCGAAAAAGACCACCACAGCCGCATACAGGCTCAGCAGCCCCAGGATGATCAACAGGACAGGCCCTCCAATTCTGGCCTGGAGTGCAGACAGCACCGGAGCCAGGGGCCAGAGGGCGATGAACCCGACCCCCAGGTTCAGATACAGGGGCAGAAAGAAAGGACGACCACCCAACCCGCGGGCAAAAACCCAGAAGAAGAGAGCTGCCCCGGCGTGCATGAAAAAAGCGATCATGACCCCGCTGCAGATGATGGCGATCTGGGTCTGCACGCTCGGTGAAACGGACACTCCGGAAACGCTCCAGACATGTTTGGCAAACATGAGCACAAACACGGCATGGAGCAGGCCGAAGAGCAGGACGTTGACAAAGCAGTACCGAACCGACTTCTGTTCCCGGAAAAGGCGCTCATACACCTGTTCCTGGAAACTCAACACGTCCTGCATGGCTGCTGGATAACTCATTGTTGACCTCACGGCTCAAACAAAAGGCAGGAGGTTCCCCTCCTGCCTTTTGAGTGTAACGTTTCTGGTTCCAAGACGCCAGTCTTACCAGGGCTGCAGACCCCAGATGAAGACGATCACGCAGATCCCGACCACGATCCAGGTCCAGCCGGTACCGTTGTAGCGCCGTTCGTCATAGTCATCGCCCCAGCCATGGATCCGGTCGATCATTTTCTTGTCCTCAAGCGTGGGGGCCTGGATGCCCATCTTGTTAAAGAGCATGGACAGGATGATGAAGGAGGCAAAGGACAGGGGCACGGTGAGCATAGCTGAAGCCATGCCCAGGGCGGCCACCAGGCCCTTGCCCACCACGATCCCGGACAGGACATGGGGGGAGACGACGATGTAGATCAGACCGCAGACAATGGAGGTGATGAGCAGGGCCACATTGTTGGCCTGCTTCCACCAGACCCCGAGCAGGATGCCCGGTGTGGTGGTGGTGGCCAGCAGCCCGAAGGCCCAGAGGATGCTGGTGACCAGGAATGGCGGGGGCTTGAAGGCCAACAGGATGGTGGCCACCCCACCGATGGCCAGGGCCACGTAGCCCCAGCGCAGCTTCTTCTTGGAATCCATCTTCGGGGCCAGAATGCCCAGGAGGTCGCTGCCGACAAGCCCGGCAATGGCCATCAGGTTCCCCCCAATGGTGGACAGGCCTGCGGCCACGGCCCCGCCGAGGACAAAGGCGGCCACAATGGTCGGGTTGTAGAACACGTTCAGGATCAGGATGGTCTGGTCAGGCTTGGCAATCTCTTTCCCGGTGGTGGCCGTGAAGAAGTTCCCGGCAAACCCGGCCGCATAAGTTCCTGAAAACAGAAGGCCCAGGAAGAGAATGAACCAGACCACCGACCAGCGGGCGCTCTTGACGCTGGAGGAGGTGAAGATCCGCATGGCCAGGTGGGGCAGGGCGATGGGGCCCAGGGTGAAGGCCGGTATCAGGGCGAAGTACCAGCGGTAGTCGTACTTCATGTCGAAGAAGGTCGGGATCTGCTTGAGCATGCCCGGGACCATGTCTCCGTAAGCCAAGGGGGGGAACCACCACCCCGAGGAGCCCATGGCCTTCATGATCGCCCCCATGGGGACCACGATGGCGATGGTCATGACCACCATCTGAAAGGCGGCATTGTAGGAGGCTCCATACATGCCGCCCATGGTGATGAACCCCACGGTGGCCGCGCCCACGATGATCAGGGCGTAACTGTACTTCAGGCCGAACAGGACCTCAAAGGCCAGGCCCAGGCCGATCATCTGCCCCAGGGCGTACATGACCATTGCCAGGCACATCCAGGCGATGATGACCATGGCCGGTTTGTTGCCGTAGCGGACCTTGATGAACGAGGCCGGGGTGAAGGCCTTCATCCTGCGCAGACAGGTCCCGTAGAGCAGGGTCAAAAGCGGAATGGACAGGGCCCACTGGATCCACAGGTAGACAAAGGGCGCCTGGAGCTTGTAGATCAGGGCGATGACCCCCATGAAGGTGGCCAGGCTGGCCCAGGTGGCTCCCATGCCCAGCCCGTTGGTGATCGGGCCGATGGAGAAGCCGGCAGCGTAGAGATCCGCTTCACTGGCTGTCTTCTTGGCCGAGACCCAGCCCACGTAGTAAAAGACGACAAACAGGGCAATGACCATGGCCACGCCGATCCAGATGTTCGGAAGAACGAATTCCAATGACTGAGATTCCATAGTTCACCTCTTTGGGTTGATCAGCTTTGGGAGGATGAGTCGCTGTTGCCCACGGATTTGGTGTAGGCGTCCATGTCATCGTCGAGCTTGTTCAGGACCACGGCCATGATGATGGTCAAAATGAGCAGCCCGAACCACCCCATGAGAATTGGAATGATGTAGTGGACTGGAAAACCCCAGAAGCTGCCGCCCTGCAGGCTGGGGAAAAGCTTGAATATCTGGGCGAAGTGCCCGAATATCATAAGGATAACTGCAAACAATATGGTGACAAAAATCTCTTTTTTGTAGAGTTGTTCCTTCATCAGCAATGCCTCCTGATTGATTCCCGATGAGTTGGGGTCAATCCGCTTGTAGGTCTCGTCTCAAGGAGTCGCCATGCTTACTTTTTGGAGCTCAGTTCCGGGAAATCCTGGTAAAAGTATTCGTACTCCCCGCGATCCTTGCCCTGGCTCTTCTTGTCCACCTCCTGTTCCCGCAGCTCGATCCGCCTGATCTTGCCGCTGATGGTCTTGGGAACCTCTGGCACAAACTCAATGATCCTGGGGATCTTGAACTTGGCCAGAATGCCTATGGTGTGCTTGAACAGCTCCAGGGCCAGCTCCTTGGAGGGCTCATAGCCCTTGCTCAGGATGACATAAGCCTTGACCAGCTGATAGCGCTTGGGGTCAGGGCTCCCGACCACAGCCGCCTCTGCCACGGCTGGATGCTCCACCAGGGTGCTCTCCACCTCGAACGGTCCGACCCGGAAGTCCGAGGACTTGATCACGTCATCGGCCCGGCCCACGAACCACCAGTATCCGTCCTTGTCCTTCATGGCCCGGTCGCCGGTGTAGTAGAAATTGCCGACAAAAACCTCCTTCATCTTCTCCGGGTTGCCGATGTACTCGGTGAACAGGCCCACAGCCCGCCACCTGTCCAGCCGGACCACGATATGCCCGACCTCATCCGTTTCCGTGATCTCATTGCCTTCATCGTCGGCCAGGGTGATGTCGTACATGAAGGACGGTTCGCCAAAGGAACCCGCCCGCATCTTGCCTTCCATCCACGGCGCGTTGCCAATCATGGCCGTGGACTCTGTCTGCCCGTAGAAGTCCCGGATCTCTGTTCCGGTGTGCTTCTTCCACTGCTGGATCACTTCAGGGTTCAAGGGCTCCCCGGCGCTGACGGACTGCCTGAGAAAAGAAAAGTCGAACTTGCTCAGGTCCAGACCGATGAACATCCTCCAGGCCGTGGGCGGGGCGCAAAAGGTGGACACCTTGTACTTGGTCAAGAAGTCCAAGTATTTGTTTCCGTCCAGGGCGGTAAAGTGAAACGCGGTGGCCGTGGCCCCAACATTCAGAGGGGCAAAGAAGGAGCTCCAGGCCCATTTGGCCCAACCGGGGGCACTCAAGTTGTGGTGCACGTCATCCGGTTTGAGTCCGATCATCACTGCTGTGGACAGATGCCCCAGGGGGTAGGACATGGCTGAGTGCCCGACAAGCTTGGGCAGCCCTGTGGTCCCTGAGGTGAAGAAGCAAATCAGGGTGTCGTCAGACTTGGTCTTGGCTGCCTCGGCCTGATCAGCCTCGGACTCAATGTCCGCAAAACTGGTCCATCCGCCGGCATTGCCCACGATCAGCTTGACCTTGGGCGAGCAGCCCGTGTCGGCCAGGGCCTGGTTCATGGGCTCAAGCGATGCCTCGTCAACGATGATCACATCAGGCGGGTAAGCCTCGAACCTGAAGTTGAGCTCCCTGACCGTCATCGATGTGGCTGTGGGCACGGCCACCAGCCCTCCCTTGACTGCGGCCAGGCTGACGATCCAGGTTTCCGGGACAATGGGGATCATCATGTACACGTTGTCGCCCTTGTCCACCCCATTTTTCCTGAGCAGATTCAAGAGCTTGTTCGCACTCGCAGCCATCTGGCTGTAGGTCAGGCTCCTTTCCTGATCGTCGACCAGGCTGGCCCAGAACAGGGCGGTCTTATCCCCTCTCTCCTTGACATGGAGTCCTTCAAAGATCTCTTCGGCCCAGTTGAAATACTCGGGCTTGTCCATAAAGTTGAGTTTCTCAAAAAACGCCTTAGCCGCCTCCTTCTGTTTGTCTTTGTCGTCGGTCACATTGATTTGCATGACCTCTCGGTACAATCCATCCAGTCCCATCGAAGACCTCCTGCAAGTTGTGAGTGTATGAAACGCTTTCCTTGACCACACGTGTCAGCAGACTCAAACCATGATTCTGAGGTGAACGCGCCCCCTGAACACCAAACAGCGTTCAAGCAGCGCACTGGTTATCATGCGTATTTCCAGTTCGGGCTTCGCTTTTCCAGAAAGGCGGAAACTCCCTCGTGGGCATCTTCTGAAGTGCACAAGAGGGCAAAGTGGTTGTTCACCAGTTCAAAAGCCTTATCATACTCCATATCCAGCATCTGATAGTAGGAGCGCTTGCCGAGCTGCAAAGCCAGAGGGCTTTTCTGGGTCAATTTCCGGGCCATATTGACCGTCTCCTCGGTCAGTTTATCCTTGGGGACAACGTGGTTGACCAGTCCGATCCTGTGGGCTTCCTGGGCATCGATCATATCCCCGGTGAGCAGGAGCTCCAGGGCCTTTTTCTTTCCCAGGTTCCGGGCCAGCGGCACGGCAGGTCCCATGCAGAACAGCCCCACATTGATCGCTGTGGCTCCGAACCTGGCTCCCTCGGCAGCCAGGGCCAGATCGGCCGAGGCCACGATTCCGATGCCGTTGGCCACGGCAATGTCCTGAACACTGGCGATGACCGGGGTTCCCATGCGGGCTATCTGCAAGCTCATCTCTTCCATCAGCTGCACCCACTTGTAGTAGCCCAGTCCATTCTTGCCTTCGAGTTCCTTGACATCTATCCCGGCACAGAAGGCCTTGCCCTGGCCCTTGACCACAACCACCCTGACCTCGGAATCGTCTTCCATCTCCTGCAGTGCGGCGACAAACTCCCTGGCCAGAATGGAATTGAAGGTGTTCATCTGCTCCGGCCTGTTCAGGGTGATCGTCCCGATGTATTCCGAGACATCAACCAAGACTGTTTCATACGCCATGTCCTTGACCTCCTTAAATGCGCGTTGACCAGCGGTCACTTCCAGGGGTCAGTTCATCGCCCATCCCCATTGATGACCGGCCTCGGCACGACTTTCGTCGATGCCCCACCAAAAAAGGGGCATATCATGCCCCCTTCAGATCACTCTTGACGCTTTTGATGCCAGTAGGCCACCTCTTCGGCCAGGCTGTAGGGATCTGTCTGCTTGTCCAACAGCTTCTTCAGCAAGGACTCCATCTTGCCTGAGGATTCAAGCTCCACCAGGACTGGTTCGAGAATCGAGCGCTGCAGGGAATGCCTGAACTGAACTTTGGCCTTGCGCCGTTCCCGGGCGGCCAATATCTCTGTGTCCACCAGAATCTGAAAGTGCTCATCCAGCTTGGAGCGCAGCTCGTCCACCTTGGCCAGGAACTCCTTGGGCTGCATCAGGTTTTCGACCTTGAGAATGGGCGGTCGCCAACCAGACGGAAAGTCGGGAGCCATGTCCAGGGCCCGGTTGAGTTCCTGATAGAGCTTGGCCGTTCCAGGACGATCAGCCTTGTTGATCACAAAGAGGTCGGCCACTTCCATCACGCCGGCCTTGATGGTCTGCACTTCATCCCCCATCCCGGGAGTCAAAACCAGGACCACTGAGTGGGCATTGTTCATGATGTCCACTTCTGACTGACCGATGCCCACGGTTTCTATCAAAACGATGTCCTTGCCCATGGCATCGAGCACATGCACGGCATCGTCCACTGCATCGGCAAGCCCCCCCAGAGCGCCCCTGGTGGCAAAGCTCCGGACATAGACGTGCGGGTCTTCGGCGTGCTTCTGCATTCTGACCCGGTCCCCGAGAATGGCTCCTCCGGTGAAGGGACTGGTCGGGTCCACGGCCAGGACACCTACATCCTTGCCCTGCTTGCGATAGCAGGTGATCAGAGCGTCGCTCAAAGTGGACTTGCCTGCCCCTGGTGCACCCGTCAGTCCAATGACCCTGGCTTTCCCCGTATGGGGGTACAAGGCCTTGACCACCTCCTTGGCCGGAAGCGATCCGTCTTCAAGCTTGCGGATAAGCCTGGAGACGAATCGGACATCCCCGGATCTGACCCTGTCCACTCTCTCCTGCACAACGGTCTCGTTCGATTGTTGCCCGGCACACATTTAGAGATCGTCTCTGGTTTGAATGTTGGTGTTCACCCAGCTGATGATGCGGTCCAGCGGAGTCCCCGGGGTGAAGACCTCCTTGATGCCCTTGTCGTAGAGGAATTGAAAGTCCTGCTTGGGAATGATCCCTCCGCCGATGACCTGAATGTCCTCAGCCCCTTTGTCTTTCAGCAGCTCCACCACTTTGGGAAAGAGGTGCTTGTGCGCCCCGGACAGGCAGCTCAAGCCCACACAGTCCACATCCTCCTGCAGGGCTGCGGCCACAATCTGTTCCGGAGTCTGGTGACACCCGGTATAGACCACTTCAAATCCCGCATCACGAAAGGCCCTGGCCAAAACTCTCGCTCCCCGGTCATGACCGTCGAGTCCGGGTTTGGCTACCATGATTCGAATCTTTTTCTGTCCCATAGAAACACTCCGTTGTCATACCGCCATAAAGCACGAATAGGTTCAAAACAATCCCGGATCTTGGTATTCGCCGTACACCTCGCGGTAGACGTCACAGATTTCCTGTTCCGTGGCCAGATTCTTGACCGCTTCGATGCACAGAGGCATCACATTGTCGCCACGTTCACAGGCCTTCCTCAAGTCGTCCAGGCTGCGTTTCAAGGCCTTGGAATCCCTCTTGCGCTTGACCTCGTTCAACCGTTGGAGCTGACTCTGTTCAATCTGCTCATCCATATCCAGGATTGGGCATTCATCGGCCTCTTCAGTCACGTACTTGTTCACCCCGACCATGATCTTGTCCTTTGACTCGATCTGCTGCTGAAAGCGATAGGCTGCATCTGCGATCTCCATCTGCGGGAACCCCTGCTCGATGGCTGCCAACATGCCGCCCATATTGTCGATCTTTTCAATGTACTCCCAGGCCTGCTCCTCCATCTCATTGGTCAGTTTTTCCACGAAGTAGGAGCCTGCCAGGGGATCGAGGGTATTGGCCACCCCTGTTTCCTCGGCAATGATCTGCTGCGTGCGCAGGGCAATCTGAACCGCGTGGTCGGTCGGCAGGCACCAGACCTCGTCCAGGGAGTTGGTGTGCAGTGACTGGGTTCCGCCCAGGACTGCGGACAGGGCCTCAGTGGCTGTCCGGACGACGTTGTTGTAGGGCTGCTGGGCAGTGAGCGAGCAGCCTGCGGTCTGGGTATGGAAGCGCATCCACCAGGAACGTTCGTTCTTGGCCTTATAGCGGTCGCGCATGACCTTGGCCCAGATCCTCCTGGCCGCGCGCATCTTGCAGATCTCTTCAAAAAAATCGATGTGGGCATTGAAAAAGAAAGAGAGCCTGGGGGCGAATTCATCCGGATGAAGCCCCTTGCGGTTGATGACGTCCTCCACATACTCCATGCCGTCCCTGAGGGTGAAGGCCAGCTCCTGAACCGCGGTCGAACCGGCTTCGCGGATGTGGTAGCCGCTGATGGAGATGGTGTTCCAGCGGGGGACGTGTTTGGTCCCGAACTCCACTGTATCGCTGATGAGCTTGATGGACGGCTCGGGCGGGAGCATGAAGGTCTTCTGGGCGATGAACTCCTTGAGCATGTCGTTTTGGATCGTGCCCCCGATCCGATCCAGAGGCACGCCCTGCTTCTCGGCGCAGGCGCAGTACATGGCCCACATGACCGTGGCCGGGGGATTGATGGTCATGGATGTGGTCACCTCTCCCAGAGGAATGCGGTCCACCAGAATCTCAAAGTCCTCCAGGGTGTCGATGGCCACACCGCACTTGCCGCACTCCCCGACGGCTTTCGGACTGTCCGAGTCGTAGCCCATCAGGGAGGGAAAATCGAAGGCCGTGCTCAGTCCGGTTTGTCCGGCGTTCAGGAGCAGGTGCCACCGCTCGTTGGTTTCCCTGGCGGTACCCATCCCGGAAAACATCCGGAAGGTCCACAGCCGGCCCCGGTACCCAGTGGCCTGGTTCCCCCTGGTGAAGGGGAACTGCCCTGGAAAGTTGATATCCCGGGCAAAGTCCATATCCTGAATGTCTTCAGGCGTATAGAGGCTCTTGATTTCATGGTCTGAGATGGTGGAGAAGCGATCCTTGCGTTCCCCGGATTTGTTGACCAGGCGTCTGACCTCGTCTTCCCATTGCTTCTTCAGTGTGGAGCACTGATCCAAGACCTCTTTGGCAAAGTACATCTGTCCCTCCGTCAACGCAGTCTCTGGATGCGTTGAATCATTGGATTTTGATTGAGGTGTGAGTTCACGCCCCGCGACCCATCTGATCTCATTGTGCGACCACTTTGAACTCCATGCTCGACTCTCTTTGTGGATATATGGGTCAAAATGAAGTTCACCTTGATCGCACCATACAATCAGTAGTCATATATCCCCTTCCCGGTCTTTCGTCCCAGCCAGCCGGCATTGACATAAGACTTGAGCAGGGGACAGGGTCGGTATTTCGGGTCGCCGTAACCATCCAGAAGAACGTTCAAAATAGCCAGGACCGTGTCCAGCCCGATCAGGTCGGCCAGGGCCAGAGGTCCCATGGGATGGTTCATGCCCAGCTTCATGATCTGATCGATCCCCTCTGCTGAGGCAACACCCTCGTAAAGCTCCCACAGGGCTTCGTTGAGCATGACCATGAGCACCCGGTTGGACACGAATCCCGGGACATCGCGGCATTCCACGGCAATCTTGCCCATGGCCTCGGACACCTCTTTGATGGTTTGGGTGACCTCGGGCTCGGTGGCCAGTCCATTGATCACCTCCACCAGCTTCATCACCGGAACCGGGTTCATGAAGTGCATGCCGATGACCTTGCCCGGCCGCTGTGTTCTGGCGGCAATGCTGGTGATGGGCAGGGAAGAGGTGTTGCTGGCCAGGATGGCCTCTTTGGGAGCCAGCCGGTCCAGCTCGGAAAAGACCTTGGCCTTGACCTCCATGCTCTCGACCACGGCCTCGATCGCCAGGTCGCATTCAGAGGCCCTGTCCAAACCGACCACCGGAGCGATCCTGGAAAGGGTCTTCTGCTTGTCCTCATCCGTGATCTTGTCTTTTTTGACCATTCTGGAGAGGTTCTTCTCCACATTGGCCATGCCCTTGTCCACGAGATCCTGGGAAATATCGGTTAAAATCAGGTCATAGCCGGCCTGAGCTCCGACCTGGGCAATCCCGTTGCCCATCTGCCCTGCCCCGATGACCATGATCGTCTTGACTGCCATTGTTGCCCTCCTTACGTCCGCTTTGAGATTCTTGGCCTCTCAGGAATGAAAGCCCTTAAAGCCCT
This sequence comes from uncultured Desulfohalobiaceae bacterium, assembly GCA_964403955.1. Taxonomy (GTDB): domain Bacteria; phylum Desulfobacterota; class Desulfovibrionia; order Desulfovibrionales; family Desulfothermaceae; genus CAYOID01. The sequence continues at coordinate 35,648 of CAYOID010000010.1, read as the reverse complement.
GCACCGGCAATCTTTCAGCCGGCACAATGCCTTACAGCCTCCTCAATCCCGCAATCAGCCTTTCAGTCTTCTGACCAGTGTTTTCGCGTATGAAATCTTTCCCAGAGCCTGTTCTCTTCTGATAAACCTGGCCCCAGGGCCGGCCGTTTGGAAAACGGCGGCCTACCCGGAACCCAGACTTCTTCCCAGGTAGGGCGGCCTTGTCCCTAAGGCCAGCCCACTCAGACTGTCCAACACCACATCAGCCGTTGCGACACGACTCACAAGCGACCAACTTTCAACACCACAGGCACTTGCACTCAGGGGGTTTCTGAGGTTCCTTCTTCAGTCCAAACCTAAATATTCAGCGCAGCCAGAGGATGCGCTCGTATGAAACTCACCATACCTTCTTGAGATTGCTTCGTCGTAGACTCCTCGCAATGACGGCTAGGGTCTCAGCTACGGAGAAGATGCTTGGCTCGTCATTGCGAACGTAGTGAAGCAATCTCTCAGAGTATGTGACAGAGTTTCTGCCCTGATCAAACTGGGCGTCTGCGACCAGCGGCAGGGCTGTCCTCTGACCTCTGTCCTCTGACCTCTGACTTCTGTCCTCTGACCTCTCAGGGCTCCACCTGAAGGAGCATTGAATCACCCTGGGCCAGTCCGGAGCAGATCCCGCACACCCCGAGCCCGCCGCCCCGTCTGCGCAGCTCGTAGGCCAGGGTCATCACGATTCTGGCCCCGGTGGCTCCAATAGGATGCCCGTAGGCTATGGCGCTGCCGTTGACATTGACCTTGGCCTTCATCTCCTCCTTGGTCAGCCCCAGAATGCTCCGGGAGCTGATCAGGGCCACGGCGGCAAAGGCTTCATTGATCTCGATCAGGTCCACATCGGAAGGCGTCATCTGGTTCTGCTCAAAGAGCTTGGAGATGGCCAGACCCGGAACTGTGGCGATGTCTTTGGTGGGCTGGGAGACCTCGGCATAGTCCAGAACGGTGAACAGGGGCTTGAGGCCGAGCTCCTCGGCCTTGTCCCGGCTCATGAACAGGCAGACATCCCCGCCGTCATTGATCCCCGGAGCATTGCCGGCAGTGACTGTCCCCGGCTGACCGGTGACGCTGCTCTGATGGTTGAAGACCGGGGGCAGCTTGGCCAGGCCCTCAAGGGTTGTCTCCGGCCTTGGCTGCTCGTCCTGGGTCATGAATTCCGTCTTCTTGCCCGCTTTGACCTCCACCGGAAAGATCTCATCGTTCAGCCAGCCGCTCTCCATGGCCTTCTTGGCAGCCATTTGGGAGTGCAGGGCCCATTCGTCATTGTCTTCTCTGGAGAAGCCGAACTCATCGCTCGTTTCCGAGCCATGCAGGGCCATATGCCTGTTGTAGAAAGGGTCCCAGAGCCCATCATAGACCATCAGGTCTGTAGCCTGGGCATGGGGAAGCCCCATTCTCTTCCCGAAACGCATTTCAGGCAGGGCAAAGGGGCAGTTGGACATGGACTCCTGTCCGCCGGCAATGACCACCTCGGCCCGGCCGAGCTGAATCATCTGCACAGCCAGGTCCAGGGTCTTGATGCCTGAGGAGCAGACCTTGTTGACCGTAATGCAGGGCACTGATTCGGGCAGACCCGCCAGAATGGAAGCCTGCCGCCCCGGCACCTGCCCGCAGCCGGCCGGAACGACCTGACCCATGATCACATAGTCTACTTCATCCGGACCCACTCGACCCTCGACCCTGCGCATGAGTTCCTGGATGGCCAGTGCGCCCAGCTGAGGGGCATCATACTGCTTCAATTGTCCGCCAACTCTGCCATAGGGAGTCCGGCAGGCCTCGACGCAGACGACATCACGGCAGGACTTGAAGGTGTTGCCCACCTTTCGGCCCATGCCCGTGAACTCAACCTTCCTCTGCCCGAAAGATGCCGGTTGAGCATCCTTATACACGTCTTGACGTTTTCGCTGCATTTTCTGACCTTTCTCACTCATGACTGCTTGTTCCCCCTCTTTCGATCAGGACAGTTTATGCTCTGCTTTTACAAGCCTAGTCTTATTTTTTGCGGTACCCTACTTCTTATTTCTGTTAAAAGTCAAGATGCATTCGCTCAATTTTGACTCCTCTTTTTGTACCGAATGCATCACAGCTGATAAAAGGATTGCAGATAAACTTATAAAAATCAAAAAGCTGCAAAAAAATGACCTGCGGTCACTCTTTGCAGCTTTTTCCCCGCACCGAAGTATGTTACAAACCTTCATCCATTATTCTTCACGAGAAGCGATAAGAATAATGGGTCAACCCTGGATCAGGATTACCACCACTTGACATTCTTGACTGCATCCATTACTATCAATAGAATACGTTAAGAAGAATCTTTTAAAAAAGATTCTTCTGTTGCCTCGAGCGACTCAAGAAAAGTACCTTTGCAGGTAGAGTCAAGATACGCAAAAAGGACCTCCACCACCATTTCCCGCCCTAACTCTTTCTGGATTTGGCGTAGCCCAGATTCACCAGGCTGGCTTCCATTTCGCTCAGAATCTCAGGATCGTCAATAGTGGCCGGAATTCGGTATTCCTTGTTATCGGCGATCTTCTGGATCGTTCCCCGCAGCACTTTGCCCGAACGCGTCTTGGGCAATCTCTTGACCACGGCAGCGTGCTTGAAGGCAGCCACAGGCCCGATCCGGTCCCGGATCATCTGAACGCACTCTTTTTCGATCTCGGCCTCATCCCGCTCCACTCCAGCACTGAGGACTACAAAACCAATGGGCATCTGGCCCTTGAGCTCGTCTTCCACCCCCACAACAGCACACTCAGCCACATCTGGATGATCAGCCAAAATCTCTTCCATAGCTCCAGTGGACAGGCGATGTCCGGCCACGTTGATGATGTCATCTGTTCTGGACATCACGAACACGTAGTCTTCATCATCGATGAACCCGGCATCAGCAGTGGTGTAATGCCCTGGAAACTCAGAGAGGTATTTTTGTACAAAGCCCTCGTCATTCTGCCACAATGTTGGCAGGGCCCCGGGAGGCAGAGGCAGCTTCACGGTCAGGGTCCCGATCTCCCCGGCAGGAACGGGGTTGCTGTCTGGATCGAGAACTTTCAGGTTCCAGCCCGGGGCTGCCTTGGTGGGTGAACCCGGCTTGATCGGGAATCGATGCAGTCCGGCGCAATTGGCGGCAATAGCCCAGGCTGTCTCAGTCTGCCACCAGTGATCGATGACCGGGACCTTAAGGTGGTTCTCGGCCCAGTGCAAGGTGTCCGGATCCAGGCGTTCACCAGCCAGGAACAAATATTTGAAATTGGAGATGTCGTAGTCTTTGAGCAGTTCAGCCCTGGGATCGCGCTGTTTGATGGCCCGGAATGCGGTCGGGGCCGTAAACATCGTTTTCACCTTGTGCTGCGAGATAACCCGCCAGAACACACCGGCATCTGGAGTCCCCACAGGCTTGCCCTCAAACATGATGCTCGTGCATCCTTTGAACAGGGGGGCATAAATGATGTACGAGTGTCCCACGACCCAGCCGATATCTGAAGCCGCCCAGTAGACATCGCCTGGGTCAACGTCATAGATGGCCTTCATGGTCCACTTCAGGGCCACCAGGTGTCCGCCATTGTCCCGCACAACGCCTTTGGGCTGGCCGGTGGTCCCGGAGGTATACAGGATATACAGGGGATCGGTGGCTTGCAGAGGAACGCATTCTGCTGGTCTGGCTCTGGACATGACCTCTTCCCAGTCCAGATCCCTGCCGGAGACCATCTCTGCCTTGGCCATGGGACGCTGAAAAATAATGCAGTGCTCGGGTTTGGATGAGGACAGGTCAATGGCCTTGTCCAGAAGGGGCTTGTACTCCACCACCCGGCTGACCTCAATGCCGCACGAAGCCGAGACCACCAGCTTGGGTTTGGCGTCATCGATTCGGGTGGACAGTTCGTTGGCGGCAAACCCTCCGAAGACAACTGAATGGATGGCCCCGAGCCTGGCGCAAGCCAGCATGGCAATGGCCGCTTCAGGGATCATGGGCATGTAGATGATCACCCGATCCCCCTTGGTGATGCCCTGGTCCTGAAGAGCCCCGGCGAACCTGGCCACCAGGTCTCTGAGCTCATTGTAGGTGAAGGTCCTGAGCGTATCCGTGACCGGACTGTCGTAAATCAGGGCGGCTTGACCGCCTCGCCCGTTTTCAACATGCAGGTCCAGGGCATTGTAGCAGGTGTTGACCTGACCACCGACGAACCAGCGATAAAATGGGACCTTTGAATCATCGAGCACCTTGTCCCAGCGCTTGTACCAATGACAGTCTTCAGCAACCTCTCCCCAGAACCCCTCCGGATCCTGAATGGAACGTTGATAGGCTCTTTCATACGCATTTGACATACCCGGCCCCTCCTTAGTTTGCTTGGAAGACACCACCATCACCGCCTTGAAACTTCAACTTTTTCTTTCCTGACTCAGACCTCCTTTGGCGCCGCAGAGAAGCGGCCCGGTTTTTCCAGCTGCCTTGAACCATGGCAGCCAGTTCCGCCTCATATGAACCATCATGAGGAAGATCCCCTCAGTCTGCTTCTTCAGTCCAAACCCAAATATTCAGCGCAGTCGGAGGCCGCGCTGACATGCTTCCCGGGCACAGCCTCACAGCGCGTTGAAGGCCTGGGCGCAAAAAGACCCCAGCGCCCCCAGGTCCTCACAGACCTTGATCCCCCCGGTCTGCATGGCCTCGATCTTGCCTTGAGCCGTGCCGCTCTTACCGCTGACGATGGCCCCGGCATGCCCCATGCGCCGCCCGGGGGGGGCGGTCAACCCGGCGATGAAGCCCACCACCGGCTTGGTCATAGTGGCTTTGACGAATTCCGCTGCCTTCTCCTCGGCATCGCCGCCTATCTCTCCGACCATGACCACCCCTTTGGTCTGCGGGTCCTGCTCAAAGGCCTGCAGACAATCGATGAAGTCCGTGCCGTTGATCGGGTCCCCGCCAATGCCCAGACAGGTCGTCTGCCCGATCCCCTGCTGGGTCAACTGATGGACCACCTCGTAGGTCAGGGTCCCGGAACGGGACACCACCCCGATAGGGCCGCCCTGCTTGTGAATCACCCCAGGCATGATGCCGATCTTGCATTCCCCGGGAGTGATGACCCCGGGGCAGTTGGGGCCGATCAGCCTGGTGGACTTGCCTTGAAGCACGTTTTTGACCTTCATCATATCCAGGACCGGAATGCCCTCGGTGATAGCCACAATCACCTCCACTCCGGCATCAGTGGCCTCCATGATCGCGTCGGCGGCAAAGGCCGGGGGCACAAAGATCAGGCTGCAGTTGGCCCCGGCCTTCTCGACTGCCTCCCTGACCGTGTCAAAGACCGGAATGGAGTCCATGCTCTGGCCGCCCTTGCCCGGTGTGGTTCCAGCAACCACCTTGGTCCCGTACTGAACGCACTGCCTGGTGTGAAACTGGCCTTCACGCCCGGTAATACCCTGAACCACAACTCGAGTTTCCGAATTCACGAATATGCTCATGATCTATCCTTATTACGAGCCGGCAATGGCGGCCACTTCTTTGGCCGCCTCTGCCAGATCCCTGGCTGTTCTGAGATCCAGCCCTGAATCCTGCAGGATCTGCCTCCCCTGTTCTACATTGGTCCCTTCCATGCGCACCACCACCGGAACGTTCAGTCCGACCTTGGTCGCGGCCTGGACCACTCCCTGAGCCAACACATCACAACGAAGAATGCCGCCGAAGATATTGATGAAAATGCACTTGACGCTTGGATCGTTGAGGATGATCCGAAACCCGTTCTCGACCATCTCTGCATTGGCCCCGCCGCCGACATCGAGAAAGTTGGCCGGTTCAGCCCCGGCCTTCTTGATGATGTCCATGGTGGCCATGGCCAGTCCGGCCCCATTGACCATATTCCCGACGTTGCCGTCCATCTTGATGTAATTGAGCCCGTAGGATGAGGCTTCCACCTCCAGTGGATCCTCCTCGGCAAAGTCCCGCAGATCGACAATATCCTTATGCCTGTAAAGCGCGTTGTCGTCAAAGCTGAGCTTGGCATCCAAGGCCAGGACCCTCTGATCTTTGGTCACAACCAGGGGGTTGATCTCGGCCAGGGAGCAATCCTGCCCTACAAAGAGCCGGTAGAGATTGCCTACCAGCCCCATGAACTCCTTTCGGGCCTCAGGGCTCAGCCCGAGACCAAAGGCCAGACGCCGGCAATGGAATGGCTGCACGCCAACCAGAGGGTCCACAGCGACCTTGATGATCTTTTCCGGCGTCTCCTCGGCCACCTGCTCAATGTCCATGCCTCCGGCCTCGCTGGCCATGATGACCACCCTGGCTGTGGATCGGTCCGGAATGACACTGAGGTACAGCTCTTTTTCAATGTCCAGCCCCTGCTCCACGAGCACTCGCCGGACCTTCTGCCCTTTGGGCCCGGTCTGGGGCGTGACCAGTTGCATGTTGATGATCTCGCCGGCCAGCGCCTCAACCTCATCCCGGGACTTGGCCAGCTTGACTCCGCCGCCCTTGCCGCGGCCCCCGGCGTGAATCTGGGCCTTGACCACCACAGGGTATCCGCCCAGCTTTTCAGCTGCTGCCACAGCCTCTTCCCTGGTCTCGGCCGTCCCGCCCTGGGGAACCGGGATCCCGGATCGGGAAAAGAGCTCTTTAGCCTGGTATTCGTGTATCTTCATCCGATGACTCCTTCACCCTCAAGCCTTGCTGCAGAATTCGGTCAGGACCCCGTGGGTCGATTTGGGATGCAGAAATGCCACTTTTTTACCCCCTGCCCCCGGCACCGGTTCGGGATTGATCAGCTTGCACCCCGCCTCTTTGGCCTGGTTCAGCTGTTCGACAATGTCATCTGTGCTGTAGGCCACATGATGAACGCCTTCCCCATTTTTGCTCAAATACTTGGCAATGGGGCTCTCCTCAGAGGTCGGCTCCAAGAGTTCGATATGGATCCCGCCAAGATCGAAAAAGGCTGTCCGCACTTTTTGCGTCTCCACCTCTTCAATTTTTTCACACTTCAGACCCAGCGCTTGCTCATAAAAGGCGATGGCCTCGTCAAGAGACTTGACCGCAATACCCAGGTGATCGATTTTTTTGAGCATGACATCCCCCTGTCATGTTTGATTGTTGCATCTTGAATACTGTCACAAGGAGCTTATGGTTACAGGCCCAACCCCTTATATCAATGGGCAGACACAAGCTTGGAATCGTAACCCAGCTCTTCCCGAACATCCCTCGGCTATGATTTCATGCAACTCACCTTGCTTGCCCATTGATCTCAGACGGGAATGTTGCCGTGCTTCTTGGGAGAGCGGGCTTCCCGTTTGGCCCGCAGGATCTCCAGGGCCCGAATGAGCCTGGGCCTGGTCTGGCTGGGCTGGATCACGCAATCGATGTATCCTCGATTGGCAGCCCTGTATGGGTTTGAAAACATGTCCTCGTACTCGAGAATCTTCTCCTTGCGCATGGCCTCGGGATCATCAGCTTCCTTGATGGTCTTCCTGTGGATGACGTTGGCTGCTCCAGAGGCCCCCATGACCGCAATCTCGGCAGTGGGCCAGGCAAAGGCCATATCCGCCCCCAGGTCCCGGGAGCACATGGCCAGATAGGAGCCTCCATAGGATTTCCTGGTCACCAGGAGGAGCTTGGGCACCGTGGCTTCGGAATAGCACCACAGGAGCTTGGCCCCGTGCCTGATGATCCCTCCCCATTCCTGCTGCGTCCCTGGCAGGTATCCAGGCACGTCGGCAATCGTCAGCATGGGAATGTTGAAGGCATCGCAGAACCGGATGAACCGCGTGGCTTTGTCCGAGGCATCGATGTCCAGGCATCCTGCATAGACCTTGGGCTGATTGGCGATGATCCCTATGGGCATACCGTTCAACCTGGCAAAGCCTATGAGCATGTTTGTGGCATACAGGGCATGGGGTTCAAAAAAATCACCCTCGTCCACAATGGAGCGGATAACGTCCTTCATGTCGTAAGCCTGATTGGCGCTGTCCGGGATGAGGGTGTCCAGACCCGGGTCCACCCGCTCAGGACTGTCCTGGCACGGCTGCACAGGTGGGTCTTCCATGTTGTTCAGCGGCAGAAAAGACAGCAGCTTCTTGATCTGCTCAATGGCGTCGCTGTCGTCTTCGCAGGCAAAATGAGCCACGCCGCTCTTCTGGTTGTGGACCAGGGCTCCGCCCAGATCTTCAAAGCTGACCTCCTCGCCGGTCACCGACTTGATGACCTCAGGTCCGGTGATGAACATGTAGCTGGACTGCTTGACCATGAAGATCCAGTCAGTCATGGCCGGGGAGTAGACAGCCCCCCCGGCTGTGGGCCCCATGATGGCCGATAGCTGGGGAATGACCCCGGAGGCGTTGGAGTTGCGAAAGAATATCTGCCCATAGCCGGACAAAGCGTCAACGCCTTCCTGAATCCTGGCCCCGCCCGAGTCGTTGATGCCCACCATGGGCACCCCGGACTTGAGGGCCAGGTCCATGATCTTGCATATCTTCTTGGCATGCATCTCCCCCAGGCTGCCGGCCCTGGCTGTAAAGTCCTGGGAGTAGGCGCACACAGGCCGCCCGCTGACCAGTCCATGGCCTGTGACCACGCCTTCGGAAGGGATATCCACATCCGCCATGCCGAAATTGGTGCACCTGTGTTTGACGAACATGTCCGTCTCCTGGAAGGTCCCAGGATCGAACAACTGCTGGAGACGCTCCCGGGCCGTGAGCTTGCCCTTGCTCTTGTGCTTGGCAACGGCCTTTTCACCGCCCATCTCCAGCATTTTTTTCTCTTTATCCAAAAGCTCCTGGATCTTTTCCTGCGTGGACAACGTGGACATAGATGAATTCCTTTTCTTTCTTGATCAAACTGGCAGATTTAACTCAGAGCCGTTGCTGAACGTATCGTTTTTCCAAGCACATCTTTGAGCTTCAGTCCTGCCGCTGGCAGCGCTGAAACCTAATCTCTGTGTTCTCCGAAAACCTCGCGCATGACCTGGCAGATTTCGCCGATGGTCGCATACTCCCTGACCGCATCCACAATGCGGTCCATGACGTTTTCCTCGCTCTTGGCGGCACTGGACAGGGCTTTCAGGGCCTGATCCACTCTGGACTGATCCCGCACGGCCCGAACCTTCTGGACCCGCTCAACCTGGTTGCGTTCCACTTCCGGATCGATTTTCAACAGCGGGACCTTGATGTCTTCCTCGGATTGAAACTCGTTCACTCCGACCACGATGCGTTCCTTGTTCTCCACCTTCATCTGGTAGTCGTAGGCCGAATCCTCGATCTGACGTTGAATGAACCCCTGCTCGATGGCCGGAATCACCCCTCCCAGATCGTCGATCTTGTCCATCAGGGCCCAGGCCTCCTGCTCCACCTTGTCGGTCAACTCCTCGATCAGGTAGGAGCCCCCGAGGACGTCAATGGAGTTGGCCACCCCGGACTCATGGGCGATGATCTGCTGGGTCCGCAGGGCCGTCCGGACTGAGCTCTCAGTGGGCAGGGTCAGGGCCTCGTCCTTGGAGTTGGTATGCAGGGACTGGGTTCCCCCAAGGACAGCCGCCAGGGCCTGCAGGGTCACCCGGACCACGTTGTTGTCGATCTGCTTGGCGGTCAGGGTGTGCCCGGCGGTCTGGGTGTGGAACCTGAGCATCCAGCTCTTGGGGTTCTTGGCCTGAAAGCGATCCTTCATGATCTTGGCCCACATCCGCCTGGCCGCCCTGAACTTGGCCACTTCCTCCAGCAGGTCGGTGGTGGCGTTGAAAAAGAAAGACAGGCGGTTGCCAAAGACATCCACATCCAGTCCGGCGTCAATGGCGGCCTGGACATAAGCACATCCATTGGCCAGGGTGAAGGCCACCTCCTGGACAGCCGTGGACCCGGCCTCCCGGATGTGGTAGCCGGAAATGGAAATGGTGTTGAACGATGGAGTGTTCCCGCTGCACCACTCGAAAATGTTGGTGATCAGGCGCAGGCTCGGCCGGGGGGGGAAGATGTACGTCCCTCTGGCCACATACTCCTTGAGCACGTCGTTCTGGATGGTGCCCTTGATCTTTTCCTTGGGCACCCCCTGCTTCTCCCCGACCGCCACATACATGGCCAGAAGAACGGCGGCAGGCGAGTTGATGGTCATGGAGGTGGAGACCTTTTCCAGAGGGATCTGGTCGAAGAGGACCTCCATGTCCGCCAGGGAATCGATGGCCACGCCGACCTTGCCTACCTCTCCCTTGCTCATGGGATGATCGGAGTCAAAGCCGATCTGGGTCGGAAGGTCGAAAGCCACGGACAGCCCGGTCTGCCCCTGCTCCAGGAGATACCGGTAGCGCTTGTTGGTCTCGAAAGCATTGGAGAACCCGGCATACTGGCGCATGGTCCACAACCGGGATCTGTACATCGTGGGCTGGACACCCCGGGTAAAGGGATACTCGCCTGGAAAACCGAGCTTCTCCAGGTAGTCGTCGTCGATGGTCTCCGGAAGCCCGAGCCGATTCAGATCGAGCCCGCCCACAGTTTTGAATTCCGACTGACGTTCGGGAAATTTGCTCAAGACCTTGTTCAGAACATTGTCTTCCCATTCTTTGCGCTTTGGATGCCTGGACATATGCTCTTCACCCCTTTAGATGGTCGTGATGCATGACCCCAACGGGATGCCTTGTCCTGTTTGGGGCTAGCTTCAATCGACATGTGTTTGTTCAGCTTTGCTCGAACCGTGGTAGACGCTGGAGCAAAAAGTCACAATGGCAGGCTTATGACTGTACATGCACATTGTAACTCTTTGATTACTCTGACTTCTAGCTCCTGTGTCCTGATTCCTGCGGCTGCATCATGAGTTTTTGCAGCCGCATCACGGACCAATCGGTGGTCCTTCAGGCCGCTGGCACAGAGCTCAGACCAACTCCCTGCCCAGCAGAGACTCGACCAGCTTTCTGGCCCTGACCCTGGGGTCGCCGAATTCCTGGCCATGCCCCTCCTGACTCCACTTTTCCAGGAAAGGCCTCAGGAGCTCGATCCCCCAGTCCACGACCTCCATATTTCGGGCCTCGATCCGCCTTGCGTCATTCTTGCCCGAAGCTTGATGCTCTTCAAAGATGTCTTTCAGGGTCTGATACAGGGTATCGATCCCTTTGCCCTCCGAAGCCACGGTCATGATGACCTCCCGGCCCTTGCTCCGAGCCACGTCCCGCAGCTCCAGAGCCAACAGCTCCGCCCCGGGGCGATCGGCCTTGTTGACCACCATGACATCGGCCACTTCGAGCAGGCCGGCCTTGAGGGCCTGGATATCGTCCCCCAGCCCGGGTGCGGAAACCAGGGCAGTGACATCCGCAATACGGATGATATCCATCTCTGATTGCCCCACCCCCACAGTCTCGATGATCACCGGGTTGCACCCTGCGCTGGCCATGATCCTGACCACCGCCCCTGCTGCGGCGCACAGCCCGCCCAGACGCCCCCGCGTGGCCATGGAGCGGACAATGACCTCGGTATCCAAAGCATGCTGCATCATCCGGATCCGATCCCCATGGATCGACCCGCCCGAGATCGGAGACGTGGGATCAATGGCGATGACGCCGATTCTGTTGCCCAACCCCCGGCAATGACCGATGAGCTTGTCGGTCAGGGTGGACTTGCCGGCCCCGGGTGCCCCGGTGACCCCCATGACCATGCAGCTCTGCAGCAGAGACTGATCCAGCCTGGAGAGCAGATCGTCAGCCCCGTCCTCCCCGTTTTCAACAATGGAGATGGCCTTGGCAACGGCCCTGTTCTTTCCGGCCTGGATGCCCTTGAGGATGTCGGAGATGTCCATGCTCATCTCTGGCACAATTGACGGAACGTTTTCAGGATGTCCTCCATGGGGGTCCCGGGAGAAAAGACCTCCTGAACACCCTGCTCCTTGAGAACAGGGACGTCCTCTTCGGGAATGATCCCTCCGCCGATGACCGGGATGTCTCCGGCATCGTGCTTTTTCAGGGCCTTGACCACCTCAGGAAAGAGCTGCAAATGGGCGCCGGAGAGGGAGGAAAGGCCGACGGCATCCACATCCTCCTGGACAGCGGCAACAGCGATTTCCTCCGCAGTTCTCCTGATGCCGGTATAGACCACTTCAAAACCATCGTCCCTCAAGGCGCGGGCAATGCACTTCGCTCCCCTGTCATGGCCGTCCAGACCGGGTTTCCCGATCAAAATCCGAAATCGTTTTGATTCCTTGGCCATAGCACACTCCTTTGTGAAAAACTCAGCCGTTCAACGCCCTCATGGCCTTTACACCTCAAAATGATCGCAGCCACAGGCCGCGGTCATTTCAGACGTCGATCTTCTCCACCAGGGACTTCACGGCCTGGACAGACTTCTGGAAACCTTCCTGCTCTTCGGGCAACAAGGAGATCTCGATGACCTCTTCCACGCCGTTGGCGCCCAGCTTGACCGGCACGCCAACAAAGTATCCGCCGACATTGTACTCCTTTTCACAGTACGCAGCACACGGGAAGATCCGCTTCTTGTCCTTGAGAATGGATTCAGCCATCTGCACTGCGGCTGCGGAAGGGGCGAAAAATGCACTTCCAGTCTTGAGCAGACCCACGATTTCGGCCCCGCCGTTCCGGGTTCGATCAACCATGGCCTCGATCTTGTCTGCAGGGAGAAGGTCGGGCAGAGGGATCCCGGCCACAGTGCTGTACCTGGGCAAGGGGACCATGGAGTCGCCGTGGCCGCCCAGGACGAAGGCATTCACATCTTCCACCGACACGTCGAGCTCCATGGAGATGAAGGCTCTGAACCTGGCGGCATCAAGGACCCCTGCCATGCCCATGACCCGGTGGGCGGGGAAACCGCTGACCTTGTGGGCCACATAGACCATGGCGTCCAAAGGGTTGGAAACAACGATCAGAATGGCCTGGGGGGAATATCTGGCCACCTGCTCGGTGACCTCCTTGACGATCTGGGTGTTCTTGGCCAAAAGATCGTCCCTGCTCATGCCCGGCTTGCGCGGCAGGCCGGCGGTGATGATCACGATATCCGAATCCGCGGTGTCCTTGTAATCGTTGGTGCCGAATACAGCGGAATCAAAACCCTCAACAGGGGAAGCCTGCCGAAGGTCGAGACCTTTGCCCTGGGGCAGGCCTTCCACGATATCGATCAGGCAGACATCGCCCAGCTCCTTTGAGGCTGCCCAGTGAGCTGCAGTGGCTCCAACATTCCCCCCGCCGACAACAGTGATCTTCTTGCGCTTGTGCATCTTCATGCTCCTTATCCTTTCAGCGTTGCTCATGCAAAGCTGAAACGTCCTTTTTTTCCGAACTCTTTATCCTGAACTCTTTATCCTGAATTCTGAATTCTGAATTCTACATTCTACATTCGACATTCTACATTCTACATTCGACATTCGACATTCTGTATTCTGCCTTCAGCCGATAACGACCAGGACATCGCCTTTTTTGACGCTGTCCCCGTCCTTGAACCTGATCTCTTTCACCGTTCCGGAAGCCGGAGCATTGATGGAGTTCTCCATCTTCATGGCCTCCAGGATGAGCAGAGTATCGCCTTCGGCGACTTCGGCCCCTTCCTGGACCTCGAAGCGGATGATCATGCCCGGCATTGGGGCCTCCACACCAGTCCCTGATGCCGGAGGGGCAGCCTTTTTCTCCTCAGCGGCCGGCTTGGCCTGAGGCTTCTGAGCCGGGGCGGCCTGAGGCTTGGGCTGGGAGGCTGGCTGGGCAGCTGGGGCCTGGCTGATGGAGGTGATCATCGGCTGGCCGTCAGCCTGTTCCACTTCCACGGCAAAGTACTCGTCATCCACAAAAACATTGAAAGTCCGCAGGCCTTCGCCCTTGGGCGGGGCCTCCTTGGCCGGCTTTTCCACCAGCAGGCCCTTCTTGGCCTTGTCAATCAGCTCCTGCTCGCGCTGCGCATCTTCAAAGGTCCTGGGCTTGACCTCTTCAGGAATGGGTTCAAGGCCGTACTTCCACTTCAGGAACCGCTTGCCGGTGGTGGGATACAAGGCGTAGATCAGGACGTCGTCGATATCCTTGGCCAGCCCTTCGACATCCTTTTTGGCCTTGTCCAGCTCCGGCTCCAGGATGTCTGCAGGCCGCCCGGTGAACGGGCTGTCCCCCCTGGGGTGATCCTTGATGGCCTTTTTCTGGACCTCGGGATCGATCCCGGCCGGTGTCTGGCCATAGAGCCCGAAGCACAAGTCTTTGACCTGGGCCGTGATCATCTTGTAGCGCTCGTCCGGGGTGTCGAAGAGGACATTGTTCACGGTCTGGGTGCCCACGATCTGGCTGGTGGGAGTGACCAGAGGGACCTGTCCGAGTTCCTTGCGGACCCTGGGCAGTTCCTTGAAGACCTGGTCCAGCTTGTCGATGGCATCCATTTCCCTGAGCTGGTTGACCAGGTTGGAGAGCATGCCGCCCGGGGTCTGGTGCAGGAGCACGTTGGTATCGACCACGGATATGCGATCATCAAGAAGATGCCGGTATTTTGGCGTGATGGAGATGAAATGCTCAGAGCACCTGGTCAGCTGCTTGAGGTCGAACCCGGTGTCCCGGTTGGTCCCCTGCAGGGCCACCACCAGGGGCTCGAGCCCGGGATGGGATGTCCTGTAGGCCCAGGGGGAGAGGCAGACGTCAATGATGTCCACGCCGGCCTCAATGGCCTTGAGCATGGACATGTCGGCCATTCCCGAAGTGAAGTGGCTGTGCAGGTGAATGGGCACCCTGATCTGGGCCTTCAGGGCCTTGACGAGCTCAAAGGCGTCATAGGGAGCGATGAGCCCGGCCATGTCCTTGATGCAGATGGTGTCCGCCCCCATGTCTTCGAGCTCTTTGGCCTTGTCCAGGTAGTACTGCAGGTTGTAGACCTGACCTCCCATGCGGCCCTCGGTCATGGAGTAGCAGATCGAGCCCTGGAAATGCTTGTTGTTGGCCTTGATCTCCTTGACCACGGTCTCGAAGTTCCGGTAATCGTTCAGGGCGTCAAAGACCCGAAAGACGTCGATGCCGTTCACACAGCAGCGCTCGGCAAAGGCCTCGGCCACATCGTCGGCATAGTTTCGGTACCCGACCAGGTTCTGCCCCCGGAGCAGCATGGAGAAGGGGGTGTCCGGAATGTATTTCTTCAAGGTTCTGATCCGTTCCCACGGATCCTCGCCCAGGAATCTGTGCATGGAATCAAAGGTCGCCCCTCCCCAGACCTCCATGGCGAAGAAGCCGACCTTGTTCATCTCCTCAGCAATGGGAATCAGGTCTTCAGTCCGTCCCCGGGTGGCAAACAGGGACTGGTGGCCGTCCCGAAAAGTCAGGTCCTGAACCTTCAACGGATTGTCAACCTTGACCTTCTCCTCCAATGAACCAGCCTCGAGTTGACCGTGCTTTTCACTCATATGCCTCTCCTTTGATGTGCAGACAGATTGACGTTCTGCCGAAAAAACCGTGTTCTGAAAACCTCAAGGGCCTGGATTCACCTGTTCATCCGAAACTGGAGCTGAGTGCTCCGCTCCATGATGGCCTGCCGCCCGGCCAGGGCCCAAGGGCTGGAGGCCTGAAAGACCGCTCGCTGGTCAGTTGTCACTTTCCGGGCGGCCTGAGCCTCTGCCGAGGCCTGCTCCATGGCCAGATAGGCGTAGACAGCTGAGGAAATCGCGGCCGCGATCTTGTTTTGACGTCTCATGCTTCTCTCCCTTTTCAGTTTTGCCGCCGGCAAAACTGAAAATCTGGGTTGTGTTTTTTCAGTCGCCGGTACAGAAATTCCAGCCAGCACATGTTTGGGGTGAATGACTAGCCATAACCACCTGATTTTTATCGTATAAACTTCGAAAGAAAGAACCCCTCAGCCCTACGGGCAGCTCCCCGGACCCCTCAGTCCTGCGGACAGATCCCCTTGGAAAAGGGGAGCAATCAAGGGGAGCAGCAAGAGGAGCCAGCCCGAAAGTTTCTGCCCTGATCAAACTGGCCGAGTCGAGGCCCTGCACGGCACGTCGGGGATCTTTTCTTCCCTCAACCGTCCACCCTCGACCTGTCAGCGCAGCCAGAGGCTGCGCTGACTTCTGTCCTCCACCCTCAACCCTCGACCTGCAACTTTGGGCTCACGTAGAGCTCCCCGCCATAAGCGTCATTGACCACCAGGGCTGGAAAATCCTTGACCTCAAGGGCCCTGATGGCTTCCGGCCCCAGGTCTTCGTGAGCGATGACCTCGGCCTTGACGATGCACTGGGAGAGCAGTGCTCCGGCCCCCCCGGTGGCCCCGAAATAGACTCCAGTGTTGTCCTGCAGGGATTTTTTGACCTCGGGGCTGCGCTTCCCCTTGCCTATCGTGGCCTTGACCCCCAGGCTGTACAGTCTGGGAGCAAAAGAATCCATGCGGTAGCTCGTGGTCGGGCCGGCAGAACCAATGGGCCGGCCAGGCGGGGCCGGTGTGGGCCCCACATAATAGATCACCGCTCCCTGAAGGGGGAAAGGCGGTTCCTCCCCCCGGTCCAGGGCTTCGACGATCCTCTTGTGAGCTGCGTCCCGGGCCGTGTAAATGACCCCTGAAAGCAAAACGGCATCACCGGCCCTGAGTTTGAGAATATCCTGGTCTTGAAGCGGGGTCTGCAAAGAATATGTCTGCATTAGAACAGGACCTCCTGATGCCTGGATGAATGACACTGGACATTGACGGCCAGGGGCAGACTGGCAATGTGGCAGGGGGACATGTTGATCCTGACTCCAAGGCTGGTGGTCTTGCCCCCGAGCCCCATAGGCCCGATTCCCAGGTCGTTGATCTCGGCCAGGAGCTCCTCTTCCATGGCTGCGACGTCGGGATCCGGATGGGCCTGGGTCAGCGGACGGAACAAGGCTTTCTTGGCCAGGCTGGGGGCAATGTCGAAGGATCCTCCGATGCCCACCCCGACAATGGTCGGCGGGCAGGGGTTGGGCCCGGCCTCGGCCATGCGGCCCACCACGAACTCCTTGATCCCCGACCATCCCTGAGCCGGGGTGAGCATGGTGCACCTGGACATGTTCTCACTTCCCCCGCCTTTGGCCATGAAGCTTATCTTCAACCCGTCACCGGGCACGCAGTCCCAGTGCACAAAGGCTGGAGAGTTGTCCCCGGTGTTGGCCCTGGTCAAAGGATCACACAGGGACTTGCGCAGATAGCCTTCTTTGTAGGCCCCAATCATGGCCTGATTGAGAACATCCTGCAGATGACCGCCCTGGATGCGGCAATCCACACCGATCTCCACAAAAAAAACCGCGATCCCGGTGTCCTGACACAGGGGAAGGCCGGACTCTCTGGCCAGCTGAGCATTCTCCAGAAGCTGACGCAGTATTTCCCGGGCCGATTCGCTGGTCTCTTCAGCTTTGGCCTTTTCCAGGGCGGTGACCACATCCTGGGGAAGGTTGGTCGCCACCTCCATGACCATGTTTTTGACCCGGTCATGAATGGACTTGGCGTCGATAGTCCGCATCACGACTCCTTTTTGGTGAACAGCGATTTCTGGTATTCGCGGTTCAGCTGGGCGATGAACTTGAGATTGATCTTCTTGGGACAGGCCTCTTCGCACTCATAGTGATTGGAGCAGCTTCCGAATCCGCAGTCGTACATCACACTGGTCATGTCCTGGACCCGCTTGGCTGCTTCGAGCTTGCCCTGGGGCAGCGAGGCCAGGTGGGAGACCTTGGCCCCCACAAAGAGCATGGCCGATCCGTTGGGGCAGGCCGCCACGCAGGCTCCGCATCCGATGCACTCGGCCGCGTCCATGGCCTGGTCGGCCTCCGGCTTGGGAACCAGGACACTGTGGGCGTCCGGGGCTCTTCCGGTTCCCACGGAGACATAGCCCCCGGCCTGAATGATCGTGTCCAGGGCGCTGCGGTCCACAATCAGATCCTTGACCGGCGGGAAGGCCTTGGCCCTCCAGGGCTCGATGTAAAGGACTTCCCCGTCGTTGAAATGACGCATGTGCAGCTGGCACGTGGAGGAACGCTCCCCCGGTCCATGGGGCAGCCCGTTGATGACCAGCCCGCAGGAACCGCAGATGCCTTCCCGGCAGTCGTGCTCAAAGGCAATGGGCTCCTTGCCGGTCTTGATCAGCTTTTCATTGACCTCATCGAGCATTTCCAGAAAGGACATGTCCGGATCGACGTCCTGGGCCTGGATGCGCTCCATCCGGCCCTGGTCGTCCGGACCGTTCTGCCGCCAGACATAGAGTGTCAATTCCATTACTTGTAACTCCTTACGGCCAGTTCGATGTTTTCATATTCAAGGGGCTCCTTGTGCAGCGCCGGCTGGGTGTCCACTCCGGAAAATTCCCAGGCCGCCACATAGGAAAACTCTTCATCGTTGCGCTTGGCCTCATGATCCTCAGTCTGGTACTCCTCGCGAAAGTGCCCGCCGCACGATTCCTCGCGGTTGAGAGCGTCGTGACACATGAGCTCCCCGAACTCCAGGAAATCGGCCACCCGCAGGGCTTTTTCGATCTCCTGATTCAGGCTGCGATCCTGGCCGGGCACGATCACGTTCTGCCAGAACTCCTCCCGCAGGGCCGGGATCTCGCTCAAGGCCCTCTTCAGTTTGGCCTCGCTCCGGGACATGCCGCAGTTTTCCCACATGATATGCCCCAGCTGGCGGTGAAATTCAGTGACCGTCTTGGTCCCCTTGATGTTCAGCAGGCTGCGGATCCTCTTTTGAACCTGCTCCTGGGACTGAGTCATGGCCTCGTGGGAGGCATCGACCTTGCCCGGGGTCGCCCTGGCCAGGTAGTTGGCAATGGTGTAGGGGATGACAAAGTAGCCGTCGGCCAGCCCCTGCATCAGGGCGCTGGCCCCGAGGCGGTTGGCCCCGTGGTCCGAGAAGTTGGCCTCCCCCAGGACAAAGAGCCCGGGAATATTGCTCTCCAGATTGTAGTCCACCCACAGGCCGCCCATGGTGTAGTGCGGGGCAGGGTAGATGCGCATGGGCTGGGTGTAGGCGTCTTCCCCGGTGATCCGCTCGTAGATCTCGAACAGGTTGCCGTAGCGCTCCTCAATGGTGTGTTTGCCCAGCCTGTTGATGGCATCGGCAAAATCCAGATAGACCCCATACCCGGTGGGCCCCACTCCCCGGCCTTCGTCGCAGACCTCCTTGGCCGACCTGGAGGAGATGTCCCTGGGGGCCAGGTTGCCGAAGCTGGGGTACTTGCGTTCCAGATAGTAATCCCGCTCGTGTTCTGGAATGTCCCCTGGCTTCCGGGTGTCGCCCTTGGCCTTGGGAACCCAGATCCGGCCGTCGTTGCGCAGGGACTCGGACATCAGGGTCAGCTTGGACTGGTGTTCGCCGCTGACCGGAATGCAGGTCGGATGGATCTGGGTGTAGCAGGGGTTGGCGAAATAGGCCCCTTTCTTGTAAGCCCGGTAGGCAGCGGTGACGTTGCAGCCCATGGCGTTGGTGGACAGGTTGAAGACGTTGCTGTAGCCGCCTGAGGCCAGGATGACCGCATCGCCGCTGTAGCTCGAGACCTCCCCGGTGACCATGTCCCGGACCGTAACCCCTTTGGCCTCCCCGTCCACCAGGACCAGATCGACCATTTCAGTCCTGGGATGCACCCGGACCGTCCCTGCTTTGACCTGTCGGGCCAGGGCCTGGTAGGCCCCGAGAAGGAGCTGCTGCCCGGTCTGTCCCCGAGCGTAAAAGGTCCGCGAGACCTGGGCCCCGCCAAAGGAGCGGTTGCTCAGATACCCGGCATAGTCCCGGGCAAATGGGACCCCCTGGGCCGCGCATTGATCGATGATGTTGTTGCTCACTGTGGCCAGTCTGAAGACGTTGGCCTCCCTGGAACGAAAGTCGCCGCCCTTGACCGTGTCGTAAAAGAGCCGGAAGATGGAATCGCCGTCATTGGGGTAGTTCTTCGGGGCGTTGATCCCCCCCTGGGCGGCAATGGAATGGGCCCGGCGGGTGCTGTCCTGATAGCAGAAGACCTCCAGGTTGTACCCCAGCTCTCCAAGGCTGGCCGCTGCCGCAGCTCCAGCCAGACCGCTGCCGATGACCAGAATGGTATATTTGCGCTTATTGGCCGGATTGACCAGTTTCATGTCTTGCCTGTGCTTGTCCCACTTCTTTTCCAGTGGACCGCTTGGGCACTTGCCGTCAATGATCACAATGACCCCCTAACTGTTCAAAAAACCTAAAAGAATAGACACCGGCACAGCGATAAAACCGATGAACAGAACGATCGCCGCGCCCTTGCCGGCCTTGTCGATGACGGAGATGAACCGGTCCGAATTCCAGCCCATGGTCTGGAACAGGCTGAGCACCCCATGGCTCAGGTGAAAAAGCAGGGCCAGCAGACCGACGATGTAGATCAGGCTGACGACTCCCTTTTGCAAGCTGAGCACGACCATGGAGTAGACGTCATGCCGACCGGCCGAGTCCACCAGGTGGGAGATCTCCGGGTGGGTGACCCGAAAGGTGAAGTGAAAGAGGTGAAAGAGAACAAAGGCCAGGATGACCAGGCCGCTGTAGATCATGGTCCTGGAAAAGACCGTCGACCTGACGTAGTGGCGCTTGACGTAGCCGGTGGGCCTGGCCTGCCGGTTCTCCAAAGTCAGCAGAATGCCGAAGCCGATGTGGACCACGGCCACAGCCGAGAGGAAAATCCGCTCCAGCCAAATCAGCGGGCCCAGGGAGTGGATATGATGGGCATAGCTGTTCAGGCTGCCCTGGCCGCCAAAAATGGTCGTGTTACCGAGCATATGCCCGATGATGAACAGGAGCAGGAAGATCCCCGTAACCCCCATCAGGATCTTCCGGGCCACGGTTTTTTGGGTGAGATACATGACTGAGCACTCCTTCTGCCTGGTTGAAAGGGTTCCGGTTGATTGGCCCCTGCCTGACTGCCCTCAAAACGTTGCACATCCCTGCCGGTCCTTGCCTGCATCCATAAGCCCGTATCCGGCTCGCGTTACGGGTCGTGAACAGCGTCTTGACCAGGGCCTCTTGCCCCAGGCGCGTCCTCGAGGGCGGTCAGGCCCCTCCTGCGCAATCTTTTTGCGATTTCAGGGGCAAGACTACCTGCAGGCCTCAAAAGACACAATACTGGAAAGATTGGTACATAATACCTAGAAGAACTACGTATCTGGCCGGATCGGCAGGTCTCCGTCCCGGGTCATTCTTCAGGACAAGAAGCTGCGTCTCTGGTCATACTCATGAGGGCAAAAATTTGACTGGTATGAAACTTCATCCGAGCTTTGTCACAGGCTAAGCTCGTATGAAACTTGATTTCGCAGTGAAGTTTCTTTTCTGTTCAAACTGGCCGAGTTGAGTGTCATCACGCGACAAGTCGTGGTTTTTTTCTTCCTTCAACCATCCTCCCTCAACCCTCGACCTTCAGCCAGGCCAGAGGCCGGGCTGACCAGAGGCATCTTCAATCTGGTGGTCCAGGGAAAGCAGGAAAGTGCGGAGGTTGGTGTCGGTGTTCTGGAGTCCGAGCTTTTTGCGGATGTTTTGCCTGTGGGTGTCAATGGTCCGTTTGGATACGTTGAGCAGGTGAGCGATCTCTTTGGTCAGCTTGCCCTGCTTGATCAAATCCACGAGCTGCATCTCCATTGGAGTCAGACAGTACCGCTGGGAGAGGTCGCGCTTCAGGGGGGAGGTCACTTCCTTGAGCTGAGCCTGAATGGCCTGGACGTATTGGAACTGAAAGCTGTCCAGGTCAGTGCCCTGGAGCTTTTCCAGGTTAGGCTGGATCCCATGCCGGACATTGAAGATCAGTTTCTCCTCGGACAGCCTTTTGGACTCATCTTTTCTCTCCAGCAGGACTTTCAGGGCGATGTTGGCCTCTTCAAGCTTGGTGTTGGCCTCAGTCAGGGCCGAGGTCCGCTTGCGGACCCGCTCCTCCAGCTCTTCGTTGGCTCTCTGCAGGGCCTCTTTGGTTGCCTGAAGCTGAAGATGGACCGCAATCCTGGCCAGGACCTCCTCCTGCTGAAAAGGCTTGGTGATGTAGTCCACGCCTCCAACCCGGAAGGCCTTGACCTTGTCAGAGGTCTCGCTGTGGACGCTGAGAAAGATAACCGGAATAGGATCTCCATCGGTCAGCGTCCTGAGTCGGTTGCAGACCTCAAAACCATCCATTCCAGGCATCATGATGTCCAGCAGGACCAGGCTCGGCCGCTTTTTGTGAACGAAATGCAGGGCTTCCTGACCGTTCTGAGCCACGGCGGTCCGATATCCATTGTCTCTGAGGATGCTTCCCAGCACCTGCAGATTGTGGGCGTTGTCATCGACAATGAGAATCAAGGGTTTTTCTGACATCTCAGGATATGGTTGAGGCCTGTCGGTTCAGGGCTGCATCGGTCAAGACGAGCGATGTTCACATGGAGCGTGTTTCCCCGCATTCTTCCGCACCCGAGGCCCAGGAAGGCTGAAACTGTCTCTGGACATGGGCCAGCATGCTCTTGACCCCGCTGACATCGTAGTTCTGGACAAAGTCATTCAGCCTGCTGCTCCAATCGAGCAGGGCATGGAGGTCACGCCTCAGAGCCAGCTGCTTCATCTCCAGGGCCAGGACTTCGACCTCATCCATGACCAGGGTCTCCTGCAGCTCCCTGATCTTGGGCAGCACGTCCTGCCCCAGAATCTCCCGGACTTCGGCATCGAGCCTGTCCCGCTCCTGCTGGTCCAGGTCCAGAGGGCAGGAAGGGGCTGTACCCGACCCGGGCTTGTCCTGCAGGCCTTCCGGGGTCCGGTAGGGCAGAAAGCCCCGCAGCTCGGACACCAGAGCAGCCCTGGAGAGCGGTTTGGGCAGATAGCCGTCAAAAGAGGTCGTGATCCTTTCCAGGTCCTCCTTCTCACTCGCAGCCGAAAGGGCGATGATCGGAAGGTAGTGGGCCTGCTTGATCCTGGCGGCCGTCGCATAACCGTCCATCCCTGGCATGCGCACGTCCATGAGGGCCAGGCCCGGCTTGTGCAGCTCGACCTTGTCCAGGGCCTCGCTGCCGCTTCCGGCTACCAGCACTTCAAGGCCGCTTTCCCTGAGAAAGGTCTGAATCAGATCGAGGCTCTCCTGGTGGTCGTCCACCACCAGGATGGTCTGCGGCTCAAAAAGGACATTCTCAACCAGGTCTTCGCTTCCCGCCTGTACAGGGTCCTCATCAATGACCACGACCCTGGGCAGTCGGACCCGAAACAGGGCTCCCTGGCCCTCTTCGCTGTGCACAGATATGGAGCCCTGCATGAGTTCCACAAGCTTCCGGGTGATGGCCAGCCCCAACCCGGTGCCCCCGAACTCTCTGGTCCGCTGATTGTCCTGCTGTCGAAAATTTTCAAAGATGATCTCCTGCTGGGAAGGTGGGATGCCGATCCCGCTGTCCTCAACCTCCAGGACCAGATCTATGCACCTGGCCGGATCGCCCTCCAGGGGCAACCCGTGCACGGCAAGACGGACAAAACCGGTCCTGGTGAACTTGACGGCGTTACCCACCAGATTCATCAGGATCTGACGGATCCTGATCTCATCCAGGAGCAGCCACTGGGGCAGCTTCGGGTCAAGAAGCAGAATGAAATCCAGGTCTTTACGTTCCAGCTCCGGCCTGAAGACCAGATGCAGATCCTTGATCAGCCTGCGCAGATCCAGAGGCTCAGGCCTGACTTCCAGCCGCCCGGCCTCGATCTTGGACAGGTCCAGAATATCGTCGATCAGGGCCAGAAGGGTTTGACCGCTGCTGGAAATGGTCCGCAGGTACTGCTGGTGGCGCTGATCTTCGGTCTTGTGCAGCAGGGCCTCGCTGAACCCGAGAATGGCGTTCATGGGGGTCCGGATCTCATGGCTCAT
Source organism: uncultured Desulfohalobiaceae bacterium (assembly GCA_964403955.1). Classification (GTDB taxonomy): domain Bacteria; phylum Desulfobacterota; class Desulfovibrionia; order Desulfovibrionales; family Desulfothermaceae; genus CAYOID01. The sequence continues at coordinate 11,887 of CAYOID010000010.1, read as the reverse complement.
GTTGGCCAGAAACTCGCTCTTGGCTTTATTGGCCGCTTCCGCCGCCTCCTTGCTCTTTCGAAGGGCAGTCTCGGCCTGCTTGATCTGGGTCAGGTCCCGGGCCACGCACACGCTGCCTATGGTCTTGCCCTGTTCGGTCAGCTTGCTGATGGACATCCCGAAAGGAAGAATGCGTCCTTCCTTGGTCCTGATCGAAATCTCATAATCCCGGACATACCCCTTTTCCCGAAGCCCTTCGAGCATGACTTCAAGTTCGGACCGGTCAGCATAGAGCTCAAAAGCGGATCGTCCATTGAGCTCCTCAAAGCTGTATCCAAAGAGCTCTTCCGCCCTCTTGTTCCATCTCCTGAAACGGCCCCTGGCGTCGACGATGCCGATGGCATCAGCTGAGTTGTCAAGCACGTTCTTGAAGTAGTCACGCTCCTGTTTCAGGGCTTCCTGGGCTCGTTTGAGCTCGATCAGATCTTGAGCCACTTCATAGAGGCTCTTCATCTCGGTATTGGCATCCATGGCCCGTTTGCACTCGATGAGCAGGGTTTCCAGCTCGTCCTGCCTGGCCTGCAGGGCCTGGACTTCGTGCAGCAGCTCCTCTCGTGATCTGGTGTCGTACCGATTCATCATCATGACGTACCACTTCACTGGCGGCAAAATCAAGGCCTGGCAGGTTCAAATGGCCGAATGCTTGCATCGCGCCCGGAAATTGTTTAGGACTCAGGCACTGTTTTACCTGATAAATGACGTTCAGGGCTCACAACGTTTCCAGGAGTGAAGGAGGACAGGATGACATTCGCACTGAATAAAGAACAGCTCATGATCCAGAAGATGGCCCGGGAGTTCGCCCGCAAGGAGCTGGCCGAGCTGGCCGCTGAGCGGGACCAGAAACATGAGTACCCCGGAGAGAGCCTGACAAAGATGGGTGAACTGGGGCTCCTGGGCATGCTGGTCCCAGAAGAGTATGGCGGTGAGGACATGGACACCGTGTCCTATGCCCTGGCCATGAGCGAAATCGCCTATGCGTGTGCCTCCACTGCTGTGATCATGTCCGTGCACGACTCCATATGCTGCGGCAGCCTTTACAGGTTCGGGACTGAAGCCCAGAAGGAAAAATACCTCGTGCCCATGGCCAAGGGGGAAATCATCTGTTCCTTTGCCCTCTCAGAGCCTGAGGCAGGATCTGACCCAGCCAGCATGACCACCACGGCGGTCAAGGAGGGCAGCGAGTACATCCTGAACGGCACCAAACGCTGGATCACCGGCGGGGCCACCTCAGGGCTGTTCATCGTCCTGGCCAAGACAGACCAGGAGGCAGGGCACAAGGGGATCACCGCCTTTCTGGTCACCCCGGACATGGAAGGTTTCGCTCCCGGACGCCTGGAGGACAAGATGGGGCAATGCGCTTCGGACACCACAGACCTGATCTTCAACAACTGCCGGGTGCCTGAAGACCATGTCCTTGGCCGGGAAGGGGAAGGGTTCATCGTGGCCATGTCCGGCCTGGACGACGGCCGGATCGGCATAGCCGCCCTGTCCGTGGGCATTGGCCAGGCAGCCCTGGACCAGGCCGTGGCTTACTCCAAGCAGCGGGTTCAGTTCGGCAAGCCCATTGCCGCCAATCAGGGCCTGCGCTGGCTGATCGCTGACATGGCCACAGACGTGGAGGCCGCCAGGCTCCTGGTCTTGAACGCTGCGGCCAGGAAGGACCGCAAGGAGGACTGCACCAAGGAGGCCTCCATGGCCAAGCTCTATGCCTCTGAGATGGCCAACCGGGTCACAGGGCAGGCTCTGCAGATCCACGGCGGGTACGGGTATACCAAAGAGTATCCGGTGGAGCGTCTCTACCGCGATGCCAGGGTCCTGACCATTTATGAGGGCACATCCCAGATCCAGAAGATCGTCATCGCCAACGAAGTCATCGGGGACCGCAAGAAACGCAAGAAGTCCAAAAAGAAATAAGCGCTTTTTCTGTGAGCGCAGCCACATGCTGCGCTCACAAAAATTTTCTCAGCCCCGGCTGCGGATCTGGTCCCATTTGGCCGCAGTCTGCTCAGCCAGCCTGACCGAGGCCCTGTCAATCATCTTGCCTTCCAGGGCCAAGCTCCCTGCCCCCTCCTCCTGGCTGGCCCTGTAGGCCTTGAGGATCTCCCTGGCCCGCTGCACTTCCTCATCTTCCGGGGTATAGGCCGCATTGATCGTTTCCACCTGCCCCGGATGAATGGCCCACTTTCCGTCATAGCCCATGGACCGGCTCAAACTGCAGGAACGCTGCAGTCCGGCCTCATCCTTGAAATCTCCATACGGGGCGTCGATGGCCTGCAACCCGGCCGCCTTGGCGGCCATGACCATCCGGCTCAAAGGAAAATGCCAGCGCTGCCCGAAACTCTCCGGCTCGGCATCGCCGTGCCCGCTCAGGCCCCTGGAGGGCATGCCCAGTGAGGCTCCATAATCGGCGATCCCGAAAACAAGGCTCTCCAGCCTGGGAGAGGCCTCGGCAATGGCCGACACCTCCCGCAATCCCCGGGCAGTCTCGATGCTGGCCTCCAGGCCTATGGGCCTGGAAATGCTCATGCGCTTCTCGACCTGGGTCAGCAGGCTGTCGACCACGGCCACATCGATCCCGGAGTTGACCTTGGGGATGACCAGCACGTCGATCATCTCCCCAGCCTGTTCAACAACGTCGATGATATCCCGGTAGGCGAAGGGACTCTCCAGATCGTTGACCCGCAGCCCCAGTGTCGTTTCGGACCACCCCCCCCGGCGCAGATGCTGGACCAGGGCGGTCCTGGCCTGATCCTTCTCCGCAAGGGGCACGCTGTCCTCCAGGTCGAGCATGATCATATCAGCCGGCAGGGAACGTGACTTTTCGATCATCTTGTCTCTGTTGCCGGGAACGGAAAGGACCGAACGCCGCAACCGGATCACTCTCTGCATAGTCTCCTCCATATCAGCTTTGCCAGAGACAAAGCTGATATATTGGTTTGATATGATTAAAAATCCAACTTTGAAATATGTGGCCGTGTGGTTTGGCCGTCAAGCCGGCCAGGTTGATCATGGCAGAAACTTTGGGGTTGCTCCTCTTACTGCTCCCCTCACTCAGTTCTTTCCAATACCCCTCCTATGGTATAACAAGCTCCAAATACTGTTTGCAGGCCATTCCTGTGGATGAACAAGAACTGAGTGAGGGGTTCTTCCTCATGAAGCTTTATACGGGGCTCATGACCCATCCCGCAAATCGACAATCCGGGCCTGGCAGGCCGCTCCGGCCTTCTCCGCCAGCCACTGGTGACAGGTGAAAATCCCGATCTGCCGCTTCCCAGCCAGGTTTCCCAAAACCTTGAGCCCCTGCGTCAACCTCTCCTGGTCCCAGTTCAGCAGGGCTTCGTCCAGAAACAGCGGCAGCGATTCATGTCCTTGTTCCAGGTGATCGATCACAGCCAGCCGAAAGGCGAGGTGGATCTGGTCCAGAGTTCCGCTGCTCAAGGGATGGCCGACTTGACGATAGTCGCCCCGGTCTGTCCTGACACACAGCACGTCTCTGTCCCTGTGTCCCTCAAGCAGGGCCAGTCGCTCATAACGGCCATTGGTCACAGCTTTCAGGTACTGCCCGGCCCTCTTGATCACGTCCGGCTGGTGCTTCTCCCGGAATCTGCGATCGGCCAGACGCAGGACCGCAGACATGAGGGCAAGCCTGTCCCGTTCAAACAAGGCCTGGCCCATCTGCTCCTGAAGATCGGCAATCCGGCTGTCAAGCTCGCTCACTGACTCATCATCCCGGGCCAGCTCCAGGTCTTTGCGCAAGCTGACCCGTTCTTCCCGCAAGGGCTGAAGCTCGCCCCTTTCGTCCTGGAGCCCGGCCAGCTGAATCCTCCAATGCTCCACTTTTTCCGGATCAAGTCCCCAGGCTGCATCATCCTGTTGTTCCAGGCCAAAGATCTCTTCCTTGACCTGATCCAGATTCGGAACTTCCTTCTCCAGCCTTTCCTCGGCCTCCTCGATCCTGACCAGAAGCTTCTGCAGCTCCTCGCCCAGGCTGAGCAGCTCCTCCACGTCCTCTTCCCGGACCTCCTCTCCACCTCCTTCCCTCTTCTCTCTTTCTTCCGCCCTCTTCTGCCCTCTGTCCTCTGTCCTCTGCCTCACTTCCAGGAGATCCCTCAACTGACCCAGGAACCGCTCTTTCTGTTCCCTGGCAGCTCTGGCCCGGTCCAGGGCTTGGTCAGCCTGCCTGGAGAGCTCTGTGATGCGCTGCCGGGCCTGGTCACTGGCCTGCTGACGTATCCCGGCCTGCTTCAGTCGAACCTCAAGCCGGTTCAGGGCCTCTCCCCAGGGCTTGGATTCTCCAAACCTGAGCATCAGTTCCTGGAGCTGAAGTTCTCTGTCCTTGAACTGCTTCAATCTCTGACTGAGCAGCTCTTCCTCCCTGGTCAGCTCCGCCCCGTCCAGCTGCAGGTCATGAACACGCTGAACCAGCTCTGGACCTGGACTTTCAAGGCAATCCCGACAAACGGGCAAGCCCTTCAGAAGAGAGGCCACCCGGCTTCGTGCCTCCTCAAACATGTCCCTGGCCCGATCCTGGGCTTGAGCTTCCCGGTGCAGCCTGACCCGGCAGGCCCGGATCTGTCTGGTCCTGATCAGACCATACCCCAACCCGAGACACCCGAGAACAGCCAGAACCACTGCCCCGCCCAGAACATGAGCCTGCTGAAACCTCCACCCGATCCCATACAGGGCTCCCCCCAGGCTCAGGGTCAAGCCGGCTGTCCACCAGATGGGCTGTGCTGAACCGGCCCCTTGGAATGACTCGCAAATCTTGAGCCGCTCCCTGGCCAGACAGGCTCGATCAACAGCATTCTTGAGCTCAGGCATGACAATGGCGGCCAGTTCAGTCCGGATGCCAGGATGGATGGGTGCGTTCAAAATCCGCCCGCATTTGAGCTCAAAACTGGACCGTTTCTGGACCACCTGGTCTCTGAGCTCCTGCAGGCCCTGCCTCTTCATTTCATGGGCGGACCAGCCCCGAATCCATGCCTTGAGGGCATGCTCAGCCTGAAGGAGGTCCTGATCCCGGGCGGTGAATGCAGCCATAGCCTGCCTGGCGGACTGCAGTTCCTGCTCCAGGCGCTCGGATTCCTGCCGGGCCAGATCTTCCCTTTCCTCCAGCCTCCGAACCTCTGCCCTGACGCCCTGAGGAAGGGCCTGGACTGCCTTCCGGTCTCCAAGCATGTCCTCCCAGCCCCGGATCTGATCCAGTCGCTGCTTGACCGGCAGGAGCTCGTCAGCACGTCTGAGCATGGCCTTGAGCCGGGCCAGCTCGCCTTCAAGAACTGTGATTCGGTCCTCCACGGCCACGAGCCGAAGGGCCTTGTCGCGAACCGCCCGATCCTGCTCCAGGGCCTGCCGCCGTCTGGTCCGGGCGGCCTGAATATCCTGCAACAGCTTCCGGGACACAGGCTTTCCCCGATTGTCCGACCGCCACAGCTTCTGAGCCCTGGAATCCAGTTCCTGCCAGACCTCCCGCAAGGGGCGAAAAAGATCGCTCCCCAGGGAATCGAGCAGCCTGTCTTCAATGGACTCATGCTCCTCCCGGCTGATGGAGCGCATGTTTGCCTGGGATATGGCGTACAGTGCTTGATAGAGCTGCCGGCCCACATGGTCGGTCCAGGGCAAGGCCTGGTTACTGAGCTCCATGACCTGGGTCCCCCGGATCAATCTGGCCTGGGGCCCGGAGTTCAACTTCCGCCAGACCTGGACCACCTCTCCGGAGCCCAGAACAAGATCAGCAGAAATCTCAGGGTATTGGGCTGCATCCCAGTGACGGTAGGGAAAGTCGCGGACTGGAGAAAAACCAAAGAAAATGGTCTGAATCAGATGAAAGAGGGTGCTCTTTCCAACCTCGTTCGGACCCAGAAAGACGACCGGACCATTGGGGAGGTCCGAGAGTCGCAGGTGGGTCAAGTGTCCAAAGGCAGCACTGTGGAGTTCGGCGATCCTCATGGCTTGGTCCGGTTCAGAACCCAGGCAGCCAGCTCTCCATCCATTCCCTGGAGCAGTTTCCGAACATAGGCCTGCCTGTCCTCGGCCTCCGGCCCTCCGGACAGGGCCAGACCCCCAAGGTCTCGGATCCTCTCGGGATCCTGCCTGAGTTCATCCACAATGGTCAAGGCTTCCCCAAGGACCGTGGCCGAACCATGAAAGGACTCCACATCCACAGGCTGAACCAATCCCCTGGGCCGGGCCTCCAGCCAGAGCACTCCAAGCTCAGCCTGCAGGGTCTCAGAGAGCTCTTGCAGGTTGTCCTCCCGGGCGATATCCGCGGCCAGGGGACTCTGCCCCTTCAGGTCCAGGCGAATGAGGTGGTCACGCCCATCATCCAAACATGTCCTTGATCGGACCTCTTCAACCAGGGAGGCTACCAGGCTGTCCAGTGATGTGGGTTCCTGGGGGCAGTCCAGCTCCAGCCAGTGCCAGATCAGAGGGGCCAGGGGGATGAAGTCCACCTTTTCAGGGCCCTGGGGCCCGACTTCGACGTAGAGACACCCTTTCAAACCCTGCTCTTTGGGATTCCGCCCCTGAATATTGCCTGGGTACCAGGCCGGGACACGCCGGCTGGCCCGCTGTCTCTGATGCACGTGGCCCAGGGCCCAGTAGGCAAAACCCGAACACTCCAGGTCCAGTTCACTGCACGGGGCATAGCAGTCATGCTCCTGACTGGCGGCGCAGGAGAGAACCTGGGTATGGAGCATGGCCACATGCGGCAGGTCTGTTCTGGCCCGGGGGAATGCTTGGGCCAGATTTCGCCCTTCCCGTTGCCGCCCATGTCCCGCCCCTGTGAGCCAGGCAGTCTGCCGGCCCTGTTTGTCCAGAAGGGGCACAGTCACGGGGCGCGGATCGTGAAACACGGTCACGTTCTCCGGCCAGGCCAGGTTCTCCCGGCGCGTCCCGGCCTGACCCGGGTCGTGATTGCCGGTGGCGTAGCAGACAGGAATGCCTGCCGCCTCAAGCCGTTTCAGGGACAGAACAAGAAAACGTTCAGTGGCCAAGCTCAAGCGCTGGTTGTCAAACAGGTCTCCGGCAATGAGCACCCCATGAACATCCCTGTCCAGAGCCACGTCCATGGCCGTCTCAAAAGCCTGCCTGGTTCCCTGCCTGAGTTTGTGCCGCAGGTTCTCGTCCCGGGCCAAAAAGACCGTGTCCAGATGGACGTCTGCCAGATGGAGGATTCTGGCCACACTCATTTCAGGCCCGGTGCTCCAAATTCTGGGGCTGCTCGGGCTTGTGCGCTGGGAAAGAGATGCGAAAAACCGTTCCCTGATCGAGCTCAGTGCTGCACTCGATGTCCGCCCCGTGTTCCTTGACGATTCCGTACACCATGGCCAATCCCAGACCGGTTCCCTTACCCACCCCTTTTGTGGTGTAGAAGGGCTCGAAAAGGCGTTGCGTGGTCACCTGGTCCATACCTGTTCCATTATCGGACACAGTGAGCTGGACACACTCTCTGGCACTGAACGCGGTCTGGACCTTGCGGGTCAGCTTGCCCAGAGAGACGTTCTCGGTTTTGATGACAATAGTCCCGTTGCGGTCCTGGGGAATGGCATCCTTGGCATTGTTGACCAGGTTGAAGATCACCTGCTGAAGATGGACTGGATCGGCCTGAATGGGTTTGATCTCCCGGGCGAGCTCCAGCTGGATGTCGATCATTTTGGGAATGGTCCGCTCAAGGATGGCCACTGACTTTCGGACATGCTCGTTGAGATTCAAAGGTTCGAAACGGGGTTCATGCTTGCGGCTGAAGGTCAGCAAACCACGGACCAGCAGAGCGGCTTTGGAAATGGTCTCCTCCATCCGCTGCAGATACGTGGCATTTTTCTGATCATGGGCGAGGCGCATCTGCATGAGCTCGACAATGCTGGACAACCCCTGCAGCAGATTGTTGAAATCGTGGGCTATGCCCCCAGCCAGGCTGCCCACGGCTTCCATCTTCTGGGCCTGCTGGAGATGCTGCTGCAGGGCGGCATGCCTGGCGGTGCTCCAGACAAAATATGCACTTCCGGCCACAATGATGGCCAGAAACACGCCCATGATCACCAGCAGCTGCCCGGGGGCCGCCTTGCCGAAAACCTCATCATGGGGCTTGAACCAGACCATGGAGGCCGGCACATGGTCCAAATCAAGCCGCAGAGCGACCAGAGGCCCTGTCCTGACCACATCGTCAGCAGCATCCTCTCCTGCTCCCTGATGGATCACAAGGCTCAGGCTTTCAAAACGCTCGGCAACTCCGGGAGTGATCATTCCGATGGACGGCAGGTTGTCCGGGCTCTGGCATGACAGTGCGCTGAGATAGCGGGACTCCAGGGCCAAACTGATGAAGTCGAGCTCTGAGGCCTCAGGGGAACGGCAAAACAGGTTGTGGATCAGCTGGGCCGGAATCCAACCGACCACCGCTCCTTTTTGATCCTGCTTGAAAGAGACTCCAGCCCGAACCGTCAGGCTCTGTTCCCCGCCAGGTCCCTCCTGGAGCTGCATCCCTTTTGCTCCGGACTGAAGCAATGCTTGCAAATTCGAGCTCTTGCCTGCAGTCAACGCTTCGTAGGCTGGAATGGTCTCGTGTTCGGTGTCCACCAGCACCCGGCCCCTGGAATCAGCGAGCACCATTCTGGAGAATATCTGCCTGCCATCCAGGCTGGTTTTTCCCATGTTCTCCAGGAACATCTCCCTGGTCTGGCTCAAACTGGCCCTCAGCCCGTAGCGCATGGTCATGCCCAGGCTCCTGGCCTGATAATAGCCTATGATCTGCGGCGATGCGGCAATTCTCTGGACATCCCGCTGCCTGCTTGTCAGGAAGGTTTCCAGGAGCTGGACCCGTCTGCTCATCTGTTCCTTCCAGAGCCGGACGTAGGAAGTCTGCAGTTTTTTGTGGGACTGGTAGGTGGTAAAGATGAGTACAGAGACCGAACCAACCAGAAAAAGGATGAAGAGGATCAAAAAGACAAAACGGGCTTTCTGAAGCGGAAGCGTTTTCTGTGCTGGCATAGGAAGGCTCGGCGATAGGCGGACAACGGCCTCGTATGTCTCTGCTGGAGTAAAAGAGAAGTCGGCTTCTTTTCGTCTGCCTTGTATACCAGTCTCCACAACAATTCAAGGACCTGCCCGGACCTGAACCTGGCATGGGATCCTATGAACTTCGCATGAACAACCCCTCAATCCTTACTCAGTTCTTACAGTGGGAGTTTCGAAAAGGACTGGCCCTGGTGCCAGGTCTCTCAGGATAGAACAGACCCCGGGAATAAACTGGCAGCCTTGATGCTCAAAAACATGGTGAAGCGCCCCTGGGTTGGATCTCTATTAAATTCAAATTAATAGAATTCAGCTTTGCCGCAGGCAAAGCTGAATTCTGGATTGCTTTATCTTCAGGTCTGTGATAAAGTAATTATATGTTTCCAGCAACGTTTTTTTGGGACTGAATCGACTTCCGGCAATCCGTGTCAGAACTCTCAAGCACACGTCAGCTTTGCCTCTGGCAAAGTTGACTTCGGTCACCTTCTGCATCCAGTCCAAGGACTCCGGCCATGCCCTCCCTGAAACAACTCATCGATCTGGACACCCTGCAGAACCTTTTGGAACGCTTCTACCAGATAACCGGGTTTCGAGCCGGACTGGTGGATACCCAGGGGACCATCCTCATCTCCACTGGAGCTCCAGAGATCTGCATGGCATTTCACAGACAAAACCCGGTCACGGCCAAACGCTGCCTCCTGAGCGACCTCCACGTCTGCCGAGACCAGTGCCAGCCCAAGGGCTACTTCACCTACAAGTGCGCCAACGGGCTCATGCACTGCGGGGTGCCGGTTGTGATCCAGGAGCAGCAGCTGGGGACCTTTTTTCTGGGCTCCTTCCTGTTTGAAGAGCCGGATGTCGAGATGTTCAGGGCTCAGGCGAAAATCCTCGGCTTCGATGTCCAGGCTTATCTGGCCGCCCTCGAGGACGTCCCGGTCTTCACTCCGGATCAGGTCGACCAGGCCATGGACTTCTATATCCAGCTGGTCAACTGGATGGCCCTGGTGGGATTTCAGAACGTCCAGCTCCTGAAAGCCACAGCCAGCCTGGATGACCTCCAGGAACGATACGCCCTGGCCCTGAGCGGCGGCCGGGAAGGAGTCTGGGACTGGGATCTGAAAAACGAGACCGTGTACTTTTCACCCAGATGGAAGGAGATCCTCGGCTTTGCCGATCACGACCTGCCCAACGACATCCACTCCTGGAGATCCCTGATCCACCCCGATGATTTTCAGAAGGTCATGAAGGCCAATATGAGCCTCTTCACACCCGGGGTGGACCATTTCTCAGTCCAGTACCGGATGCGGCACAAGAACGGGAGCTACCTCTGGATTCTCGGACGCGGCACATGTATTCGCGATGCTTCCGGCCTGCCCATAAGGTTGACCGGAACCCATACCGACATCACCCCGCACAAAGAGGCGGAAAAGGAGCTCCGGCAGCAGAAGCACATGGAGGCCATCAGCACTCTGGCCGGGGGAGTGGCCCATGAATTCAACAACATCCTCCAGGGCATTTCCGGAAACACTCAGCTGGTGCAATCCTGCCTGCCCTCTGACGGCCGGGAGCAGAAATACCTGCGCCAGACCATAGATGCTGTGGGCAGGGCCTCCGAGCTGATCAACGACCTGCTGACCTTCAGTCAGCAGGTTCGGATCAGCAGCCAGGGAGTCGATCTCAACGCCATCGTCCGGCAGACTGTGGAAACACTGCGTCCAATCTTCGCGGATCGCTTGTCCCTGGAGATCAACCTCGACCCCGAGCTGGACAGCCTCCCGGGGGACCCGGGCCAGCTGGAGCAGATCCTGCACCTCTTGATCCAGAACGCGGAAGATGCCATACCCGAAAACAAGCTCGGCTCGGTCCGGATCACAACCCAGATGCGGCAGGTCGCCCCATCCTGTCAGGCCGGCATGAGCGGGCTCACTCCGGGGATCTATGCCGAGCTCTGCATTGCAGACAACGGCTGCGGCATGGATCAACACCACCGGCAACAGATCTTCAACCCTTTTTTCACCACCAAAGATCCGGGCAAGGGCACTGGCCTCGGCCTGTCCACAGTCTACAACGTGGTCAAGGCCCACAAAGGGATGATCACCTGCAGCAGCACCCCTGATCAAGGCACGGAGTTCAGCATCCTGCTGCCTGTTCTGGCCCCTGGCGGAACAGACCGGGAAAGCGGGACGACCTCCATTTCGAGTGCAGACTCAGGACAACCGGGCAGTCAGTTGAACGTCCTGGTGGTGGACGATGATGAACTCGTTCTGGAAACCGTGTCCGAGGCCCTGCAGTGGGTGGACATGTCAGTGGTCAAGGCCAGGAGCGGCCAGGAGATGCTGCAGCAGTGCCGGCAGCATGACCAGGTCATTGATGCCCTGATCTGCGACCTGGAGCTTTGCACCGAGACGGAGCCGAACTGGCTCAAGGCAGTTCTGGAGGAATTTCCATCCATGCCGGTGGTGGTCACCAGCGGGCACCCTGCTCCTGATTCCAGTTCCGCTCTCCAGGGGTGCACCATTGCCTCCTTTGTGAGCAAGCCCTTCAAGCACGAGAAGCTGCTCTCGGAGCTCCACGCCGTGATCGGAAGTCAGCTTTGCCGCTGACCTGGTGTTTACCCACACAGACACAGGGGGGGGGAGAGACCAATCTTTTCTTCCAACCTCTCCCACTGTCCTAAGGGAACGGAACGAAATAATTCTATTTTGCGATCAAGATGACCTACATATGTGTCTACAGACTGGTGAAAAGAGCAAGAATGGTGATCACTTTGAAAGCAAAATAGAATGTAACTATTCAGCAAAAAAATGAAAAAAGTACTTGACAAGGTTTTTGTGACAAT
>CAYOID010000009.1:0-66416 GCA_964403955.1 uncultured Desulfohalobiaceae bacterium | reverse complement strand
CTCCTCCAGGGCCTGCCTGGAGAAAAGAGAATCAGCATCACCGTCGCGCATACTCTGACTCCTGAATCCTTGCGGCACTCTGTTGATTCTATGCAGCCGCATTTGTTCATACAATTTTCGAATTCGGAAGGGTCCGGCGATAAAACCAGACCGACTCTGTGACATAAAGAGCAATACCGCCCCAGATGAACAAAAAGGACAGGAACCTGGAGACATTGAAAGGCTCATGATAGGCAAAGACCCCAAGCAGGAACATGCCCGTGGGAGCCAGGTACTGCAGGATCCCGACCTCAACCAGCCGGATGCGCCTGGCGCAGAAGGCGAACAGCAGCAGGGGCACGGCAGTCACAGCCCCGGCCCCGACCAAAAGAAAGTCCACCTGCACATTGATATTGCCCAAGGCCCCCAGCCCATGCCAGTGCCTGAAGAGCAAAAACGCCAGAGCGGGCAGGCTCAGGACAGCCATCTCAATGCCTAGTCCCGGCAGGGACTCGACCCTGACCTTTTTGCGGATCAACCCGTAGAATCCAAAGGTCAAGGCCAGGGTCAACGCAATCCAGGGCAGCCTTCCGAAGGAGATCACCAGGTACCCCACCCCGATTGCCGCCAGAAGGATAGCCAGCACCTGGAGAGGGCGAAGCTGGTCCTTGAAGAACAGGCGTCCCAGCAGCACATTGACCAGGGGGTTGATGTAGTAGCCCATGCTGGCATCCAGGACGAAACCGGCATTGACCCCCCAGATGTACGTCAGCCAGTTGATGCACAGCAGCCCGCCGCTCAGGCAGAGCAAGCTCAGGCTCCTTCTGGACATGGCCAGCTCAGGCAGCCTTTTCTGCAGAGCCAGGACAATCCCCACAAAAACCAGGCACCAGAGCACCCGATGACAGAAAATCTCGGGGGCCGGGACCGCGCGCAACCCTTTCCAGTACGCCGGCAGCAACCCCCAGAGCCCGAAGGCTCCGACCCCGGCCAGAAGTCCGCTGATCACAGGCTTATCCACGCCGTTCAACCCTCTCTTTGCACGGCCGATTCACATCGTTGTCCTTGTCGCGCCTGGTGACCTTATCGAAGCAGGATCACACTGGCTTGTGGCCATGCGCATCTTGACAGGACAGCATCGATGGCTGGAACGGCAACCTTTCAGAAAGATGCGACAGCACGGCCAGGGGCCTGGTCTTTACCCGCACTGAAGACAGCGGGTCTGCGAAAGAGCTTCAACCACCCGTTCCCATGCACCTACTTGACCATCGCCAAAGGCGTGGCAGCCGGCAGGGCGATTTTCCAGTCGGAAAACTGGCCTGCCGTCAGAGCCCCTTGAACCAGATGTTCATGTCCTCGAGAACGCCGTTGAAACAGGTGTTCTGAATCAGGCGTCCTCCCCAGGTATAGCCCTGTCTTGCAAAGGTCGCGTTCATGCCGGCTGATCCGGCCCTGACAATGGAAAAGGCGGTTCTGAAACCAAGCCCCTTCATGTCCTGCTCCATGGCCCGGAGCAGGACAGTGGCCAGACCCTGCCCCCGGTAGGCTGGCAGGGTGATGAAGTCGGTCATTTCCACATGCCCGGCCTCCCCGGTCATCTCGCTGGAAGCCAACGCAGCGATCCGGCCCTGTATTTCAATTCCAAAGAAGCTGACATTGGTTTGCAAGCTCTCTGTCAGGTAGACCGGGTCGTCAACAGGAAATGGATAGGCTGAAAAAGAGCTTTGAAAGACTCCGGCTATGTCCTGGACCCGATCCAGGCCCATTTTTATGACCGGCGCACCGGAAGGCCTGGATGCGCCGTCTCGGGGACCAGACGGGCCGTTATGCCCTGGTGCCCAGCCCCATGCACTCTGACCAGGCCTGCTCCGCCACTCTTCAAGGAACCGGGCCAGAAACAGGCCGTCCTCGCGGCCCCAAAACAGACTGGGGACCCGGGCCTCCAGGACAAACCCCCGGCTCAAAAAATGGGACCCCGCCTGCATGGGGACTTTGGCGCAGATCTTGGTCAGGCCTTTGCTGCGGGCCAGTCCTTGGAGCTCCTCGACGATCCAGGGCAGATCCCTGGTATCCAGCTTCATCAGGTAGACCCGATCGTTGAGGGGGCCTCTCTGGATCAGGGATCGACCCAGGGCGGTGATGGTGTCAGGCTGTGAGCGCCCAGGAAGTGCCTGGAATGAAGAGTCCTTCACCGTGATTGTCCCTGAACGGTTTGCAGCCGGCAGCCCATCATCCATTCATCCGTTTTCCAAACACGTCGTTATTCTGCCGGTCCAACCCGAGGCTGGGCCGACCGGAGCCCCCTTTTTTCACTTTCATGGTAAACCGTCAAGACCGGAAAAAACCTGAGTGGATATGTCTTTATCACCCTAAACCGCTCTCTGTGAGGCCATCTGTGTGAACTCCCTTTACAAAATGCCTGATTCAAGCGTATGCTCTCGTAACTATCCTCACAACATCATTCTGGTTCTCTCTCAACCGTCCCCGACAAAGAGGCATTGAATGCAGAAAAACGGTTGGAAACCATGGGCCTTGCTTTCCCCGGCCCTGACTGCGGTCTTTTTCTTCCTGGTCGTGCCCACCTGTTTTGTCATCGTCTACAGCTTCTGGCTTCGGGCCCCCACTGGACAGGACATCCCCGCTTTCCAGTTCGGCAATTACGCCAAGTTCTTTGCCGACTTCTTCTACCCCTCCCTGCTGATCCGCACCATGAGGGTCGCTCTGGAAGCAGTGCTTTTGACCCTGGTCATGGGTTATATCCCGGCCTATTTTTTTGCCCACACCAAGAGCCGGCACAAGAACATGCTCATCCTGCTCATCCTGCTGCCCTTCTGGGTCAGCTTCATCATCCGGGCCATGAGCTGGATCAACATCCTGGGGGACACCGGCCTGATCAACTACCTGCTGATGAAAATCAACCTCCTCTCTGCCCCTCTGCCCATGCTCTACAACGAAGGCTCGGTTCTCATGGGCCTGGTCCAGTTCCTGCTCCCTTTCATGATCCTGAACATCTACGTCAGCCTGGAGGGGATCGACAAAAACCTGGTCCCTGCGGCCAAGAGCCTGGGATGCACGGAATGGCAGGCCTTTAAGGAGGTCACCTTCCCTCTGTCCCTGCCCGGGGTGAGCGCCGGCAGCCTGCTGGTCTTTGTCCTGGCGGCCGGGACCTACCTTCCGCCCATGATCCTGGGCGGGCCCCAGAACAGGATGCTGGCCAACCTGGTCTTCAAGCGGGTCATCGGGACCCTGGACTGGCCGTTCGGTTCAGCCATCAGCGTGATCCTCCTGGTGCTCATCGGGCTGATCGTCTATGCCTACAACAGGTACCTGGGCATCAGCCAAATCTTCAAAAGTCTGTCGTGAGTGGCCTATGATACGATTTTCAGGTTGGTCCCTGATCAGACTGTACACCATCCTGGTCTACATCTGGATGTTCGCTCCCATAGCTGTGGTCATCATTTTGTCCTTCAACCCCCAGCAGTTCGGGACCTTTCCCATGGAAGGGTTCACCCTGAAATGGTACGGGAACCTGTTCCAGAACGAAACCATCATCAGGGCCTTCAAGGTGTCCATCATTCTGGGGTCGCTGACCGCCGTCCTGACCACGGCCATCGGCATCCCTGCGGCCATGGCCTTCATCCGCTACGACTTTCCGGGCAAGAACACCCTGAACACCCTGCTCCTGGCCCCGATCATGATCCCTGAGGTGGTTCTGGGCGTGTCCCTGCTCCTGTTCCTGCGCTGGCTGCAGCAGCCCAAGAGCTTCCTGCTCCTGCTCATCGGGCATTGCGTGCTGACCCTGCCCTATGTCCTCCTGGTGGTCCAGGCCCGGCTGGTGGGGATCAAGAAGTCCTATGAGGAAGCCTCACAGACCCTTGGAGCCAGCCCGTTCCAGACCTTTCGGGAGGTGACCTTCCCTCTGCTCACCCCGGCCATCGTCGCCGGGATGCTCTTTTCCTTCTCCATCTCCTTTGACGATGTGACCGCCACCCTGTTCTGGGCCACCGCCCAGAATCAGACCGTTCCGGTGAAGATCTTTGCCATGCTGCGCAACAACATCAGTCCGGAAATCAATGCCCTGGGCGCCGTGATGATCGTTCTGACCGTGTCCATCCCTCTCACGGCCGGATATCTGGCCAGAAAATTCGCTGCCGGGAAACAGGTCTCGAAATAGCCAGCCCATACCATCTAACCCCAAGGAGGTCGAACATGAGTCAGGATTGGGAAAAACACGTCAATCAGGCCTATGAACAGTATTGCAACGGCAACCTGAACAGGCGGGACTTTTTAAAGACAGTGGCCGTGGCCGGCGCCGCCCTGGGACTGATGGGCGGACCTTTCGGAATGCTCAAATCCGCCTCGGCCGCCAAGTCCATCCGCTTCGACAGCTGGGGCGGAACAACCTCCGACGCCTTTCGGGAGTACGCCTTCGAACCATTGGAGAAGGCCACCGGCATCAAGGTGATCGAGGGTCAGTTCGGGGACATGGACACCTACCTGACCCAGGTCAAGGCCTCCTATCCCCCGGGGGGTGAGTTCAACCTGGCCCACTTGAGCGCGGTCTTCGACTATGCCCGCTATGTGGGCCTGGGCTTCGACTCGGTCATTGACGAGTCCAAGATCCCGAACCTGCAGAACGTGATGACCGCCATGATCAAGCCCTTGCGGGCCATCACCAACGGGACCCTCTCAGCCGTGCCCTACGACCTGGGCCAGACCGGGATCGCCTACAACACGAATCAGATCTCCAAAGACGAGGCTGAGGAGTTGGGCGCCGACCTGCTGTGGCACAAAGACCTCAAGGACAAGCTCGGAAGCTGGACCGACTGGCGGACCAACATCTGGTATGCCGCCCTGAAGACCGGTCAGAACCCGAACGACATCCAGGACATGGAGGCAGTCTGGGATGCCTTGCGGGCCCAGCAGAAGATGATGAAGAAGTACTGGAGCTCAGGCGCTGAGCTGATGAGCCTGCTGGCCAACCAGGAAATCTACGCCACTGTGGCCTGGTCCGGCCGGGTGGCCAATCTCCAGGAGCAGGGCCACCCCATCGGGTATCTGGCCCCCACGAACACCTACTCCTGGATGGAGTACATCTTTGTGCTCAAGGGCACGGACATGGACACCGCCTGCAAGGTCCTGAACGTCATGCTTGAGCCCAAGGCGGCCATTGCCGTGGCCGAAGCCCAGAAGTATCCGCCCAGCCTGGACCCCAGCAAGGTGGACATGCCCGAGTCGGTGCAGAAGCTGCCGGCCTTCGACCCCACCGGCAAGCTCGAGGGCTACCTGTTTGCCGATCCAGCCTACTGGAACAGCAAGCAGCTCGAATGGGCCGAAAAATGGGACCGGATCATGGGCGGAGCATAAAAAGAATGCTGTTCTCCGCCCATGGGCGGAGAACAGCATTCTTTTTATCAACCAAGCTTATAGAGATTGCTGGGAATTGATCAGGCAGAAAAGGCTCCCCGACCCTGGCAAGGTTGGAGGGCAACCATTCAAACAGCAGTTCTCTTGGATGAATTGCATACATGATTCGGCTGCCATCTGCAGATGGCAGCCGAATCATCAAGGAGACCTGAGGCAGTGAATGAAAACAAAAGCCCCTCAATGGTGCAGTTGCGGAACGTGGTCAAACGTTTCGACAATATCGTGGCCGTGGACACAATCGACCTGGATATCGAGGAAGGCTCCCTGGTGACCCTGCTCGGACCATCGGGCTGCGGCAAGACAACCATCCTGCGCATGATTGCCGGACTGGAGACCTGCACCGAAGGGGACATCTACATCAAGGGCAAACGGATCAACGACATCCCGGTGCACAAGCGCAACCTGGGGATGATCTTTCAGGACTACGCCCTGTTTCCCCACAAAACCATCTATGACAATGTGGCCTTCGGCCTGAAGTACCGCAACGTTCCCAAAAAGGAGTGCCGGGATCGGGTCATGCGGGCCCTGGAAACAGTCCGTCTTCCAGGGGTCGAAAACAGGAAGCCGGCTCAGCTCTCCGGCGGGCAGCAGCAGCGGATCGCTTTGGCCAGGGCCATTGTCATCGAGCCGGATGTCCTGCTCATGGACGAGCCCCTGTCCGCCCTGGACGAGAACCTGCGCGAGGAAATGCGCCAGGAAGTGGACAACCTCCAGCAGCAGCTGGGCATCACCACCATTTTTGTCACCCACGACCAACGGGAAGCCTTGAGCATGTCCGACAAGATCATCGTCCTCAAGGACGGCCTCAAACAACAGGAAGGGTCCCCGGAAGAGGTCTATGATTCCCCGGTCAACCACTTTGTGGCTGATTTTCTCGGGCACTGCAATTTCTTCAATGGCCTGATCAAGGGCCGGTCCCAGGGCATGGTCCAGGTCCAGGTCGACGACGGGTCTGTTCTGCATTCTGTGGAAGACAAAGGCTGGGAGATCGGGGCAGAGATCGTCCTCCTGGTCCGGGCCCAGAAAATCGATCTCACTTCCGCCTCATCCATGCCGGATGAACAGGCAGTGAACACTTTTGCAGGCACAATCATCAATCGCATGTACATGGGCGGAGAAGCCTGGTACTTCGTCAAATCCGATTCCGGTGCCACGGTTCACGCCATCAACATCAGCCGGGAAGCCCCATTTCGGGTTGAAGACCGGGTCCTGATCCATGTCCCGCCCAAGCAATGCAAGCTCCTGCCCAAGGAAAACTGAAGAAGATTTGATCATGAATCCCGATTCCATCCTCAAAGGATTTCACAACGCATATCCCTCTCCGATTCAGACCGTGGACTCCCACACTGCAGGGGAGCCCACCAGGCTGATCATTGGAGGGCTGCCCGAAATCCCCGGGGCAACCATGGCCGAAAAACGGGCCTCCTTCATGGAGCGGCTGGACCACGTCAGGGGGCTGCTGACCAGGGAACCTCGAGGGCACAGGGATCTCCTGGCAGCCCTGCTCACGCCTGCTGTCTCTCCTGAATCCGATTTCGGCCTGATCTACATGGACGGCAAGCGCTATCCCTTTCTCTGCGGCCACGCCACCATCGGGGCAGTGACCACGCTCATCGAAACCGGGATGATCCAGGTCCGGGAACCGGAGACTCGAGTCTTCGTGGACACTCCGTCCGGACCGATGCAGGCCAGGGCCATGATCCGGGACAGCAGCGTCCGCTCCGTGGCCATCCGGACCGTGCCCTCTTTTGTGTATCGGACCGGTGAGCCGCTGGATGTCCCCGGCATCGGGACCATTTCCGTGGACACCGTCTGCGTGGGCGGCTTTTTCGTCATGGTGGACATGGCTCAGCTGCCCTTCGATTTGCTGGCCCAGCCTGTGCAGGGCGTGATCGACCTGGGCATGACGATCATCGACCAGGCCAATCGACAGCTGAGGGTCAGTCATCCGGAACGACCTGAAGTCACCACTGTTGATGTGGTCGAGTTCACCTCAAAAAGGGACAGCGACCCGCTCAAGGGCCGAAGCTTCGTGGTCTACGGCGAGGCCCATCTGGACAGGTCCCCCTGCGGCACGGGCACTGCAGCCAAATTGACCCTGATGCACCACAATGGCCAGATTGGCCAGGACCAGGTCTTTGAAAACCAAAGCCCCACCTCTACCCTGTTCCAGGGCCGGATCGTGAACACCGTGCCTGTGGGAAGCCTCAAGGGCGTGGAGGTCGAAATCAGCGGCAGCGCGCACATCACTGGGGCCCACTCGTTCGTTCTCAATCCTGACGATCCATTCCCAGAGGGGTTTTTGCTGTGACCAGCCGGCTTCAGACACCACCGGAGCTCATCCTGCACAACGGAACCGTCCGCACCCAGGACCGGGCCTGTCCCCTGGCCAGCGCGGTGGCTGTGGCCGGCGGCCGGATCCAGGCTGTTGGGGATGACCAGGAGATCCTGGACCTGGCCGGACCAGAGACCCGGGTCATCGACGCAGGGCAGAGACTCGTCCTGCCCGGCATGATGGATGCCCATTTTCACTATCAGGACTGGGCCTTGGGCCTGGTCGGCCTGTCCCTGGCCGATGCGCCCTCTCTCCAGTCCGTTCTGGACCGGGTTCAGCAAGCCGCGGGAACGTCCTCGGGCTGGGTGCTGGGCCAGGGCTGGAACGAAGGCGACTGGCCCGAAAACAGGATGCCCACCCGAGAGGACCTGGACCGGGTGGCTTCAGACACGCCGGTAGCCCTGGCCAGGTGCGACCTGCACCTGTTCACGGTCAACTCCAGGGCCCTGGAGCTGGCCGGAATCACCAGCCAGACCCCTGATCCCCCGGAAGGGATCATTGCCAGGGACACGGAAGGCCAGCCCAGCGGAATCCTGCGCGAACAGGCCATCAACCTGGTCAAGGCCGTGATCCCGAGCCCTGGGGAAGAGAAACTCATGCAGGCCATGCGCACCGGCATCTCGGTCCTGCACTCCCTGGGCCTGACCGCTGTCCATGACATCAAGCTCAAAGACGTCATGCCGGATGCCGCCAAGACCTTCAGGGCCTGGCAGAGGCTTCGGGACCGGGGGGAGCTCGAGGTGCGCTGCTGGGTCAGCCTGCCCGGGGAAGGTCTCGACCAGGCCGTTGATCTCGGCCTGCGGACAGGCTTCGGGGATGACCGGCTACGAATCGGACACCTGAAATATTTTGCGGACGGGGGCATGGGGGCCAGAACAGCCTGGCTTGTCGAGCCCTATGAGGACGGGGGGATAGGGTTGCCCCTCATGCCTGTTCACGAGCTGCGTCAGGCCCTGCACAAGGCTGATCGGTCCGGGCTCTCAGTCATGGTCCATGCCATTGGCGACCGGGCCAACCGAGAGGTCATCTCCATCCTGGAAGAGGTGTTCCAAGCCAGGTCCGAGCCGGACAGGACCTCTGCTCCGCCCCGGATCAATCACCGCATGGAGCACGTCCAGATGATCCAGCCCCGGGACCTGGAGCGGTTGAAGCGCCTGGATGTGGACGTCTGCGTCCAGCCTTCCAACCAGGTCATCGACATCAGCATGCTCAACGCCTGCCTGGGCGACCGGACCGGATGTGCCTACGCCTATCGGTCCATGCTCGATGCCGGGCTCCGGGTCATGTTCAGCTCCGACAGCCCGGTCTGCGATCCAAGCCCCCTCATGGGCATCCACGCCCTGGTCACCAGGCAGCGCAAAGACGGAACCCCGCCCGGCGGATGGCATCCGGAGCAGCGCATCACTGTCCACGAGGCCATTGAGGGCTACACCATCGTCCCGGCCAGAGCCTACGGAGTGGACCAGGACCTGGGCAGCATCACCCCGGGAAAATTCGCGGACCTGATCCTTCTGGATCAGGACATCACCGCCATCGATCCAGCCCGGATTCCGGAAGCACAGGTGGAGATGACCGTGTTCAACGGCCGGGTCGTCTACCAGCGGCAGTGACCATTTTCGCATGCCACCCAACGTGCCGGCCAGCCTGAGGCTGGACCGGCAGCAGGAGACGCTGACATGAAGGCTGAAGACTTCATCAACTTGGAAGAAACATACGGGGCCCACAACTACAAGCCCCTGGACGTTGTCCTTTCCAGAGGCCAGGGCGTCTGGGTCTGGGATGTGGAGGGCAAAAAATACATGGACTGCCTGGCTGCCTATTCCGCAGTCAACCAGGGGCATTGCCATCCCAGGATCTACAAGGCCATGGTCAATCAGGCCCAGAAACTGACCCTGACTTCCCGGGCTTTCCGCAACGACCAGCTCGGACTGTTCTACAAAGAGATCTGTGAGCTGACCAACTCGCACAAGGTTCTGCCCATGAACAGCGGAGCCGAAGCGGTGGAATCGGTGATCAAGACCGTCCGCAAATGGGGCTACGAAGTCAAAGGCGTTCCCGACAACCAGGCCGAAATCATTGTCTGCGAGAACAACTTCCACGGCCGGACCATCTCCATTGTCGGCTTCAGCTCGGATGAAAAGGCCAGAAAGGGTTTCGGCCCCTTCCCCCCGGGCTTCACCTCCATCCCTTTCGGGGACCCCTCTGCTTTTGAAAAGGCCATCACTGCAAACACCGTGGCCTTTCTGCTTGAACCCATCCAGGGTGAGGCCGGAGTGCTCATTCCGCCTGCCGGATACCTCAAAGAAGTCAAGGAGATCTGCGAACGCAACAACGTGGTCCTTATTCTGGATGAAATCCAGACCGGGCTGGGACGGACAGGCAAGCTTCTGGCTGAGGAACACGACGGGATCGAGGCGGACCTGACCCTGATTGGGAAGGCCCTGTCAGGCGGTTTCTATCCAGTCTCGGCCGTGCTCTCCAACTCTGAAGTCATGGGCACGCTCCGGCCCGGGGAGCATGGGTCCACCTTCGGGGGCAACCCTCTGGCCTGCGCCATAGCCAGGGAGGCCCTGAAGGTTTTGACCGAAGAGGGGATGATCGACAATGCCGTGACCATGGGCCAGCACTTCATGGAGGGGCTCAAGGCCCTAAACAACCCCATGATCAAGGAGATCAGAGGCAAAGGACTGATGATCGGACTGGAGCTTTTGCCTGAAGCGGGCGGGGCCAGACCTTACTGCCTGCGCCTCAAGGACAAGGGACTGCTCTGCAAGGACACCCACGAGCACACCATCCGCCTTGCACCGCCCCTGGTGATCACCAAAGATGAGGTCGACTGGGCCGTGAACACCATCAGGACCGTCCTTGACGGCTAACAGGACACTTGTCAGCGCAGCCTCCGGCTGCGCTGAATATTTGGGTTTGGACTGAAGAGGGAACCTCACTTTTGAGCAGAGTGTGTCACCTTGATGCAGCCGGTTTGATCATGGCAGAAACTTTCGGGGTTGCTCCTCTTACTGCTCCCCTTTTCCAAGGGGAGCTGCCCGCAGGGCTGAGGGGTTCTTCCTCATGAAGTTCATACGAGAGAACAGAAGAAAAACACTGAGTGCACCTGCCTGGGGTGTTGAAAGTTGGTCGCTTGCGAGTTGTGCCGCAACGGCTGGAGTGGTGTTGTGGAGCTTGAGTGGACCGGCCCTGGGGCCAGGTCTATCGGCATAGAACAGACTCCGGGAAGGAAGTTTCATACGAACGTAACCGCTACACCAAAGGAGTTGACGTCCATGTCTCCCACCAACAGCGGACTGCGGGAAATGCGACCTCAGGTCATCCCTCAGGGACACGCAAGCAAAACACAGGCCTATGTCCATTCCGCCCGGGGGGCCAGGGTCTGGGATGTGGAAGGCCGTGAGTTCATTGATTTTGCCGGTGGAATCGGGGTGATGAACGTCGGCCACTCCCATCCCAGGGTGGTCGAGGCCCTGCAGGAACAGGCCGCACTGTTCACCCACACCTGCTTCATGGTCCAGCCTTATCCTGCAGTGCTCAAACTGGCTGAAAAGCTCTGCAAGGCCACGCCGGGAATTTTTCCCAAGCAGGCTCTGTTCGTCAACAGCGGAGCCGAAGCCGTTGAAAATGCGGTCAAGATCGCCCGGTACGCCACCAGGCGCCCGGCTGTCATTGCCTTTGAGCACGGGTATCACGGCAGGACCCTGCTGACCATGAGCCTGACCAGCAAGGTCAAGCCATACAAGTTCGGGTTCGGGCCCTTTGCTCCGGAAATCTACCGCATGCCCTACGCCTATTGCTACCGCTGCCCCTATTCCCTCAGCTATCCAGACTGCGGGGTGATCTGCGCCGACAAGCTCAAAGAGGTTTTCATCAACCAGGTGGCTCCGGAGCACACCGCAGCCCTGATTGCCGAACCAGTTGCCGGAGAAGGCGGCTTCATCACCCCTCCCAAAGAATTCTTCACCAGGCTCAAAGCCATCTGCGAGGACTCCGGCATCCTGTTCATCGCTGACGAGATCCAGTCCGGCATGGGCCGGACCGGGACCATGTTCGCCATGGAGCAGATGGACGTGGAGCCCGACCTGGTCACCGTGGCCAAAAGCCTGGCCGCAGGCATGCCTCTCAGTGCCGTGGTCGGCAAAAAAGAGATCATGGACTCGGTCCATCCCGGGGGGCTTGGCGGCACCTATGGCGGCAACCCCCTGGCCTGCAGCGCAGCCCTGGCAGTGCTGGACATCTTTGAGCAGGAGGGACTGCTGGACTCGAGCCAGACCCTGGGCAAAAAAGTCAGAGAAAGGTTTGACACCTGGGCCGGCAGGTTCTCCTGTATCGGCGACGTCCGCGGCCTGGGGCCCATGATGGCCCTGGAGCTGGTCAAGGACCGCAGCACCAAAGAGCCGTTTCCAGAGGGGGCCAAGGCCCTGGAGCAGTTCGCCTTTGAAAACGGCCTCATCCTCCTGGCCTGCGGAGCATACGGCAATGTCATCCGGGTGCTCATGCCCCTGGTCATCAGCGACGAAGAGCTGGAGCAGGGGCTGGCCGTGATGGAGCAGGGGCTGGAGAAGCTGGGGGGCCTGGTATGAAACTCACTATACCTTCTTGAGATTGCTTCGTCGAAGACTCCTCGCAATGACGGCTAGGGTTTCTGCTACGAAGAATATCCTTTGCTCGTCATTGCGAACGTAGTGAAGCAATCTCTCAGAGTACATGACAGAGTTTCTTTCTTGATCAAACTGGCTGCACCAAGATGGCACATCTCTGCTCAAAAGCAAGGAAATTACTTCAGGTCAAACCCAAAGAGTCAATGCAGCCAGGGGCTGCGCTGAAAAGGATCTTGTATGTATGGCTTTTACGGACGCATGCTGAGCATTGACCTCACCTCCCAAACATCGTCCATCATCGATCTCGAGGAAGAGTTCCTCTACCGCACCCTGGGCGGCAAAGGGCTGGGCACAGCCCTGCTCCTGGCTCACAACCCACAGGGGATCGACCCTTTGGGGCCAGACAACCACATCATCTTGGCCACCGGCCCCGTGGCTGCCAGCCGGGTCTGGGGAGGATGCCGCTACGGGGTCTTCACCAAATCCCCTCAGACGGGATGCTACGCCGAGTCCTACTCCGGGGGGAAGGTCCCTGAGGCTATCGACTCGACCGGTTTTGACGCCATCATGATCCGCGGCCGGGCCTCCTCTCCGATGGCCCTGGCCATCCACCCTGAAGGGTGCGAGTTTCACGACGCTCACGACCTGTGGGGGCTTGAGACCTATGCAGCTGAAGATCAGGCCGTGGCCAGGTTCGAGATGAAAAAGCCCGGTTTTCGACGTCCCGGAGCCGTGGTCATCGGGCCTGCCGGGGAGAACCTGGTCTGCTGCGCCGTGATCGAAAACGATTACTGGCGTTCGGCCGGCCGAACAGGGACAGGGGCGGTCCTGGGCTCCAAGAACTGCAAGGCCATTGTCTTCCAGGGCGATCGCAAGCGGGCTGCCTATGACCCGGACGGCCTGGCTGCATTCACCAAGGCCTTTGTCCAGGACAATCTGGAACACCCTGGGGTCAAGGCCTACAAGAACTATGGCACGACCATGATGGTGTCCATGATGAACAAGGCCGGGGCTTTTCCAGCCAAATACTGGTCTCAGGGCACCTGCGACCACTGGGAGAACCTCAGCGGCGAACGCTACCGCAGCGATCACGACGTCAGAGCCCACGCCTGCCTGAAGTGCTTCATGGCCTGCGGACGCATGACCACACTCTTATCGGGCCGGCACAAGGGGCTGACGCTTGAAGGACCGGAGTACGAGACCGTTTTTGCCTTTGGCGGCCTGTGCATGATCGAGACCATGGACGAGGTGGCCCATCTCAACGACCTCTGCGACAGGCTCGGGCTGGACACCATCACCACCGGGAACCTGTGCGCCTTTGCCATCGAGGCCGCCAGGCAGGGGCGGATCGAGGCGCCCATCGACTATGGCCATGCCCAGGCCATTGCGGACCTGGTCAAGGACATCAGCTCCAGGCGGGGCATCGGCGCCGTCCTGGCCAAAGGCATCAGGCATGCCGCCTGCACCTGGGACATGGAGGACCAGGCCGTGCATGTCAAAGGCCTCGAACCGGCCGGCTACGACCCCAGAAAGCTCAAAGGCATGGGCCTGTCCTACGCCACTTCGGACCGCGGGGCCTGTCATCTGCGGACCACTTTCTACAAGCCGGAACTGGCCGGCATGATCCCTCCGGAGCAGATCCAGGGAAAGGCCGAGATGCTGGTGGATTTCGAGGACCGGCTGACCATCTTCGACACCCTGATCCTCTGCCGCTTCTACCGGGACCTCTATCCCTGGGACAGGCTCCAAGAGCTGATCTCCCTGACCACCGGCCTGCAGAGCACACAGGAGGACCTGCGGCGCATCGCCTCCAGGGTCGCCGACATGGCCAGGACCTTCAACCTCAGGGAAGGGATCACCGTCAAGGACGACACCCTGCCGGACAGGATACTCAAGCACCCTTTGCCCAGCGGGGAATCTCTGTCCCGGGAGGAGCTCCAGACCATGCTCCAGGACTACTACCATCACCGGGGCTGGGATCGGGATGGGAGGCCGAAGATTCAGAGGACAGAGACCAGAGGACAGAAGACAGAATGAAAAACAGAAAAGACTTCAGTCACACCTTGACCAAAAGAAAGAGTTGTCAGCTTTAGCAGAGGCAGGGCTGACAAGGAGCGCTGAATGAACAAGACCCTGACCGAACTCGATACCGACATCCTCTTCTACCAGAGCCGCAAGGCCCTGCCCTTCATCAAGAAGTCCCGGGGGATCTTCATCTGGGACCACCAGGGTCGGGAATACATCGACGGCTCTTCCGGGGCCATGATCTGCAACATCGGACATGGGGAGCCGCGCATTCTGGAGGCCATCAATGCCCAGGCCGCCCAGACGTTCTTCGCCTACCGGACCCAGTTCGAAAACGAGCCGGCCATCAGGCTGGCCACGGCCCTGACAGACAACTGCCGGGCTGAAATCGACCGGGTCTTCTATGTCTCCGGGGGTTCCGAAGCCGTGGAGTCGGCTATGAAGCTCTGCCGCCAGCACCTGGTCAGCACTGGCCAGGGATCCAAGCATCTGTTCATCAGCCGCAAACCAAGCTATCACGGCTCCACCATGGGGGCCCTGTCCATGACCTCCTACGCCCCGCTGGAGATTCCCTTCCGGCCCATGTTCAAGGCCTACCCCAAAATTCCGGCCCCCACCTGCTACCGCTGCGCCTACTCTCTAACCTATCCGGACTGCGGCCTGGCCTGTGCAAAGGCCCTGGAGACCACGATCCTGGAACAGGGGCCGGACTCAGTGGCCGGCTTTGTGGTCGAGCCCGTGGGCGGTGCCAGCACTGGGGCCCTGGTTCCGCCGGAGGGCTACTTTGACATCGTTCAGGATATCTGCCGCAGGCACCAGGTCATGCTCATCCTGGACGAAGTCATGACTGGATACGGCCGGACTGGAAAGCTTTTCGGGTACGAGCACTGGGACGTCAGGCCGGATCTGATCGCCCTTTCCAAGGGCATGGGAGCCGGATACTTCCCTTTGGGGGCGGTCCTTGCCCGGAAGGACATCGTGGATCCGGTGCTCAAGAGCGGCGGCTTCGCCCACGGCTTCACCTCGGCCGGCAATCCCATGGCCTGCGCCGTGGGCCTGGAAATCCTGAACATCACTCTGGAGCGGGACCTGCCCGGCAACGCTGCCGCCAGAGGGGCGGAGCTCTTGCAGGGGCTGCATGACCTGGCTGCGCGTCACCCAATCATCGGACAGGTCAGGGGCAAGGGGCTGCTCACAGCCATCGAGCTGGTCCAGGACCGGGCCTCAAAAGCTCCCTTCCCTCCAGGTCAGGGGGCCAACACCCTTGTGACCGACCACGCCTTTGACCAGGGCCTGATCGTTTACCCCAGGCGTCCGATCAACGGTTTGCGCGGGGACCACGTGCTCGTCGCCCCTCCCCTGATCGTCACCAGCCAGGAGATCGGAACCATCCTGGACCGACTGGATCGGGCCCTGGGCAGGACTGAATCCAGGCTTGGCCTCTGCTGAAGCCGTTTTGTCAGCACAAACCATTCGGTCAGGGCTGGCAGCGGCAGCCCTGACTGAAACAGGAAGCCGCAATGATCGACAAGCGCACCACCGCCCAGGCGGCCCTCAAGGACATCCATGACGGGGCCACGGTCATGGTCGGAGGCTTCGGGGTCCCGGGGACCCCGTTCATACTGGTGGACCAGCTCATTGAGCAGGGCTGCTCCGATTTGACCCTGATCAAGAACGAAGCCAATGAAGACCACCTGGGTGTGTCCAAGCTCATCGAGGCCGGACGGGTCTCCAGGCTGATCACCAGCCACCTTGGCCTGAACCGGACAGTCCTGCAGATGATGAACCAGGGCCAGATAACAGTCGAGTTCTACCCCCAGGGCATCCTGGCCGAAAAAATCAGGGCTGGAGGGGCCGGCCTGCATGGTTTTGCCACTGACATCGGGATCGATACCATCCTGGCTGAGAACAAGACCTGCATTGAGATCCAGGGCCAGAAGCTCATTTTTGAACCGGCCCTCCGGGCGGACCTGGCCCTGATTCATGCAGCTGTGGCCGACAGCCACGGCAATCTGGTCTTCACCAAGAGCGCCCGGAACTTCAATCCGGCCATGGCCACAGCCGCCGATCTCGTGGTTGCCGAGGCTGAAAAGGTCGTTGAACCAGGGGACATCGACCCGGACCATGTCCACACCCCCGGGGTCTTTGTAGACCGCGTGGTCCAGATTGCAGAGCTCACAGCAGAATACGGAGTGCTCACCCACCATGTCCTTCAAGCATAAGATCTGCAGACGCGCGGCCAGGGAAATCCAAGACGGCCAGGTCATCAACCTGGGGATCGGCATCCCCACACTCATCCCAGGATTCCTGGCCCCTGAGATCACGGTCTTCATCCACTCCGAGAACGGGATTCTGGGCATGGGCAGGCCGTGCACCCTGGAGGAGGCCGACCGCAACCTGATCGATGCCGGGGGGACCTATGTCCATACTCAGACCGGGGCTGCGTTCTTTGACAGCGCCCTGTCCTTCGCCCTGGTCCGCTGCGGCCGGCTGGACCTGGCCGTGCTCGGGGCCCTGGAGGTTTCAGAAAACGGAGATGTGGCCAACTGGATCATTCCCGGCAAGCACACCCCCGGCATCGGTGGAGGCATGGAGCTGGCCCAGAAGGCCAGGCGACTGATGATCACCACCACGCACACCACCAGGGACGGTTCGCCCAAAATCAAGCCCAGGTGCACTTTGCCGGTCACGGCCAAGTCCTGCGTGGATACCATCATCACTGAACTGGCAGTCATAGACGTGACGTCCCAGGGGCTCAAGCTCAGGGAAATGGCCAGCGAGGTCAGCCTCGAAGATCTCCAGGCCAGGACCGCGGCCAGGCTTATCCCGCCTGAGGGCCCCATCCCCAGGTTCTAAAATTGGAGAGGTCCTGTTATGACCCCGGAAGAAAAACACATCGTTCAAGAAGTTGAGAAATCTCAGGAAGCGATCATCGATTTTGCGTCCAGACTTGTGGCCCAGCCCAGCGTCCTGGGGCAGGAGCAGCCCGCAGTCGAGGTCATGGACGCCGAGCTGGCCAAACTCGGCTGGCAGCCGAAACGGGTGCCTATCAACCCGGAAGAGCTGTCCGGCCATCCCGGTTTTGCCCCTGTGCCCTGGTCCTGCGAGAACAAGGAGAACGTGGTTGCCGTCAGACCTGCTGATCAGACTGGAGGCAAAAGCCTGCTCTTCAACGGTCACCTGGATGTGGTCAGCCCCGAACCTGTGGAGTTCTGGGATATGGACCCCTTTCAACCCAGAATTGACAAGGGTTGGCTCTATGGCCGCGGAGCCGGGGACATGAAGTCAGGCGTGGCGGCCATGACCTATGCCCTGCATGCTGTGGACAGGGCCGGTTTCGGACTTCGGGCTCCGGTCACGATCGAGGGTGTGCTCGAGGAGGAGTGCTCCGGCAACGGGGCCCTGGCCTGCCTCCAGGCCGGATACGACGCCGAAGCCGTGCTCATTCCCGAACCCTTCGGCCCCACAGTGCTCACCAACCAGGTGGGGGTCTTGTGGTTCAAGGTCACGGTCAAAGGCATGCCCACCCATGTCCAGTCTGCACCGGCCGGAACCAATGCCGTGGAGAAGAGCTTTACCCTGATCGCCGCCCTGCGGGACCTGGAGGACAGGATGAACGACGACACCTATCCTCAGGAATATGCCGATCTGGCACACCCCCTGAACCTGAACATCGGCATCTTCCAGGGCGGGGACTGGCCTTCCACTGTTCCCGCTCAGGCCAGCTTTCACGGCCGCCTGTCCTATTTTCCAGGCATCGGATTTCCAGAGGCTCAGCAGTGGGTGCAGGCCACTATCGACCAGGTGTCCGACCACGATCCCTGGCTCCTGAACAACCGCCCAAAGGTCGAGTTCTATGGATTCCGTTCTGACGGTCACAGTGCAGATCCTCAACTGCCGGCCTTTGACCTGCTGCGGAGCTGTCACCGGGACCTCCATGGCCGGGCCCCTGAAGACTATATCTCCACCTGCACCACCGACCTGAGGTCCTTTGTCCATTTCGGCCAGGGGCAGGCCACCTGTTACGGCCCTGTGGCTGAAAACATCCACGGCATTAACGAACGGGTGGACATCCAGAGCGTCATGGACACGGCCAAAGCCTACGCCCTGTTTGCGGCCAGATGGTGCGGGCTGGTGAAATGACCTCCCCTGAAGCACTCTTGAGAGACCGGAGTTGAGGAGGACCGTAGCTCTTTTCTGCCCTCAACCCACGACCCTCAACCTTCAACCTTTTTGCGGGGCAACTATGCGCGACGTTGTGATTGCCGGCTATCTTCGCAGTCCCCAGTCCAGATCCCGGCCCAAGGACCCTGAAAGGGACTGGCTGCATCCGTTGCGGGCTGACGAACTCCTGGCCTCTGTGGTCAAGTCCCTCCTGGAGAGGACCGAGGTCAAACCGGACCAGATCGACGACTTTCTGGTGGGCTGCGCCTTTGGGGTGGCCGAAAACTGGAGCTATGGCGGCCGGACCCCGGTCTTCCTGGCCGACCTGGATGAGACGATTCCAGCCAAGTTCATCGACATGCAGTGCGGATCGGGCATGGCCGCGGTCCACACCGGCTTCCTGGAAATTGCAGCCGGTTTTGCCGATACAGTCCTGGCCACTGGAATGGAGCACATGACCCGGGTCCCCATGGGTCCGACCCTGTTCGAGCAGGGTACGATCTCTGTCAACCCCAGGCTGTACTCTGACGAATTTGCCCACTGGGACATGCAGACCTCGATGAACATGGGGCTGACCGCAGAAAAGCTTGCCAAACACACCGGCATCAGCCGTGAAGAGATGGACCGCTGGGGGGTCCGCTCGCATATGCTGGCGGTCAAGGCCAGAAAATCGGGCTTTTTTGATGACGAAATCCTGGCCTTTGACCTGAAGCAGCCCGACGGCAGCAGCAAACGGATCGATCACGACCAGGCAGTCAGGGAGGATGTCACCCTGGAGTCCATGTCTGTACTGAAGACCCCTTTTGATCCCAAGGGAACCATCACCCCGGGCAACGCCTCCCCTTTCAACGCCGGTGCCGCGGCCCTGCTGCTCATGTCTGCAGAGACGGCCATGGCCAGGGGCATTCAGCCTCTGGCCGTGATCCGTTCCCTGGGGTTTGCCGGCGTGGATCCCACAGTCATGGGCAAAGGCCCGGTCCCGGCTGTGAACAAGGCCCTGGACAAGGCCGACCTCAAAGCCGCTGACATCGACTGCTGGGAAATCAACGAGGCCTTCAGCGTGGTGGCCCTGCACTGCATCAATGAGCTGTCCATCGACGAGGATCTGGTCAATGTCATGGGCGGCGGCCTAGCCCTGGGTCATCCCCTGGGAGCCACAGGAGTCCGCCTGGTCGGCACCCTGAGCCGGATTCTCAGGAAGCGGAAGGACAGATTCGGCTGCGCCGCGGCCTGCGTGGGCGGGGGCCAGGGGGTGGCCACCATCCTGGAGAACTATGAACCTACATGAACGACATGTTCCTGCACCTCATTCTGAAGCTCAAAATGATCGCTTTCCAATTGGAAGGCCTGTGTGGGGGCACAATCGGACCAGCATCTATTTCTGGTAAGGAGCAATATGGGCTTTGATTTCAAAAATCGCTGTCAGGAAGTCCTGCAGGAGCTTGTCGCCCACAGGCGGGCCCTGCACCGCATCCCGGAACCCGGTCTCAAGGAGCACAAAACAGCGGCCTACATCAGCACTGAGCTCCAAAACCTGGACCTGGAGGTCAAGACCGAGGTTGCCGGGACCGGAGTGACCGGGCTGCTCCGGAGCGGTCGCACCGGTCCCACGGTCATGCTCAGGGCGGACATGGACGGGCTACCCATCACTGAAGAGACCGGGCTTGCCTTTGCTTCTGAACACCAGGGCATGATGCACGCCTGCGGTCACGACGGGCATATGGCCATTGTTCTTGGGGCAGCCAGGATCCTGGCCGACATCAGATCCGAACTCAAGGGCAACGTCCTCTTTGTCTTCCAGCCGGCAGAGGAAGGTCCTGGCGGAGCCAAACCCATGATCGAGTCCGGAGTTCTCGACAACCCCAAAGTGGATGTCGCCCTGGGCCTGCATCTCTGGCCCGACCTGCCAAAGGGACAGCTGGGTGTCCGGGAAGGGCCGGTCATGGCGGCCATGGATCGCTTTGAGCTGACCATTCTGGGCCGAGCCGGCCACGGGGCCATGCCCCACCTCTGCGTGGACAGCCTGGACACCGGGGTCCAGGTGGTCAACGGCCTGCAGCGTCTGATCAGCCGCATGACCGACCCTCTGGAGCCGGTTGTCCTCACCGTGGGCACCTTCCACTCCGGCTCAACATTCAACGTCATTCCAGACCGGGCTGAGCTGAGCGGAACCACTCGAACCTTCAGCCATACAATCTGGCAGGGCTGGGAAGAACGGATAACCAGGGTCGTCAGTGGGGTTTGCCAGTCCATGGGGGCTGAGTTCGAGCTGAACTTCATCAAGGGGTTTCCGCCCCTTGCCAACCACCCAGGAACCACGGACCTCGTCCGCCAGGCTGCCGTTGACATCGTTGGCGCGTCGCAGGTGGTCGCTCAAGCTCAGACCATGGGCGGCGAGGATATGGCCTTTTTCCTGGAACGGGTCCCGGGTTGCTATGTCTTCCTGGGCGTGGGCGAGGAAGGCCGGGCCCCAGTGCACAATCCGCATTTCGACTTTGACGAGAGCGTCCTGGCCATCGGCAGCGAGCTCTTCTGCAGAGGGGCCGTTGACATTCTGGAGAAGCCTTGATGCCTGCCCATGCCTTGATGGAGCTCATTCCCGAAAGTGTCCATCTTCCTTCCCCGCTGACCTCCGTTCTGGGACTGATCTGGGATCTCTTACCCGGGATGATGTGGAGGTGACCATTCCCAATTCCGTGACTGCAAATGTCAAGATCATGAACGAATGTTATTGGCTATCTCCTCCTATCGAGCGAGCAATCGGTTTTAGCGGAACGAACCCTGCAAAAGGATAATGAGTGGGCGGCACCGATTTTATGGCGCAGCGAATTCCGCAATGTCCTTACTCTTTATATGCGAAAAAACATCTTGAAGTTGGAGCAGGCTCAGCAGATAATGAATAGTGCCCTGAAATTACTGAAGGGACGAGAATATGAAGTTCCATCATATGAAGTTTTAAGGCTTACCTCAACAAGCAATTGTTCTGCTTATGATTGTGAATTTATCGCTACGGCAAATGATCTGAAAGTCCCTTTCGTGACTGTTGATAAGCAACTGCTGCGTGAATTTTCTACAGTGGCAATATCATTAAATTCCTTCGGTCAATAGTTGCTCTATGCCGGCCAACCCGTCACTGCACTTGACCGCAAAACGCTGGCGCGTTTGCGCCAAGTGAGTTCTTCGTTACCGACTCAATAAGAATATGGCTCTAAGTGCTTGCCCATAAAAATTTCGACAAGGAAAAGACTATCTGCACTATTCTGCGCCTGTCCTTTTCCATCGAGGCCCCCCTGCTTTTTGTTTATTCCGCGCCTCCATTCTGATTAAGAATGAAAAAACAGGCAGGGAATTGTCGATGATAAGACGCCTTAGAGTGAGTCGAGTGATCCTTTTATAATGGTCAACCTGTTCAGTGGACAGACTTCAATCGGCAATAGAGAGAAGCTTGGCTATGAGCAATGAAGAAGAGTTCCTGCACCCCAATCTCAAGGGGTGGCTGCAGACCTATAATGCCTATCTGCGCCAATTGGCGGAAAGTGGTTTTCAGCTCACACCGAGCAGTGCCAGGGAAGGGTTGGCTGCCTTAACCCGGCAGTGGACCCAGGAAAAGATGCAGCTGCCCTGGATAGACGATGACCTGATCTTGCCCCCCAGCGGCGATCCCGTGCCGGTTCGAATCTATCATCCCGATCCGGCCAGGTCCTTGCCGGTGCTCATTTACTATCATGGGGGCGGGCATATGGCCGGCAGTGTTTCAGTGTATGATCCCATCTGCCGTAAGATGGCCTATCATGTTCAGCATGTCCTGGTTTCGGTCGATTATCGTTTGGCTCCGGAATACCTGTATCCGGCCGGGGTGGAGGATGCCCTGAACAGCGCCAGGTATGTCTGGGCTACTTTGGATTCCAGGGAGGTTTCCTATCAGCCCAGCCTTCGCTTGGGAGGCGACAGCGCCGGCGGAGCCCTGAGTGCCACAGTGGCCCACCATGCCCAGTACGATACCACTTTGCCGGTTGAGGCCCAGGTATTGATCTACCCGTCCCTGGATTACACCATGTCCTGTGCCAGCATTGATCGGTACAATTCCGGCTTTGTGCTTCAAAAGCAAAACATTCAGTGGTACTTTGACAACTATTTCCAGCACGGGGAGGACCGGAAGAAAGCTTCACCGTTGTTTATGGACATCACACCGAATTATCCGGAGACATTGGTTGTGACCTCTGGATTTTGCCCCTTGCAGGATGAAGGGCAGATGCATGTCCAGAATCTGCACAAACAGGGAATTCGTGTGGAACATATCCATTTCCCGGACATGATCCACGCCTTTCTGAATATGGAGCGTCTTTTCCCGGACCGCGTTCAGGAGCTGTACACAGCTCTGCAGGCATTCTTGAAAAATGCGGACTGATTTTGTTTTCCAGGCTCTTTTTGTTCTGTAATATTGGATGATGCTTCAACTCATGCTGAGACACCAGACAGGGGGAAAGGATGGAAGCGTCGCAGTTCACCGCCATGCTGAATCAGGACCTGGCCCATGAACTGGCCGCGATCCTGCGTTACCTGGTCCACAGCTACCAGGAGGGGGAGGACACGCCCATGGGGGCCAGCCTCCTGTCACGGTCCAGGGAGGAGATGTGGCACATGAACTGCATGCCTGGGTCTTTCAGCAAAGCGGCCTCTTGAGCTGGGAGATCATGAACCAGTCCATGACCAAGATGAAGCAGCTGGCCCACTTTGCCAAGGATGTGGCCGTATGAAACTCAGCTGCTGGGGAAGGCCAAACCGCTTCTCTTCGGCTTCAAACGGTGCGGGGCCTTGAAGTGACACGAACCTTGGCCGGCATGAACAGATGAACCGTCTCTGGAGCAGATGACCCCACTGGGTGCACCTCTGTTCACGCATCGGGTCTTGAAGCCTTCGTTCAGCGGTCCGGCCGTGGTCTTTCATGTCTTTATCTCCTGAGCCCATTCTGCTATGTTCAGCGCTCATTCAAAGAATCAAAACCTGGAGAACAACCATGGAATACAAGAAACTGGGCCGGACCGGACTGACCGTTTCCGAGCTGGGATTCGGGGGCATCCCCATCCTGCGCCTGGAGGCCCAGGAAGCCGAACGGGTCCTGAAAAGGGCCTTTGATCAGGGCATCACCCTGTACGACACCGCCCACCTCTACAAGGACAGCCAGGAAAAGATCGGCCGGGCTCTGCACAAGGTGCGGGATCAGATCGTCCTGGCCACCAAGAGCATGAAGCGGGACCGGCAGGGGACTCAGGAGCAGCTGGAGAACAGCCTGCGCGCCTTGCAGACCGACGTGATCGACGTGTATCAGCTGCACCAGGTGTCCAAAGAAGAGGAATGGCAGGAGCTCACCGGACCGGGAGGAGCCATGGACGCCCTGTCAAAAGCCATGGACAGGGGCCAGATCAGGTCCCTGGGGGTCACCTCGCACAGCCTGGACATGGCGGTAATGATGACCAGGACCAATGTCTTCGACACTGTCCAGTTCCCCTTCAATCTCATCGAGACCGATCCTCAGGACACCCTCTTTCCAGACGCCAGGGAAAGGCGGATGGGGATCCTGGCCATGAAGCCCTTTGCCGGGGGGGTGATCAACGATGCCGAGCTGGCCTTCACCTTTCTCAGGCAGACCCAGGACGTCATCCCCATTCCCGGCTTTGACTCCGAGGAGGCCGTGGATCAGGTCGCGGCCATCTATGAGCAGGACAACATGGTCACGGCTGACGACCTGGCCAGGATGGACGCCATGAGGGCCGAGCTGGGCAGCCGTTTCTGCCGGCGCTGCGAGTACTGCCTGCCCTGCCCCAACGGGGTGATGATCACCATGGCCATGGGCTATCCCCTGCTGGTGTCCAGAATGTCCAGAGAGACTGCGGTCCCTTTTGCCCGGAAGGCCATGGAGAGCGTACCCGACTGTGAAGACTGCGGGGAGTGCGTGGACAAATGCCCTTACGACCTCCCCATCCCGGAGATGCTCAGGGAGCACTACCGGATGTACAAGGAAGACCTGTCCCGGGTATGACTCAGAGGACCACGCCCGGCTTGAAGGGCTAAGCCTTTTGGAACGGAGCGCAGCGCAGCAGTTTCTGCCCTTCCTTGAACAGGACCCTGGCCTTGTTGGGGGCCACCAGCTCCTGAACGATCCCTGTTCCGAACTTGAAGTGCTCCAGGAGCTCATCCACTCCGCACTGGCAGTCCATGCTGTAGGGCTTGGCCTGACTGGTGTCCCGCAGCTGAATCCGCTTTTCCCACAGGGGGTCGATGGCCGGAGCCTTTGGAGCCTTCTTGGAACCTGGCTTGGCCTTTGCTTTGGATTTGGAGGCCTTTGAGGACGACGTCCGGGCCTTGCTCTTGTCGGCATGGTGTTTGTGCACGCTGCCGCAGGCCCGGCACTGAACCTTGGCCACGGCACCGTCGACAAACGAAACAATGGCATGGCCTGTCCGGTCATTGCACCTGCGGCAATGAGATTCTATGATTTCCCCTACTTCGGGTTGATGCTCAGTCATGTTCTCTCCTTGTGACCCGTTTTTGGGCCGCTGTTCACTCTTCTGCGCTGAAGACGACCATTGTAAAGCAGTCCTGGACGCTTTGCAAACCAGGAAACACATTCATGCTGTCTTTGGCCCCTGTGCCCTGGAAACAGGCTCGGTGCAAGGAGTCCGTCTTCCATGGACTGGACAAGATCGGCCCGATGCCGTAGAGACCAAGACCGCACTCAAACAATCAAAGAGACATGACCATGACCAAAGTCTTCAATCAGGATATCCGCAATATCGCCATCATCGCCCACGTCGACCACGGCAAGACCACCCTGGTGGACGGAATGTTCCGGCAGAGCGGCGTCTTCCGGGAGGATCAGGACCTGGCCGAACGGCTCATGGACACCATGGACCTGGAACAGGAACGGGGCATCACCATTGCCGCCAAGAACTGCTCTGTGGTCTGGGGCGGAATCAAGGTCAACATCATCGACACCCCCGGCCATGCCGATTTTGGAGCTGAGGTGGAGAGAGCCCTGTCCATGGCAGACGGAGCCCTGCTCCTGGTGGACGCCTCCGAAGGCCCTCTGCCCCAGACCAGATTCGTTCTGGAAAAGACCCTGGCCGCAGGCCTGAAAATCATTCTGGTCATCAACAAGATCGACCGTCAGGATGCCAGAACCAAAGCCGTCCTGGACGAGGTCTACGACCTGTTCATCGAACTGGATGCCAATGATGACCAGCTCGACTTCCCGGTCCTCTATGCCATCGGCCGGGACGGGATAGCCAAGAAAGATCTCGACAACGACAGCACTGACCTGCAGCCGCTGTTCAAGACCATCCTGACAGAGATTCCCCCTCCGAAGTTCGACCCCCAGGCCCCGTTTCAAATGCTGGTCTCCGATCTGGCCTACTCAGACTACCTGGGCCGGCTGGCTGTGGGACGGGTGGCCAACGGACGGGTCCGGGCCAACGACGAATTAGTGTGCATCTCCAAGGACGGCCAGCCCCGAAAGCTGCGGGTTTCCAAGCTGCAGACCTATATCGGACCGACCCTGACTGCGACCGAGGAAGTCAAGGCCGGGGACATCGTGGTCCTCTCCGGCATCGAGGACGTCCATATCGGGGACACCATCTGCCACCAGGAAGTTCCCAAGGCCCTCCCCAGGATCAGGGTGGACGAGCCTACGGTGGCCATGCGCTTCAGCATCAACACCTCGCCCTTTGCCGGACGGGAAGGGCAGTTTGTCCAATCCAGAAAACTCAGGGAGAGACTGTTCAAAGAGACCCTGAAGAACGTGGCCATTCAAGTGGAAGAGACTGAGGACCGGGATGTCTTTCTGGTCAAGGGGCGGGGTGAGTTTCAAATGGCCATCCTGATCGAGACCATGCGCCGTGAAGGCTTTGAGCTCACCGTCGGCCGGCCGGAGGTCATCTACAGACAGGCCGGCGATGTCTGGCAGGAACCCATGGAAAGAGTGTTCATCGACTGCGACCACGAGTTCATGGGGGTGGTCACGGAGAAGATCTCGGGCCGGAAAGGCCAGCTGGAGACCCTGGTCAACCACGGCAGCGGCCGGGTCAGAATGGAGTTCATCGTTCCCTCCAGGGGCTTGATCGGCTATCGGGACGAGTTCTTGACCGACACCAGGGGGACGGGCCTGCTGAACACCTATTTCGAAGGGTACGATGCCTACCGGGGCCCTTTCCAGAGCCGGCAGACCGGGTCCATCGTCTCCGATCGCCAGGGCGAGGCCGTGGCCTATGCCCTCTTCAACCTTGAGCCCAGGGGGGAGCTGTTCATCACTCCAGGCGTGCCAGTGTATGAAGGCCTCATCTTTGGCGAGCACAACCGCAGCCATGAC
Source organism: uncultured Desulfohalobiaceae bacterium (assembly GCA_964403955.1). GTDB lineage: Bacteria > Desulfobacterota > Desulfovibrionia > Desulfovibrionales > Desulfothermaceae > CAYOID01. The sequence continues at coordinate 39,511 of CAYOID010000009.1, read as the reverse complement.
CTGAACGCCAATCCCTGCAAGGAAAAGAAGCTGAGCAATGTCCGGGCCGCAGGCCGGGATGAAAACGTGATCCTGACCCCTGTGCGGCCCATGACCCTGGAACGGGCCATTCACTTCATCCAGGACAACGAACTGGTCGAGGTGACCCCCAAGTCCATCCGGCTGCGCAAGTCTGTCCTCTCCGCCCAGGACCGGCACAGGCTTCGGATGTGATCAGCCAGGCCGCTGGCAGGTGCATGGCGCACGCAGAACACAGCAGGGTCCGAGAAAAGGTCTTCAGCCTGAAAGCATGCCTGGAACAAAGTGTTGCCCTGTCCTGCCTGATGCCCTATTCTGATGCCAAGGTTCAGACATGACGAGTGAAATGTCCTGATAAGCGCCTTTGCACAGCACCTGTTCACGTTCGCCCGGTTTGCAGAGAGTGCAGACCCAAGGAACTTCTTTCATGCAGCACATCAAAGCCATCGGCTTCGACCTCTTCAACACTTTGATCACCATGAGGCCGGAAGCCCTGGAGGACGCCCTGGACAGGCTCTGGGGCAGCCTTCAGTCCGACGGCCTCAGGCTCGAAAGGGATGCTTTCCTTGAGGCCCACCGCAAAGCCGCCCTGGAGCATATCCTCGCAGCCAGGAAAACAGGCCAGGAGACCCACAACCGCTGGTGGATCAGTCAGGCTTTAGGGGAGCTCGGCCTTCCTGTTCCACCAGACGACCCCAGGATATCGCAGGCAGTCACGGCCTATTTCTCCGCCTTTTCGCAGCACGCCCGCCTGATTCCCGAGACCCTGGACATGCTGGCCACCCTGGGCCAACGGTGTCCACTGGGTCTGCTCTCTAACTTCACGCATCCCCCTGCTGCCCGGTCCATACTCGATGACACCGGCATGTCCAAATATTTCCAGGCTATTGTCATTTCCGGCGATGTGGGCATACGCAAACCCCACCCGGGATCATTTTTTGCCCTGACCCAGGCCCTGGGGGTTGCGCCTGACGAGATGCTCTACATAGGGGACAACCCTGAAGCCGATGTGGATGGAGCCTGTCAGGCTGGTATCCGGCCGGTGTGGATGACCTATGTCCGGGACAACAACCTGGCTTTCGCCCCTGGAGTGTCAGCGGAACAAGAGGAGTTCCCCCTGGTCCAGCCCCTGAGGGTCAACACCTGGTCCGGACTCCTGGACCTTGTGGACCATGGCCGAAAACAACGGACTGTATGAAGACGTTGGTGCAAAAGGAGGAGGCATGAAAATCCTGCTCGCCTACCACTACAGATCTGAATTGTCAGACAAGCTTCTGGAGTTCACCAAGCTCTATGCCGAGGCCTTCAATGCTTCCGTGGATGTGGTCACCTCAGGGGAAAGGGCGTCCAACGAAAGTCAGCCCTATGTGGATGAAGCTGAACAGGCCCTGTCCAGGGTGGAAGGGTTCTTCACCCAGGCCGGCATTCCCTGTCGTTCGCACCTGATCCTCAGGGGGGCGTCCCCGGGAGACGACATTGTTTCTTTTGCCCGGGAGAAAGGGACCGACATGATCATGGTCGGAGTGGACCAGCAGTCCAGGGTGGGGAAGTTTTTCATGGGTTCCCTGACCCAGCACGTGGTTCTCAAGGCCCCGTGCCCCGTACTGACAATAAGCCCCAGGGAGCTGGAAACAGACGTCCTGCTGGGGTCGACGTCCATGTACTGATGACACAGGGACGGCATATGGATTTTTCCAATCAGGTCAGGAACGAGTTCGGCAAATGCGACGCCCCGGCCAACACCCTGGGCAGGATCAAGCAGGGGTTTGATCGGCTGGGGCTGGAGATCGAGTATCACCAGGTCAAGGCGTCAGACACCCTGTACTGGGGACGAATCTGGAACGAGTCCATCAGGATCGTCTGCGAAGGCAAGGGAGTCTCCCCTGAACTGGCTGCGGCCAGCGCCCATGCCGAGCTGGCCGAACGCTTCAGCGGTGGCCTGTTCTACCCTGTCTTTGAGGAGGAGGTGCGCTTCAACGTGCCGGCCCTGTACGGGCCTGAAACCCAGAGCTTCCTCAACTTCGAGTGGCTGCCGGGATATGTCCGGGCCCACCAGGACCAACTGGACAACGCTCTGCAGATCGAGGACCTCCTGGCCAGGGAGACTCAGATAGCTCCCCAGGACATCGAATCCATCAAGAGCTCCTCTATGGCCTCCCACTGGGTGGACGGCACCTCTCTGCTCACAGGAAGGACAGTTAAGGTCCCCATCAATTTTGCCGCCTACATCCACGGCTCAAACGGCATGGCTGCCGGGAACACTCTGGGCGAAGCCCTGATTCAGGCCTCCTGCGAGATCTTTGAGCGTCATGCCCTGATCCAGACCATCGGTCCGGAAACCGTGGTCCCGACCATCGACCCGCAAAGCGTGGACTCGCCCCTGGTCCGGGACATGGTCGAGTTCTACACCGCCAGCAACGTCACGGTCACCCTCAAGGATCTGTCCATGGGCGGGCGCTTTCCTGTGGTCGGTGCCTTGTACACCAACCACAACCTGCCAGAGGACCGCATGGAGCACCGGATGCTCATCGCCGGGGCATCCTTTGACCTTCATGAAGGCCTGACCCGCTGCTTCACCGAGGGCGTTCAGGGCAGGACTTCCCTGGCCAAACCCAGGCCCCAGCTGGACCGTCCTGTGGTCGACCGCACCAAAGTGGACAACCTCTATCTGATCCTGCGCTGCGGGGTCAGCCCCAAGGACATCTCCTTTCTGGAGCAGGGGGAGACTGTGCCTTTTCAGACCAGGCAGCACCAGGACCTCCAGGCTGAAATCGATGCCCTGAAAGCACACTGCCGGGACCTGGGCACCGACTGCATTGTGGTCGACCACACTCATCCGGTCCTCAACTTTCCTGTGGTCCGGGTCATCATCCCCGGCATCTCAGATTTTCTGCCCTTTGTCGGGGGTGACATCCTGGTCAATGACAAGACCAGGCCGGAGTCGACCTGGAAAGGCAAAGAATTCTTACCTGTCATGCAGAGCTTCTTCCCCCAGAAATAAAAGGAGCCGCCCGGCTGCATTTCTGCCGGGCGGCTGCTTTTATTTCTGTATGACTGATTTTTCCGCCAGGGAACGTTTCCGTTCCCTGGCGGAAAAATCAGGCTTCGATGCTGTCTTCTTTGTAGTCGTGCTTCAGGTCACCGTCCACAGTCCCCCTGACTGTCTGTCGCTCTTCGGCAAAATCGAATCCTTTCCAGATGCCTATGGAGCCCAGGATGGAATCCTGGGGGTGAAAGCGGCGGAAGATGGTGAAGTAGTAGGCAGCCTCCCGGCTGTTGATCTGGGCTTGGGGATTCTCGGCCTTGATCCGCTCAAAGTCGGCCTCGCTGATTTCTTTGTGTGCAATTTTTTCACCCAAATCCTGACAGCCTGCTCCCTGACTGTACTGGACCTTGTACCTCCACAGGAGATCATCCGGCAGATATCCGGTGTCTTCAAAGGCCTTGCGCACAATCCATTTTTCGATCTTGGCCCCATTGTGTTCCTTGATCTTCAGGCTGGGATCGATCTTCATGGCCAGATCCACAACATCCAGATCCAGGAAAGGAACCCGCAGCTCCAGGCTGTGGAACATGCCCATCCGGTCTGCACGCTGGAGGTCGATATTGTGCAGATTTGACACACAGCGGCGGCTCTCTGCATTCAGCTTGTCCGCTGGGAAATGCTTCATGTAGTGATACCCGGTGAAGCACTCGTCCGCGCCTTCCCCGGTCAAGACCACGGTCACGTAATCAGAGGCCAGCTGACAGGTGAAGTAGTTGGGAACCGCTCCCCTGACCAGGGCCGGGTCGTAGCTTTCCAGCTCCTTGATGACCACCGGCAGGACCTCGTAGTACTCCTCCTCGGTGATCAGGTATTCATGGTGCGTGGAGCCGATATGCTCGGCCACGATCCTGGAGGCCTTGAGGTCGTCGCTGTAGTTGCCGTCCTCATCACAGGTCCCGACCACAAAAGTGTGCAGGTTGGGGATCTCTTCCGCAGCTATCGCCGCCACAAGGCTGCTGTCCAGACCTCCGCTGCAGAAGGAGCCCACCGGGACTTCAGGATCGGCCAGAAGTCTCTTCTTGACCGCCTGAATCAGGGTCTCCCGCATCAGGGGAATGGTTTCCTCTGCATCGGTGTAGCGGTTCTGGACCTCCGGCAGCTGATAGTAGGGCACGAACCCCTCTTCCGGGGTGTAGTAGTGCCCGGCTGGGAACTCATGGATCTCATCGACCTTGGCCAGGGTCATGGCCCCGAGCTCGGAGGTGAAGTAGAGGTAGCCGTTGTGATAGGCATAGTACAGAGGTTTGATTCCGATCGGATCCCGGGCCAGCATGAAGTTCGGTCCGTCAAAAACGCACAGGGCGAACATCCCGTCCAGCTCCTGCAGGCACTCAGGCCCCATATGCCGATAGAGGTGCAGAACCGTTTCCGAGTCCGACCTGGTCTTGAAGGCATACTTTGGGCTCAGTTTTCGACGCAGCTCCTTGAAATTGTATATTTCTCCGTTGCAGATCACCCCTGTCCTGCCGTCGTTGCCGGCCAGAATGGGCTGATGGCCGTGAGCCACGTCCACGATGGAGAGCCTGGTGTGCCCAAAGGCTCCGTATCCATTGCAGTGCACTCCTCGGCCGTTCGGGCCCCGGTGCCTCATGGCATCGAGCATCCTGTTCACTGTCCAGGTATCCTGATATCCTATACATCCAGCTATTCCGCACATAGTGTTCCTCCTTGCTTGACCTTGAAAACCTCAAGGGCTTTCATCATCATGAGCCCTGAACCTCATGGTCAGGGCAGGCCGGGCTTTCGTGTTGTTCTCTTTACAGGTGAAGGGGACTGGGGTCACAACAGATTAGGTGACCAGATGGGATTCAGAATTTTACCTAGCAAGTTCTGCACCAAGACTCGAAGACACAAGGCAATCTCCTGGCATGTCTGTTGATAAAGCAACTCATCGCCAGGCCTGTCCATGTAGGGACCTCACTGTTTCCTCCTTTTTGGGCAAAACATGCACAGTGCCTTGTCTGTGATGACCAGCGGCTTGCGGGCAGCTCCCCCACTCGGCCTTGCCTGGCTGCAGGTTGTGGGCGTCATGTTTTTCCCTTGAGACGCGGGGCACAAAACCCTGTCACGCATTGCAATACCTTGCTAGGTTGGGAAGCTACTTGCCTTGAGAGAAACTTGTGAATTCCTGTTGTGCACTTTTTTTACACACACCCTTGTCAAGCCTTGGTTCCTGGTCTAGAATCCATGTGATATCTTTGCACACCCGCGATCGAGGCAACCCATGAGCCAGAACATCGACCCATCCAGCCCTGTTCAGGACGACCAGACCTATGATTTCCGCATCGCCTGTGTGGATCGCACTCCGCAGATCTGCACCAGAATCAGGAATATCTTTGCCGACCTGACGATCAAACTCGTCTTTGAGAAGAACCTGGATCGAATCCTGGAACGGTTTGAGCAACAGCCTTTCGATGTCCTGATCCTGTCCAGCGACGCAGTCAAAGGTGCTGAAGTCGAGGGCATGGAAGGCCTGGAGATCATTTCAGCCAACAGCCCCGGGACACAGATCCTCTTTCTGGTTCGCCCCAAACATATCTCCCTGGCCAGGTTTGCTTTGACCGCCGGTTCCCATCAGTACTCCAAGCTGCCGATCGGGGACGAAGAGCTTCGACTGCTCATCGAAACCGCTCTGGCTCAGCAACCGACTCATGCACCGAACCTGCTGCTCAAGCCCCGGCATCACAAGGCCACCCTGGAACGGATGATCGGAGGCTCCCCGCTGATGCTCGAGATCTACCGCCAGATCCGCCAGGCAGCCTCAACAGACATCCCAGTCCTGCTGACCGGCGAAACCGGGACTGGAAAGGATCTGGCCGCAGAGGCCATCCACAATCTGAGCCCCAGGCGGGAAGCCTCATATCTGCCGGTCCATCTCGGGGCCCTGCCTCAGGACCTGGTCTCCTCCGAGCTCTTCGGGCATGAAAAAGGGGCCTTCACCAACGCCCTGTCCAGGCAGAAAGGCGCTTTTGAGCAGGCTTCCAAGGGCACGGTCTTCCTGGACGAGGTCTCGACCATGAACGACAAGGTCCAGGTCAGTCTGCTTCGGCTCCTGGAAAACATGGAGTTCTACCGCATAGGCGGGTGGGATCCCATCCAGGCCGATGTCCGGGTCATCGCTGCCACAAACGAAGATCTCTTTGAACTTGTGGAAAGGGGAATGTTCAGGGAGGATCTCTTCTACAGGCTGGAAGTCTTCCATATCACCCTGCCCCCATTGCGTCAGAGGAACGGAGACATCGCCCTGCTCATCGACCACTTCCTGGCCCAGTACAATGACGCTTTTGACAAGAACATCAGGGGCATCTCCCCGGACTGCGTGGCCAGGCTGGAATCCTACGACTGGCCGGGCAATGTCAGGGAATTGAAGAACGTCATCCAGCGGGCCGTGGTCATGTGTTCCGGCGAAGTCCTTCTCCCTGAGCATCTTCCGCCCAGAATCACCAAAGGCGGCCCAGGGCGTCCCAAGATCTCCTTTCCTCTCGGCACCCCCTTGAGCGAGGTGGAACGGGAGCTGCTCTCCCGCACCCTGTCCTTCACCGGCAACAACAGGTCCAAGGCAGCGGCCATGCTCGGCATCAGCCGAAGGTCCATCTACAACAAGATCGAGAAGTACGGTCTCTGAATTCAGGGCTGCCCCGGGCAGCCCTGAATTCAGAGAATTGAGGAGGTGGTTATGATCAGGAAATGGTTTGGCCCAGGATTGCTGATGATGCTCATGATCCTGCCGTCTCAAGGCCTGGCCCAGAATGCCAGTGAAATCATCCGTTCGGCCTGGGACCACTTTCGGGGGCAGGCCTCCAGCTCAACCGTGGTCATGACCATTCACCGTCCATCCTGGGAGCGGACCATGTCCATGAAAGGGTGGACCAAGGGCGAGAGCATGAGCCTGATCCGCATCCTGACCCCATCCAAGGACAAGGGCAACGGAACCCTGAAGAAAGGGACCGAGATGTGGACCTACAACCCAAAGATCAACAGGGTCATCAAGCTTCCGCCTTCCATGATGGCCCGGTCCTGGATGGGGTCGGACTTTTCCAACAACGACCTGGCCAAGTCGGATTCCATCCTCAACGACTACACCCACGAGATCGTGGACCAGACCTCTCACCAGGGCAAGACCGTGTTCATCATCAGATCCATGCCCGCCCCCTTTGCCCCGGTGGTTTGGGGCATGCAGGAGCTCCATATCCGGGAGGATCACATTGTGCTCTCCCAGGAGTTCTTTGACGAGGATCTGGAACCGGTCAAGATCATGACCACGTCCGAGCTCGAGGTCATGGACGGTCGGCTCTTTCCCAAAAAATGGATCATGAAAAAGAGCCAGGCCCGGGACGAATACACCCGGCTCATCCACGAAGAGATCGAGTTTCTGGACACTCTCCCGGACAGGCTCTTCACCCTGGGCAGCCTGAGAAACCCCAGCGGGAACATCCAGTGATCCTTCTGGAGCTGAAGATGGCCTGGCGCAACATCTGGCGCAACACCCGCCGGACTGTGCTCACTGTCCTGGCCATCGGCTTTGCCTGTACCCTGCTGGTGTTTACCCTTTCCTTCCAGCTCGGCAGCTACGCCACCCTGATCAACTCCTCCGTGACCGTCCAGACCGGGCACCTGCAGGTCCAGTCCAGGGGCTACCAGGACTCCAGAGAGATCCGCAAGGTCATCCGCAGACCGGAAGCCATCACCGTCGTCCTGGATGATCTGGAAGACATCAAGGCCCTGACCCTTCGGGCCCGGGCCTTTGGACTCATCTCCTCGAAGCAGCGATCCGCCGGGGGCATGGTCGTGGGCATCGACCCCCGGCGCGAAGCAGGGGTCTCCACCCTGGAAGAAATCACCAGTAAAGGGCATTACCTTCCTGAGCAGCCCCGGCTTGAAGACGGCCTTCCTCCTGCCCTGGTAGGACGACTGCTGGCCCAGAACCTCCAGATCGATATCGGGGATGAGCTGACCATCCTGGGGCAAGGCAGAGACGGGTCTGTAGCTGCCACCGTGTGCCGGGTCTTTGGCCTGACCGCCTCCGGCATGGACGATTTCGACCGGGGAGTGATTCACATCCCCCTGCCCGCCTTTCAGGAAGTTTTTGCCATGGACCGGGCCGTGCACGAGATCGTCATCCTCAGTCGCAGCCTGGGCGAGGTCTCTTTCCTGGACCAGGCCATCCGCTCCAGAATGAATGAGCTGAACCTGGACCAGGACCTGGTTGTCCTGACCTGGGACGACATGCTGCCGGGCCTGAGACAGGCCATCACCCTGGACCTCATATCCGGAGGCATCTTCTACCTCATCCTGGTCCTGGTCGTGGCCTTTTCCATCCTGAACACTTTTTTGATGGCCATTTTCGAACGGAAACACGAGTTCGGGATGATGATGGCCATCGGCACCAAGCCGCTGCGGCTGACCAGGCTGGTCCTGACCGAGTCTGCCTTCATGACCCTGGTTGGGGCTTTTCTGGGGATCATTGGCGGCTGCAGCGTGACCCTGATTTTTGAGCATGTGGGCATCAACCTGGCCGGCTCCAGCGAACTGCTCCGCCAGTTCGGCATTTCCGGCCGGATCTATCCCAGGCTGTCTCTGCTCTCGGCCTGCGTCGGCCCGGCCCTGGTCTTTCTGATCACCCTGTGCTCTGCCCTGCTTCCAGCTTTGCGGATCAAGAAGCTCAGTCCGGTGGAGGCCCTGAAGTCAGTCTGAATCGATTTCATCTCCCAGACTGGAGGACATCGAGTATCTCCCGGGCTCAGAGAAACAAGGATATGATGGACCTGCGTCTTGCATGGCGGAACTTGTGGCGAAATCCCAGACGGACCGGGGTCATTCTGACTGCCGTCTGCATCGGGGTCTGGAGCATGATCTTCCTGGGTTCCCTGATGCGCGGAACCATGCAGGGAATGATCGACAACGGGATCTCCACCCTGACCGGGGACCTGCTCATCCAGCACAAGGCCTACCCCGGGGATCCATCTGTGGCGAACAGCCTCCCCGACTCCAGAGGCCTGAACCAGGCCCTGGCATCAGTCCTGCCTGCCGGGAGCAGGATGGCCAAACGAATCAAGGTCAGCTCCGTGGTCTCCAACGCCAGGCACACCACTGGGGTCAACCTGGTGGGCATCGACCCCGGAAAGGAAGCCGGGGTCTCCTTTCTCGGGACCAGCCCGATCAAAGGCGCGTATCTCTCTGAGGAAGACCATCAGTCAATCCTCATCGGCAGGGCCCTGGCTGAACAGTTCGAAACCCGAATCGGGCGGAAGCTGATCGTCATGTCCCAGACCAGGCAGGGCGACATCGCATCCAGGGCCTATCGCATCCAGGGAATCTTTGATGCCGAGATGCGTTCCACGGAAAAGAGCTTTGTCTTTGTCACCCGGCACAGCGCTGCCGGGATGCTGGACATGGGTGATCTGATTTCAGAAGTCTCCGTGATCTTGCCCGAACACGCCGCGGCCGACGCTGTCAAAGAAAGGATCAAGGCCCGCCTGCCTGATCCCATCCAGAGCGTTCGAACCTGGAAAGAAGCCCTCCCCCTTTTGGAGATCTACATCCAGCTCTATGACAGCTTCGTCCTGATCTGGTTCATCATAGTCTTCATCGCCATGGGATTCGGCATTGTGAACACGACCCTGATGGCTGTTTTCGAGCGCATGCGGGAGTTCGGCCTGCTCAAGTCGCTGGGGGTGGGGCCTGGACGGATCATCAGTATGATCCTGACAGAATCACTGTACATTTTGGGCATAGGCATGATCACCGGGACCGGGCTGGGCATATTCACTGCCCTGGTCCTGGCCCAGTCCGGCATTGACATCTCAGCCCTGGCTCAGGGTGCCGAGTTCGCCAACATGTCCAGAGTGATCATCCCCTCGCTGCGGCTGGGAGACATCTGTACGGCCAACGTCGTGGTCCTGGTCCTGGGAATGACCGTCAGCCTGTATCCAGCTCTGAAGGCGGCCCGGTTCAGCCCGGTCAAGGCCCTGACGGCCACGTGAGAGCTCAAGGTTTCAGCGCTGCCTCTGGCAGCGCTGAAAACAGGGGGAGCTTTTCTTCCCTCGATCATCCACCCGCAACATGTCAGCCCGTTCAGCAGCCGGGCTCGTATGAACCGTCATGAGCATGAAACCGCCTATTGTCGACTGTACCGGAGTCAGCAAGAGCTACCTCCAGGGCAAAATGGAAGTCCTGGCCCTGCAGGACATCAATGTAGCCATCAGAGCAGGAGGCTTCGTGGCTCTGGCCGGACCGTCGGGCTCGGGCAAGACCACCCTGCTCAACCTGATCGGAAGCCTGGACAGGCCTGATCAAGGACGGATCGTGGTCAACGGCAGGGACTATTCCAGGTTGAGCCCCTCTCAGATGGCCGAACTCAGACTGCAGAGCATCGGCTTTGTTTTCCAGTCCTACAACCTCATTCCAGTCCTCTCGGCCATTGAAAACGTGGAGTACGTCATGCTTTTGCAGTCCGTGCCGGTCCGGCAAAGGCGGGACAGGGCCATGGAGGTCCTGGAGGAGGTTGGCCTGCAGGGACTGGAAAATCGCCGCCCGGCTGAGCTCTCTGGAGGGCAGCAGCAGCGGGTGGCCGTGGCCCGGGCCATCGCCTCCAACCCATCCATTGTCCTGGCGGACGAGCCCACGGCCAATCTGGACTCCACAACCGGGGAAGGACTGCTCTCGCTGATGAAGGACATGAACCAGAAAAGCGGGGCGACCTTCATCTTCTCCACTCACGATCGCATGGTCATGGACTTTGCCCAGCGGGTCATCACCATTCGGGACGGCCGGATCATTGACGATCAGGACAAGAGCACCGTGAACGGGTCATGAACCGCTCACTTTGAGATCATGAACCGGAGATCAGAACCATCACTCCCGGCCCTTTCTCAGGGAAGCTCTTGCAGAGCCTTGCTGCCCCTTCTGCCCTGGATAGTGCTCCTTGTGCTCCCAGCGCTCTGTCATGGTGCCCAGCAGTCCTGGGGAGACAGTCTCGTCCTGGACTTCGGCGGGCACCTCAGAACCACGGGGACAGTTCAGGAGAACATGCTGGAAGCACCCCAGCAGGCAGTTGACAGAGACTCTTTCCAGGACCTGAGCCTGGAGACCAGGCTGAAGCTCAACCTGAAACCGGGCGCCGGCTTTGACTTCACGACCCACTATCAGGCCTGGCTGGAAACAGGGGACCAGACCCGGCAAGAGTTGCAGGGCGTTTCGTCGCTGGGGACTTTCCAGACCCTCTTTCCCGGAGCAACGGACGGAGACAGCCTTCGCTTCCTGGACCTGACCAGGACCGTCAGCAGGCACGGCGATACCCGGATCGTCCACGGCCTGGACCGGCTCAAACTGACCCTGAGCCGGCCCTGGGGGCGCATCAGCCTGGGACGGCAGGCCTTGACCCTGGGAAATGGCCTGATCTTCAATCCCATGGATCTTTTCAACCCCTTTTCCCCCACAGCTTTTCTGCGGGACTACAAGACCGGGGACGACATGGCCCTGCTGCAGGTCGATCTTGATTCCGGAGGGGACATGCGCTTCTTTCATCTCCCCAGACGGGATCCGACAGACCGGGAGGTGTCCTGGAACCGCTCGTCGACAGGCGGAACAGGTCACTTCTTTGCCGGCAGCATCGAGCTCGACCTGCTGGCAGCCCGCCACTACGAGGACCGGGTCCTGGGCCTGGGCCTGAGCGGCACCCTGAGAAGCTCCGCCTGGAGACTTGATCTGACCTGGACGGATCTGGACCATGACAGCACGGGGGCTGACTTTTTGTCTGCCGTGGCCAACCTGGACAGGTCGTGGTTCTGGTGGGACAGGAACTGGTACGGGCTGGTGGAAATCTTTTTCAGCGGGGTCGGGGAATCGGACCTGTCCAGGATCCTGAGCAATGAGGATCTCCTGGAAAGGATCACCAGAGGGGAGCTCTTTGTCCTGGGACACAGCTACCTGGCCGGCCTGACCCGGTTCGAGGCCCATCCCCTGGTCAACATCTCCGGAACCGTGATCGCCAACCTCGAGGACAGGTCCTGGCTGTTCCAGCCCAGAGTGACCTGGAATCTGGCCCAGAACATGGACCTGCTCCTGGGGGCCACCCTGGCTCAGGGTCCTTCAGACAGCGAATTCGGGGGATTCGATGTCCAGCTTGGCCTGCAAGAAGCGACCCTTTCTCCGCAGAACTCGGTGACCCTGTGGCTGACCGCCTACTTCTGAGCTCAGAGCAGGTTGAAGTCCTCAACAATGATCTGCCCAGACTTCACCCCCATATCCCGAAACTGGGCTGTCAGCGAATCGACCATGGGAGAGGGGCCGCAGAGAAAAACATTCTTGCCCTCCACCCCGCCTCGAACCCGGGCCTGTATGTCTTTGGCCCTGAGCCGCCCCTGCTCCGAGCTGATGTGCAGCTCGTAGTGGTGCCCGCGGTGTTCAAAAGCCTCAAAGCCGTGAAATTGACTGCTGATGACCTCGTGCCGGATGTCGTTGTCAAAGCTGGCTTCCTCCCTGGTCCGGCAGATATAGAACAGGGACACGCAGGGGCTCTGCCAGGTCCGGAGGATTTCCGGATGGATGGACTGCAACCTGGTCGGAACCCGCCCTTCCTCCAGCCGCTCCTCGGAGTGCAGGGCGACATGCCACATGCCCAGAAAAGGTGTGATTCCAATCCCCCCTGCGATGAACACGCAGTCCCGGTGGTCTGACAAAAACTTGCGGCTGAACCGGCCGTAGGGTCCGTAGAGCGTCACCGGGTCCCCTTTGTGCAGACGGGACAGGGACCGGGTATGATCCCCGACCTGCTTGATCCCCAGCTTGATTCTGCCTTCGAGGTTGTAGCCGCAGGCGATGGAATAAGGATGAGGCTCGGGGCTGATGCCTGCCTTGCGGACCACCAGGTACACGAACTGGCTGGGGAGGAAATCCATCTTCTGGTCCGTGGGGGCCAGTCTGACCTCCAGGATATCTCCGGACCTCTCGATATCGCTGACCATGAAGGAAAAATGGGGGCCCAGAAATCGATACAGAAAGCGGATGACCACAAAACTGGCCAGGGCCGCGGCCAGCCAGGCATAGACCCAGATCCGGAGCAAAGGATACGCCGCCACATCTGCATCCACGGCCAGAATATGCCCGAGGGCCAGCACCAGGACCAGACCGAACCATTCATGGCTCTTTTTCCACAGGTGATAGGGCGGCCTGATCCACAAGGTCAGGCCGACCAGGACGATCATGAGCAGAATGGCGGCCACACCCAGGTTCCGCCCCAGAAGATACGCATCCCCCTGGCTCGGCACGAACCACATGTAACCCAGAAACGCCCCCACATCCGGGAGCCGGTCCAGGGCCAGGAAGACCGGGTGCAGGATGATCAGAAAAAAAGCGAGCTTTCCGATCCGCTTGTGGTTCTGGTAGACCTTGTCCAGCCCCCCAAACCACTCTTCTAAGAGTCGCCACCTGGCAGACAGGAGCACGCACCAGCACATGAGCATGGTCGCTGACAGCGAAGCCGCCTTGGCCGGATACTTGTAAGGATTGTCGAACCAGTCCTGGGCGGACCATTTGCTCCCGATCCAGATGATCAGGGTCAGTCCGACCGTGAGCACAAACAGGCCGGTTCTCTGGTGTGATTTGGACGTGGTCTGCATAGGAGGCGAAATTCGTTTTTCACGCTTGACGTGAACAGGGCCCCTTTGTATTGTCATTCATAATGAGAATCAGTCTTTGCCTTGTCAAAACGTGATACCAACCCCGACCCATGCAAGGAGGTGTGTATGGCTTCCCAGGAACTCAAAACCTATCTGGCCGGGCTCTGTCTGGCCGCCCTACTTTCCGGGGCCAGTATGGTCAATCCGGGATGCGCTGTTTCCAGTTCAGGGTGAAGCGGCTGAGGCAAGACCGAATCCAGTGCCGGAGGCACGGACACAGACAACAGCACCGATGACGACCCCCATGCTGACGATCATAACGCCACCCAGCCTGTGACCAAAGGCGAGAGCAGTGGCGGCAGCGGCTGAGGCTAACTTGCCCAGGTGCCGGAGGCACCGGAAAACATGATCCTACCAGGGCCGGAGCGTGAGCTCCGGCCCGCTTCACTTGAAGATGCCCCAACGGAGCTGGACGTGACAACCACTCTCCCGGCCACTCTGGCCAGGCTGCCCCGGGACTGTCTGCAAGAAATCTCTCTGGATGCGGACTCACTGGAAAAGATTCCGGAAAGGCTTGAAGCCTTGGGGAAAGGACACCCGCTTCCAGCCTATCTTCCGGATCTGGCCAGACTGGAGCTTGGCCTGGCTGCCTGCTCCAGCCTGGAGTTCGAACCCATCACCGGACAACAGCCGATCATCAACCCCACCCTCAAGCCTCTGGAGCTTGGATGGTCAGGTCTTCACGGGTGTCTGAACAAAGCGCCCGAAAAACAGAGCCCCCCCAGGCAGCGGCCGGAGACCCTGCTCCTGTTTCAGGACCCGGCCAGCGCCAGGGTCCGGGTCGCTCCAGCCCGGTCCGAAGACCTCCTGGCCCTGAAGATCATCGCCGACAGCCTGGACCCGGTTCAAGTGGCCAGGGAGGAAAAGCTTTCCGCTTCGTGGCTCTGTTCCGTCCTGGACCGGGCCTGGGAGCAGGGTCTGATCATCCGGCCCGAGCCCGGAATCAAGCGCGAACCCGAGCTCATGGCCGCGGCCGGACACTGGGCCCGGGACTACGCCCAGGCCAGGGTCTTTACCCTGCAGTGGCACATCACCCAGGCTTGCGATTTGCATTGCCGCCACTGCTACGACCGAAAACCCAGGTCTGGAATCTCTTACGACCATGCCCTGAACGTGCTTCAGGACCTGGACCGTTTCTGCAGTCATCGAAAGGTCAGGGGGCAGGTCTCGTTCACCGGCGGCAACCCCTTGCTCCACCCTGACTTTGACTCCATATTCAGCCAGGCCGGGGACATGGGCTTCAGGCTGGCCATTCTGGGCAACCCGGCCCCCAGGGACCGCATCGAGGCCTTGATCACCAAGCACCCGCTCTCGTTTTACCAGGTCAGCCTGGAGGGCCTGCCGGAACACAACGACTGGATCAGAGGGCCGGGGCATTTTGAACGTACTCTGGACTTCCTGGCTCTGCTCCGAGAGCTCTCCGTCCCCTCCCAGGTCATGCTCACCCTGACCAGGGACAACATGGACCAGGTCCTTCCTCTGGCAGAAAGGCTCCAGGGGCTGACCGGGTGCCTGACCTTCAACCGCCTGTCCCAGACCGGGGAAGGAAGCCGGCTGGCCCTTCCGGACCCAGGCGACTTTGCTGCCTTTCTCAGAGACTATGCCCGGGCGGCGGACACAAGTCCAGTCCTGGGCTTGAAAGAGAACCTGCTGAACCTGGTTCTCCTGGAAGAGCAGGGTCGGGTTTTCGGGGGCTGCACCGGCTTCGGCTGCGGAGCGGCGTTCAATTTCGTGGCCCTGCTGCCTGACGGCGAGGTTCACGCCTGCCGGAAGTTTCCGTCCATGATCGGCAACATCTCCAAGGACAGCCTGGCGGACATCTATGACTCTGAAGAGGCCAGGATGTACCGGGCAGGCCCCGCCAGCTGCAGGAGCTGCTCCATTCGCCCGGTCTGCGGCGGCTGCCAGGCCGTGATCTCCAGCTCCGGCCTGGATATCAGAACAGACAGGGACCCCTTCTGCTTGGCCTGATTTTCAGCCCGACCATCGGTCGAGCCGAAAAATCAAACCTTGCCCTGACTGACCAGCCTGGCAAAATGCTCGAAAGAACGGTCATAGGTTTTCTCAGCGCTGGCTGAAAAGCAGCAGGCCGGAAGCTGCCGGCTCTTGAGATGGTAGGCGATGCAGTCGCAGCAGACCCCCTTGCGGGGGCAGGGTTCATAGGTGCAGTTGCAGGATTGAAGATTTTCGTCCTTTTTACAGTCCATACCTGAGATGCTCCTTGGTCTTGTATGAAAAGTGCTTTTGGTTTCAGGTGTCGGATTCTTGAAAGCTGGCCTTCAAGCAACTGAAGCAAATAAACAGAAGTTTTACCCTGACCAGACTGGCAGCTTCGCCCCCAACAGCATGATGAAACCTGTCTCTCTTCAAAGCAATAAAATAGATGTCAGCGCAGACAGAGGCTGCGCTGACATGGGTCGATGGAACGTGGCCAGCATGCCCTGAAACGCAACTGACCGTCAATTGGAGAGATCAACCGGCCTCTAAAGATGGATGGAAGGCATGAGCACGTACTCCATCACCGTGATCCTGGTCAGGACCAAGTACCCCGAAAATGTGGGGTCCGTGGCCAGGGTCTGCGCCAACATGGGCTGTCAAGACCTCATCCTGGTCGATCCCAGGCATGACGAGATCCAGGCCGCTCAGCCCCTGGCCACCTCCCAGGGCCGGCACCTCCTGGAAACCATGCGCATCGAGCCTGATCTCGACTCGGCCCTGTCAGGGTGCCATGCAGCCTTTGCCGTCAGCGCTCGAGTGGGCGGCTGGAGAAAGATCGTCCAGCTCCCGGAGCAGGCCGCCCAGAGCATCATGACCAGCACCTCGGCCGGCCGCAGGATCGGCCTGGTTTTTGGTCCTGAAGACAAGGGACTGACCAACCAGGAGATCGAATTGTGCGAACATATCATCTCCATCCCTACGGTCCAGGGGGCGACCTCGCTCAACCTGGCCCAGGCCGTCCTGGTCATTGTCTATGAATGCTTCAAGCTCGTTCCCCTGGAAGGCAAGCGGCGCCTCCCGGTGGAGAACGGCAGGTTCATCACCCATGCAGAGCTGCACACGCTCTACCGGGCCATGAAGTCAGCCTTGCAGGACATCGATTTCCTCAAAAGCGAGAACGCCGATTACTTCATGATGCCGCTCAAAATAAAAAAAAACTGCTGTTCCGCCTGACAGGCGGAACAGCAGTTTTTTTCGGTTTTCGAAAAGAGACCGGATCGTTGAAGTGCACGCAGTGACCGTGTCAGGTCACTGCCTACTCTGATTTTTTTTCCACCAGCTCGATGTTGAAAGTCAGGTCCTTGCCGGCCAGGGGATGGTTTCCATCCAGAGTCACTGTCTCCTCGTCCATGTCTGTGATCGTGACATAGACAACCTGGTCGTCCTGGGTCTTCATCTGGAGCATCATGCCCAGCTCAGGCTCGACGTCGTCAGGCAGTTTGGACCGTTCAACCTGAATCATGTTCTCTTCGTTGCGATCCCCATACGCGTCCTGGCTGGCGACGGTCACCTCCTTGGCATCCCCTTCCTGCATGCCCTCGACTGCTGACTCAAACCCGGGAATGATCTGGCCATCCCCCAGGGTGAACGTCAGTGGGTCCCTTTCGTATGAGGAATCAAACACTGTGCCGTCATCCAACGTTCCCTTATAGTGAACCTTGACTGTATCGCCTTGTTTCGCTTCGGTCATAAACCCCTCCTAAAAATGGTCTTCGGTTTTTGTCCGGAGATCCCTTTCGAAAAAAAAGAAAGCCTAACTGAAAATAGCTGACGGTGCAAACCTTTCTGGGTGCTGCCCAGGCACACATTTATGAAGCTTAAAGAATCCGGCCCCAAAAGGGCCGAATTCTTTAAGCATAGAGCCAGGCCACAATGAGGTAGGCTGGAGGAAGACTGTACAGAAGCAGAGCTGTCGCTCTGGATCCGGTCAAGGACTTGAAAAAGACCACCAAGCACAGCCCGGCGAAGATGGCCGACCCCCGAAGCCCCATGGACAGGTAGCTCCAGCGGAGGATAGCTGAATCCAGCCCGGTGAAGACCAGGGCCACAGACAAGAGCAGCACGATCAGGCTGCAGACCCGGATTCTCAGCAATCGCCTGGACGAAGCGGCTCCGCTCCAGAACCGTTCCAGAAAATCGACATCCAGGTTGGTGGTCACCCCCAGCACGAGTCCAGCACCGGTTCCCAGAACCACCAAAAGAAGGACCGCAGAAAAAAAAGCGGACAGCACCGGGGGAAAGGCCATGGTCAGGAAAAACGGCAGGGCCTGGGCCGAGTCCCCGGCAAGCTCAGGATGGGTTGACCTGAGATACAGCCCGACCACGATTCCAAGCAGTCCCACCGGGGGAATGACTGCTGCGCTCAGAAAGGCCCCCTTTCTGGCCGTGCGCACATCTCTGGCGCTGAAAATGGCCTGCAGGTAGACTTGGGTTGAGATGACCCCGACAACCATGGACGCAAGGTCGATCATGCCCCTGCCCTGGCCGTAGGAAAAGAGATCGAGCATGTTCTGGTCTTGAGGCAGTCCATCGAGGATGCCGCTGATGCCGCCCCCCAGCTTCAGGGCCATACCGGCCGAGGCGATGAGCATGGCGTAGAGCAGAAAGAACTTGAACTTGCCCACCAGACCGGCCCCGGCCACTCCCCCGAAAACCACGAAAACGGTCATCAAGCCGAACGTGATCGTGATGGACGTCAAGGGGCCGAAAGCGAACATGGACTGCAGGATGGCCATGGAGGCCAAAAATTGACCCACCACATGGACGAACATGCCCAGGGAGGTGAAAACGCTGCTGTAGACCTGAAAGCCTTTACCGAAATACGAGCCCAGAAATTCAGAGACGGTCAGCAGCTCCCTTTCCCGCAGGGCCCTGGAAAAGAACATCCCCAGAAGGAAACAGGCCATGCCGCTGCCCAGGGTGAAAATCCAGGCTGAAAGTCCATCCGAATAGGCCATCTGCACGGTTCCGATGGTTGAGGCGCCTCCCACCAGAGTTCCAATGATCACCCAGGACACCCCGGGGGCGCCGAGGGACCGGCTGGCCACTGAGAAATCGTCGCTGGTCTTCACTGTCCTGGATTTCTTCAGGGACAGGACCGTGACGGCCAGAAAAGAAAGGGCAAAGACGAGGAAAGAGACCTGATCGTGCATCATCACTTTTCAGTTTTGCCGTTGGCTGCGCTCGTATGAAACTTCAGTTCAAACCCAAATATTCAGTTTTGCCAGAGGCAAAGCTGAATTGCTTTTGCTTCTTGCTCCGAACCAGATTCGATGTCAACCCTGGTTGATTCAATACCGCAAACGCGGCATTGAATGGAGTTGACCTCCCATACCAGTCCCGGGTAAATTCAAAGACAAGAATTGTGAAGGAGAACCTATGGAACTGAGAAGAGTCGGCAGCCTCATCCTGTTGGTCGTGGTCCTGATCATCCTTGGCCACAGCGTGGTCTCGCTCTATCAGGGCCGCTTCAAACAAGGCATGATCATGTTTCCCATGTTGGCCATCATCTATGTCTTTGGTCAGGCAGCCCACAGCAGAGACCGCCGGGAGCTTGAACTCTTCAAACAGCAGCAAGAAAAAGAAAGTGCAGATTCAGACACTTCCACATCACAGGATGACCGGTCAGACAAGCCGACTGCGGAATGAAGCCAATGGCAATGCTCACCTCCTGGCTGAGAGGCTTTCGAGCCGCACCGCTGCCAAGCGTTTTCTGCGTGCTCGGCCTTGTTTTGGGCTGCAGCCTTGGCTGTCTTGCCCTGTCCAGTCTTGAAGACACAGGTCCCTTTGTCTGGCGAACCGCATTTTCCCTCTTCTGCTTCAGCGTCTCGCTGTGCTCCTTTGCCGACGGGCTGTGCCGGTACAGGGAGTACCGACGCTTCAAGAGGCTCTTCCGCCGCTATGGCTTCAGATCCAGAATCGCGGGGCAGGGCGCACAATCACGGTGTCAGAGGGACGCAATCCTGATCGCCGCCTCCGATACCGGGCACCAGCACCAGGCCAGGCTCTTTTTCCGCTCCCTGGGCTACAGATGGTACCACCTCCTTCCAGATCAAATCATCACCAACCCCTGGCACTTTTTCCGGCCTGAGTTTCTCAGGTCAACCTTCCTGCCGGGGAAGAACGTCCGCTGCTCCTAGTCAGCTTTGCCTCTGGCAAAGCTGACTAGGTTCTTTCTGAACTGTTCCACGCTTCGGGCCCAGGTGAACTGCAGGGCGTGGTCCCGGCAGGCCTGAGGGTCCATGCCCAGGGCCCTGTCCACTGCTGTCTGCAGGTCCTGGTCCAGCCATCCGGTTGAGCCATGGAGCACCACGTCCTTGGGGCCGACCACGGGATAGGCGGCAACTGGAACTCCGCAGGCCATGGCTTCGATGAGCACGATCCCGAATGTGTCCGTCAGGCTGGGAAAGACAAAGACATCGGCGTCTGCCAGATGGCAAGCCAGGTCCTCCCCTGTCTTGCGGCCCAGAAAGAGGGCCTGGGGGTAGGCCTTCTGCAGTGTCCTCAGGGCTGGGCCGTCTCCAATGGCCACCTTGGTCCCCGGAAGGTCCAGGTCCAAAAAGGCCTGAATATTCTTTTCCACTGCCACCCGGCCCATGTACATGGACACCGGGCGGGGGACATCCAGGACCCTTTCCCCCCTGGGGCGAAAGAGCTCATGGTCCACCCCCCGCCCCCAGAAGACCAGGTTGCCAAAACCTTTGGATTCCAGGTCCTGCTTCAGGCTCGGGGTGGAGACCATGGTCCTTGCCGCTGGTCCGTGAAACCAGCGGAAAAGGCGATAGAGGAACTGCGGAGGGAGCTTGAAGCGATCCTGGATATATTCCGGAAACTTGGTCATGAAGGAGGTGGTGAAACGCAGTCCGTGCCGCAGGCAGTACCTCCGCCCGGCCAAGCCAATGGGGCCCTCAACCGGAATGTGGATGGACTGGGGTTGAAATTCCTCGAGGATTTCAGACAACCTGGGACCCGGCCGCAGGGCCAGCCTGATATCCGGATAGGTCGGGCAGGGTATGGTTTGAAAAAGGCCTGGATGGACCACCTCGACCCGGTCCCCACCTGCGGAGAGCTCCCGGGCCATCCGGTCCAGTGTCATGGCCGCCCCGCTCATCTGGGGAGCCCAGGCATCGGTCAGAAGTGCGATTCGCATGCACAACCCCCTGCTCAGGCCTGCGGATCCGATCCGGTCGATGAGTCCCGGTCCAGCTCCCCGGAATGGATATGCACAGTCCCGGCCGAGCCGTCCACAGTCACTTCAGTTCCTTCCCTTATCCGCTGCGTGGCCCTGGCAATGCCCACCACTGCCGGTATGCCCAGTTCCCTGGCCACGATCGAACAGTGATTGAGCATGCCGCCTTCCTCGCTGACTACTGCCCCCACTATATGCAGGACAGGGGTCCAGCCCGGATCGATGTGCTCTGCGATCAGGATGTCCCCCTGCTCCAGGCGGGATGCCGATGGCTGATGAACAATCCTGGCCCTGCCCCGGACCCGCCCTGGACTGGTGCCGGTTCCGGCCACGGTCAGCCAGTGCAGGCCCCAAGTCAGGACAGTCGCATACATGTATGGGAATTGATGTACAGAAAACCGTCGATCACGCCCAGAGTAGGCCTGGGAACCGCGATATTCATTCGCCGGGCATACCTGGTCAGGTCGAACCTGGGACTGGTCTGGACCATGTGTTGGGCCAAAAACGGGGTCAAGCGGTCTGCCCAGAGATCATCGGCAACCTTTCGAGTCCAGATCCCGGAAGGGACTCCCTGGCGCTTGAGCCGCCCAGCAGTGATCGGTCTGGCCTGAAGCAGCCAGAGCACATCGCTCTTGTCCACAGCCCACTCGATGTCCACCGCCTGCCCGGCAAAGCACTCCTCCACCAGCAGGGTCAGACCCACCAGCCGCGACCACAGATGGTCAGGGGGCTGCCAATTCAGGGATGGCCATGGCTGCTCCAGGATCTTCCCGGATCTGGAAAGCCGGCACCTGACCGGGGTCTCTTTCCCGCTGACCAGATTCTCTCCAGTCCCGGAGACCATTTCGGCCACCATCTCCTCTTTCTCGTCAGCCACAGGATGCCGGCTGAAGACAACCCCGGCATACTCAGCCTGAACCATGGCCTGGATGATCACCCCCATCCGCGGTGTGTCGTCCTGGAGGTGCCGATGCTCCAGATACTGGCGGAGCACCTCGGTGTTCACGGCCTGCCAGCAGGTCTGCACAGCCTGCCTGAGAGTCTCCGCGTCCCGGACCTCAAGGATGCTGGCGTACTGCCCGGCAAAGCTTCGATTCTCCAGATCCTCCAGGGTTGCCGAGGAGCGCACGGCCACCCCGCCCTTGTCCAGCTCCAGCTTTCGAGCTGCTTTGAGCAGGGCCTGTTCCAGGCCCGGACTCCAGACACCCTCCCGCCGGTACCTGTCGTGGCAGCAGACCGGGATGCAGACCCCCCTGGGAACTTGTACCCCATGACCATGGGCCAGGGCCAGGTTGGCAAACTTGTGCCCCACCACTTGAGGGTTCAGGGCCAGATCACGATCTATGGGAATCAGGGTTTCCCCTGTGCAGAGGGTCACGCTGTTTGGCCTCCTGGGCTGGATCAACCCAAAAGCGAAGATGGTAGTGCAGGACTGTTACAAAAACATGACGAGGCTGCCCTGGTGCTCATGGCCCTGCAGTTGGAACCGCCGCTCCGGCCTGAGGCTTTTGACAGCAGGATTGACGCAGGACAGGGAGCCATAGGGCGGCAAGACATCGAGAAATCTTGCCCCAAAACGATCATCGTCCTGTACACAGTCCCTCTCTCATGATAGGTTGGAACAAAGTGAAGAGCTCTTTTCGAGCAAGGGAAAAGGAGGGTGCATCATGGAATCGAACAGGCATCAGCTCTGGGACGTCCTTGATTCAAGGTCCCTTCGTCAACTTTGGCCGGTTCTGGCCTTTCTGGCTCTGGGCGGGCTACTCCTCTGGAATCTGTCCATGCTCGTGTTTCAAATTCCAGTCATTTCCTTCACCTCATTTCACCATCACCTCCAGGCAGGCCACATCGCCCAGATCGAAGTCCAGGGAGAAACCATCACCGGACAGTTCAAACCGGAATTTCAAAACCACCAGGAGTCCTCATCCAGATTGGCTTCGGACTTCAAAACCCATGTCCCGTCTTTTGCCGGACAGTCCTTAATGCAGGAGATTCTGCAGCAGCAGGTCCTGGTCACGGTCCATCCCAAAAGCAACCATGCCCTGGGCTACCTCATGCTGGCCTTCCTGCCGGCAGCACTTCTGGTCTGCTTCATTGTCCTCAGGTTCAACACAGCCAGAGGCTGAGCCAGAATGAAAATTCATTCTCCCTGCTATTCAGACGCCAGTGCAAAAAGTCCAAGTCGCGGTTCCCCGGCGTCATTTGCTGTTTGTAACTCATTGTTTATTCTGGCTTCTGACCTCTGTATTCTGACTTCTGCGGCTGCATCTTGAGTTTTTGCAGCCGCATCTATTCAGGTGCCCCAAGCTCTTTGACGGCCTGCCGGTACTTGGCCCGAACCTCATCCAAGAGCTGGACATCAATGGCCCCCCTCCAGGTCCGGACCTCTGTAAACCTTTTCGGAATCCGAATGTCTTCAGGTCTGTACCCGCTGCGGAAACGGGTCCTCCATCTCAGCTTCTGGACCTCCTCGGCCTTGATGTCCAAATTGTCAGCCAGCTGGGTGTACCCCAGGACCTGAAGACACTGGGCGATGGTTTCCTGCTTGTACACGCTGCGGGCAAAGAGACAGGCCACCAGGCTGGTCAGCAGGCAGCGGGCCCGCTCATCCTGGACCAGGAACCTGACCGTTGAATCCGGGTCGATGTCCTCCATCTCCTGATCCAGGGAGTAGGCCCCGGCGTCCAGGTGAGAATGCCTGAAGCCCAGAGACTGGAGGGTGAAATAGCTCTCCCCGGTGGCATAGCCCGCCATTTCCTGACCCAGGACGCAGGCGAAGTCCTCTCCTCCGTAAGACTGCACCGCAGTCTCCACTCCATGGGCCAGCCTGGCGTAAAACTGGTTGGACATGGCCCCAAGCTTCCAGACGGCTGCCCTGTAGGTCTGTGCATCCCCAAAGCTCAGCTCGAGCCCTGTGTCCTCTACAGAAATCAGCTTCTTGTCCTGGGCCTCCGTAGCCCAGGCCAGGGCCACCCCGGTGCTGATGGCATCCAGGCCCTGCTTCTCCACCGCATGGATCAGGGAAAGGACCCCGGAAGGGTCGGTCACCCCGAGCATGGACCCGAGGGCAAACAGGAGCTCGTAGTCATAGGCCACCTGGCTGTACTTGAACCGGTGCTGGTCAGCGAACTGCTCCCGCAGGACGCCCACATGGATGCAGCCCACAGGGCACCCGGAGCAGGCCGTATTGCGCAGCAGCATCTCATTGGCATAGTGCTCTCCGGAGATGGACCCCACCCGGCTGTCCTGGGTGGCCTGAAGGTTGCGCCAGGGCAGGGACTGCAGCGCGTTCAACGGAGTCATGTTCTGTGCCGTGCCCAGATCATGGTACTTGCTCATCATCTTGGTGCTGGTCACATCCTTGTAGATCGACTTGAACAGGCTCCGGTACTCCTTTCCTGCCGGGATATCCTGACTGCCGTCGCCCTGAAGGATGACTGCCTTGCAGTTCTTGCTGCCCATCACGCTCCCGGCCCCGAGACGACCGAAGTGCCGATAGGTGTCCACATTGATGCAGGCGAACGACGACCTGTTCTCCCCGGCCGGACCAATCCTGGCAATGGAGCGGTGTCCCGGGCTCTCTGGATACATGCGCCGCAGCATCCGGCCGGTGTGCAAGGCATCTTCCTGGGCCAGAAAGTGAATGTCCTTGACTTCGATCCGCCTGGACCCCACCAGCACACAGGACAAAACTGGAGCCTTCCCAGTGAGCATCAGGGCGTCGAAGCCCGCAAATCTCAATGCGAAGGGCATCCGCCCTCCGGCGTGAGACTCGGCATACTGATCGTGATACGGAGACTTGAAACCGCAGACCACTTTGCTCATCAAGGGGTAAAAACCGGTCAGCTGTCCAATGGCGAAGATCAGAGGCTGATCCGGGTGATCAAAGCGTTCATCCGGAAGACCGTAAGCCTGGAAGAGCTCCGCGGCCAAGCCGCTCCCCCCCAGCGAAGCTGTCCGATCCCCAAAAGACAGGACCTCCCCCTGGCCTTTGTCCAGGTGCACCCTCAGAACACGAAAGCCATTGTCAACGGGCATGCTCCACCTCCTCGACCGGTCCGGATCGGGCCGTGTCAACCTTGACCATCTCCAGGCAGTTGTGGGGACAGAACACAACGCACCGGCCGCACTGGATGCAGACGTAAGGAGAATTGTCCACCTCGAGATACACAGCATCCACAGGGCAGGCCCGGGCGCATTCCCCGCAGCGGATGCACAGCTCCCGCTTCAGGATCACCCCTCCGCCCTTTCGCTGGCTGAAGGCCTCTGTGGGACAGGCCTGAACGCAGGGAGCGGGGTCGCAGGCCAGGCACTGTTTGGCCTCAAACCCGGTGGTCATGCCCCCGGAAGAGATGATCCTGATACCGGCCGTATTCCATGACAGCTTGTTGTACACCAGCCTGGCACAGGCCAGTGAGCAGGAATGGCAGCCGATGCACCGATCCATTCGTGTCGCCCGCATGACTTTCATGGTTTGCCTCCTGTCAGCGCAGGCAGAGGCTGCGCTGACAGATATGTGTTGTCCATTGAAGGGAATTCAACTTTCAAGTGTTGCACGCTTTGGAGGCCTTCTCAAGTGCCGGTTTGATCACGGAGGAGGCTGATCAACCCCTGCGCACCGGGTGCGGAACGTCGTTATCCTGGCGGCCGTCAGCTGGCCCGGACTGCTGTGACCTCGGCCTTGGCCGTGACCGTGTCCCGGGCCATGAGCTCCACTTTGACCGTCATGGACTTTGTGCCCTCCTTGACCACCCACCCCTTGAGGACCAACTCCTCATCCACAGGAGTGGGTTTGAGATAGTCCACAGTCATTCTTCTGGTCACGAACATGGTTGAAGGTTCAGCCTCTTCCGGCCCGGGCTGTGTCGCGTTGACGTGCCCCACAGCGGTCCACACCCCGTGGCAGTCAAGCAGGGTGGCGATGATCCCGCCGTTGAGCACGCCGGGAAAGGCTGTATGATGGGGTTCCGGCCTGAACCTGCACACAGCCGTTCCATTGTCCATCATGGATTTGATGCGCAGGCCCTGGGCGTTGTCCGCTCCGCATCCAAAGCAGACCCGGGCCGGGTGTCCGGCAGGAAGGGCATCCTGTAACCAGCTCTGATCCATTCTTGCCTCCATTTCTTCAGGGAATGATTCTTTTTATTGACAAGGGCCAAACCTTTTCGCATCCTTAAAAACAATGACCAGTCGTGAACAACCCTTTCAACCCTCAAGAGAGCACAACTCTATGAACAGGCGAGATTTTATCAAGTGGCAGTGTCTCGGGTGCGTGGCCACCATGACAGGGGTCCAGCTCTGGAACCCCATCCCGGCCCTGGCTTCAAGCACACCGGATCTGGCCGTGGTCAAAGGCGGTCCGGGACCGGCCACCAGGGCCGGTGTCGAGCTTCTTGGAGGCATGCAGGCCTTTGTCCGCCCCGGGGACAAGGTGGTCATCAAACCCAACATGAGCTTTGATCAGCCGCCGGAAGCCGGCACCAACACCCATCCGGACGTGATCCAGGCCCTGGCGGCCATGTGCCGGGAGGCTGATGCTGCCTCTATCTCCATCCTGGACAATCCCCTGCGCGATGCCGAGCTCTGTCTCGAGTCCAGCGGCATCCGTGCCGCCGGAGAAAGGATTCCCCGGTGCAAAGTGGAAACCATGCAATCGTCGGAGCGCTTCCGTGAGGTCGAACTCCCGAACGGGACCCAGCTGAAAAAGACTGAGATCATGAAAGATGTCTTCGAGGCTGATGTGCTCATCGCCGCTCCTGTTGCCAAGCACCATTCCAGTGCCGGGGTGAGCCTGTCCATGAAGGGCATGATGGGCTTGATCCTGAACAGAGGCGTCTTCCATTGGCGCTACGATCTGCATACAGCCATCGTGGACCTGTGCACCCGGCTCAAACCGCAACTGACGGTCATCGATGTCAGCCGGGCCCTGACCACCCGCGGGCCTTCCGGGCCGGGCAAGGTTGTCAGAATGGACACGGTGGTCGCCTCCAGGGACATGGTGGCAGCCGATGCCCAGGTGGTCTCCATGGTCAAATGGTACGACAAGTCCATTGCCCCCAGACAGGTCAAGCACATCCGTGAAGCCCACGAAAGAGGGCTTGGGCGCATGGACATCGACAGGCTGGAGATCAAAAGCGTCCAGCTATGATCTCCTTTCGCCGCAGCACTCAGGTCCTGTTCCTGCTCCTGTTCCTGGGACTGCTCTTCTGGACCTCTTTTCCCCTGACGGGCTGGCTGCCAGTCGAGGCTTTCCTGCTTTTGGACCCGCTCATCGCTTTCGGGGTCCTGCTCTCCACCGGACTGCTCATGTCCGGCCTGGCAGCACTGCTTGTCCTCCTTGCCGGGACTGTGCTCCTGGGGCGCTTCTTTTGCGGCTACCTCTGCCCTTTCGGGACCACCTTCGATCTGGTCAGGCTGACAACCTCCCCTGGAAGGTCGAACGCCTCATCCTGGAGCCCTTCACCGCAGTGGCGGCGGATCAAGGTCATTCTGCTGGTGATTGTGGCCGCAGCGGCCGTGTTCTCCTTCAACCTCATCCACTGGGGTTCGCCCCTGTCCCTGGTCACGCGGCTCTACGCCCTGGTGATCGGCCCCATGGCGGACTTTCTCCTCCAGCACGCCGGCCGGGGGCTGGAGTCTGCAGCCAGGCTTGCGGCCCTGGACCTGACCCTGCCCTTTGAAGCCCCCTCCAGGTATGCGACCCTCTTCTTTCTGGTCCCTTTCTTTACTCTGCTCCTGATTCTGGACCTTGTGGTCCCCAGGTTCTGGTGCCGCTACCTCTGCCCTTCCGGGGCGATTTTTGCTCTTCTGGGACACAGGCCTGTACTCAAAAGACGAGTCGCCGAGTCCTGCATCCACTGCGGGCTGTGTCAGACCAGCTGCCCCATGGGGGCCATCCCGGCCGACCCGAGCCAGACCATGTCCGGCGAGTGCATCGCCTGTCAGACCTGCGTCCGGGTCTGCCCTGTGCAGGCCGTGAGCTTCTCCAGGCCGGGAAGCCCGCACTCGCCCCTGTTCTTTCCCGGCCGCCGGAACACCCTGGTTGCCCTCGGAGCCGGAGTTGGCCTGGCCTTTCTGGGCCGAACCGGACTTCACGAGTACTGGGCACAGACCGAGAAGGGGTCCATCATGCCCCCTCGATTGATCCGGCCCCCAGGGGCTGTCCCGGAAAAGACGTTTCAGAACCAGTGCATCAGGTGCGGACTGTGCATGAAGGTCTGCCCCACCAACATGCTCCAGCCGGCCTGGCAGGAAAACGGGCTCTCCGGCATGTTTTCGCCCCTGGCCGTGCCCAGCCGGGGGCCATGTGAAGCAGGGTGCAATGCCTGCGGTCAGGTTTGCCCCACCGGAGCCATCCGGCCCCTTGAGCTGACTGAAAAGATGTGGGCCAAGATGGGAACAGCCGTGATCGACACAGACACATGCCTGGCCTGGGCTCACGGCCAGAGCTGCCTGATCTGCGACGAAGCCTGCCCGTACGGGGCCGTTCGCCTCAAACGCATTCAGGAACAGGACGTGGCGGTCCCGGTGGTTCGCTTTGAGCAGTGCACAGGGTGCGGTTTCTGCGAGCACGCCTGCCCTGTCCAGGCCCAGCCGTCGATTCGGGTCACCCCCATGTGGCAGATGCGCCTGGAGCAAGGTTCCTACGTTCAGGAAGGCAGGCGGCTCGGACTGGACATCAGCAGGGGAGGCAAGGATGACGAGGATGACCAGGAAGTGCCCTCGCAGGGCCTGCCCCCGGGCTTTTCAGACTGATCAGGACTTGTCGGACCCCTTTCTCTGGGCCCAGGCCTGACGCAGCTTTTTTTTGACCTCATCCCATTCCTGACGGCTGAACCGTCCCTGACGGTGCATGTCCTTGAGTTCCCTGGTCAGCGCATCCAAATCGTAGACCCGGTCGGACAACCCTCGATCCCTGGCCAGCCTGGTCAAGTGGGTCACGGTCTTGTCACCGGCCATTCGGACCCATTTGTCACCGTATCTGGCCGCTACCTTGCCGACTGCGCTGAAAATGATCTTTTTGCTGACCACGCTTTTTTCTCCATTGGCAGCATGTGAACGCTGAAAATGCCCATCGGTGGGTCTCAATCCTCAGGACGCAAGGCAGCCGCATAAAATTTGGCCTTGTCTGTGTAATGCCTGGCACTGCCCAGGATACGGGCCCTTTCATCCGCAGAGGTCTGCCGGATGACCCGGCCGGGAGACCCTATCACCACAGAGTTGTCAGGGATGTCCTTGCCTTCGGGGATCAGAGTGCCCGCCCCGATCAAACAGTTCGACCCCACCCGGGCCTGGTTGAGAATGACCGCATTGATGCCGATCAGGCACTCATGGCCGATGGTGCAGCCGTGAATGACCGCATTGTGCCCGACTGTGACCCTGGAGCCCAGGCTGAGCTCCAGGCCTTCGTCCGTGTGCAGGACTGCCCCGTCCTGGATGTTGGTCCCTTCACCGATGACGATGCGGTCATTGTCAGCCCGCAGGACGGCATTGAACCAGATGCTGGAATCGGCTTCAAGTCTGACCGAACCGATGATCACGGCAGTTGGGGCGATGAAGCCGGCCTTGTTGACCTCGATCCGGCGCTCTCCGATCCCGTACATTGAACTCATGCTGCGCTCCTTGGCCTGCGGGTGATCAAGGTCCTCATTCGCCCTGTTCCGGTCCTGTCTTCGGCTGCCCCTGCTCCAGGCCCTGTTCCAGCTCCTTTTCAAGCCTGTCCAGAACCTTTCCGGACAGATCCAGCAATCGGTCCACGTTCTGGCGAAGAGCTTCCCTGGCAGACTCGCTCAACATCCCGTCATCATTACGGGCTGTCTTCTGGAGATTCTCCAGGGACAGGTTCAGGTACTGGAGAATGTTTTTCAAATCTGCTCGCAGACTGTTCAACTGGCGGTCAGTCTCCTCCATCCGGTCTTGAATCCGGGAGTTCATGTCCTGGACCTGATCGGAAAGAGAGGCTACACTCTCTTCAAGCTCGGTCAAGCGGGTCTGAACCTGGGATTCCCGGGGACCGCACCCCAGAAACAGGACCAGCAGAAGCAACGGCAAAAGAACACGGTTCATCGAACGCCCCTTGTGTGTCGCCAGTGCAAAAAGTCCAAAGAGCGGCTTACCGGCTTCAAGTGCTGTTTGTAACTCTTTGATTATTCTGTCTTCTGGCTTCTGGATTCTGACTTCTACGGCTGCATCTTGAGTTTTTGCAGCCGCATCTTGCGTCAAACATGATTTCAAAATCACGTTCCGGGCTTGGTCACACCGGCCGAGGAGCGTGTCCTCCCTTGGAGAGCCGGGGGTCCTTTTTTCCCTCAACGTGTCAGCCCGGACAGAGGCAGGGCTGGATTGAATCAGCACTCATTTGAACAGTGCCAGGCACCTCACCCGGAGTCAATCCTGGCCCAGGCCTTTGCCTGTCGCGACCAGAGAGAGCTATGCAGCACGTCCCAAACCATTCCGGAAACACTTCGGGCCCTGCCGGTCTGAATCCGGACTGTAAGGCAATTGCAGGGATGACCATCCCTCGTCCTGGTACGCGCCGCCTCTTGACGCTTGCCCTGGGGTGCCTCCTCCTGCTCATCCTGGCCGTGGCCTGCTGGATTCCCTTTGGCTACGAGTCCTCGTCCATCCTCTACCAGTTGGGGATGGACCGGACCCTGCTCAGGGCCGGAAAGATGGTTGGGCTTTCGGCTGCGGTGCTGCTCCTTCTCCAGGTTTTCAGCGCCTCCCGCCTGCACTGGCTGGACCGCATCCTGGGCCTGAACAACCTCTACGCCGGGCACCGGGTCCTGGCGATCCTGGCCCTGGTCCTGGCGGTGGCCCATCCGCTCCTGGTCCTCGGGCCCAACGGGATCTTCAGCCTGAAGCCGACCATGGAGTTCTGGCCGGAATGGCTCGGGGTCCTGCTGGTCATCACCCTGGCCGGCACCGTGATCCTGGCCATCTGGCGGGAAAAGCTCAGGCTGCCCTTTCACCTCTGGTGGATCGGGCACCGCCTGGTCACTCCGGTCCTGATCGTCCTCCTGGGGATCCATACCTTCAATGTGAGCGACACCTATGCCAGCGGACCGCCCCGGACTCTGCTCATCCTGGCCCTGGCCCTGTTCGCCCTGGCCTGGGTCAGGCTCAGGCTCCTGCCCCTCTTGGCCCGAAGGTCCCCACTCACGGTGACAGGCGTGGCCCCGGTGTCCAGGGATGCTGTCAGGGTCGAACTCGCTCCGGACAGAGGGACATTGCCGGCTTTTGTCCCCGGTCAATTCGCCTTCATCACCTTTTTCAGCCCTGCCCTGTCCAGGGAGGAGCATCCCTTCACCATCGCCTCCAGCCCTCTGGAACGAGGACGGCTGGAGATGATCGTCAAAAAAAGCGGCGACTGGACAGAAGGCGCGGACAGGCTGCAAAAAGGGAACAAGGCCAGCATCCAGGGTCCTTTCGGGCTCTTCTCCATCTGCGCCCACCCTGAGGCCGAAGGTTTCGTCTTCATTGCCGGAGGGGTGGGGATCACCCCTTTTCTGTCCATGCTCAGGACTATGGTCAGGGCTGGGGACCAGCGGTCGGCGACCCTGCTCTGGAGCAACAAGACCCGGGCAGATGTCTTCCTGGCTGAAGAAATCCAGGAGATCACTCAGCAGCTCGAGCATGGCCGGTTAGAAGCGGTCGTCACCCGGGAGACCGCATTGGAAGGGCAGCCCCAGAGGCTGGACCGTCAGGGTCTGGAAGATCTGCTGCCGGACTGGGGCCCAGCCACCCATTTCTTCATCTGCGGCCCCCAGGCCATGATGGACGCGGTCCGCGGGCACCTTCTGGACATGGGCGTGGGCAAGGCCCGGATCCACATGGAGAGGTTCAAGCTCTGACCCCGATCCTTTGCAAAGCCCCCTGCCCGGTTGAAGGCGGTCCAACAGCCTGGCCATGTTGCTCTTCGCTCTTCGAGCCTCAACCTCTAACCAGTCAGTGCAGCCAGAGGCTGTCATGACACATGAGGAGAACATCATGAAAAGACACCTCCTGACCTCCATCCTGCTCCTGTCCCTGATCATGCCTGCCGGTTCCTGGGCCGCCGCCCAGGAATGGGACCTGGACCGGGCCCATGCCAACATCTACTTCGACATCACGCACATCTTTTCAACGATTCGGGGCCATTTTGACGATTTCAGCACCTCTTTCGCCTTTGACCCGGACAACCTGAACCAGAGCCGTTTCGAGTTCACCGTGAACATCGACAGCGTCAACACCAACCTCTCCAAACGGGACCAGCACCTGCGGTCGGATGACTTCTTTCACGCCTCCAGGTATCCTGAAATGACCTTCAAGAGCACTGAAATCAAGCATCTCCAGGGCGACGAGTACCAGGTCACCGGCGACCTGCAACTCAAAGAGGTCACCAAGACACTGACCGTCCCCTTTGTCTTTCATGGGGTGACCGAAAGCCCTCTGCAGAAAGACGTCCTGGTGGCCGGCTTTGACGCCAGCTTCACCCTGGACAGGCTGGCCTATGGGGTGGGAAGCGGCAAGTTCTTTGATTTAGGGGTGGTGGGCAAAGATGTCCAGGTGGTTCTGTCTTTGGAAATGGTGCGCAACAAGTAAGGAGGACTGCTTGACCTGCCCGTTGTGCTTCTCCAGACAGACCGAACTCTATCATACTGATCAGGACCGCGACTACCTGCTCTGCCCGCAGTGCAGCCTGGTCTTCGTGCCTCCAGAGTTTCACCTCCCCCCTGAGGAGGAAAAAGCCAGATACGACCTGCATCAGAACGATCCTTCACAGGTCGGCTACCGCAGGTTCCTCTCCCGCCTGATGGACCCCTTGACGGACAGGGTCCATCCTCCGGCCAGGGGCCTGGATTTCGGTTCCGGCCCCGGCCCCACCCTGTCGGTCATGCTCGAGGAAAAGGGCTATGACATGACTCTTTTCGACAAGTACTACGCCGACGTACCGAGTCGCCTGCAGGCGACGTACGACTTCATCACCTGCACCGAGGTGGTCGAGCACCTGGCCAGCCCCAAGAAGACCTTTGACCTTTTTCAGACCATGCTCAGGCCGGGAGGCTGGCTGGGGGTCATGACCAAGCTGACCCACAATGCGGAACGTTTTGCAAGCTGGCACTACATCCAGGACCCGACCCATATCTGCTTCTTCTCCAGAGAAACCTTCGTATGGCTGGCCCAGGCCCTGAAACTGCACCTGGAGTTTGCCGGCAACGACGTGATCCTGCTTCAGCGGATAAAGAAGGCAGAATTCAGGCGTCAGCCCTGCCAGAGGCATGGCTGACGCCTGAATTCTGCCTTCTACCTCCTTTCCCTCCCCAGGATCCACTCCCCGATGATGGCGCACTCCAGGCCAAAGGGCAGGTACCCGGCATATCCCAGGATGGGCATCTCGAAGATATGAAATCGCTGGACATAAGGGATGGAGTAAACCCACTTGGCCAGGCTGTAATAATTCCACATCTCCCAGAACACACCGCAGATCAGGGCTGCCAGCGCAGCCCTGACCACCGGACTCCAGTCGCCTGTGGTCACTGAGGTGAAAACATGGTCCTCACCGAGCAGGGTCTGGGAGGCGGCGATGATCACCAGCGGGGAGACCCAGAGCAGGGGAAAGAGCAGGTCCGGCCAGAGTCCGATCAGGGCCAGCCCAGCCCCGGACAGACAGAGCAGGGCAACAGACCAGATCCTGGGCCTGGCGGGTCGAAGCGGAAGCACCTCGGTAAAGAAGCGGTCAAAAAAAGGAAAGGTGGCCAGCAAATCCCTGGTTCCCAGGACAGCAGGCAGGACGGTTGAAAAGCAGACCGAAGCATAGATGACGTATTCCAGAGCTGAAAAAAGCTCCACGTGAAGGTAGGCCCAGTTTTCCACAAACCGGTTCAGGTACTCGAAGAACCACCAGAACACTGCGCTGACAGGAAAGAGGAGCCCGAACCGGATCGGCTGGTCCAGGAGCATGCACTGGCCTGAACGCTTGTGGGTCAACCCGTTGACCAGCAGGATGTAGCCAAGCCACAAAAAGGGGAATGTGTACAGCTGACCCCAGGCAAACCAGTCGAACCTGTTCCAGCCAAGAAACCAGGCAGCTGCAATCAAGACCAGACCGGCCGTGCCCCACCAGGGAAAGCTCTGACCAGCCCGTTTGAAGGACACCCGGGAAGGTGTGGACAGGATGCACCAGACCAGAAACGGGAGCAGAGCAGCAAAGATGCCCATGGCCAGAAGCACGAAGACTGTCCAGGAAAAGGGTGCATGGTCCACCAGCCTGGTTTCAGGGGGAAAGTGCAGAAAAGGGCTGACAGGCCGGCCGGAGACCGCCAGGCCAAGCAGGGGCAGGCCCAGGAGCATGCCTGCCAGGAGCGCCCCCTGAACAACCCTGTTCCTCAGGGCGCTTTTGAAAGACGATGAACCTTTGGGATTGAATCGAGCCTCGCGTTTTGCCATTGTCCCCTCGCTTTTGAAAACAGAAAGCATGGACCTCGATGGTCTCCATGCACCTGCACGTTGACAGCTCGGCCGCCTCTGTTCTAAACAGCGTTCTAAGCCTGAACCCTCGTATGAAACTTCCTATATGAAGCGACACATGGGGCTTAAAAAAGTTTCTTTCTTCGGTCCAAACCCAAATATTCAGCTTTGCCTCTGGCAAAGCTCGTATGAAACTTCATGAGGAAGAACCCCTCAGCCCTACGGGCAGCTCCCCTGAGTACAGGGGAGCAGTAAGAGGAGCCATCCCGAAAGTTTCTGCCCCGATCAAACTGGCAGATTTAACCCCAGAGCTATCAATCAGTTAAATCAACTTTTATTGATTAAAATCAAAAAGATAGGTGTCAGCCCTGCCAGAGGCAGGGCTGACTCAGGACTCAAACTTCAGACTTCCAAGGAGTAAACATGCGCACGGTGAACTATGAACCCTTGAGCCCTCTCCATTTTCTGGAGCGAAGCGCCTACACCTTCCCGGACAAAACAGCAGTCATCTACAACGATCAAACCTGGTCCTACGCCCAGCTCAAGGACCGGGTCTGCCGTCTGGCCACAGCCCTGAAGCATAAGGGTATCGGCAAGGATGACAAGGTCGCCTTTTTGTGCCCCAACATTCCTCCGACCCTGGAGGCCCACTACGGTGTTCCCCTGCTTGGTGCAGTCCTGGTGACCATCAACATTCGCCTCTCTCCACAGGAAATAGCCTATATCCTCAAAGACTCCGGAAGCAAGATCCTGTTTGCGGACACTGAGCTGGCCGAGACCATCAGGCCGATCCTGGACGAGATCACAGGGATTGAAATCGTCAATGTCTGCGATGTCAAGGGCAAGGCCTTCGAAGGCCCGGACTATGAAGAGTTCATC
Organism: uncultured Desulfohalobiaceae bacterium; assembly: GCA_964403955.1. Classification (GTDB taxonomy): domain Bacteria; phylum Desulfobacterota; class Desulfovibrionia; order Desulfovibrionales; family Desulfothermaceae; genus CAYOID01. Next base: position 4,254 of record CAYOID010000009.1, on the reverse strand, counting down.
AATGTACAACCCGAGACCTTCCACTTCGGGGTTGACGACGAGCTCCAGCCCATCACCATCAACTACACCAGCGGGACAACCGGACAGCCCAAAGGTGTGACCTACTCCCACCGGGGTACCTATTTGAACGCCCTGGGCGAAATTCTGGAATACCACATCCATCATCGTTCCAAGTATGTCTGGACACTGCCCATGTTTCACTGCAACGGGTGGTGCCACACCTGGGGGGTGTCAGCCCCTGGGGCGACTCACATCTGCCTGCGCAGGGTGGTCCCGGAAGACATCTTTGCCGCGATCGCCAAACACCGGGCCACCCATCTCTGCGGAGCGCCGGTGGTTCTGGCGGCCATGGCCGACTACGCCAGCAAAAACACGGTTGACGTGCCGGAGGGATTCATCATCAACACTGCCGGAGCCCCGCCCTCCCCAGCCATCATCAGACAGATGGAAGACATCGGCTGCAACGTGACCCAGTGCTATGGCCTGACCGAAGTCTACGGTCCGCACAGCCTGTGTGCCTGGAAAGAAGAGTGGGACGGCCTGTCCCAGGAAGAGCGGGCCAAGATCAAGGCCAGACAGGGGGTGCCCTACATCACCACCAACTACATGGATGTCCTGGACACAGAGACCATGGAGCCCGTCCCCCATGACGGCGAGACCATCGGGGAAATTGTCATGTGGGGCAACAATGTCATGCTCAGGTACCACAACAAGCCGGAGGAAACCGAAAAGGCCTTCAAGGGGGGCGTGTTCCACAGCGGCGACCTGGCCGTGACCCACCCGGACGGATACGTGGAAATCAAGGACCGCCTCAAGGACATCATCATCAGCGGCGGGGAAAACATATCCTCAGTGGAGGTGGAAAACGTGCTCTACGAGCACCCGGATGTCCTTGAAGCGGCTGTGGTCGGCGTGCCTCATGAGAAATGGCAGGAAGTCCCCAAGGCGTACATCAAGCTCAAAGAGGGGGTCACGGTCACTGCTGAAGACATTCAGGACTTCTGCCGGCAGCGGATCGCCAGATACAAGGTGCCCAAAGAGATCGAGTTCAACGAACTGCCCAAGACTGCCACGGGCAAAATCCAGAAGCACAAGCTCAGGTCGGGGAACAGATAGGTGTGTGAGACAGAGGTGGTTTTTGTCAATCGAGGAGAATGACCATCTCGGCAAAACTTTTACCTGGAATCATTCTCCCAGCCCCATGGCCCGGGCCAGGACCTCAATGGTGTGCCTGACCCGGGTCCCGGGGGCCTGACTGTGCAGGCCGTCCTGGAGCTGAATCATGCAGGCCGGGCATCCAGTGGCCACCTGTTCGGCATTCTGGTCAAGAATATTGTGCACCTTGTGTCCCCTGATCTTTTTGGACATCTCCCGGTGCGTGACCCCGTAAGTTCCCCCCAGGCCGCAGCAGCGGTCCGGATCCTCCATTTCGGCAAAACCATCCTGACAGCAGAGCCTGAGGAGCTGCCGGGGTTCCCGGGACACGCCCTGCGCCCGCTTGAGGTGGCAGGGGTCGTGATACGTGGTCACCTGTTGACATGGTGTGCTGATGTGCTCGGCAATCCTGTCCAGCCCGATCTCCTGGACCAGGTACTCTGAGATGTCGAACGTCCTGGAGGCCAGGTCGGCAGCTGCCGGGCCCAGCTTCGGGTCCTTGGCAAACAGCTCGGGATAGAGCTTCTTGAACATATAGCCCCCGGACGAACAGCAGACCACGACCTTGAGCCCTGCATTGCCCCTGGTCAGGGCATCCAGATTCGCCCTGGCCAGAGCCAGGCAGGTTTCCCTGTCGCCTGCCGCCTCCACCGGGGCTCCGCAACAGCTCTGCAAGGGCGGGATGTCCACGCTCACGCCCAGGGCGTTGAGCACTTTGAGCACCGCCTCCCCGATTCGGGGGAAAATGTAGTTGATCGAACAACCGGTAAAGAAGACCATTCGCTCTGTATGCCCCTGGGCAGCGACCATCTCGGGGTGCTGGTTGCGAAAGGGCTTTCTGGCCAGTCTGGGCAGGACCTGTTCCGCCTCCACTCCGGGCAGGGCGAACCGCCTGCGCAGGCCGCTGCTCTCCGGAATCCGCCTGAAGAGCAGGGACTGGACCAGGGAGCCCCCCTTGAACAGGGTGTCCATGGTTCTGCGCCCCCCCCTCAGGAGGGCGTGAATACGCCTCCGGGGCCAGGGAAGACCGCGTTTGTGAACCAGAGCGTCCCTGGCGCCGGTCACGACCTTGTCCACCCGGACCGAGCTGCTGCAGTTCTCCACACAGGCCATGCACAGCAAGCAGTTGTTCAGGATGGAATCGTAGTCCTGGGTGGAAGGCAGGGAGCCCTCAGCCACAGCTTCCACCAGGGAGATCTTGCCCCGGGCCACGTCGCGCTCCCGTTGTGTTTCAGCAAAAATGGGACAAACGCTCTGACAGGCCCCGCATTTGACGCACTTGCTCAGCTCGTCCTGGAGCTCGGACAGAATGTGCACCTGATCTTTTTCATTCCTGGACATGATAACGTCTTGTTGCAGCTCCAGATCGGATACTCTTCATATCTCAGTTTTACGCCTCGTAAAGCTGAGATCGGGCAGCATCTTCCCTGGGTTGAGAATATTGTTCGGATCGACAGCCTTCTTGATGTTGCGCATCAGGTCCAGGGCGGAAGCTTCAAGGTTCATGGTCATGTAGTCCTTTTTGCTGGTCCCGATCCCGTGTTCTCCGGATATCCGCCCCCCGAGCTGCACAGTCTTTTTGAAGATGGCCTCCACCGCCCATTTGGCCTTGTCCAAAGGCTCCTGCTGCGGCAGAACATTGACATGGATGTTCCCGTCCCCGGCGTGACCGAAATTGGCGATCAGGACCCCCGACTCCCTGGAGATCTCTTCGATGGCTTCAATCATTTCCGGGATGCTGGCCCTGGGAATGACGATGTCCTCATTGATTTTGATGATTGGCTTATGATGGGCCAGAGAGGCCGAGACAGAGCGCCTGGCCCGCCAGAGCTCCTCCTGCTCGGCTGAGTCGGATGCAATATTCACCGACAAGGCCCCGTTGGCTTCGCAGACATCTTTGACTCGAAGAATGTTCTTGTCTATGAGATCCTGGTCTCCGTCGAGCTCAATGAGCATGAAGGCCTCGGCCCCTTTTGGCAGTCCGAAATCCAGATACTGCTCTACCGACCAGATGGTGTGCTTGTCCAGAAACTCCATGGTTGTCGGGATGATCTTTCTGCGGACCACATCGGACACGGTCCGACCGGCTGCGACGATGGACGGAAAGACTGCTGTCAGAGTGGCCTTGGCCTCCGGCAGAGGAAGGAGCTTGAGAATGGCTTTGGTGATCACTCCCAGCGTCCCCTCAGACCCGACAAAGAGCTGCGTCAGGTTGTACCCCACCACGTCCTTGATGCATTTGGACCCGGTGTGGACGATGTCGCCATTGGGCAGAACCACCTCCAGGCCAAGGACATAATCCTTGGTCACTCCGTACTTGACTGCCCGCATCCCGCCGGAATTTTCCGCAATATTGCCGCCGATGGTGGAAAAGGTCATGCTGGCCGGATCCGGCGGGTAAAAAAGGCCACGAATTTCAACAGCCCTGTGCAGGTCATGGGTCACGACTCCTGGTTCCACAACCGCCACGAGATTGTCGGTGTCCACCTCCAGGATGCGATTGAAACCGTTGAGTACCAGGGCGATTCCGCCTTCTACCGGAATGCTCCCCCCGGTCATCCCACTGCCTGCCCCCCTGGGTATCACCGGGATCCGGTGCTCATCAGCCAGTGCCAGGATCCGGGCAATCTGCTCCACTGCCTGGGGAAAGGCCACTGCGTCCGGCAGGCATTTTTTTTTCGAAGCGTCATAGGCATAGGTGATCCGCTCCTCCTGGGTATCCGAGAAGTTGTCCGCACCCAGGATCTCAACGCATCTCTTTCTGATTTGATCATCCATTTTCACTGTCCCGGTGTTCGTGTTGGAATCGAGGCTGGCATTGTTATCTCTGGACTCGTATGAAACTCCCTTCCCGGAGTCTGTTCTATGCCGATAGACCTGGCTCCAGGGCCGGCCGCTTGGAAAGCGGCGGCCACCTTGAAGACAACCTCAAGTTCCTCCCCGTAGGGCGGCTCTGCCCCAGAGCCCGCTCATTTTCGAAACTCCCAGCAGAGGCTCCGGTCACAGCACGTGATCCTGAAAAAAGTTACTACCCTGATCAAACTGGCTACATCAAGGTGACACATCCAGGGCAAAAGAGAGATTCCTTCTTCAGTTCAA
>CAYOID010000008.1:0-82229 GCA_964403955.1 uncultured Desulfohalobiaceae bacterium | reverse complement strand
CGCACCATTTGAAGCCGAAGAGAAGCGGTTTGGCCTTCCCCAGCAGCTGAGTTTCATACGAGGCTCGCAAGGCCTCTGAAGTGTTTTTTGGGACAGCATCATGACCGATGACTCGTACTGTGTGCTCATCGTTGACGACTCTCCCGAGGTCAGGGAGATCCTCATCGAATACCTCGAGGGGTCCTACCAGGTCCGCGTGGCAGCCGATGGCCATCAAGCCCTTCAAATCTATACAGAATCCAAGCCGGACATCATTCTTCTGGATCTGCACATGCCGGTGCTGAGCGGACAGGAGGTCATCAACCACATCAGGCACGAACTCCAGGACCAGGAGGTCTACATTCTGGTGGTCACGGCCGAGACCTCCTTTGCCACAAAGAGGGAGGCCCTGGTCTCAGGAGCCAACGACTATCTTATCAAGCCCTACCACCATGAAGAGCTCATGGCCAGAATCAGGGTTGGAGAACGCCAGATCAGGCTCCACAGGCAGCTCCAGATGGCTCTGTGCAGCATGGAGCGGGAGGTGGAAATGCTGGGCCAGATCCAGCAGCGCCTCCTTCCTGCAGGCGACCTGGGACTGGAGTCTTTTGACGTCCAATCTCTGTTCATGCCTTCGGGCCGGGCCAGCGGGGATTTTTTTGACTACTTCCAGTATGGCTCTCACCTCGTCCGGATAGCCATGTGCGATGTCTCAGGCCACGGCGCCCGGGCCGCATTTCTCATGGGCGTTGTCCGAACCGCCATCCGCCTCAGCCAGAAGACCGAGACCAGCCTGGCCGCCCTGGTGTCCCAGCTCAACGCCTATCTTGAGGACATCATCGGCCAGGAATGCGACTTTGTCAGCCTTTTCCTGGCTGACATCGACATCAGGGACAAGACCCTGACCTATATCAACGCCGGGCATTGCCCCGGTCTGCTCAAGCTTAACCAGCAGCCGCTCATGATCCTGGAGGCAACCATGCCCGTGCTCGGTGTCGGACAGCTCCCGGTCATTTCAAGACAGGTCCGGCTCGACTCCCAGTCCTCGCTGCTGCTCTTCACCGACGGGATCTATGAATGGCCGACCGCTTCAGGCGCTTACCTTGATCAGGACGACTTCATGGGCTTGGCCGCTGATGTGCTGGAGGAACAGAACCCTTCATTGGATTCTCTGATGTCCAGGCTGAGGGAAAAAGCAGATCTGATTCAATTCAGGGACGATGCCACAGCCCTGCTCATTCAGGCCCGGCTCTGAGAGCTGCAGCTCTACATACGATGCGGCCGCATACCCTGGAGAGCCGGGGCAAGAATCCAGCGCAGCCTCTGGCTGCACTGAATCATTGGTATGATGTGCCGTTCAAAAATGTGTCCTCTTCAGCCACAACCCAATATGCCAGCTCTGCCAGCGGCAAAGCTGACATGCACAGGAGGAGATGATGCGCTTGTCCGCCACACTCGTTTGTATTGGGATATGGTTCCTGGTTCTGCCAGGACTGCTGCAGGCAGCCCAGGAGGGCCCCCGGCTCTCGTCCACCAGCAAGACCTGTCAGGCCTGCCACGCCTCGATTCACCCCGGGATCACCCAGGGATGGAAAAACAGCCTGCACAGCCGGTCCAGTCCGGCTGAAGGAATGGCCAAACCGGAGCTCTCAAGGCGGATTTCCGCCCAGAGTGTCCCCGAAGAGCTGCGCGAGGTCAGCGTAGGCTGCGCTGAATGCCACACCCTCAACCCTGAGACCCACGCCGACACCTTCAACCACAACGGGTTCCAGGTCCACACCGTGGTCACCCCTGAAGACTGTGCTGTCTGCCATCCCCAGGAGCGGGATCAGTTCTCCCGGAACATCATGTCCCAGGCCAGGGGGAACCTGATCGACAACCCGGTCTTCAGCGACCTGCAGCAGACCATCATCGGCACCCCTGTTGTGCGGGATGAAGGGGTCAGATTTGAGGAACCGGACCGGCTGACCACTGACGAAGCCTGCATCTCCTGCCACGGCACCAAGGTCGAGGTCCAGGGCCAGGAAGAACGCAAGACCGTCATGGGGCCGATGAGCTTTCCTGTGTTCAAAGGCTGGCCGAATCAAGGCGTGGGCCGGCTCAACCCGGACGGCAGCCTGGGCTCCTGTTCAGCCTGCCACACCAGGCACGACTTCTCCATCGTCACCGCCCGCAAGCCCTACACCTGCAAAGAGTGCCACATCGGTCCGGATGTCCCGGCCTACAAGGTCTACTCCACGAGCAAGCACGGGAACATCTTTTCCACTCACGACTCCTCCTGGGATTTCCAGGCCGTGCCCTGGAAGGTGGGAGAAGACTTCACCGCCCCCACCTGTGCTGCCTGCCACATGAGCCTGACCGCGACCCCCCAGGGCAAGGTAGTGGCCCAGAGGACCCACCAGGTGAGCGATCGCCTCTCGATGCGCCTCTTCGGCTTGATCTATGCCCACGCCCAGCCCAAGGACCCGGACACCACCAAGATCAGAAACAGCCAGGGATTGCCCCTGCCCACCGATTTCCAGAACCGGCCGGCCGCCAGGTTCCTCATCTCCGAAGAGGAGCAGGGCGCCAGGCGGAGCACCATGCAGGCCACCTGCAAGCAGTGCCATAGCGATTCTTGGACGATCAACCACTTCAAGCGCCTGGACAACACCATCGCCACAACCAATCAGGCCACCCAGACAGCCACGTCCATGATGCTCGACATCTGGGAGCAGGGTCTGGCCTCGGGGCTGGCCCAGGAGCAGAGCCTGTTTGACGAAAACATTGAAAAGCTGTGGAGCCGGATCTGGCTGATCAATGCCAACACCGTCCGTTTGGCCTCGGCCATGGCCGGGGGTGGCGACTATGGCGTGTTTGCCAGGGGGCGCTATGAAATCGCCATTCATCTGGCTGAAATGCACGACTGGCTCGAGCTCAGGAGAGATCTTTATTCCAAGCAGGGAGGCGACTGAGCGCAAGCTCATCAAAAACCAGGAAGAAGCTTCAAAACGAGCCCGAACGCCTCCCAAATGCCGAGACATCCGGGGCTTGAATCCTTTTCAATTTCAAACAAATGCATGTCAGCTTTACCACAGGCAAAGCTGACATCAGAGACAATTCGCATGCCCACAGAACTGAGCCATATCATGTCCGATTTTGACGCCAGCTTTGAGATCTTCCACGAGCTCATGAGCTGGAAGGTCCGGGAAATCCTTCTGGTCTCAACCCCTTATGATGCCTGGATCCTGGAGCAGGACTGCTGCCTTTCAGAAAGAATTATCAATGAATACAGAGGATTGAATCTAAGCCACCCCCCAAGACTGAACTGGGTCAACTCAGCTCAAAAGGCCCTGGCCTCCCTGAAGAATGAGTCCTACGACATGGTGGTGACCATGCCCCGGCTCTCGGACATGGACGCCTTTCTCCTCGGGCAGGAAATCAAGAGGACCCACCCTCAGCTCCCGGTGATCATGCTGGCCCACAGCTCCATTCCCGACCGGGCCTGCTACGTGGGCGAGACCCGGCCCCCGGGGATCGACCACATTTTTGCCTGGACCGGCAACACAGACATCCTCCTGGCCTCAATCAAGGCTGCGGAAGACGCCAGAAACGTGGATCACGACACGGAATTCGCCGACATCCGGGTGATCATCTTTGTCGAGGACTCTCCGGTCTACCTCTCTCTGCTCCTGCCGATCCTGTACAAGGAGCTGGTCAGGCAGACCCAGGCCGTCATGCGGGAAGGCCTGAATGAAGAGCACCGCCTGCTGACCATGCGGGCCCGACCAAAGATCCTGGTAGCAGAAGACTATGAAAAGGCCATGAGCCTCTATCGGCACTATGAACCTTACGTGTTCGCGGTCATCTCGGATGTCCGCTACATGCGCAACTGCCAGCTGGACGGAGAGGCTGGAATCAACTTCTTGAAGACCATCAAGCAGGAGCGCTTCGACATCCCCATGCTGCTCACCAGCTCCGAACCTTCCAACGCGGACAAGGCTGCACACATCCCGGCCACGTTTGTGGACAAGAATTCCCCCAGCCTGCTCGAAGACATCAGCACTTTTTTTGTCAAGGAGCTCGGTTTTGGGGAGTTTGTCTTCCGCATGCCGGACGGGACGGAAATTTCCAGGGCCAACGACCTCCTGAGCCTGGAGCAGCAGTTTCAGATCATCCCTGAGGAAGCATTCATCCATCACTGCAACCGCAACGACTTCTCCAGATGGCTCTTTGCCCGGACGGAAACCGTCCTGGCCTCAAAGTTCCGTCCCTTGCGCGGCCAGGACTTTGAAGACGTCCAGAGTCACCGGGAGTACCTCATATCGGCCATCCGGACCAGAAGAAAACAGCGCCAGAAAGGCATTGTGGTCGACTTCGACCCCCAGCATTTCGATCCGGACACCGTATTCCTGCGCATCGGCAAAGGCTCCATGGGGGGGAAAGCCAGAGGGCTGGCCTTTGTCTCCTCACTGCTCAGGGACCACACCGAGCTGCATCAAAAGTGTCCTTCAGTGGACATCGTGATTCCCCAGACCCTGGTCATCACTACAGAAGGGTTCGAGGCGTTCGTCCAGGCCAACAACCTGCGCTGGCTGGCCAAGGAAGATGTGGAGGACCAGACCGTGGCCGAGCAGTTTCTCCAGGGCCGTTTCCCTGAATGGCTCACGGATTTGCTGCGGTCCTACCTGGAGATGATCGGCTATCCCCTGGCCGTTCGATCGTCCAGCCTGCTGGAGGACGCCCAGTTTCACGCCTACGCCGGGCTGTACCGGACCTACATGATCCCCAACAACTGCCCTGACCTGGAGACCAGGCTGGATCAGCTCATCCGATCCATCAAGCTGGTCTATGCCTCTACCTATTTTCAGGGCCCGAAAGCCTTCTCCAGCCGGGTCGGGCAACGGACCGAAGAAGAGCAGATGGCGGTCATCATCCAGAAACTGGTGGGAGAACGCTACGGCAGCCACTTTTACCCGGCCATATCCGGGGTGGCCCAGTCGCACAACTACTATCCTTTTTCCAAGATGCAGCCTGAAGACGGGATTGTGACCATTGCCATGGGCCTGGGCAAGATGGTGGTCGAAGGGGAGAGAACCCTCCGCTTCTCCCCCAAATATCCTCAAATTCTGCCCCAGCGATCCAGCCTGGAGGACATCCTGGACAATGCCCAGCAGTCTTTCTACGCCCTGAACCTGAACGAAACCTGCCAGTATCTGGGGGTCAACGACACCTCCAATCTGAGCAAGCTGGACATTTTCGACGTCCAGGACGATTCCCCCGTGCCCCACCTGGCCTCGTCCTACCTGCCGGATCAGCAACGGCTCAGGGACGCCATGGTCAAGGGCGGCTATCCTGTGCTCACCTTCTCCCGGATGCTCAAATACAACGACCCTCCTCTGGCCCCCATCCTGACTGAGATTCTTGAGCTTGGAAAACACGGCATGGGCTGCCCGGTGGAGCTCGAGTTTTCGGTCAGCATCCCCAACGGTCACCGGACCAGACCACAGTTCGCCTTCCTCCAGCTCAGACCCATGAGTGCCAGAGCCGAGCTGATGAACGTGTCCATCAGTGATGACGAACTGGAGGCAGGGGTCTGCGTCTCGGGCAATGCTCTGGGCAACGGCGAGTTCCGGGACATTCGGGACATCCTCTATGTCCGGCACGAGAGCTTTGACCCGGCCCAGACCATGGCTATAGCCAGAGAAATCGGACACTGGAATGCCCGGATGCTCCAGGAAGAGAGAAGGTACCTGCTGATCGGACCGGGTCGCTGGGGATCAGCTGACCGCTGGCTGGGCATCCCGGTCAGCTGGAAGGACATCTCCGGGGTGGGGGCGATTGTGGAAACCGAGTCCAGCAAGCTTCAGGCCGAACCATCTCAGGGATCGCATTTTTTCCACAACATCACCAACCTGGGAATCGGATACATCACACTCAAGGAGTCTTCCGGAGACTTTCTGGACTGGAACTGGCTCAGCTCGCAGCCGCACAACGATTCCAGCGCCTATGTGGCTCATGTCAGCCTGGAGAAACCCTTGCAGCTCAAAATCGACGGCCGCTCCTCGCGCTGCGTGATCTACCCGGCAACCCAGACCGCCGAGCAGGTCTGATGGCTGTCCAGACCGGCCAAGCCGCCGGCATGGTGAGCTCAGTGAGAGAGCATGGCCTCCTTCAGGCTGTCCTGAACCGGGTCTTCGGAGAGCCAAATGCCGAAGAGGGCCTTTTTGAAATCCAGACCCGGGATCACAGAGATGAACTCATTGTTCTTGTAGGTTTCGACCCCATGGTCAGGGAGGTACACCAGATCAAAGACATCACCTTCAACGATTTCATCCTGTTTGAAAACGGCTATGAACGCGTCCACCCGGTCCTGAATGGGTGAAAGGTCCCCCTGGGTTGCCTTGGCGAACCCCTCTCTCGTGGCTTCCTCCATCCGTTCGCTGTTGATGAGCTTGGAAATGATATGCAGCCTGACCGCCATGGGCTCGTCAGCCTCGATCACGGCCTGAGCTGAGCTTTCCTTGTCCTGGAGGTAGAGCGCTCCCACGTAGAGCTTGAGAAATGCCAACTTGGAACGGGCCCCGGCCCCATTGAGCACGAGCTCATGCTCTCCGGCCGGGAAAGTGTCCGGTACAGTCACCCCCTGGACCTCCAATCCCCAGGCCGAAGCCGCACACATTACCAGCACCATGACCGTCAAAGCCGCTTTCTGGAACATGCCTGCCTCCTTGAAGTTGTTTACCGTACGACCAGTCGATTCTCAGGTAATCTTTTTCAAAAAACACGCGGGTGTCAAGTCACAAAACGCCCCATCACCCGATGTACAGCTCGATTTCGTTGTTCTCCATCACGGAGACCAGGGAATCAGGCGGCCTGCGGTCTGTGAACAGGGAGTGGATCTCCGTGATGTGACCAAGCCGGACCATGGCATTGCGGCCGAACTTGGTGTGATCGGTGACCAGAAAAACCTTTCTGGAATTGTCCATGATCGCCCGGGCTGCCCTGACCTCCCGAAAATCGAAATCAAGGAGGCAACCCTGGTCATCGATCCCGCTGATGCCGATGATGCCAAAGTCCACCTTGAACTGATTGATGAAATCAATGGTGGCTTCGCCGATCACACCCAGGTCCCGACTCCGGACCAGCCCCCCGGCAACAATGACCTCAAAGGTTGTGTTTGCAGACAGGATCAGGGCAACATTCAGATTGTTGGTGATCACCCGAAGCTGGTCATGATCCAGAAGGGCCCGGGCCACTTCTTCAGTGGTTGTCCCGATGTTGACGAACAAGGAGGCCCTGTCCGGGATGCACTCAGCCACTCGCCTGGCAATTCGCTTTTTTTCCTGAAGACAGAGGATCTGACGGGTGGTGTAGGCCACGTTTTCCACACTGGAGCGCATCCCTGCCCCCCCGTGGTAGCGCTGGAGCAGCCCCTGGTCCGACATGGCATTGATGTCCCGTCTGATGGTCTGCGGAGTCAGGGCAAAGCGCCGGGACAGGTCCTCAATGGACATGAACCCAAAGGTGTTCACCAGCTTGAGCATGGCCCTGTGTCTCTCCTGGATGGATCTCTTCGGCTGGTTGCTGTTTTGGGCCAACTCATCCCGCTGTGATCTTTTCCTGGTCGTGTCTGATCCGGACATCGCTTCATCCTCACGTGTGCATCCTGGTCAAGGTGTCTTCAATCACTGATTGAGGTGTGAAAAGACTAGCATGTGGACCACAGATTCACAATCGAAAATAGAATATGGAATGTTGTTGTTTTTCGAAAAAAAATATTGACATCGTTCTGTCACTGGGGGATAATTTGAGCATCGTATAAATATAATCTATTTTAAAACAGTATGTTATAATTTAAGCTCTTTTTTTCAGTTTTGAAACTCTCTAACCTGGGAGAAAGGGTGCACACGCAGGTCTTGATCATCGGAGGCGGGGTCACCGGAACTGGCTTGGCCCGGGACCTGACCTTGAGGGGCATCTCCTGCATCCTGGCCGAGCAGCGGGACATCAACGCTGGGGCATCCGGCGGAAATCACGGCCTGCTCCACAGCGGAGCCAGATATGTGGTTTCTGATCCTGTTTCAGCCCGGGAGTGTCAGAAAGAATCTCAGATCCTCAAGCGCATCGCCCCCCACTGCATTGAGGACACTGGCGGGCTCTTTGTGGCTGTCCCTGGCGATGATGAAGCCTATGTTGCCGAATTTCCCGACGCCTGCTCCAAAGCCGGGCTGCCGTGCCAGGCCCTTGATCTTCACGAGGTCCGGGATATGGAGCCCGGGGTGGCCAGGGATATCATGGCCGCCTTTGCAGTCAATGACGCCACCATCGATCCCTTTCAAGTCTCTTTGGACAATCTTTCCCAAGCCATCGAAGGTGGAGCCTCCTACCTCAGCCGCCACCAGGTCGCTGCCTTGAGCAGGGCTTCAGGCACATCTGTCCACACTGTCCATCTGCAGAGCACCCTGACTGGAGCAGAAACCCAGATCCATCCCGACATCGTGGTCAACGCTTCAGGCGCCTGGTCTGGTGAAACCTTGAACAAGGCCGGCCTGACCCTGGAGATGCTCTATGCCAAAGGGACTCTGGCCGTGACCGGCACCCGGCTCGCCCGGCAAGTGATCAACCGCCTTCGCCCGCCGAGTGATGGCGACATCCTTGTCCCGGGAGGAACTGTATCCATTCTGGGGACCACCTCGGTCAGGATCCCTGACTTGAAGACCATCAGACCCACCACCCAGGAGGTGGACACGATTGTCGAACAGGGAGCGGCCATGTTCCCGGCTCTGGAAACAACCCGCTATGTCCGCTCCTATGCCGGGGTCAGACCGCTGCTCAAAGCCGGCGACTCGTCAAGCGACCGGTCTGTGAGCCGTGGATACGCCTTGATCGACCATGCCCGGGAAGGGTGCCCCAACCTGATCACCCTGACCGGGGGCAAGCTGACCACGTTTCGGCTCATGGCTGAAAAGGCGGCCGATATGGTGGCTGAAAAGCTTGGACTCAGCGCTGCCTGCCAGACATCTCGCCAGCAGCTGCCCTCTTCCCTGGCCGGCAAATGGGCCGAAGCCGGACGTTCATCCAGGACCTGGGCCAAACAGACCCAGGTCCAGGACCCTGTCCTCTGCGAATGCGAAATGATTCCTCAAAGTCATTTTGACGAAATCCTGGCCTCTATGGACAGGCACGATGTCCACTCAGAGCTCAACGCCATACGGTTGCGCAGCAGATTGGGCAAAGGGGCCTGTCAGGGGACGTTCTGTTCGATCCGGCTGACCAACGCCATGGTCGATCGAAACCGCTACACAGGCCCCAAGGGCCTTAAAGAAATCAAGACGTTTCTCTCCAGCAGATGGACCGGTCAGCGACCTGTGCTCTGGGATGGACAACTGTGCCAGGCCGAACTGTCCGAAGCCCTGCACTGCGGTCTTTTCGGACTTGAGTTGAACCCCGCGGCTGACGATCATGGACAGTCCTGACCTCATCACCACCCAGACCGCCATCATCGGCTGCGGATTGACCGGGATGGCTGCGGCTTTGTTTGGGGCCGAAAACTCCGTGAACTCTGTCGTTGTAGGCTCTGCCGGAGCCTCTGACTTTTCCAGCGGCCTGCTGGACCTCTTCGGTGTTCTGCCCTCAAAGTCGCCTCACATCTGCAGTCGACCCTGGGAGGCCATTGAACAGCTCCCGGATTTTCTGCCCCATCACCCCTACACCCGGATCAGCAAAGCGGATATTGCACAGGCCCTGGACCTCTTCATGTCTGAGCTCAGGGAGCAGGGACTGACCTATTCCGGGGAAGGAGACAGCAATGTCTTGGCAATAGGGCCGCTGGGGACCCTGAAGCCGACCTACCGTCTGCCGGCGACCATGCTGGCCGGGGTCCAGGAAAGAATCCAGGGGTCTCCCGGCCTGATCGTCGACTTTCACGGGCTCAAGGATTTCAGTGCACGTCTTGTTGCTTCAAATCTCGAGCGGGTCTGGCCCGGGCTGCGAACTGCCAGGCTGACATTTCCCGGAACCGAGTCCCGGGCCGAGGTCTTTACCGAACTCCTGGCCCACTCTTTGGAATCTGCTCAGATCAGGGACCAGCTGGCCCAGAGCCTCAAACCGCTGATCAGTGAGGTTCAGGTCCTGGGACTGCCGGCTGTTCTGGGAATGGGCTCCGCCCAGGACATCCACCGTGAACTGGAAGAGCGTCTCCAGATCCGTATTTTTGAAATCCCGACCCTGCCGGCCTCGGTCCCGGGACTGCGGCTCAAAGGCGCCCTGAAACGGGCCGCGGACGCCTCGCCTCTCATCCAGACCCTTGACCAGGCTCAAGTCACTGCGATTGATCAGGATCTTGAGGGCTGGTTCCACATCACGGTTCAAGGGCCGATGAACCAGCTGATCCTCAAAAGCCGGACCGTCCTGCTGGCCACCGGACGATTCCTGGGGCACGGTCTGACTGCCGACAAGAGCAGGGTCAGCGAGTCCCTGTTCAACCTTCCTGTCTCTCAGCCGGAATCGCGATCCGGGTGGCACAGGGAGGATTTCTTCGACCCCCAGGGGCATCCGGTCAATCAGGCCGGTCTGGAGGTCAACGATCTTTTTCAACCGATTGATTCAAATGCTCAACCGGTGTATGCAAACCTGTACGCTGCCGGATCCATTCTGGCTCATCACGACTGGACCAGGACCAAGTCCGGCTCTGGTGTGGCCGTGGCCACGGCTTTCAGGGCTATGAAGGCCATTCATGACCGGTTGGGGGCATGACCCGAGACCTCATTGAGTATCGGGGCGGAGGTGCCCCTGGTAAGAGTTCTGGAATGTTCAGTTTCAACAAGGGAAGACGTGTATGGGCCTGTGGATGAACAACGTGGACAAAATCGTGGGCCAAGAGATCCATCTCAAAGACATCAACCTTGAGCTGGAATCCGGATCCCGGAATGTTCTGCTTGGACGCACCCTGGCCGGCAAGACGTCCCTGCTCAGGATCATGGCCGGGCTGGACCGCCCCACCCGGGGCAGCATCCACATCGGCGGCCGGGACGTGACCGGCGTTTCAGTCCGCAAACGCAGCGTGGCCATGGTCTACCAGCAATTCATCAACTACCCCTCTCTGACTGTCTACGAGAACATCGCCTCCCCATTGAAGATCGCCAGGGTGGCCAAAAAGGACAGAGACAGACGGGTGCGGGAGACGGCCGGAATGCTGCAGATCGAAAATCTCCTGGACCGTTTGCCCGGGGAGCTTTCAGGCGGACAGCAACAGCGCACCGCCATTGCCCGGGCCCTGGTCAAGGAGACTGACCTGCTCCTCCTGGACGAACCCCTGGTCAATCTTGACTACAAGCTGCGCGAAGAGCTGCGCCGCGATCTGCAGGAAATCTTTCAGGAACGCAGAGCCATCGTGGTCTACACCACCACCGAACCGGCCGAAGCCCTCATGCTTGGAGGCAGGGTCATTGTCATGGATGAAGGACGCGTCCTGCAGACCGGCCCGACGCCCGAGGTGTACCACCACCCAGCCACACTCGAAGTGGCCGACGTGTTCAGCGACCCGCCTATCAACTACCTGCCGGGGACCATTTCCAAAGACACGGCCCGACTCGTGGGCGACATCGAGGTGCCCCTGGCCGAGCACATGCGCTCCTTGACCCCTGGGGAATACACCTTCGCGGTTCGTTCCAACCATCTCTTCCTCTCCAGGCAACATGCCGGGGAAAAGGAGGTGCCCTGCCCGGTGGAGCTCTCTGAAATCAACGGTTCTGAAACCTTCATCCACGTCAACCTCGGACAGACCGGGATGGTCATTCAAGAAGACGGCGTCCACCAGTACAAGATGGGATCCAGGATCAGCATCTTCCTGGATCCGAACCGTCTGTTCGTCTATGAGCCGCAAGGTGACCTGGTGGCTTCGCCGGCACGGAACACGCATTGACCATGCGGCTGTGCCAGAGGCAAAGCTCGTATGAAGCTCAGTTTTGTGCAACAATAAGATTGTTTCTTCATCTCAAATCCAAAGATTCAACGCAGCCGGAGGCTGCGCTGAATGTGGAGCACATATGGCCCGAATAGAACTCGATGAAGTCGCCCACAGCTACATGGAGGAACCAGCGGCAGAGTCTGATTATGCCCTGAAAAGGATCCACACAGTGTGGGAGGACGGGGGCGCCTATGCCCTTCTGGGTCCATCGGGTTGCGGCAAGACGACCCTCTTGAACATCATCTCCGGACTGCTGACTCCCAGTAACGGCCGGGTGCTCTACAACGGCCGGGACGTCACCCTTTTGACCCCGGAAAAGAGGAATATCGCCCAGGTCTTTCAGTTTCCAGTCCTCTACGACACCATGAGCGTCTACCACAACCTGGCCTTTCCCCTCCGCAACCGAGGGGTGGCCAGGAAAGATATCGATCTTCGGGTTCGGGAGGTGGCCGACATCCTGGATCTGAGCGCGGTCTTGAGCAAAAAGGCAGCCGGGTTGTCTGCCGATGTCAAGCAAAAGGTTTCCCTGGGAAGGGGACTGGTCCGAAGCGATGTGGCCGCCATCCTCTTTGACGAACCCTTGACGGTCATCGACCCTCAGCTCAAATGGCATCTGCGCCGCAAGCTGAAGGAAATCCATGAGCAGCTCAAACTGACTTTGATCTACGTGACCCACGACCAGACAGAGGCCCTGACCTTTGCCGACCAGGTGGTGGTCATGTACGAAGGCGAAATCGTTCAGATCGGCACTCCTCAGGAGCTGTTCGAAAAGCCTGAGCACAAGTTCGTGGGCTATTTTATCGGCAGCCCGGGCATGAATTTCATGGAATGCTCCCTTGAGGATCAGGCCGCTCTGTCCAACGGAGTGCGCATCCCCCTGGATCAGGAGGTCCTGGACAGGGCCGGCAAAGCCGAAGGCCGGCTGGAGATAGGCATACGGCCCATGCACCTCCAGGTCCATGCCCATGAGGTTCAGGGGAGTGTCCAGGCCAGGGTGACCATGATCGAAGACCAGGGGACCTTCAAGATCATGACCCTCAAGCTCAACGGCCAGACTCTGCGGGCCAGACTTTCCGAAGGCAAGCCTGTCCCCAGGGACACGGCCTGGCTTGTCTTCCCCCGGCAGTGGACCAGACTGTTTGCCGGAGGCAGGCTCATCTCCTGACGCATTAAAGCGGCTCAAGCGTTCTCAGGAATGAAACTCAAGAATATGAACCGCAGCATTGACCCTCAACACAAACAATACGGTTCCATAGTGTTGTCTTTTTATTCTGCTTGAAAACATGTTTGAGATTTCATGAGGTCTTCCAAATGAAATCTCAGGAGAAACCGATGGACAAATGGAGTGACAACAAAGCCTGGTTTCTGGTCTTGCCGGTCTTCGTCATTGTGGCCTTCAGCGCGATCATCCCCCTGATGACCGTGGTCAACTACTCGGTTCAGGACATTTTCGGACCGGGACAGCGGTTCTTCGTGGGCACAGAATGGTTTGAAAAGATGCTCGCGGACAAGCGCCTGCACGAGGCCCTTTTCCGACAATTCCTGTTCTCCGGCCTGGTCCTGCTCATCGAGATGCCCCTGGGCATCCTCATCGCCCTGGCCATGCCCAAGAAGGGCTGGGGGGTCCCGGCCAGCCTGATCATCCTTGCCCTGCCCCTGCTCATCCCCTGGAACGTGATCGGGACCATCTGGATCATCTTCACCCGTCCGGACATCGGCCTTTTGGGCTGGGGCGTGAACAACCTGGCCGGAATCCCTTTCGATCACACCTCCGCGCCCTTGGATGCCTGGATCACCCTGATGCTCATGGAGGTCTGGCACTGGACACCGCTGGTGGCCATCCTGGCCTATGCAGGGCTGCGGGCCATTCCTGAGGCCTACTATCAGGCCGCGAGCATCGACGGGGCCTCGTCCTGGGCCACCTTCCGCTATATCCAGCTCCCCAGGCTGCGCGGCGTCTTGACCATTGCCCTGCTGCTGCGGTTCATGGACAGCTTCCTGATCTATGCCGAACCATTCGTTCTGACCGGGGGTGGTCCGGGAAACTCCACAACCATGCTCTCCATCTACCTGGTCAAGCTGGCGGTGGGGCAGTTCGACCTCGGGCCGGCCGCGGCGTTTTCCCTGATCTACTTCCTGATCATCCTCCTCTTCAGCTACCTGTTCTATCAGGCCCTGATGAACGTGGGCAAAGGAGAGAAACCATGAGAGTCCAAAAGCGCACCCTGGCCCTGTCCCTGTACTTCATCCTCCTCGTCCTGCCGGTCTACTGGATGCTGAACATGTCTTTGAGGACCAACGCCGACATCCTCGGAGCCTTTTCCCTGTATCCCACCAACCCGACCCTGGACAACTACATCAAGATCCTGACCGATCCTTCCTGGTACTCGGGCTACATCAACTCCATCATCTACGTCAGCATCAACACCGTCATCTGCCTGGTCACGGCCCTGCCCGCAGCCTACGCCTTTTCCCGCTACCGCTTCCTGGGGGACAAGCACATGTTCTTCTGGCTGCTGACCAACCGCATGGCCCCGCCAGCGGTTTTTCTGCTGCCCTTTTTTCAGCTCTATTCCACTTTTGGCCTGATCGACACTCATATCGCCGTAGCCCTGGCCCATTGCCTGTTCAACGTTCCCCTGGCGGTCTGGATCCTGGAAGGGTTTCTGTCCGGCATCCCCAGGGAGATCGATGAGACGGCCTTCATCGACGGCTACAGCTTTCCCCGCTTCTTCACCACCATTCTGATCCCCCTGATCCGGTCCGGGATCGGGGTGACCGCCTTTTTCTGCTTCATGTTCAGCTGGGTGGAGCTCCTCCTGGCCCGAACCCTGACCACCACTGAAGCCAAACCCATTGCCGCAACCATGACCCGGACCGTCAGTGCAACCGGCCTGGACTGGGGCCTTCTGGCCGCAGCCGGAGTGCTGACCATTGTGCCCGGTGCTCTGGTGATCTGGTTTGTCCGTGACCACATGGCCAAGGGCTTTGCCCTGGGCCGGGTCTAAACACGATCTGAGGTGCTGATCATGAACCTGGAATGGATGGCCTGGACACCGGTGACCGCCGGGATCTTCATCGGCATCGCCCTGCTGCTGTCAGCAATGGCGGTCTGGGAACTGGTGTCTCCCAATATAGAGCGCAAGGGCTTTCTGCCAATCGTGACCTCCAGGGGGGACCGCTTTTTCATAAGCCTGCTTGGAAGCGCCTACATCGTCATGGCCTGGATTGGCCTTTCAGATTTGAGCCTGTGGTTCGCCTTGCTGGTCTCCCTGGTCTACTCCCTCATTCTCATGCGCTGGGGCTGATGCCCGGACAGGCAAAGCCGGTCCTTCGAGCCTGGAATGAAGGATGAGCAACAGGATGACTCTCAAGGCGTTTCGTTTCATCAACCTGTCGGTGAATGAAGGAGGTGCAGTGATGGACAGTTTCAGTTCCAGATGTCAGTTGAAGAGTCGCATCGCGATGTGCGGGATCATGGCCTTGATCGTCATGTTCTCCGCCTCTTCCGGGTGGTCCTCCCAGCATATGGAGGCCGCCAGGAAGTGGGTGGAGAACGAGTTCCAACCCTCAACCTTGAGCAAGGAAGAACAGCTCAAGGAAATGGAATGGTTCATGAAAGCGGCTGAGCCCTTCCGGGGAATGGAGATCAAGGTCGTGTCCGAAACCATCCCCACCCATGAGTACGAATCAAACACCCTGACCAAAGCCTTTGAGGAGGTCACCGGGATCAAGGTCACCCACGACCTGATCCAGGAAGGGGACGTGATCGAAAAGCTCCAGATCCAGATGCAGTCAGGGCAGAACGTGTTTGACGCCTACGTCAACGACTCTGACCTCATCGGGACCCATTACCGCTACGGCAATGCGGTCAATTTGACCGATTGGATGGCTGGAGAAGGCCAGGACGTTACCCTGCCCACCCTGGACGTGGAGGACTTCATGGGCCGGTCCTTCACCACCGGCCCCGACGGGAAGCTGTATCAGCTTCCGGACCAGCAGTTCGCCAACCTGTACTGGTTCAGGTACGACTGGTTTCAGAGGGAGGACTTCAGAGAGCAGTTCAAGGACATCTACGGCTATGAGCTCGGGGTGCCGGTGAACTGGTCCGCCTACGAGGACATTGCCGAGTTCTTCACCGAGCATGTCCAGGAAATCGACGGCAAACGCGTCTTCGGGCACAACGACTACGGCAAGAAGGCCCCGGACCTGGGCTGGCGCTTCACTGACGCCTGGCTGTCCATGGCCGGTGCAGGGGACAAGGGCATCCCCAACGGACTGCCGGTGGACGAATGGGGCATTCGGGTCGACGATCAGAACCGGCCTGTGGGGGCCACCGTGGCCCGGGGCGGCGCGGCCAACGGGCCGGCAGCCAAGTACGCCCTGCGCAAGTACATGGAGTGGCTGCGCAAGTACGCCCCTCCCGGGGCCCTGGGCATGGACTTCTACCAGTACCTGCCCTTCCTGGCCAAAGGCAATGTGGCCCAGCAGATCTTCTGGTACACGGCCTTCATCCCCTCCATGGTCGAACCTGGCCCCACAGTGAACGAAGACGGCACCCCGAAGTGGCGCATGGCCCCCTCACCGCACGGCCCATACTGGGAAGAGGGGCAGAAGCTGGGCTATCAGGACTGCGGTTCCTGGACCCTGCTCAAGTCCACCCCGGTTGAGCGCAGAAAAGCGGCCTGGCTCTATGCCCAGTTCTGCGTGGCCAAAACCACGTCTTTGAAAAAAGCCCATGTCGGGCTGACCCCGATCCGGGACAGCGACATCCGGCACGAATCCTTCACCGAGAGGGCCCCCAGACTGGGCGGCCTGGTGGAGTTCTACCGCAGCCCGGCCAGAGTGGCCTGGAGCCCGACTGGGACCAATGTGCCCGACTACCCGAAGCTGGCCCAGCTCTGGTGGCAGAACATCGGTGAAGCCGTGGCCGGCGAGGTCACAGTGAGCACGGCCATGGACAACCTGGCCAATGAGCAGGACCGGATTCTGATGCGTCTGGAACGGGCCAAGGTCCTGGATCGGGCCGGCCCCAAACTGAACCCCAAGAAAGACGAGTCCTACTGGCTGAATCAGCCCGGAGCTCCAAAAGCCAAGCTGGACAATGAAAAGCCTCAGGGAAAAACCATCAAGTACGACGAACTGATTCAAGCCTGGCGCGAAGGCCGGGCCCAGTAACCTGTACCGCTGGTGAAAGACCGGTCCAGGAGCCCGGGATTTCCCGGGCTCCTGGACAACAAAGGAGACTGCACCATGAGCAAGTACATCGGGGCCATCGACCAGGGCACGACCAGCAGCCGGTTCATCGTTTTCGACCGCGAGGGCCGGATCAAGGGTCTGGATCAGAAGGAGCACCGGCAGATTTTTCCCCGCCCGGGCTGGGTGGAACACGACCCCATGGAGATCTGGCAGAACACCCAGGAGGTCATTCAGGGAGCCCTGGCCAAAGCCGGAATCAAGGGCTCTGATCTGGCTGCCGTGGGCATCACCAATCAACGGGAGACCACCGTGGTCTGGGACCGGAACACGGGCCGGCCCTTTTTCAACGCCATCGTCTGGCAGTGCGCCCGGACCCACGAGATCTGCCGGCGGCTCATGGCCGACGGGGGCCAGGACCGCTTCCGGGAGACCACCGGCCTGCCGGTCTCGACCTATTTTTCCGGACCCAAGATCACCTGGATCCTGGACACCGTTCCCGAAGCCAGGGTTGCGGCCGGGAAAGGCGATGCCCTGTTCGGGACCATGGAGACCTGGATCATCTGGTGGCTGACCGGAGGGCCCAAAGGCGGGGCCCATGTGACCGACGTGACCAATGCCAGCCGGACCATGCTCATGGATCTCCACTCCCTGCAGTGGGACGAGGACATTTTGAAGATTCTGGACATCCCGGCTTCCGGTCTTCCAAGGATCGTGCCCTCCAGCGACAGCGCATCCTGGGGTCCGACCTCGGAAAGCGGCCCCTTCAGGGCCCGCATCCCGGTCTGCGGGGCCGTGGGGGACCAGCAGGCCGCCCTGGTGGGCCAGACCTGCTTTGCTCCGGGAGAGGCCAAGAACACGTATGGAACGGGCTGCTTTTTGCTCTTGCACACTGGACACGACCCCATGGCCTCCAGGCATGGCCTGCTGACCACCCTGGCCTACCAGTTCAGCGGCCGGAAACCGTCCTACTGCCTGGAAGGGGCCATTGCCATTGCCGGGGCCCTGGTCCAGTGGCTCCGGGACAACCTGGGCCTGATCAAGGATGCCCGGGAGGTCGAAGACCTGGCCGCGCAGGTCGAGGACACCGGGGGCGTTTTTGTGGTCCCGGCCTTTTCCGGCCTCCTGGCCCCCTACTGGAGGCCTGACGCCAGGGGAGTGATCACCGGGCTGACCCGGTACGCCAACAAGCACCACCTGGCCAGGGCCGTGCTCGAGGCCACGGCCTTCCAGACCAGGGACATTGTCGAAGCCATGAACAAGGACTCCGGGGTGGAGCTGACCAAGCTCAAAGTGGACGGGGGCATGGTGGCCAACGAACTGCTCATGCAGTTCCAGTCCGACATTTTGGACGTCCCGGTCATCCGGCCCCAGGTGGCCGAGACAACCTGCCTGGGAGCGGCCTATGCAGCCGGAATCGCTTCAGGGTACTGGTCCGGCCGGGAGGAGCTGCGCAACAACTGGGTGGAGGACAAACGTTGGATCCCGAACATGGACTCCGGTCTCAGGGAAGCCAGATATCAGAAATGGAAGATGGCCGTGGAACGGACCTTTGGGTGGGAGGAATGATTTTTTCTCTCCAGCGCTGGAGAGAAAAAATTGGGGGCCGCTGCACAGGCAGGCAAACGTGTGCAGGACCCCCGGGAGGGGAACTGATAGGGACTGAGCCTTATCTCAAAACGGACTCAAGGGGCAGCTTGGTGAACCGGCCGCTGTAGAGGATGGGATCGCCCTCATACCCGAGTTCCTGGAAGTCGATGTAGTCTGTCCGCCCCACCAGGTCCTGAACGTCACATCCCTTCTGTGCTAATTCTTCAAAATCCATACCTTTTCGAACCAGCTCCTTGAAGTCCACCCCCCTCTTGTCCTGGTGACAGCGATTGCAGGTCTTATCCCCTGCGAGACTTTCATGGCAGTTGACGCAAGACAGGGAATATTCCTTGGGCATGACCTCGTGCTGCAGCCCTCTGTGCAGGTCGGTCCGGAGCCACTCGTATTCTCCGCTGTACTCCAGCCCAGCCTCCTTCATCCCCACCTCGAAGGCCTGGTCCCAGTTGCAGCCTTTCCAGAATGCCGAGGTGTCGTCCTTGTTCCAGGGAAAGAGGTGAGGTACCAGCAGGACATGGTTCTCGGCGTCAGCCGGCTGGACGCCCTTCATGATCTGGAATGGGGAAATCTTCGAGTTTGGGTCCAGAAAGCACCCCAGAGGCTTGTTCAAGTTCAGAACCTCCACAGAGGGGTCGAACGTGTCCCCGACAAGGTAGCGGTTCATGTACCCGTTGTACCAGGCGTAATCGGGTCTGGCCGCCATGGCCCACTTCTGGTCGCCCTTTTTCCAGTGGTAGTCGGTCATGCCGTAGTCCACCTTGACCGGCTTGCGTTCCTTGTCCCCGGCTGTGGACCAGTCCCACCAGACTTTTGTCGGCTTCTTCTTGGCAAAGACCGGGGTGTGGCAGGTGTTGCAGGCGATGTGCTCGCAGTGGCTGTTCAAATGGGGATCCAAAAGATCGCTCTGATAATGGGGGGAATCGCTGTGGCAGTTCTCGCATCTCAGAGGGATCTCGGTGACCGGGCAGGATGTGGACCGCCCGCTGATCTGATGACCCACGGTGGTGTGGCATTCCGTGCACGAGAAGTCGTATCCTCCCATGTGCACGTCGCACATCCGATCTGGATAGCGCAGGCAGCTGTTCATGGTCGGGTTCTTGACCGCGTCCCCGCCTCCGCCGAAGAAGTGGCAGCTCCCGCAGGTGGTTCTGCTCGTGGGCCCGACATTTTCGGCCACATAGGTCAGATCCACGTCAGGGGCCGGCAGGCCTCCGTTGGTCATGACCTTGTGATAGCTTCCCGTGGTGTCGTGACACACCAGGCAGTCCATGTTGCTCATGTTGGAAAAGTCGAAGGAATCGTCTGTCCAGCCGTAACCAGCGTGGCATTGTGTGCAACGAGCCTCGTTGCTGATGGTGGATATTCAGAAGTTGTTGATGGCTTTGGTGCCCTTGCCGATCCCCACCTCCTTTTCATGCCTGGCGATATAGGTTGAGGGCCCTCTCCACAGCCAGTGCGCGCTGGAAAGCATCTCCCGGCCCTGCTCCTCATGACACCTGAGGCACTCTCGGGTCACCTGTTGAGGGCTGGGCTGCGCCGGGAGGGCCACCAGCTCGGCATGATCGGTGGGGTTTTCCCTGTGGCAGCACTGGCAGCCCACAGGCCCCTTGCCCCGTTCCTGGTGGCAGCCCATGCACTGCAGGTGGTAGGCCGCCTTGAGGCCCACCCTGTCCTGGGCTTCGGCCTTGAAGGCATCCTGGTGGCAGGCCGCGCAGCGAACTGTCTCCGAGGCGCTCTCATCAGCCGGGCGGTAGTGGTGGCATTCCGCGCAGTTGTCCACGTAGTTGGCTGCATGCTGGGTGTGCATGAACCTGACCGGCTGGTACTGGTCGTCATAGGTGTTCACATAGGGGCTCTTGAGCAGGAAGTAGTCGTGCTCCACCTCATCGATTCCGTAACCTGCCTGGCACAACCTCTGCTTTCGGACGCTCAGAGGCTCCTCCAGAACATCCTTGACAAAACCGGTCTCCTCCATGGCTCTCTGCCTGGCTGCCGCCTGATCCTGGGCCACCCATCCTTCCGGCTTGGGGTGCTTGTTGGTGCGCGACGTGGCCTGCTGATCCTGAGCCGCTGATGCCGCTCCCCCCAGGAGGAAAAGCCCCAGCACCAGAAGCCCGATGGTCGTTGCCAGACAGGTCAGGGACATGTGTTGGTCAGGTTTGAAACGTTTCATACAGTGGCCTCCTTTTCCGAGGGCAGAACTGGAAGATGGGTCACGGCCAGACGATAGAGAAAGATCAATGTGGCGGTCAGACCGATGGTCAGGGCAAATTCCGCTGCAGCCGGCCAGTAGGGCTGCTGGCTGGTCTGGGGCGCGTACCCGACCAGAAAGACGTTGATCCTGTTCAGGACCACCCCGAGCACGATCAGGGTGGAAGAGATGAACAGCCAGCGAGGCGAGCGCCTGACCCGACCAAAGAGCAGCAGCACAAAGGGCAGGATCACCCCCAGGCCCATCTCGATGAGGAAAGCGTTGCTCTGGGCCGTTCCCGTGAAGAGATACCCAGTGTTGCCTCTGACGAACATATCCCCGAGCTTGATGACCATGTACAGGCCCAGGACGGCAGTGGTGATCCTGACCAACGGGGCCAGGACGTGGGTTTCGGGATTGAGCTTCAAGGACGAGGTGCACAGCGTGGATTCGAAGACCACCATGGGGTAACCCACCGTGATGGCAGAAAGCAGAAACAGCAGGGGCAGAATCGGGGTGTACCACAAGGCGTGCACCTTGGTGGGGGCGATGAGCATCAGGGTCCCCAGACTGGACTGGTGCATGCAGGACAGGACCACCCCCAGAATGATGAACACCCACAGGATCCTGTCCAGCTGCCTGTAAAGGCTTCCCAGAAAAGGAACCCTGTCCTTGAAGCGCTCGCACACGATGGGAATGAACTCGATATAGAGGACGATCAAGTAGGTGAAGACGCACATGGCCACTTCAAACAAGGCCGAGGTGTGATTCTGATACACCAGTGGCTTCCAGAAGGCCCATGTCCGGCCGATATCGAACAGCAACCCCAGGCCGACAAAAGTGTAGCCCAGGGCTGCCGTCAACAGGGCCGGCCTGGTGATGGTCTCGTAGAAACGCCTTCCAAAGATGTGGGACAGGGCCGAAGTGGTGAATCCGCCGGCCGCAAGGGCCACGCCGGTGACCACGTCGATGCTGATCCACAATCCCCAGGGGTGGGTATGGTCCAGGTTGGTCACATACCCCAGCCCCCCGATCAGTCTGGCGATGATGGCAGCCAGCCCGGCCAGCATGAAGACCACCAGAACCATGACTCCCGGAGTCCAGAACTTCTTCCCCGCTGGCTGAAAAGAATGACTCATGCCTCTCTCCTTGGTCTTCATTGCCGAATGTCGGCTGATTCCTTATTTTTTTCTTTGTTCATGTACATCACCCCGCCCAGGACGCCGAAGAGAACAATGGGCGACCACAGATAGCTGAACAGGGAGTGCTGGATGGTTTCGGTCAGCTTGGGGAGGGGCCGTTTGGGGACGCTGGGGAACCCCAGCTGGGAAAAAGGCACTCCTGAGATGTACATCCAGTTGGTGCCTCCGGCCTCGTCTTGTCCAAAGATATGGTTCTCATACCTGTCCGGATTTTTGTCCATCCTGAGCTGGGCCAACTCCAGGAGGTCATAGCGCCGTCCAAAAGAGATGGCCTCCACCGGGCAGACACTGGCGCAGGCCGGCATCTGGCCGTCTTTCTCAACGCGTTCATAGCAGAATGTGCATTTCATGACCCGCGGGTTCAGGGCATTCTGGTACTCGTAAGCGGGTATCTCGAACGGACAGGCCACCATACAGTAGCGGCACCCGATACACATTGTGGGATCGTAGACCACAGAGCCATTGTCGGCCTTGTACATGGCCCCGGTCATGCAGGCCGAAGCGCAGGCCGGATCCTGACAATGCATGCACTGGATTTTGACGAACGTCGGAACCAGCTCCCTTTTGTCGTTTCTCTGTCCGGTGGTGTACCGGTTGACCACGGTCAAGGCCCTATGGTCCGGCCGCCTTTTGTTTTCAAACACGGTTTCGTCTTCAAAATCCGTGTCCGGTTCAGGCAGTGCATTGACCTCGTTGCAGGCCTCTTCACACTTCCGGCAGCCGATGCACCGGGTCAGATCCACGAGACAGCCGCAGGCATTGGGGCTGGCCCTGGATTCCCAGGCCTCGGACCGGTCTGAGGGCAGAGCCGCAGCAAGTCCGGCTGAACCGAGCGCTCCAAGAAAAGTTCGCCGATTGATCCCCATATCCAGCTCCTTATGGTTTGACAGAGCAGCAACCCTTGGATCTGAAACCCGAAGACCTTCAAGCCTGACCCCGGGACTCTTCTCAGCACCCTGATCAACGGCCCCTGCCTGTCCTGTCATATCCAGCCACAGCCGCCTGCTATATGATTATGCCGCCCCCGCAATGCAGGTCCTGGCCTGACAGATATGCCTCAGATACCAACCATCGGACCCTGTGCAAGGATCAGGATTCTGGTCAGGGAGGCGGCATAATGTCATCAGTGGCAGCTCCTCCGTGCCGCCTGGAAGAGGCATCCCATACTGAAGCGGTGACGCCTCTGACCGGCTGCGTTCTGAGATTGACAACAGCTTTGGTTTCGTAACCTTCAGCACAACAAGCCCTAGGTCCCCAGAGCAGAGAAGAAATCCAGACTCTTGTCCGGAATGATCTTGATCAAGGGCCTCTTAAACATGGTCAGCTTGCCGGTCTCCACATCGTACTTGCCGTTGGTGAACACCCGCCACTTGGCGTCGTCGATGCCCATGTAGTCGCTTCTGTAGTAGAAGCCGGGATAGCGGGTCTCCTCCCGGAAGAGGATGTTCAGCATGTGCATCCGCACGGTCCACAGCCTGTTGGACTGCTCCCAGCAGCGCATGAGCTCGTGCAGGTCCCTGGCCGCCAGCTTCTGGGAGTCCTGCTCCAGGAGGTCCAGGTACCTGATCCCCTCTTCCAGGCTCTCCTTGTTCGTGGTGTAGTACGTGGACGTCCCGCCGCCGTACTCGTCAGAGACCTTCATGATCCGCTTCATGAAGTTGGCCGGGGTGATGTAGTAGGGGTTCACTTCAGGATCGGTTGACACGCCTGCATGCTCTTTGAAGGTGTACCAGGGCTGGTAGAGCTCGTTTTTGATCTCCTCGTCGGTCTGCTTGAAAGCGGGCTTGAAGTCTTTGTGGTCCACGCACCAGCGAATTGCGGCTTTGGCCGCTATCCGCCCCTCGGCAAAGGAGCCCGAGGAGTACTTGTGGCCCGAAGCCCCGACCCCGTCGCCGCAGGTGAACAGCCCGTTGACCGTGGTCATCCGGTTGTAGACCTTGTCGTTGTCCGCCCGGATCTTGTACTCCTCCGGCACCCAATCCTCATCCGGACCGGAGACCCACATCCCGCAGCACCCGGAATGGGAGCCTAGGAGATAGGGCTCCGTGGGCATGATCTCGGACCGGTTGTCCTCGGGCTTGATGTTGTTGCAGGCCCAGACATTAGCCTGGGACACGGTCATGTCCAGAAAGTCCTCCCAGGCTTCGGACTCGAGATGCTTGCGCTCTTTTTCGCTCAAGCTCTGTCCCAGGTTGGCCAGGGCCGTGGGGGTGTCCATGAAGATGGGGCCGTTCCCGTTGCGCATCTCCCGGATCATCATGTGGTTGCGCAGGCAGGTGGGCATAACCTTGCCCATGGCGTAGCCCCGCTTTTCATAGGGCTCGATCATCTTGATGTTCTTGTCCAGATAGACCTCGCCCTTGCAGTTGGTGGCTTTGGCCTTGAACAGCAGGAACCAGGCCCCCACCGGGCCGTAGCCGTCCTTGAACCTGGTGGGCACGAAGCGGTTTTCCATCATGGTCGTCTCGGCACCGGCCTGCACAGCCAGGGCATAGGTGGTCCCGGCATTCCAGACCGGGTACCAGGCCCGGCCTTCCCCCTCGCCCTGGGACCTTGTTCGATAGACGTTCACGCATCCGCCGGCAGCCAGGACGATGGCATTGGCCTTGATCATCACCACCTGGTTCTCCCGGACGTTGATCCCGGCCACACCGGCCACCCTGTTGGGCTCGTTGGCGTCCATGAGGATCTTGCAGATGAAGATCCGCTCCATGTAGCGGTTCTCGCCCAGGGTGTTCTTGGCAGCCTCGGCCATGATTCGCTTATAGGACTCGCCGTTGATCATGCACTGCCAGGAACCGGTCCGCACCGGCTCGGCCCCGTCCCTGACCTGCAGCCCCTGCTCCTTGGCCTTGGCCCCGTCCAGGTTCTTGCCGTCTTTTTTGACCCAGATCGGCAGCCCCCATTCCTCGAACAGGTGGACCGAGTCGTCCACATGGCGGCCGACATCAAAGACCAGGTCGTCCCGGGTCAGGTGCATGAGGTCCATGTGGACCATCCGGGCATAGTCGTCCACCGTGTTGTGTCCCTGCTTCAGGCCGATGTAGGTATTGATGGCCGACAGGCCCTGAGCCAGGGCTCCGGACCGCTCCAGGGCCGCCTTCTCCACGAGAAGCACATCCACCCCGTGCTTGTCCCCCCAAACTACTGCCTCCACAGCCGAGCCGCATCCTGCAGCACCGCCGCCGACGATCAAACATTCAGTCTCGATCTCCTTGATGGCTGGCTCGGCCAGATCCAACCCTTTTCGCTTTGCTTTTGTTGGCACTTGAGGCATGACGTCCTCCTTGAATGACTTCCTGGTTATCCTGCCTGGAGATTGGGGTTCTGCCAGACATAGGTGTGGTCCATTTCTTCCTGCTCAACCAGCTGCCTGATGGTCTTTTCAGGCACCAAAAGCTCTGATTCCGAGTACTGACGTTCATCTTCTAGGTTGTCCGGTGCCGGATGACCTTTGTAAGGATCGATGGACCCTTCTGCGGTGGTCCGATTCGGGAACTTGAACCGCTTGACAGAGCTGTCCCGGAACTGGACCGTCCACATGATGTCCTCTGCGCTGAGCAGGGGAATGGATGTCCCGCCCAGAGGGGCGAAATCCGCGTAGGGCCTGACGGAGATCGCACCCTGGGGGCAGATCTTGACGCAGGAGTAGCACTCCCAGCAGGCACTCGGTTCCTGGTTGTAGGCCTTCATCTCCTCTTCATCCAAGACCATGAGGTCATTGGGACAGACGTACATGCAGGCCGTGATCTCTCCTCCCTTGCATCCATCACACTTTTCAACATCGACGTAGCTCGGCATACCCTTTCACCTCCTGATGGTTCGAACAGTCTTGGGCGTCGAAACCCATGCGGGTGTTCATCCTTTCACAAAGTTATCAAGAAGCATGCCAGGATTGACCCAGACTATTACAATATAAAACTCTATATTTATTAATTTTAATTCTTAAAATCACGTATCGAACGTCTGATAGTTGTATATTTGCAACATCAAAGCCGCCATGGAGTTCAGTCCTGCAACATGGAGGGCTTTCATTCTCCAAGCTGACATGCTAGAGTTCAAGAAAACCTCGAGATACTTCTTTATTTGGACGCCCCATGCCCTTTTCAGCTCAAGGCGTCCACCCAGGCTGGAACTTCACAACCGGAAGGTCGGATGATGATCATGTCCCAGAACAACAACCACTGGTACGAGTGGATCCTGAACAGCCTGGCCACTGGAGTGTTCACGGTTGACAAGAATTTCACGATCACCTTCTTCAACTCCCAGGCTGAAAACCTGACCGGGTATTCCAAAGAGGAGGCCCTGGGCCGAAAATGCTGGACCATTTTTCGATCGGATCACTGCGAAAAGGACTGCAACCTGAAAAAAGCCATTGAAACCCAGTCCAACCTCCTGAACATCAGGCTGAAAATGCGCAACCGTCATGACCTGCAGATCCCGGTAGCCATTACCGCAGCTGTGCTGCACGATCAAAAGGGAAACATCGTGGGCGGGGTGGAGTCCTTTCAGGACGAACGGGCCAGGGCCGCACTGGAAAAGGAGGTCAGGAAGTCCTACAGCCTTGAGGATTTCATCAGTAAAGATCAAATCTTGCGCCAGCAGTTGGACAAGCTGCCGGTCATTGCCAAATCGGCCAAACCGGTGCTCATTCTAGGGGAAACCGGGGTGGGCAAAGATGTCCTGGCCAAGGTGGTCCACAATCTCAGCCCCCGCCGCCAGGGGCCGTTCGTGAAGGTTAACTGCGCGGCCATCCCTGAAACCATGCTCGAATCCGAGCTCTTCGGCTACAAGAAAGGGGCTTTCACCGACGCCAAGCAGGACAAGCCGGGCAAATTCAAGCTGGCCCAGAACGGGACCATCTTTTTGGACGAGATCAGCGAGCTCAGCTGCGACATGCAGGCCAAGCTCCTCCAGGCCCTGGAGGACAAGGAGGTCTTTCCTCTGGGGGCCACAGAAATGGAGTGGATCAATGCCCGGGTCATAGCAGCCACCAATCGGGACCCCAACGAGCTGATCGAGACCAACGCCTTTCGGAAAGACCTCTACTATCGCCTCAAGCTGTGCGAGTTCACCATTCCCCCCCTGCGGGAGCGAATCGCTGACATCCCCCTGCTCCTTGACCATTTCATCTCCCAGGCCGCCTCGTTGTCGGACAAAATGATCTCCGGACTGACCCAGGACGCCAAACGCCTGCTCATGGAGCACCACTATCCCGGCAACGTCCGGGAAATGAAGAACATCATCGAATACGCGGTCATGCTCAGCAAAGAGACCATCGACGTCAATGACCTGCCCCAGTATCTTATCAAGCAGAGTCTGGAGCCCATGTACTGCCTGTGCGGGACTGACAAGCCCAACAGCCTTGCAGAGGGCGAAAAAGCCACCCTTGTCAAGGCTCTGGAGACCAACAACTGGCACATCCAGAATACAGCCGACACTCTGGGGATCAACCGGACCACCCTGTGGCGTAAAATGAAGCGATACGACCTCTCCAACCACAAAAATCTCGGGCAATGAACCCGACCCTGGACCCTAAAACAGCGCTGCAGAGCGAAAAAACATCACAGGATCTCGTGCATTGTCCAGAGCCACTGCTGGGAGCTTCGAACCGGAGGACTTGAACATGCCTTGGCGGACACATCCCCTTTACGCTGCAGACCGGCCCGTGCATTCTGGAAAGACTCTGTTCTTGAGCCTGGCCGGGCTGCTGGTTTGCATCCTGGCCCTCGGATCGCCGACCAGCCCTCGAGCCTTGGCTGTCCAACCCGCCTCTGAAAGGATTTCGGTCCTCTACACCAGAATCGACGGGAGCATCAATCCAGCTCAGGAAGACCTGCTCAAGCAGTCCATCCAGGCCTGCCAGGCCGACCGGCACGACATCCTGCTCATCGGCCTGGACACTCCGGGCGGACTGGGGCAGTCCATGCGCGAGATGCTGAAAACCATCCTCAACGCCCCGGTCCCGGTCATCACCTGGGTCGGTCCCAGGGGCGCCCAGGCGGCCTCGGCCGGCGTCTTCCTGGTCGCTGCCTCCACCGTGGCCGCCATGAGCCCTCAGACCAATATTGGGGCCGCCTCACCGGTGGCCATGGGCGGCAAGGACATCCCGGAGACCATGGCCAAGAAGATCCAGAACGACTTTTTGAGCCTGCTCCGGGGCGTGGCCGCTGCCCGAAACCGGAATGTGGACTGGTACGAAAAAGCTGTGCAGGAGGCTGTGAGCATCACCGCGTCTGAAGCGGTCATGCTCCGGGTGGTGGACTTGATGGCCGTCAGCCCTGAAGACCTCCTGACCCAGGTAGGGGCCAAAGGGCTGGAGTGGAAGGGGGAGGTGATCTCCTTTGCCGAGGGCAATTTCAGCATCACCAAACACGATCCAGGGTTCAGGCATTCCTTCCTGTCCTGGCTTTTGAACCCGCAAATCGCCTATTTTCTGCTCCTGGGGGGGCTTGCCGGTCTCTTCTTTGAGCTGAGCAACCCCGGAACCATCTTCCCTGGAGTCTTTGGCGGCATCTGCCTCCTGCTCGGCCTCTACGCCATGGCCGTGCTGCCCACCAATGTGGCCGGTCTGCTGCTCATCCTGCTCAGCATGGTCCTGTTCATCCTGGAGATCGCCGTGACCAGCTACGGGCTTTTGAGTGTCGGGGCCGTGATCTGCCTGTTCATCGGCTCGCTCATCCTCTTTGACTTCGAGTACGGCCTGGGCGGGCTGCCCCTGAAGGTCATCCTGCCCACGGTTCTGGCTGTGACCAGCTTCATCGGCCTGGGCCTCATTCTGGTCACCAGGGCCCAGGTCCGCCCCAGGCAGTCCGGATCCGAGGCCATGCTCGGCCTTCAGGGGGAAGTCCTGAACTGGTCGGGGCAGGAAGGTCATGTCCGGGTCAGAGGGGAGATCTGGAGGGCCAGAAGCAGTTCAGGTCAGACCCTGAATCCCGGAGACCAGGTCGCAGTCACCGATATCCAAGGCCTCATGGTCGTCGTGAGCCCGGCAAGATCCTAGCGTTCAGCGCCGTCCCCAGGCAAAACTGGCTGCGTGGTGGAGAACACATTTTGCAAACAGTCAGGTTTTTCTTGATTTCAAAGCCAAATATTCAGCGCAGCCAGAGGCTACGCTGAAAGGAGGGACCCCATGCAGACCATCTACACCTTTCTGCCGATCATCATCCTGGTCGTCCTCTTTTTGTTTTCAGCCATCAAGGTCCTCAATGAGTACCAACGGGCTGTGGTCTTCCGGCTGGGCAGGGTCCTCAAGGCCAAGGGACCCGGACTGATCATCCTCATCCCCATCGTGGACAAGATGGTCAAGGTCTCTCTGCGGATCCTCGCCCTGGACGTCCCCACCCAGGACGTGATCACCAGGGACAACGTCAGCGTGAAGATCAATGCCGTGATCTATTTCCGGGTCCTGGAGCCGGTCAAGGCCATCCTGGAAGTGGAGGACTACCTGTTCGCCACCTCTCAGCTGGCCCAGACCACACTCAGGAGCGTGTGCGGAGCGGCCGAGCTTGACGAGA
Organism: uncultured Desulfohalobiaceae bacterium; assembly: GCA_964403955.1. GTDB lineage: Bacteria > Desulfobacterota > Desulfovibrionia > Desulfovibrionales > Desulfothermaceae > CAYOID01. Next base: position 52,586 of record CAYOID010000008.1, on the reverse strand, counting down.
TTCTGACCCACAGGAACAAGATCAACGACCAGATCCAGGCCATTCTGGACGAACATACCGATCCCTGGGGCATCAAGGTCACCAATGTGGAAGTCAAGTACATCGACCTGCCCCAGGAGATGCAGCGGGCCATGGCCAGGCAGGCCGAGGCCGAGAGGGACCGGCGCTCCAAGGTCATCAACGCCGAGGGCGAATACCAGGCTGCCACCAGGCTGGCCGAGGCAGCAGCCATCATTGGCGAGTACCCCCAAGCCCTGCAGCTGCGCTACCTGCAGACCATGCGGGAGATGACCTATGAGAGCAAGGCCTCGACCATCCTGCCCATCCCCCTGGACATCTTCAAATTTATCCAACCCCCGGCTCAAGCGGACAAAGAATCCCAGAAGTCGGAAACCGAGTCGTAGCCCGGAGCAGAGGAGAATGGAGTCAGCGCGGCTTCTGGCCGCGCTGACGGGACAGGGCTCTGAGCCGCCCGTAGAGCCTGGCCAGGTGGGGCTCAGGCACTCGGAGCAGATATCCGGCCATGATGATCTGATTGATCAGGGTGGTCTGAAAAGGTCCCAGCCGGGTCCAGCGTCTGGCCGAGGTCAGTACCGGGGCTGGAAGGGTGACCACCCGGCCTCTGGCCTTCACGGCTTTGACCAGGTGCACATCCTCCAGCAAAGGGGTTTCCCGGAACCCGCCACATTTAAGAAACAGCGGCTTGGGAACGAACAGCCCCTGATCTCCGTAAGGCAGACCCAGCCATTGGGAGCGGACATTGGTCATGGCCGCGATCAACCGGGCCCCGGCAAACGGCTTGTCCACCCCGAAGGAAAAGCTGCCCCCTGCTACTCCTGCCAGACTGAGAGCCTGCCTGATGTACCAGTCATACAGAAACGGGGCCTGGCTGTCCCCGTGCAGGAAGAAGACAATTTCACCCCGGGCCGCGCGGGCCCCGACGTTCATCTGCCTGCCCCGTCCGGGCTGTGAAAACAAAACCCTGGCCCCGGCCCGCTCTGCCACCTGAACCGTTGCATCGCGGCTCCCGCCGTCCACCACCAGGACCTCCACCTCCGTACCGCTGCTCAGGGACTGCAGGGCCCGGCCAAGATTGGCAGCCTCGTTCAAGACAGGGATGACCGCGCTCAAGGAGGCAGCCCGGGGCGATAGGACCGTCTGGGGAACACGGCTCACATCACTGGGATGGTCGATGTCCGGCAGGGTCTCGACCTGGGCCACGGTCCAGCCCTGCTCTGCCGCCTTGTGCCTGGTCTGGACCAGGACCCGGTCCGAACCCCAGTCGATCCCGGTAAAGAGAGCCCCAAGCCTGCTGCCGGAAATTCGAGAGTTCAGGCCCACCAGATAGTAGCCGCCGTCAGCGGCCGGGCCCAGGACCACATCATGGGAGCGGAGCTCTGCAAAAGCCCGGTTCAGAATGGGAACATCGATGAGGGGGCAATCCGACCCCACCAGGACAATCCGGCCCGCCCCTTGGGTCATACCCCGGCGCAAGGCCCGGGCCATTCTGGACCCCAAGCCCTGTCCAGCCTGAGACACGGAGTTCACATCCTCTCCAAACAGGGCAGACATCAATCCCGGCGTACCGCCGTCATGATGCACCTCAACCCGAACACCGGGAGGCATCTCCCGGACCTGCTGGAGAAGATGGCGGGTCATCAGGAATTGAAGCCGGGCAGCCCCTTCAGGGCCAAAGGCGGGAATGAGCCTGGTCTTCACCTTTCCCGGGACTGGAAAACGGGTGAAGATCAGGAGAAGGTCGCTGGTTTTCGGGGCCGGTGCTCCCCGGGATGGGCCCATGTTCTCGTATGAACCAGAAAAAGAGAGTCCAGTTTTGCCAGAGGCAAACAAAGATTGCCTCCACGCCCCGGCCATCCCGGGGTTCAAGAGCGCTGGCTCGCGACTCCATGAACCCCGGGCCGCAAAGCGTCAGTTCTCAGGAGCGGACTGCTTGATGTACTGCATCTGATGCTGGATGCCCTGCAATTCCTGAATGATCTTCTCGGTCTCAGGATCGACCTTCTTCATGGCTGCCAGCATGTCCTCCCTGAAGGACTCCTGCTTCTGCTGCACGTCCTTGTTCCTGGCAGTTTTGGCTCTGGCCCGCTGATAGGCATTGACCTGCTCCTTGTACTCCTGTTCAAGGGACTGCTTTTCATCCTGAGCCAGTTCCTGGCCCTGGCCCTGAAGCTTGGCCTGCAGCTCCTGCAAACGTTCAACATCCACATCTTCCGCAGCCATGTTGGATTCCATGTTTTCTCTGATCATGGACTGCAAGTCCTGCTGTTCCTGCTTGAGCTCTTCATTGTCGTCCATGGCCTCCTGCTGAATCTGAGCCAGCTCTTCCTGCAGGCTCTTGTAGCGTTGAACCATCTTCTGTCTGGTCATCTCAGGGGTGATCTCAGAGCTGTCCTGATTGAGGGTCCCTGACTGGCCATCCCCCTGGGAACCCTTATTTTTCTGAGCCGAGACCGCCTGAGCCAGACCGAGCAGGCAGGCCAACCCGAGAACGATCACCACTGACAACCATGTGCTCTTCATCGATGAAAACATGTGAAAACGCCTCCTTTCCGGCATTCTGTTTGCCTTACACATCTGATCTCTTTCACGTTCCTCAAAGTCATGCCCCGAATACGCGCTGTCGTGAACTTCGGGCAAAGAGGAATGACCTTAACAGCAAAGGGTGGAATGTTGTCAATGGCCGCCATCGGCTTGAATCATACCGGGCTGTTACACATGGTTGCAGTGCAGCCTCCAAAAGCCATGCAAGGGCATTGCAGGCTTGAAAAACGCCCTTGACAATGAATGGTTAAACAAATTAAAGCTTACGAGTATTTACCATCAGTTGCAGGAAACGAAACCCGGGCAATGTACCATACGACCGCCTGACTCATGATGAAGAGAGCGCGACGATGAAAAATGCCAGCTTTTCAGGGGGATTGATGCTGCCGGCTCCGAGTGAGAGCGGCCCCATGATCATTGAATCAATGCCGCCCCCTGATCGGGTGATCATTCCTTTGAAGCAGCACCTCGGTCCAGCCTGCACCCTGGTCGTCAAGAAAAAAGACGAGCTCAAAAGCGGCGACCTCATCGGCGAAAGCGTGTCCTCAACCATCCGCTCTCCAGTGACCGGAGTGGTGGTGGACGTGGACAAAAATTTCAGCCTGCCGAGCGGCGAAAAAGTCACTGCAGTGACCATAGATAGGGCGGAGCAGGAAGGACAGACACCGGCCCTTCCTTCGGAACTCCAGCCCATGGGCCTGATCCTCCAGTCCGGTCTGAACGACTTTTCTCCTCAGGCCATGCCCTTGCTGGACAAGATCGCCATGGCCCAGGAAAAAAAGATCCACACCCTGATCATCAACGGACTGGACGAACTGACCCAACAGGGGACCCGTTCAGCACTGCTGGCCCAGGGTGCCGACGACGTCCTGGCCGGCATTTCTCTCCTGCGGAGCTTGATCGGTGTCCGGGAGGCCATCCTGGCCGTGTATGAGCAGAACCACAAGGGCATGGAGGCCCTTTCCCAGTCAGACCACGATCTGCGGATCGCCCCTGTCAAAGCCAAACATCCTCAACACAGGCCTCAGCTCCTGGTTTCTGCCCTGACCGGGCAGGAATACCCCGCTGAGACCGCTCCGGAAGACCTGGGCATCACGATCATCAGCGCTGAAACAGCCTATGCCGTGGCCAGAGTGGTCAACCAGAAAGAACACTGGATGTCCAAGCACGTCACCCTGGCTGGCTCTTTCTTTGACCCGCCCAGAAATCTGCTCGTGCCAATCGGCACACCTATCAGAGACGTGATCGAATACGCCGGGGTTGACCTCGCAACCGTGGGCAAGCTGATTCTGGGCGGCCCCCTGACCGGGCAGGCCCTGTCCAGTTTCGAGTTTCCAGTGACCAAGGAAACCGATCTCATCGTTGTCCAGCCGCAGCACGAGGTCATTGATTATGCCTGCGGCGTCTGCATCAAATGCGGCTACTGCGTCCAGGCCTGTCCAATGCGGCTCATGCCCCTGCTCATATCCGGCTATTCCGAAGGCGGTCATTTCGAACTGGCCGACAAAAACGACATCTTCAGCTGCATTGAATGCGGGTGCTGCGCCTACGTCTGTCCCTCATCCATTCCCATGGTTCAATGGATCCAGTTCGGCAAGGCAGAACTCACGGCAATGAAGGAGCACGCGTGATGAACGGACCGACCCTTGTTGTCTCCCCGCACCCGCACATCCACAGCGGGAACACAGTCCAGAAGATCATGATCGACTTCATGCTGGCCCTGTTTCCAGCTGTCCTTTTCGGGCTGTATCTCTTTGGATTCGATGCCCTGCGGGTGATCCTCATTTCCGTGGGCTCGGCCATAGGCTGGCAGGCTCTGTCCCGCAAGGTGATCAACAAGCCCTTTGAGATTCACGACCTGACTGCCGCAGCCAGCGGACTCATCCTGGCCATGCTCCTGCCGGCCACCACACCCTGGTGGCTCATCCTGATCGGGACGCTGATCATGATCGTCCTCGGTTCTGAAGTCTTCGGAGGGTATGGCTCCAACCCCTTCAACAGTGTTCTGGTGGCCTGGATCATCCTCAAGATGTCCTATCCCGACTTCATGATTGACTGGGGCCTGAGCAGTCAGGAGGCCGGTGTCCTGGCAGCTCCTATGGAGATCTTCAAAAATCAGGGACCCAGCTTTCTTGGTCAGACCTACGGGTTCGGGGACCTGTTCCTGGGGACCACAGCCGGTCCGATAGGCCATGTCTCGGTGCTCATGCTGCTCATCGGCGGCCTGTACCTCCTGGCCCGCAAAACCGTCAACTGGCGCATCCCAATCAGCTACCTGGCCGGGGTCTTCCTCTTTTCCGGCCTGTTCTGGATCTTCAGTCCCGGGAGTTTCGCCGATCCCCTCTTCCACCTCCTGGCTGGAGGTACCTTTCTAGCCGCTTTCTTCCTGGCCACAGACATGCCTTCGTCACCAGTCACCCCTGAAGGCATGATTCTTTTCGGGTTTGCAGCCGGATGCCTGACCGCCATCATCCGCATGTGGGGCGCCTGGACCTTTGGGGCCTTCTATGCAGTCCTTATCATGAGCATGGCCACCCCCTTTCTGGATAAAATCGCACCTGAGGTCTACGGGAGGTAACAGACTGTGACTGCACGGGAAATCTTCCGAATGGTCCTGGTCTTGACCATCGTGACCGGAGTTTGGGGAGGGCTGCTCTCCCTGGTCAAGATGGCCACTGAAGACCAGATCCAGTACCAGCGGATCAAGAACATCAAGGCCCCTGCCCTGCTTAAGGCCCTGAGCGTGGACTACGACAACGATCCGGTCAAGGATCGGAAGACCGTGGTTGTCGGCCAGGACAGCAAGGGCAAACCTGTTGAAAAGACCATTTTTCTGGCCAAAAAGAACGGGCAGCTCCAGGCTGTGGCCCTGGAGTCCTTTGGGGGCGGGTATGAAGATGACGTCGGGGTGATGATGTCCATCATTGTTGACGAAGACAAGCTCGGAGGCATCGCCATCACCACCCACTCGGAAACTCCCGGTGTCGGCACCAAGGCTTTTCAGAGTCAGGAGTTCATGAATCAGTTCTCAGGCCAGCCTTTGAACAAGAACTTCGGCCCCAAAGGCGGGCAGATCGATGCAGTGACCGGGGCCACCTATACGGCCAACGGCGTCATGACGGCTGTCCAGAAGGGGGTCGAGATCTACAAGCAGATCAAATCGAGCATTGTTCAGTAACCAGCCAGGAGCAGAGCATGTCTGGAATGGTTCAAGAATTCACCAAAGGATTGTGGAAAGAGGTTCCTCCTTTCAGGTTCGTCCTGGGGTTGTGCCCGGTCATGGCTGTGACCTCAAGCGTCAGCAGCGCCCTGGGCCTGGGCTGCGGAGTCATTTTCGTCCTCCTGGTAAGCAATACCCTGGTTTCCACCTTCAAAAAGTACATACCGCCCAAAATCAGGGTTCCGGTGTTCATCGTCATCATCGCCTCGGCAGTGACCATTGTTGAGCTGATGATGGAAGCCTATTTTTACGGGCTCTTTGAAGTCCTGGGCATCTGGATACCGCTGATCGTGGTCAACTGCCTGATTTTGGGCAGGGCCGAAGCCTTTGCCAGGAAAAATCCAGTCCATCTGGCCGTAGCAGACGGACTTGGCATGGGACTTGGGTTCACCATCTCCCTGGTCATCCTGGCCACCATAAGAGAGGTCATCGGGGCTGGAACCTGGTTCGGCATTCAGGTCATGCCCAGTTCCTATCTCGGGTTCGAGCTCTTTCAGCGCCCCCCAGGGGCTTTCATCTGCCTCGGGCTCATGCTGTGCTTCATCAACTTCATTTCCCTGAAGGTGGACAAACCTCAGCAGACTTGTTGAGCGCATATGAACGTTCAGAATCAGGAAGGACCCAAAGACTCACTCAGCTCAGTGAGGTTGATCAGGTTGAGCTGCAAACCCGGTTGTGTGGCCGCGTTGATCGAGTTGCATGTCTCCAAATCAGATAAATCTTCTTCAGCGTTGCCAAAGGCATAGCTGAAAACGAGGATGTGAATCATGGCCGACACCCTGCTGATGATGGTCACGGCGATCTTTGCCAATAACATTCTCCTGATCCGTTTCCTGGGCCTGTGCCCCTTTGTTGGAGTGTCCAGCAGCCTGGACAGTGCCCTGGGCATGTCTGCCGCGGCTCTGTTCGTCAATGTCCTGGCCAGCTCCATTTCCTGGAACGTCTACAACTTCCTCCTCGTCCCCCTGGAGCTGGAATATCTGCGAACAGTGGCCTTTATCCTGGTCATCGCCTCCCTGGTTCAGCTCGTGGAGATCGTCCTTCAGAAAACTGCTCCGGCACTCTATCGCGCCCTTGGCATCTACCTGCCCCTGATCACCACCAACTGCATGATCTTTGGGGTGGCTGTCCTGAATATCCAGGAAGAGCACACTTTTTTCGAAACCGTGCTCTACGCTTTTGCCACGGCAATAGGCTTCAGCCTGGCCCTGAACATCCTGGCCGGCCTCAGGGAGCGTTTTGCCCTGGGACGCATTCCCAGCCTGATGGCTGGGTTCCCAGCCGCCCTGGTCACGGCCGGAATCATGGGCCTGTGCTTCTACGGGTTCATGGGGCTGGGACAATAATCAGATGCGCTTTTGGCACATCTGACCTATCGGGTTTTGATCGAACAGGAGCGTGAACACATGACTTCCTTTCTCAGCGCAGTCCTGGCCATGGCCGGTTTGGGCATGGTCCTGAGCATCGTTCTCGGGGTGGCGGCCAAGGTCTTCTATGTCTTCGTCGATCCGCGCATCGAGTCCATTCTGGACATCCTTCCCGGGGCAAACTGCGGCGGGTGCGGCTATGCTGGCTGCAGCGATTACGCCGAGGCCATCGTGGTCCACAACGTGTCCCCGAATCTCTGTGTGGCCGCTGGAGCTGACGTGACCGAAGGGGTCTGCTCCATCATCGGCAAGAGTGCTGAGCTTGGTGTGCGCTCCGTGGCCAGAGTTTTCTGCCAGGGTACTCCGGACAAGGCCGTGAACCTCTTTGCCTACTCCGGAGCCATGGACTGCCGGGCAGCCATCGTGGCCACCGGAGGGGACAAGGCCTGCCAGTACGGCTGCATTGGCCTTGGAACCTGCGTCCAGGCCTGCCCTTTCGAGGCCATCCACATGGGAGATGATCACCTCCCAGTTGTTGATGAGGACCTGTGCACTGGGTGCGGCAACTGCGTTTCAGCCTGCCCCAGGCACATCCCCAGACTGATCCCGATCAACCAGAAGACAGCCAATCTCTGTTCCACCCACGACGCCGGCAAAGTGGTCAAGCAGGTCTGCAGCATCGGTTGCATCGGCTGCGGCGTGTGCAAGAAAAAGTGCCCTCAGGGCGCTGTTGAGCTTGTAGACAAGCTGGCCATCGTCAATCCCGAGCTGTGCACCGGGGAAAACGTGTGCATTGAAAAGTGTCCCACTGGATCCATGGTCAGCCTTCAGGCTCAGCCTGAAAAAGAGGCTGCCCTGACTGAATCGGCCCAGGAAGAGCCTGCTGCCCAGGAAAAGCCGGCCCAGCAGGCCTAGGTTCGATCATTCAATTCAGCTTTGCCCGATGATTCTTCTGCAGATTTAGCCCAATGATTCAGCCCAGCTAGAGGCTGCGCTGATGAACATCCTCTGGTGGCTCATGTCTCTCTATCAATCCGTGGAACACGGAGAGGTCATCGCCCTCATGCCGGACAACAAGGCCAGGGTGAAGATCCCCAGAAGGTCGACCTGTCAGGGATGTTCGCACCGAAGCTTTTGCGATCCTTTCGGATCAGAGCACATGGTCGTCGAGGCCCTCAACTCAGCTCAGGCCCGAACCGGACAACGGGTCGAAGTCTTCTTCGGCCGGGAAAAACAGTCCAAAGCCATCTTTATCCTGTACATCATCCCCCTAGTGGCCCTGCTTCTCGGGGCTGCAGCAGGCAACGCCCTGGACCCTTTCAACAATCAAGACGCTTCCAGCGCCGTGTTGAGCATCCTCTGCGTGGCTTTTGCCTTTGTGGGCATTCGAATCTACAGTACAAAACGCTCTGCGAGTCATCCGGACCAACAGCCTGTCATCACTTCGATTCTCAAGTCCTCAACGAACGCTGTCTCATGATTTTCCCGGCTGATGCGGCATGGGCATTTGACGGCGAGAGTCAAGATTCGGGTGTTTTTTCGATCACAACCCAAGTTGACAGCTTTGCCACAGACAGAGCTGGCAGGAGGGAACATGAAGATCGTCTTTGACCAGCGCTATCTGGAAGTCTACGCTTCAGACCCTGCAGCGGCTCAGGGCCGGCTGGACAAGGCTCAGGAGCTCCTTTGCGCCAAATACGAGTGCCTTCAACCCCAGCCGGCTCAGGACACAGACCTGGAGCTCGTCCACCCGCCCCACCACATCAATCGCATCAAGGAACGGGGCCACCTGTTTGAATTGGCCAGCCTGGCGGCTGGGGGAGGGATCGCTGCCGCCAGGCTGGCCTGCTCAGGGGAACCGGCCTTTGGTCTGATCCGGCCTCCGGGTCACCATGCCAGTGTGGATTCATGCTGGGGATTCTGCTGGTTCAACAACATCGCTATTGCCATGGAGAAAATGAGACGGGAACAGGGCGTCAGCAGTGGGGTCATCGTGGACATCGACCTCCACTTTGGGGACGGTACCAGCGGTTTCTACTCGGCCAAAGAGGCTGTGAGCTACTACCATCTCGATGGCCAGCCGGGTCTGGAGGCCTTTCTCAACTCCGTGCAGTCTTGCGACCTGGTCGGCATTTCAGCCGGTTTTGACCGCCACCTCGAAGACTGGGGCGGCACGCTGTCCACTGAAGACTATCGAAGCATCGGGCAGACCATCCGGGCCTTTACCCAGAAGCACTGCCCGGGCCGGGTTTTTGCACTCCTGGAAGGAGGATACAACCACACGATTCTCGGTGAGGCCATTCTGGGCCTGCTGGAGGGCCTGGAGCCCTGAATCCCTAAGAGGGGATCCAGAAACACGAAAAGGGAGCCCTCGGGCTCCCTTTTCTCGACTGCTTTCGCCGATCTGAGCAGCGATCAGGCAAACCTGAAATCCAGCTCTTCCTCACCGCTCTCGTTTGTGAGCACGTCCACCTTGACCTCTCCCCCCTTCTGCAATTCTCCGAACAGGAGCTCGTCTGCGAGCCTGTCCTTGATTTGGGTCTGGATCACCCGACCCAGAGGCCGCGCCCCATAGTCCGGGTCATATCCTTTCTTGGAGAGCCAGGTCTTGGCTGCCGGCTCAAGAGCGACCCTGACTTTCTTCTCCTGCAACTGCACGTTGAGCTCATTGATGAACTTGTCCACAATCATCTCCATCATATCTTCACTCAGGCCGTTGAAGGGGACAACGCCGTCGAGCCGATTGCGAAACTCAGGGGAGAAGTGCTTTTCCGCAGCCCTGACCCCCTTGTGAGCCTTGTTTTCAGCTTTGTCTTTGCCAAAGCCGATATTCGGCGTGCTCATCTCTCTGGCCCCGATATTGGAGGTCATGAGCAGGATCACGTGCCGAAAGTCGGCCTTTCGTCCGGCATTGTCCGTCAGGGTGGCATAGTCCATGATCTGCAGCAGGATATTGAACAGGTCCGGATGGGCCTTTTCAATTTCATCCAGCAAGAGGACGGAATAGGGGTTTTTCCGGATGCTGTCCGTGAGCAGACCGCCCTGATCAAAGCCCACATATCCTGGCGGGGCCCCGATCAGCCTGGCCACCGCATGCTGTTCCATGTACTCGCTCATGTCGAACCTGAGGAAATTGACCCCCAGAATGGCCGCCAGTTGTTTGGCCAGCTCGGTCTTGCCCACTCCAGTCGGTCCAACCAGCAGAAAATTGCCAACCGGCTTGTGGTCCTCCCGGAGTCCGGCCCGTGACCGTTTGATGGCCTGGCACATGAATTTGACAGCCTGATCCTGCCCGAAGATGACCTGATAGAGCTCATCATCCAGGTGCTGGAGCTTCTCCCGATCCGAGCTGCTGACCCGCGTGATCGGGACTCTGGCCATTTTGGCCACCACATTCTCGATGTCCTTGGGTGAGATCCTCTTGCGTTTCTTGGATCCGGTCTGCAGGCTGAGCAGGGCCCCGCTCTCGTCCACCACGTCGATGGCCTTGTCAGGCAGAAAGCGGTCGGGCAGGTGTCGCGAGGTCAGCTCCACTGCCGACTGCAGAGCGGTCTTGGTGTAGTGCACCCCGTGGTGCTCCTCATAGTAGGGCCGCAAGCCCTCCAGAATGGCCACGCTCTCTTCCAGACTGGGCTCAGTGACGTCGATTTTCTGGAACCGCCTGGACAAGGCCCGGTCCTTTTCAAACAGGTTCTTGTACTCTTCATAGGTTGTCGAGCCAATGCATCTGATCTCGCCGGAGGCCAGAACCGGCTTGAGAATGTTCGAGGCATCCATGGATCCCCCGCTGGTTGCCCCGGCTCCGACAACAGTATGGATCTCATCAATGAACAGGATGGATTGGGTCTTTTCCTTGCACAGCTCATTGATGATCCCTTTGAGTCTGGACTCGAAATCGCCCCGAAACTTGGTCCCGGCCAAAAGGGCCCCCATATCCAGTGCAAAGATCTCGGTGCTCAAAAAAGCTTCCGGCACCTCTTTATTGGCGATTTTCAGGGCCAACCCCTCGGCCAGGGCTGTCTTTCCCACACCTGGATCCCCGACGAACAGAGGGTTGTTCTTTCTCCGTCTGGACAGGATCTGAATGGTCCGCTCCACTTCCAGGCTCCGCCCGATCAAAGGATCGATCTCGCCGCACTTGGCCCGTTGCACCAGGTTCTGGGTGTACTTTTGCAGAAAGGAGTTCTTGGTGTCCTTCTGACAGCTCTGACAGCTCTCCTGCTCCGATTCCGAGCTGTGGGCGATCTGTTCCAGAATATCCAGACGTTCCAGTCCCTGGGCCTTGAGGTAGTACACGGCATAGGAATCCTCCTCTTCCATGACCGAAGCCAGGAAATCCCCAAGCTCCACCTTGGCCTTTTCAGCTGATTGGACATGGACTATGGCCCTCTGGAGGACTCTTTGCACACTCAAGGTCTGGATGACCTCCTTGGCCTGACCATGAGGATGGACCTCAAGGTGCTCCAGGAAGTAGCGCTCAAGCTGATTCCTCAGCCTGCTCACGTTGACCCCGCAGCTGTTGAGCAGGACCTTGCCCTTGGAGTCCAGTATGTAGGCATAGAGCACATGCTCCAGGGTCAGGAATTCATGGTGCCTGGTCCTGACCTCCCGGACAGCCAGGGCAAATATTTTTTCGAGATCTCGACTTAGCATATCAAACCTCTTCCATGGTACATTTCAGTGGGAATCCTTCACTTTTAGCCAGATGATGGACTTGGGCCACTTTTGTCTCGGCCACCTCAGCGGTGTACACGCCACAGACCCCATTGCCGTTTCTGTGGACGCTGAGCATGATCTGAACAGCTTCGGTCTCCGACTTGGCAAACACCTTTTGGAGGACAAAAACCACAAACTCCATGGTCGTGTAATCATCATTGTGAAGAATGACTTTGAATTTTGGGGGTTCCTGAAGCTGCTCATCAATGTCGGTGAGGACTTCGAAACCTGGTTTATCTGGTGTCGTGGGCATTGTGCTCACTCCAGCCGGCCACATGCGCGTGTTTGAGGTTGTCAGGCCCTTGAATTGGATCTGGGTGTTTGCGGGCTTCAGGTGCTGAGCCGGGCCAATGTCAATAATAATTCTTATTTGGGGAGTGTAAAGAGCCTCTGTTCTGGGACAGAACACGAGCTGAGTTTGAAGAGATCAGGTTCAAGTCTACCCCAAGCTGGTCTGGTTTTCAATAAGCTGTGACCTTTCCGGCTCAGAAAAGGTGAAAGAAGGGTCAGAGGGGCGCCCCTCACTGAGCTGTCGGTCCTGATTGATCTGATGATAGCTCTTTGTCGTGGCCCCATCCCTGTCCAGCCCGACCTTGGCGGCACAGGCAAAGATGTCCCCAGGCGGACCCTCGATCTCCACAAAACGACCAAACGGGAGGAGATCCAGACAGATAAGGCAGGAGTCCAGCCGCCAGGTCTCCCGGACCTTCTCATAGCTGAAGCCCAGGGTGAAGCCAAGGCCTTTCAAGATCTCCAGCATGGAAGTCCAATCGGCAAACTCAGTTTCCCACTCCTGCCAGACCTTGATCCCCTCCTGCCCGGAGCTCTCTGGAGGTCTTTTCAGGCACAGCACCCTGGAATTCCCGGCTTGCCGCAATCGCAACAGGGTTTCTTCCGCCTTGAGCAAGCCCTGTGGAGTGTCCAGAACCAGATTGTGCTCAAAAAAGCACCCCAATGGCTCTGCCCCAAGGCGCTTGAGCATGACTTTGAGGTCTGCAAAGCCATGCACCTCGAATTTGACCTCGTTTTCAAGTCCCATAAGCCTTGACCCTGTCCATCAAATAGCCTAAAAGTGGTATGGCTGATACACGTTGACCCTGCGGAGGTCTCTACCTGAGTTATGCTCCAGGCACACGCCATCCAGACTCATGTCTGCATGGCGTTTTTTTTTGGGGAAAGGCCTTTGAAACTCTTGATCATCGACAATGTCGACTCCTTCACCTACAACCTGGTCCAGATGTTTCTGGGGTTGAAGCTGGCCATCAAGGTCTGCAGGAACAACAGGACAGACATCCCTGAGCTCCGCCGGTTCGACCCTGATCTGATCCTGATCAGCCCAGGTCCGAAAGACCCGTCCCAAAGCGGGATCTCACCTGCTGTCATCCACCATTTCCACGCCACAGTGCCCATCCTGGGGGTCTGCCTTGGGCTGCAATGCTTGAACGAGTATTTTGGAGGGCTGACCATTCGGGCAGCTGTGCCCGTGCACGGCAAAACGAGCCGGGTCGAGCATACTGGGCAGGGGCTGCTCAAAGACCTGCCAAATCCGTTTCTGGGGGCCCGCTACCACTCCCTTCAGGTCAAACCGGCCCGGGGCTCTCCCCTGCGGGTCACAGCCACAAGCGATGACGGGGTGATCATGGCCATGGAACACGACCATCTGCCCCTGTATGGGGTCCAGTTTCATCCCGAGAGCTTCCTTTCCGAGCACGGCGAAATGATCATCAACAACTTCCTGCAACAGAGCCCGAGAAGGTCCTGATCCATGCATGAGCAAATCTCCAGCCTGGGTTCCCTGACCCGCATCCACACTCAGGACATTGTACTGCAAGAAACATTCCTGGAATGTGCGGCCAAATTTGCCCCTGATCCCGGCACTGTGATTCTGATGAGCGGCGGGGACCACGACTGCGCCAGGTTTCATATCCTGGCCGCCCGGCCCTGGCTGACGCACAGGGCCCGGCACGTTGACAATTTTCTGCACTCGCAATCCGGTTCCCTGCGTGTCCAGGCCGATCCTCTGGATCTGACCCGGTCCATCATAAAAGCCTTTGCCGTTCCGCACTCCTGCACGTCCTCACCGGTCTGCGCCGGGCTCTTCGGCTACCTGGCCTATGAGCTCAAAGACCGGATTGAGGACCTTCCATGCACAACTGTGGACGACCTGGACCTGCCCCACCTCTACGCGTGTGCCCCATCGATCATAGTCGTCCATGACCGGAAGATCGGAACGACGCGGCTGCACATCCCGGTCCGGGAAATCCAGGGCGAATCCTCCCTTGAGGCTGACCTGGCCTGCTTCCGCCAGGTCATGGACCGCGCCCGGCCTGAAGCCCAAAAAGACCTCCAAGACCTGCCGGACAGCAGGCCGAACCTGCACTCCAACCTGTCCAAACCAGCCTACCTGGATGCCGTGTCCCGGATTCTGGAGTACATCAAGGCCGGACACGTCTATCAGGTCAACATGTCCCAAAGGTTCAGCACTGATTTCGCCGGCAGCGGATTCGAGCTCTTCAGCCAGCTCTTGAGCAGCAACCCTGCCCCGTTTTTTGCCTATGTCAATGCCGGAGACCATGAGATCATCTCCACCTCTCCGGAACGCTTTCTCCTGCAGCAAGGGAGCTTTGTGGAGACCAGACCGATCAAGGGCACCAGACCCCGTGGCCGGACCCCTGAAGAAGACAGGCTTCTTCAAAAAGAGCTCCATAGCAGCGTCAAGGACGGGGCTGAGCTGTCCATGATCGTGGACCTTCTGCGGAACGACCTGGGCAAGGTCTGCGCCCCGAACACCATCCGGGTGGCTGAGCACAAGAGGCTGGAATCCTACACCAATGTGACCCACCTGGTCTCCAGGGTGGTCGGTCATCTGGAGCACGGCCGGGACAGTCTGGACCTGATCAGGGCGGCCTTCCCGGGCGGGTCGATCACCGGCTGTCCCAAAGTACGCTCCATGGAGATCATCGACGAGCTTGAGGCCACATCCCGGCACATCTACACCGGGTCCATCGGATACCTCAGCTTCCATCACACCATGGACCTGTCCATTGCCATCCGCACCGCCACTCTGATCAACAAGACCCTGCACTTTTCCGTGGGAGGAGGCGTGGTCTTCGACTCGGAACCGGAAGCCGAATATGAAGAGACCCTGCACAAAGGACAGACTTTCTTCGAGGTCATCCAAAGCCATGCCTGCCTCAGAGGACCCGGCAGACACATCTGGCACAATGGACGCCTGGTTCCGGAACATGAAGCCAGAGTCCCTGTGCTCGACCTTGGTTTCCAGTACGGCTATGGCCTGTTTGAAACCATCCGGGCCGATCAGGGCCGGCCGCACCGGCTGGAACAGCATGTACGACGATTGCGCCAGGGCTGGACGGCTCTCAGCCGGGTCCCGTTTCCGGACCTCGACTGGGAAACCATTGTTCAATCGGTGCTCCGGGCCAACCAGCTGGAAAACGCAACCGCTGCTGTGAAGATCATCCTCAGCAGCGGGTCCAGGACCGAGCCCCCTTATGACCGCAGCATCCTGATCATGGCCCGGGCCTACGCACCGCTCAAATCAGCCGCCTTGAACCAGGGCCTCAGGCTGGCCACCTATCCCTGGCCCAGGCAGACCCCCCTGGCCAGCCACAAGACCCTCAACCACCTCTACTATCACCTGGCCGGGGTCTGGGCCAGGCAGCACAATGCGGACCAGGCCCTGATCCTCAACCCCGACCGGACTGTGTCGGAAACCAATGCGGCAGGCCTGCTGGCCCTGCGTGCAGGCCAGGTTTTCACTCCTGTATCACCCCACGTCCTGCCGAGCCTCATGACCCAGGCCGTCCTGTCCTGCCTTCAGTCCTGGGGCCTGACCGTCAACAGAGTCGCCATCCCAGCCCAGGACATCCCCACGTTCGATCATCTCCTGGTGGCCAACTCGCTGCTGGGGGCCGTGAGCGTGACCGAGCTGGACCTGCAGGCGGTGCCTCCCTGTCACGACCTGGCCAAGCAGCTGACCGAAACGGTGTTTGCTCGTGCCAGCTTTGCCTCTGGCAAAGCTCGTATGAAACTTCATGAGGAAGACCCCCTCACCCCTCACTCAGTTCAGAAAGGTTGATCAGTTTGAGCTTCAAATCAGGTACATGGGCACAACGTTCATGAGCAGCACTCTTCACGGAACTGAGTGAGGGGAGCTCCCCCTACCCCTCAGTCCTTCGGACAGCTTCCCTTCCCTCAACCATCCACCCTCAACCCTCGACCTGTCAGCCCTGCCAAAGGCCTTGATTTTCCTAGTTGATACAGCTATGTCTTTACATTGATTCAACTCCATCATCGCCCCTGCATTCAAGACAATCCACCATGCGCCCAAAAGACCTCACACGCCTGCAAGAGCGACTGCCCCGGCACCCAAACATCCTGGGCAAGAATCGATACTTCAATGCCGCTGTGCTCATCCCTCTGGTGGAGATGAACCGAGAATTTCACTTCCTGTTCCAGAAGAGGGCGGCCCAGATTCGGCAGGGAGGAGAGATCAGCTTTCCTGGCGGGGAGTTCGAACCCGGCAACGACATAACCTGCAAGCAGGCTGCTCTCAGAGAGACAGAGGAAGAGCTGGGAATTTCCCGGGACCTGATCCGCATCAAGGGGCAGCTGGACACCTTTGTTTCCCCAAGAGGCATCACTGTGGACAGCTTCCTGGCCACACTGGAGATCGCTTCCCTGGACGATCTCAAGCCAGACACAGCTGAGGTGGAACGGCTCTTCCTGCTGCCTGTCTCCTGGTTTGAGGCCCATCCTCCTCTGGTCTACGACCTGGAGAGCGAGATCAAGCCCTTGATTCGAAAGTCTGACGGGAGCTCAGTTGATCTCCTGCCTGTAGACGAGCTCGGGCTGCCGAGCAGGTACAAGCGACCCTGGCACGGGATGACCCATCGGGTCTATGTTTACCATACCCCGGAAGAAACGGTCTGGGGTATCACGGCTGAGCTGGTCCGGGAAGTGATCAGGCTCATTCCAGGGCCTGAAAACGCTTCATGAATCTGCGGTCGATCCAGTCCTTGACCCAGAAAGCCGGCCGTCCCCCAAAGGTCAGGCCTCCCTTGTTCAAAATACCTGTCCCGTCCCCAAGGTTGTAGATCAGAAGGTAATCTCCGCCAGGGTGAAAAGGCTTGAGCTCTGCCCTGTTCAAGGTCGCTTCCAGATTGTGAAAGAGAATCGGGTTCTCCCGGACAGCATACACGCCAACCTTGTCCAGGGGCTGTTTTTCAAAGAAAATGCAGTCCCCACCCCCAAAAATTTCGGGATGATCCGGGTGCTGGAGGAACTCGTTCACCAGCAGACCTCCGTCCTGGCCTGTCCGGAGCCCTGAATCAGCAAACAGGGAGGAAGGTTTGACTCCCAGGGCCAGCATGGTCAGATCAACTTCAAAGCTCTGGCCGCTGTCCAGCTCCACCTGATTGTGGTGCAGCCGGTGCACATATCCCTGCTCGACAATCTCTATGCCCCGGCGGTTCAGGTTTTTCCGGGCCAGATTCCTGATCGAATCCTTCAGTTTGGACAAAAATCGTCGGCCGGCAAAAACCGTGATCTGAGCCCCATCCCCGCCGGCATCCTGAACCAGTCGGTGCAGATTGCCAGCCACCTCCAGAGCGGCCGGCCCCCCTCCGACAACCCCCAGACGAACCTTGCCCTGGGCAACTGAATCCAGAACCATCTGCTGGGCTTCGAGCAGAGAGGCAATGGGCTTGACCGAAAAGCAGACCCCCTCCTCCTGACCCCTGATCGCAGGCACAGAGCTGCCCACGTTGCAGGACAGGACATCATAGCCAAGAGTCTCCCCGTTATCCAGGTGGACCTCTCTGGCCTGCGGCTCTATTCTGGCCGCCCTGGCCAGCATGAATCCGCCTCCCTGTTTTTCCACCACATGCCTGGTGGCGAAACGGATCTCTTCCGGGCTGTAGATCCGGCTGAGCATGCCGGGTCCCATTCCCGAGTAGTAATGGTGCTCCGCCGGCTGGACCACGACGACCTCATGGTCCTGATCCCGCAGCCTCTTGATGTTGGCCAATGTGACCATGTGGGCGTGACCGCCGCCAAGTAAAACGAGTCGCTTTCCCATGTTTCTCCCCTTCTTCAGTTCAAGCCCAGAGAGTCAGCCCAGTCAACGCAGCCTCTGGCTGCGCTGAATATTTGGGTTTGAAAAGCCGGGCTGAACATCAGCTGACCTGATCCATGAGCTTGCCCAGCTGGGCCAGGTGGGACCTCTCCTCATCAACAAGCTGCTCCAGGAAAAGCCGCCCGTCCTCGTCGGGCTGACTGTCCGCGGCCCGCTGGTAGAGATCCAGAGCCTGGGCTTCAACGGACATGGCCAGATCCAGAATTCCCGAGAGCGACTCCTGCACCGGCTGCATTCGGCCCACAACCTCTTCGGTGGTCATTCCCCCCTCAAGGGCCTGGACCACAATGTCCTGCTCAAAGTCCGTCCGATCGGCAACGTCTGGATTGAGTTTCTTGTATTCATCAAATATGCGCTCCTTGTGGGCCTGCTCAATCCGGGCCAGCCTCTCAAAGAGCCGTCGCACCTGGTCATCATCCACCCTGGTCTGCATGGTTTCGTAGAGTTCCTGCAAGCCATGCTCCAGACCGTAGGCCGTGACGATCAAATCCTCAAGGGATTCTGAGCCGGAAAAGAGCTCCAATCCGCTGGTTTGCGGACCTGCTGCAGCTTCGCCGTTCCAGGCCTTGAAGCCGCCTTTGAGGTTATAAACCGTCTGATACCCCTTGCCCGAGAGCATCTGGGCGGCCACCCTGCTGCGCCCGCCAACGGCACAGTACACCAGAGTGGGTTTGTCCGGGTTCAGCTCGTCCAGCCGCTTGTCCAGCTCTGGCAGAGGAAGGAGCCTGGCTCCCGGGATGTGACCCTGCTCGTACTCTTTGGGCTGCCGGACATCAACGATGTTCAGATCCTGAGTCGAAGCTGAAGTGATCAACTGCCCAGCCTTCTCGGCATTCACTGACTCCACCGGAGTGAAAAACTGCTTCCAGCGCATGGGACCCTCCTTGTGAGCGCAGCCTCTGGCTGCGCTGACATAGTGATCTGAAATACAGTGGCTTCTGATTACACATCCAGCCAACATCCTGATGATGCTCGATCACGGACACCTTGTACCACAAGCTGAACCTGGAACCAACACCTGCCTGTCAGCTTTGTCTGAGGCAAAGCTGACAGGCAGGTGTTGGTGCAATACCAAAGGCCCCTGAGCAGTGCACTGCTCAGGGGCCTTTGGTATCTTCACTCATCGTGTCTGGCCGTCTTCAATCCCACTCAGCGCAGCCAACGGCTGCGCTCGTATGAAACTTCAGAAGAAAGAACCCCTCAGCCCTACGGGCAGCTCCCCTGAGTACAGGGGAGCAGTAAGAGGAGCCATCCCGAAAGTTTCTACCCTGATCAAACTGGCTATATGAAGCGACACATGGGGCTTAAAAAAGTCTGTTTCTTCAGGTCAAACCCAATGGAAGTCAGCTTTGCCAGCGGCAAAGCTGACATCAGACGTGCTGATTCAGGAACTCCCCGATCATTTTGGTCTGGGTGCGGATGGCGGAGGCATTGGCAGCATAGCCGTTTTCGTTTTCCATCTGGGTGACCATCTCTCTGGCCAGGTCGGTGTTGCTGCCCTCTCGCATTCCGGATCCGGAGCTGATGTCAGATCCGCCGTCCTGACCCGCCCCCACGGTCCCGGAGGACGCTAAGTCGGATTCGCTGCCAGGCCGCAGGGGGCCCGAAGACTCGTCCTTTTGAATCTCCTGCACCCTGACCCCCTGATTCTCGGGTCTGTCTTCAAAGCTGACCCGGCTGGCCTTGAATCCGTCAGTATTCATATTGGCCACATTGTTGGCCGAGACCTGCTGGCGGACACCGTAAGCGCTCATGGCACTAGCCGAAATCGACATTGAGCTCATCACTCTGCCTCCCTGAAATGTGTATCTCTGTGTTTTTTCTGTCTTCTATCAATCGATTCCTGTTTTCCGCGCCTGCGGTTGAGGTCATTCCAGGCCCGAGCCCAGGGTGACAGAAAATGTTCATCGCGGCGAATTGGAAAGACAGGTCGGCTGCTCGATGCAGGCATAGGCATTGTGATTGTGTATGGATTCAAAGCTTTCCACCTCTGCCCGAAACCAGCGAATGACACTGTGTTCCTGCAAACGCTGAGCCACATTGCGGACCACATCTTCCACAAAGGCCGGGTTGTCAAAGGCCCGTTCAGTGACCTCCTTTTCATCCACTCTCTTTAGGAGGGCATACACCGGCGAGGAGGCCGAAAGCTGGGCCATCTGGATCAAGTCTTCCAGCCAGAGCATCCCGTCGAACCTGGCTGTGATCTTGACCACCGCCCTCTGGCTGTGCGCCCCATAATCGCTGATGGCCAGGGAACAGGGACAGACCGTCATCACCGGGACCTCTACGCCGACGAACATGGTCGGCCTGTCCACCTCAAGTTCACCGGAAAAGAAACACTGGTAGTCCATGAGCCCGATGCTCTGACTCTTGGGGGCGCACTGCTCCAGGAAGAACGGAAACCTGATGCTCAAATTGGATCGCCTGGCCCCCAGCCTGGTCTGCACATCCTTGAGCAGGTGCTTGAAGCTGCGATAGTCCAGGACCCCGGACCATTCATGCAGTGTCTCGATGAACCGGCTCATGTGGGTGCCTTTGAACATGTCCGGCAGATCCACATAGAGGTCGACCTGAGCCACGGTATGCTGCACCCCGTTGTTCTTGTTCCTGACCACCAGGGGATAGCGGAGATTCTTGACTCCCACCCGGTCGATGGACATCAGCACCCCGGCAGGACTGTTCTGCACATCTTGCATTTAGGTCAATTCCTTCCCTGTGGTCGAAAGACTCAGTTTTCCATGCTTGATCCCTCTGGTGGAGGTCAAACGCTGGGCAATGGAACGAATATCCTTGACCGGGCCGCGCAGGACAAGGACCTCCATACAGTTGTGCTCATCAATGTGCACGTGCAGGGAGGTGATGATCAAATCCAGGGCTTGGTGCTGAATCTCGGTCAGCTTCTGAGCCAGCTCGCTCTTATGGTGGTCAAAGACCAGGGTCAGGGTCCCTGTCACCTCCTGATTCTGATTTTCCCACTCCTTTTGAACCAGCTCCTTGCGAATCAGGTCTCTGATGGCCTCTGAACGGGTCTGATAGCACCTTTCATCGCACAGGGCGTCAAACCGGCTCAAGAGGTCGGAGTCCAAAGAGATGCCAAATCGAATTGTCTCTCCCATTCCGCCTTTCCTCGTATGATACTTGCATTAAGTGTCAGGTCTCAGCTTTGTTCTGACATCAATCTGGCAGCCTTGGTGCTCAAACGGATAACGAAAGTCCCCTGAGGTGGATCCCATTAAATCAACCCAAGATAATTCAGCTTTGCCTCAGGCAAAGCTGAATTCAGAGCTTGATTCGCGGATCAACGAGCACATAGAGGACATCGGAAACAAATGTCCCCACCAGCACAAGCACCGCAGAGATGAAGTTCACGGTCATGATCACCGGATAATCCCTGGCCAGAATAGCCTCATAGGCCATTCTGCCGATACCGGGCCAGGAAAAGATGGACTCAATGATCACCGATCCCCCGATCAGACCCGGCAGAATCAGGCCGAACATGGTGACAAAAGGAAGCAGGGCGTTGCGCAGGGCATGCTTGTAGTGCACCTGCTCAGGGGAAAGCCCCTTGGCCCGCGCTGTGCGCACATAGTCTTCGCCCTCGACTTCCAGCATCTGATTGCGCACATACCTGGACAACACGGCGATCCCGGCCGAGGCGCCCAGGACCGATGGTAGGACCAGATGCCAGATGTGGTCCATGATCCAGTGCACCTTGGAGGCCCCGGTCAGCCCGAACGTATGCATGCCGATGACCGGAACATGGAGATGGTTGACCACCAGGATGATGAGCACATAGGCAAAAAAGAACCCGGGGATGGAAATGAGCAGATAGGCGAAGAACGTCGTACTCCGATCAAACCATCCCCCCCTTGAAATAGCTGCACGTATACCAAGCGGGAAGGAAATAGTCCAGGTCAGGATCGTACCGACCAGGAACAAGGGGAAGCTGTTCACAAAGCGATCCCCGATTTTGGCCAGGACAGGCTGGTTGTCTTTCCAGGACACGGTCTGCCCTGTGAACAGGTTCTGGTAGAAGAGCACATACTGCACGTGGAGGGGCTTGTCCAGGTTGAACTCCTCTTGAAACCTCTGCATGACCTCAGGGGTGAAGATAGGATTGAGGGGATCAATCTGGCTGGGCTTGCCGGGTGCCAGATGAATGATCACAAAAGAGACCACGGACACGAAAAAGAGGGTGATCGTTTTCTGAACCAGGCTCCGACCAATGAATCCGAACATCTTCAACCCTCTGATGCAAAGCTTGGAGCTTCAGGGAGTTTGATCCACTTGTTGAAGTAGTAGGTATAGTCTCCAGTCTTGGTGGGGGTGATCTTTTTGTAGACCACCTGCCCTGAAGCATCAACATCCTTGATCACGATCCTCTTGTCCAGCAGAGCCGTCCATTTCTGGACAAAGAGAAAGGTGTACGGCTGTTCCCGGGCAATGATCCTGTGCAGCCTGTGACAGGACTCGACCCTGGCCGCATGCGAGTACTCCTGTCGAATGTCCAGAATGAGCTCATCGGCTTCATCGTGCTCAAACCCGACGAAGTTGAGTTCATAGGGGTCGGTCTGGGAGGAATGCCAGATCTGGTACATGTCGGGCTCCACACTCATGCTCCAACTCAGGACCACAGCATCAAAATCGAGCTTGTTCACCCGTTCCTGAATAAAGACCGACCATTCCAGGGTGTCGGTCTTCACATCCACGCCGATCTCCCGCCAGGCATCCTGGGCAATGGCCAGGATGGATTTCCGGATGTCATTGCCGGTATTGGTGATCAGGGTGAACTGAAGCCTTTTGCCGTCCTTTTCCATCCACCCCTGCTGGTTGGGTGTCCACCCGGCCTGGATCAGCAGCTCCCTTGCCTTGTCCGGATCGTAGGGGACCGCTGGAATGCCGTGATCGTAGTATTCCGTCTGCTTGACGAACGGCCCGGTGATTCGTTCTCCCTGCCCATAGAGGACGTAGGTGATGATCTTGTCGATGTCCAGGGCCATGGACAGGGCCCGCCGGACCCGAAGATCGTCGAAAGGCTCCCGGCGAAGGTTATAGCCGATATAAGTGTACCCGAAAGAGGTCCCGGAAAAGTGCTGAAAACGGGGATCATCCTTGAGACGCTCCACCTGGTGGGGCTGAACCGAGTACGAGTCCAGGGTCCCGGCGTAGAACTCCATCTCCTGGGTCAGCAGATCCGGGATGACCCTGTAGACATAGGTCTGGTAATTGGGCTCGCCCTCCCAGTACTGATCAAAGGCCTCAAGCATGATGTACTGGTCCGACTCCCACTTTTGAAACCTGAACGGTCCGCAGCCCACTGGGTTCCGGTTGAAACGGCTGTCCCTGAGGGTGAATCCGTCGGGATCCTTGCCCCGGTCTCTGGCTTCCCGGTTCAGGGCCTCCCGGTTCAGGAGATGTTCAGGCAGGATACCCATGGTCCAGGACATCAGGGCAGGGGAAAAGAGCCTGGAGTAGACCACCTTCACGGTCAGGTCATCGACAACCACTACCTCCTTGACCGCCTCATAGCTCGAGACTCTGGGGGAGAGGTTTTTCGGATTCATGATGGCTTCATAGGTAAACTGCACATCTCGGGCATCCAGAACATGCCCGTCGTGAAATCTGACCCCCGGCCGAAGATGAAAGACAAGAAAAGGGTTGTGTTCAGTCAACGGCAGGAGCTTGTCGGCCAGAGGCTTCAAGCGGTCTTCATCCACCGGCTCGAGAGGCTGGAGGAAATCTTGCGGGGAAAAGGAGCTGAAGTAGTTGTCCCCCAGGAGCCGGCTCAGATGATCGAACAGATCCTGGTCCACGTCTCGCAACTCGAGCCTGATCCTGGGTGGGGTCGTGACCTTGACCCGGACGGATTGATCATCTCCAAGAGAGACCTGCCGGATGTCTTCCCTTTTTGGAAGGACACTGAGCTCTTGGATATTCTCCAGGGATTGCCGCAGACCCTGTCCATAGTCCCGAAAATTCTGCCGGGCCTGGTCCAGAAAAGCCAGAAGACTCTCCGGGCCCGCCTTTCCCAGCCCCGGCACCGGGGCCTGGTCATGGACCATGAAATAAGCGGTTTCATGAATCTCCCAGGACGAGGCCACCCGGCCCCTGTAGCCGAGTTCCTTGTTCAAGCCGATGAGACCTTCAAAGACCTTGTCCTGAATCTCACTGGACGAAGAATCTGAAGACAGGATGGGATTGAGAATGGAGGCATCTCCAATGGAGGCCGTGATGTACTCCTGGAGGCGTTTGGGGTTGCCCCTGGTCTGCTCCTCGTAGCTTGGCACCCAGAAATAGGACTGGACCAGGATGAAGAGGACTGCAAGGGGAAGAATGACAAGAATTTTCTTGACCAGCATCTGGTTTGAGCACAAGGTCCCTTTTGATTTGGCAGTGCCGGAACCCTGTCATGTGGTTGTATGAGTTCCTGGCCCGGCTGTCAAATGACCTGAGATTCCTTCCAGCTTCTCGTATGAAATTCAGCGTTGCCAAAAGCGAATCTGCATTGTGTTTTTTTTCACATGATGTGAAACCTGAAAAAAACTCCTGGCCGGTCTCAATTTGCCTTGACTTTGAGTTCAGCAAATCGTACATTCCGGGGAACAAATCAACAATGAATAGCGTGAGTTGTGCAAACTGTTCCAAGCGTGAACCCTAACGCTTTGGATTGTGACTTTCCATCCGGTCATTCTCCAAGCCATTGATGCCTTTTCTGCCCGCTTGCTGTTCAAGATCATGATGCACAATGAATCAAATCCTCTCTTGCGGCCAAGGGGATTGCCTGCGACGAGAATCCACACATCAGGGCTGGCCCTTTTGTTATTTTTTTCACAATACCCGTTCACGGCTCATCCCGGCATCGGGTGAGTCGATGTCTGTTGCTCATCACTCAACACGCTCGAAGGGGGGAACATGGAAGATCGACACTTTGCACGCGTCAAGGACAACCTCGGCAATGTCTCCAGGCGGGACTTTCTCAAATTCTGCTCCATCATGGCAGTTGGAATGGGACTGCCCGTGGGGGCCGGAAACAAAATCGCCCAAGCAGTGACCAATCCCCAACGGCCGCCAGTGATCTGGATTTCAGGCCAGGGCTGCACAGGATGCACGGAATCTCTGTTACGGCCCGAGCATTTGAGCCTGGAGCACCTGATCCTGGACCTCATTTCACTGGAGTACAACGAAACCCTCAATGCCGGGGCCGGTCATCAGGCTGAGGCTCACAAGCACAAAATCGTCGAGGAGTTCGCCGGCAAGTTCATTCTGGTCATCGAGGGATCCATCCCCACCAAGGACGGCGGAATATACTGCCAGATCGCGGGTCGGCCTTTCGTTGACATCGTCAAGGAAACCGCGGATAAAGCCGCAGCCGTCATTGCCATCGGCTCCTGCGCCGCCTGGGGTGGATTGCCGGCCGCAGACCCCAACCCCACCGGGGCCAAGGGGGCGCCTGAAGTCCTTTCTGACAAGACAGTGCTCACCGTGCCCGGCTGTCCGGCCAACGCCTACAACTTCGTCTCCACGGTGGCCTACTTCCTGACCTACAACAAGCTCCCGGCCCTGGACCACCTGGGACGGCCCAAGTTCGCCTATGACAGGCTGATCCATGAAAACTGCGAGCGCAGGCCCCACTTTGACGCCGGCCGTTTTGCCGAAGAGTTCGGCGACGAAGGCCACCAGAAGGGCTACTGCCTGTACAAGCTCGGCTGCAAGGGCCCGGTGACCTACAACAACTGCTCCATGAAGGGCTTCAATGACGTCGGCACCTGGCCGGTGGACACCGGGCATCCCTGCTTTGGCTGCAGCGAGCCGGGCATCGGCTTCAACGTCCCCCAGTTCGTCCAGGCTGATTTGACCAGGGAGAGCCTCTTCACCCCAGCGGCCACACCGGCCTCCATCGAGTACGAGCGGGGAGGCAAGGTCTCGGCCGGGGCCGCGGCTGTGGCCGGGGCAGCTGTGGGCGCCGCGGTCGGGGCCACGGCGGTTGCCGCCAAAAAAGTCAAATCCGATGACAACGACTAAACAGGGGGAACGAGGATGAGCATCAAACGGCGAGACTTTCTCAAAGCAGCCGCCGGGAGCGGACTCCTGCTCGCTGCTGGCTCCCAGCCGGCTCTGTCCAGCTCAGCCGGAACTGAGCTTCCCCCGGAAGCCCTGGGCATCCTGTACGACTCCAACCTGTGCATCGGATGCCAGGCCTGCATGACGGCCTGCAAGAAGGCCAACGACATGCCGGCGGAGCACACCGGGGTGAACGCCATGTGGGACAACCCCATCGACCTCTCGGCCAAGACCTTGAACATCATCAAAATGTATCACGAAGGCGACGAGTTCGCCTTTGTCAAACGTCAGTGCCTGCACTGCCTGGAACCCTCATGTGCGGCGGCCTGCCCTGTATCGGCACTGACCAAGGACCCCAAAACCGGGGTCGTGACCTACAACAAGGACGCCTGCATCGGCTGCCGCTACTGTCAGGTGGCCTGCCCTTACAACGTGCCCAAGTTCGAGTGGGACAACCCTTTCCCGCAGATCGTCAAATGCCAGCTCTGCGATCACCGCTATGCACAGGGCGGCTTTGCAGCCTGCTGCGAGGCCTGCCCCACCGGTGCCTCCCTGTTCGGACCGGTCCAGCTCCTGAAAAAAGAGGCCAGGCGGCGGCTGATGATGACCCCGGGCCAGGAGTACGAATTTCCGGTCGCCCACATCGAGAAGGGAGGGACAACCTCCCACAGGGCCAAGGAGTACCTGGATCACATCTATGGAGAGGAAGAGCTCGGCGGGACTCAGGTCATGCTCCTGGCCGGGACAGACTTTCAGAAGCTCGGCCTGCCCAAGGTCAAGAAAACCTCCTATGTCAGCGATATGGAGGGCATCTCCAAGGGGCTGTACAAATACATGCTCTACCCCGTGGCTGCCTTCGGCGGTCTGTTGTATCTGGTCAAAAAACGTGGTGATCACGAATAGCATTTTCCCGGATCCTCAGGAACTGAAATCTGGGATAAGGAGAACACACTATGTCTGAAGCACGACCAGCAGGCGGCAGAGTCTTCACCCTCCCCTTCTTTATCGGGCTTCTGGTGCTTGGCATTGCCGGCCTCTACCTCGTCAAAAGGTTCGTCTACGGCCTGGGCCCGGTGACCGGGATGAACGACGGCTACCCGTGGGGACTGTGGATCGCCTACGACGTCAATGTGGGAACCGCTTTCGCCTGCGGCGGATACGCCATGGCCATACTCATTTTCATTTTTAACCGCGGCGAGTACTCTCCGCTGCTCAAGCCGGCCATCCTGACCAGCATGTTCGGCTACATCCTTGGTGGTTTCTCGGTCTTTATCGATATCGGGCGCTACTGGCAGATGCACAATGTCTTTCTGCCCAACTACATGAACCTTCACTCTCCGCTCCTGGAAGTGGCTTTGTGCATCGCAGCCTACTGTGTGGTCCTGCTCATCGAGTTCGCCCCCACGGTGACCAAGCACTTCCAGATCAAGGACCTGGATCGCAAGCTGAGCAGACTGCTCTTCATCTTCGTGGCCCTGGGCATGCTTCTGCCAACCATGCACCAGTCCTCCCTGGGCAGCCTGATGATTCTGGCCGGGAGCAAGCTGTCGCCCCTGTGGTGGAGCAAGCTCCTGCCGCTGTTTTTCCTCATGGCAGCCATTCTGCTGGGCTATGCCGTGGTCATCCTGGAGACCTCGCTCTCCAGCGTGGCCTTCAACAACCCCAAAGAGATCAAGCTGCTCCGCAAGATAGCCAATATCGTGCCCTGGATTCTGGCCCTGTTCGTCATCATGCGCTTCCAGGACATCATAGCCCAGGGAGCTCTCAGCCAGATGTTCGCCGGCAACCTGGAAGGAAACATGTTCCTGCTGGAAATGGTCCTGCTCATAGCAGCCTTGATCCTCATGGGGCCGGCCAAAAACAGGTCCAACCCCAAAAAGGTCATCTGGGGGGCCCTGTGCCTGCTCCTGGGAGCTGGGCTGTACCGTTTCAGTGCTTACATCATCGGCTACGATCCCGGCAACGGCTGGCACTATTTTCCGACTTTCGGGGAAATCATGATCACCCTCGGAATCATCGCAATAGAGGTTCTCGGGTACTTGTGGATCGTCAAACGGCTTCCGGTTCTGGCCCTGCCGGCCAGAAAACAGAATGCGTCCTAGGGGACAGCACCCAGAGACCGTTCACTGTCGACAATTCCAAAATGCATATCCTAAGGAGATAGACAATGGCCAAGAGAATCACGGTTGACCCGATCACCAGAATTGAAGGTCATCTGCGTATAGACTGTGAAGTTGATGGGGGCAAAATCACCAATGCCTGGTCCTCGGGGCAGATGTGGCGGGGGCTTGAGCTCATCCTCAAGGGCCGGGATCCGCGGGAGGCCTGGATCTTCACCCAGCGGATCTGCGGAGTGTGCACCACGGTGCACGCCGTGGCCTCGGTCCGGGCCGTGGAAAACGCGCTCAAGCTGGAGATCCCCTTGAACGCTCAGTACATCCGCAACCTGATCGTGGGCGCCCATGGGATTTTTGACCACATCGTCCACTTCTATCACCTCTCGGCCCTGGACTGGGTGGACATCGTCTCCGCACTCAAGGCCGACCCCAACGCCACTGCCAAGCTCGGCCAGCAGCTCTCCGGGTGGCATCGAAACGACTCCAATGAAATCAAGGCCATCCAGGACAAGCTCAAGGGTTTTGTGTCCTCAGGTCAGCTGGGCATCTTCGCCAGCGGATACTGGGGCCACCCGGCCATGAAGCTCTCCCCGGAGCTCAACCTCCTGGCTGTCACCCACTACTTCCAGGCCCTGGAGTATCAGCGGACCATCAACAAGGTCGTGGCCGTCCTGGGCAGCAAGACCCCGCACATCCAGAACCTGGCCGTGGGCGGCGTGGCCAACCCGGTCAACCAGGACAGCCCGGCAGCCCTGAACATGGACAAGCTCTACCAGATCAAGAAGTTCATCGACGAGATCGATGCCTTTGTCAAACAGGTCTACCTCATTGATGTCGCTGCTGTGGGAGCCTTTTATGCCGACTGGACCGGGTATGGGGCCGGGGTGACCAACTACCTGAGCGTTCCGGAAATGCCCATGGACACCAAAGGCGAATCCTTCATGCTGCCGGGCGGGTACATCCCCGAGGGCGACATCGGTTCCTACCAGGGTGTGACCTCTTTCACGGACTCCTTTTTCGAAGACAACGTCAAAGAGTGCATCAAGCACTCCTGGTACGACGGCGACTGGGACCGCCACCCGTACAAGGAAGAAACCGTCCCCAACTACACCGAGTTCCAGGACAACGGCAAATACTCCTGGGTCAAGGCTCCGAACTTCAAGGACAGGCCGGCCCAGGTCGGGCCTCTGGCCAATGTCCTGGCCATGTATGCAGCCGGGCACGAACCCACCAGGACGTACGCCAATCTGGCCCTGCAAACAGCAGGGAAGCTGGCCGGCACGGAGATCCCCTTGAGCGCCCTGCATTCGACCATCGGCCGGCACGCGGCCCGCGCTGTCAGGGCGGCGGTTCTCACCGATACCCTGAATGAGAACTGGCAGGCCCTGGTCCAGAACATCGGCAAAGGGGACACTGAGATCTGCAACAAGCCCCAGTTCCCCAAAGGCGAGATACGGGGCTTCGGCTATCACGAAGCGCCCCGGGGCGTGCTCTCGCACTGGGTGGTCATCAAGGACGGCAAGATCGACAACTACCAGTGCGTGGTCCCTTCCACCTGGAATGCCGGACCGCGGGGCAAGGACGAGGAGCTCGGCCCCTACGAGGCGTCCCTGATCGGCAACCCCATGGCCGATCCGGAAAAACCCCTGGAGGTCCTGCGCACGGTCCACTCCTTTGATCCCTGCCTGGCCTGCGCCATCCACATGATGGACACCGAGAAGAACGAGCTCATCAAGGTCAAGGCCCTATAAAAAATGAGAGCCCGGGCGGATTCCGCCCGGGCTCTCTTTTTTTATTCATTCAAATCACAATAATGCAATTTCGCTTTGCCTCAGGCTAAACTGAAGCCTCAATGACTGCTCCTGCATCTCAAACTATGCCAATACAACACACCAGAGAGTCGAACACCGGCTTGAACGTTCTCGTCCTGGGGGTGGGCAACATCCTCTTGTCTGACGAAGGGGCCGGAGTCAAAGCCGTTGAGGAGTTCAGCCGAAGTTTTGAGCTGCCTCCGGAGGTGGAGATCCTGGACGGCGGGACCAGCGGGGTGGAGCTTCTACCCCACCTGGACGACCGGACCCACCTGTTCATCGTGGATGTGGCCCAGAACTCCAAGCTCGAGCCTGGACAGGCTTTTGTCCTGGACCTGAGCGAGTCCCCCGGGCACTTTCAGCAGAAGATCTCCCCTCACCAGCTGGGCCTGAGCGATGTCCTGGCCATTGCCCAGATGACCGACGCCCTGCCCCCGAACATCACCCTTGTGGGCATCACGCCCAAAGACCTGTCCACCGGGCTGGAGCTATCCCCGGAAGTTCAGGCCGGGCTGGACAGGGCGGTTGAGCTGCTCATCCAGGAGCTGAGAGGTTTGGGCCTCGAACTGATCCGGAAGACCGAGTAAGTTCGAAGCCCTCCTTGTTCCTCAAGCGACCACCACCGGGGCCGGAGCGGCGATGTTAACAGATCCTGGGCAGCTGCTCACCTTCGAGCATGTTCAAAAGCCGCCGCCCGCCGATTCTTGTCTTCAGGGCCACCCGGCCGGGCTGTCCCTGGACCACCGACCCGATTCGGGCAGCAGCTGCACCGAGCTCATCCCGGGTGAGCACCTTCAGAGCCTCATGAACCCTGTCCTCTGGCAAAAAGCAGATGAACTTGCCTTCATTGGCCAGGTAGAGAGGATCCAGGCCCAGCAGGGAGCACCCCTCCCGGACATGATCACTGACCGGTATGCTGGATTCCTGAAGCAGACACTCGCATCCCGACTGCTGGGCGATCTCGTTGATGGTCGTGGCCAGTCCGCCCCTGGTCGGGTCCCGAAGCACATGGACCTCCGGAACCTGCTCCAGAAGCTTGACAATGAGATGGTTCAAGGCAGCGGAGTCGCTTCTGACCTCGGTCTCAAAGCTGAGCCCCTCGCGTGTGGAAAAGATGGCCAGACCGTGATCGCCAACTGAGCCGCTGACCAGGATGGCATCCCCGACTCGGGCCCCCGAACCGCTCAAGGGCTGTGGAAACAAAAGCTCCCCCAGCCCGGTGGTGTTGATGAACACCTTGTCGACGGCCCCTCTGGGCACGACCTTGGTGTCCCCGGTCACGATCTGGACTCCGGCGGACTCAGCCGCTTTGCCCATTGAAGCCACAATCCGCTCCAGGATATCCAGGTCAAGGCCCTCTTCCAGAATGAATCCACAGCTCAAAAATCGCGGTATGGCCCCGAGCATAGCCACATCGTTGACTGTGCCGTGCACCGCCAGCGAACCGATATCCCCGCCGGGAAAAAAGATGGGATCCACTGTGAAGGTGTCCGTGCTCATGGCCACCCGGCCTTTGAGGTCCAGGCAGGCCCCGTCGTCCAGAGAGTTCAGGAAGGGGTTGCCCAGATAGGTCAAAAAGAGGTTGGTGATCAAGCGCTGCGAGGCCAGGCCGCCGCTGCCGTGATCGAGCATGAGTCGTCTGTTCATCGTTTTCTCGCCGTCTTCCAGGAAATGGAAACCTGGCCATAAAAATCAAATACAATACAATTCAGCCGTCTTTCGGCTGAATTTTACTGGTACTTATAGAACGCGGCACAGCTTCCTTCAGTGGAAACCATGCATGGACCGACCGGCGCTGTTGGCGTGCAACTGGTGCCGAACAGGGGACACTGATCCGGCTGGATCAGTCCTTGAAGGACCTGACCGCACCTGCACCCTGGCGGTTCGGGAACCTCCACCTGGCGGACGTCAAAGCGCACCCTGGCATCAAAGTCCTGGAAGTCTGACCCAACCCCCAAACCGCTCGCAGGAATGCGGCCAAGTCCCCGCCAGTCGGCATCCTGAACCTCAAAGACCTCGTCCAGAATGGCCAGAGCCTTGGGATTGCCCTGTGGATCGACCCCCCGGCTGTACTGGTTGACCACTGCACTCCGTCCGCTGCGCCGCTGTTCCAGGATGATGTACAGGGCCTGAAGGATGTCCAGGGGCTCGAATCCGGTCACCACTGCAGGAAGACCATGCTCCCGGGCAAGGAACTCATAGGGCTTGGTGCCGATGACCGTGGACACATGGCCCGGGAGTACAAAAGACTGGACCTTGCAGTCCTGTGATGCCACCAGCTGCTTCAGGGCCGGCGGGATGAGCTTGTGACAGGAGTAGACACAAAAATTGTTCAACCCGCTCTTCCGGGCCTGCTTCACAGTAGCCGCAACAGTTGGAGCTGTGGTTTCAAAGCCGACCCCAAGAAAGACCACAG
This sequence comes from uncultured Desulfohalobiaceae bacterium, assembly GCA_964403955.1. Lineage (GTDB taxonomy): Bacteria > Desulfobacterota > Desulfovibrionia > Desulfovibrionales > Desulfothermaceae > CAYOID01. Next base: position 20,159 of record CAYOID010000008.1, on the reverse strand, counting down.
TCGCTTCAGGTGCTTCCCGGGCCAGCTTCAGGGCCTCCATTGGCGAGTAACAGACTTTGATCCTGGCTCCATCAGCCTTGGCCGATTTCAGTGTCTGCCCATCCGGTCCGGGAACGCGCATCATATCCCCAAAAGTGGCCAGGATCACCTCATTCTTTCCAGCCAGCTCGAGAAACGCGCCGATGTCTTTGCCATGCGTCACACAGACAGGGCATCCCGGTCCTGAAAGGTGAATGAGCCCATCCGGCAACAGGGAACGCAGGCCGCTCTGAAAAATGGACACGGTGTGCGTTCCGCAGACTTCCATAAACACCAGGGGATGATCGAGCTGGGCCTGAATGGAGCGCAGCAGATCATGCACGAGCTCAGGATCGCTGAATTGCTGAAAGTCGTCGAGTTCCATGGGAACAGATTGTCCTCTTTTTGGGCGTCAGAGAGGTTCCTTCGTCAGCCATGCCTCTGGCAAAGCTGACCCATAACCCGTCAACGGGCTTTACTTTTTGCACAAACTATGGCTAAAGTCCAGGCATACACTGATGCCCGGATGGAGACTTCACAGGCTTTGAACCTGCCAAAAATCCTATACCTGTCGGCCCGGCAGCAACTCCTGCTGATCCATGCCCGAAACAACTCGATTTACGCCTTTCGCAGCTGTGTGCTCCGGTCGCGTGCCCACTGACGCAGAGTGCCTCCAGCTCTGGAACAGATACGGCATGCTGGAGCATATCAGAGTCCACAGCTGGCTCGTGGCAGGTGTAGCCACTATTTTGGCCGAGCTGGCCCGGGACAGGGGAATGGGGCTCAATGTTCAGGCTGTCAGAGCTTCCGCTCTGTTGCACGACCTGGGCAAAACCTATACTGTCCAGTTTGGCGGAAATCACAGTCAGCTTGGCAGCTCCTGGGTCATACAGGCTACCAGGAACCCGGCCGTTGCCCAGGGAGTCATGCACCATGTCCACTGGCCCGGCCCCCTGGACCTGGAGGCCCATTTTCTCCCTCTGGCCATCATCTATGCCGACAAGAGGGTCAAGCATGAAAGTGTGGTCTCCCTGAAAGACAGGTTTGTCGACCTGGTTGATCGCTATGGGGTCAATCAGGACCTCATTGCCCGCATTCAACGTTCTTTCCAGCAGGGCAAGGATATTGAAAAGCTTTTGAACACTCGCCTGGAGGTCGACCTCGATGCGTATCCTTTTGATCGGCGGGGGCTGGTCCAATGAAAGAACCGTCTCACTGAACGGCTCCAGGGCCATCGCCCAGTCTCTGGAGCGCCTCGGGCACCAGGTCCGCTTTTTCGACCCAGCCGATAGTTTTGCCGATCTTCCCAAAGAAGCGGCGTCATCAGATTTTGCCTTCATCAATCTGCACGGTTCTCCTGGAGAAGACGGCCTCATTCAGGCCATTCTGGACCAGGTTGGCTGCCCCTACCAGGGATCGGGCCCCAGAGGCTCCATCCTGGCCTTGAACAAGGCCGCCTGCAAAAAGCTGCTGCGCAGCGCCCGGATCCTCACCCCGGACTGGGACTTTTTGCCGGTCCCCCCCGACAACGGCTGGAGACCTCCCTTTGACGCCCCCCTGTTTCTCAAGCCGAACAATGGCGGGTCCAGTCTGGACATCAGTCTGGTCACGGACCAGGCTGAACTCGAGCCGGCCCTGAAGAGGCTGTTCGCTAAAAATGTCGAGGTCTTGGTGGAGAAGCTGATTCCAGGCCAGGAAATCACCTGCGGCATTCTTGGCGAGGAGGCCCTTCCACCGATCCTTATTCAGCCTGCTGATTCTGTGGCTTTTTTTGATTACCAGTCCAAATACACCCCAGAAGCGGCTGAAGAGATCTGTCCTGCCCCGATCTCCAGCGAGCTGACCGAGCACATTCAGAGCCTGGCCCGGCTGACCCATGAGCTCCTGGGGCTGGCAGGCTGCAGTCGAACCGACTTCATGGTCCATCAGGGGGTCCCCTATGTTCTGGAGGTGAACACCCTTCCGGGAATGACGGCAACCAGTCTCCTTCCCCAGGCAGCCCAGGCCTGCGGCGTTTCGTTCGACGATCTGATTGCCAGACTCATAGAACTCGGTCTTCAGCGCTGCCGCTGCCTGCCCTCGCATGAAACGTCATGAGGAAAAACCCTTCAGCCCAGAAAGTTAAGGAGCATGCCATGGTTGAACAGCGCACCTTGTCCTCCAGTTCCAGGCTCCTGCTGCTGGTCTACTCCCTGCTCTGGACTGGATTGCCCCCTTTTCTGCTCGTGTCCAAACGGCTGCGGCCCAGCTTGCAGAAGAGGCTCTGGACCAGGCTCAAACCGGACAAGGCTGACCTCTGGATACAGGCCGCCTCCACCGGTGAAGCAGGCCTGGCCCGGGAGATGCTCGACAACTGGCCGGCTTCCAGGGCTGTACGTGCCCTGGTGACCACGAACACCCTGCAGGGCCTGGAGGTCATCCAGAATCACTCTTTTCCCGACCATGCCCGGGTCCGGGCCGCCCTTTGCCCGCGGGACTCCCTCTGGGCCATGCGCAGGGTGGTCAAGGCCTGCCGGCCCAGGGTGGCCGTTCTTTTGGAAACCGAGCTCTGGCCTGGAATGATGCGGGCCTGCCAGAGGGAAAAAGTTCCGATCATGCTTCTCAACGGCCGCCTGTCCAGCCGCAGCCTAGCCAGATATCTCTGTCTGGACAGGCTGTGGTCCGACCTGGCCCCAAACCAGGTTCATGCCGTGACTGAGGAGGATGCTGCCCGCTTCAGGCGTCTCTTTCCCGGAGCCCGGGTGGGAACCATGCCCAACATGAAATTCGATCGGGCCAGGTCCTCATCCCCGATTCCTTTTGTACACAATGCCCTGTCCGGGCTGATCAAGGCCCAGAGCCAGTTTGTGGTTTTCGGCTCTGTCCGCAAGCAGGAAGAAAGCCATGTGGCCCCGGTGATCGAGCGCCTGGCTCAGGACAATCCCAAGGCGATCATTGCGGTCTTTCCCAGGCATTTGAACCGGCTTGATTTCTGGAAAGAATGGTTCGAAAGCCGGAACCTGCCCTGGGAGATTCGCTCCAGGCTGAACGACCACGTCCCACAGGGTACGATCATCCTCTGGGATCGCTTCGGGGAGCTGGAACAGGCCTATGCCCTGGCCAGAGCCGCTTTTGTCGGCGGGACACTGGCCCCTTTGGGCGGGCAGAATTTTCTCGAACCCTTGAATCAGGGAGTCACCCCCTGCATCGGGCCATTCTGGCCCTCTTTTTCCTGGGCAGGCCACAGTCTGGTTGAGCGCGACCTGGTCAAGGTGGTGCACACGGCTGATGAACTGACCGCATCCCTTACGGCCGACTTGAGACACCCGCCCAGCAGGGACAAGGTCCACCAGCGCTTCCAGGAGTTTGTCCAGGCCAGGTCCGGCGGAACCCAGCAGGCCATCAACGCTGTGCTGGGAGCGCTCTAGCGGCTCTTTCGGCTGCCTTGCGAGTTTTCGCAACCGCACCAGTGAACCCAATTCTTCTCCGCAGCCAGAGACTGCGCAGATTCGTTGCCTATGATACGTTATGCTTTGATCATCGTCGCCTTCATTGCCCTGATGATCTATATCCTGATCCTGGGTATGCGGGGGACGCTTTCCGGACGCTTCCGGATTGTAAGCCTGGCTCTTCTGGGAGTTCTGGTCATCCTGGCCGGAACCGGACTGTACTACAGCACGAGCCGCTACTCGGTCCAGAGCGCGCAAGAGGAGTTCAGCGCCAATCGTTCCTCGATCATAGAAAAGATCAGAACCCTGTACCGCAACGACCAGTTTGAGCAGGCCAGGCAGCTGGCCCAGACCTACATCCAGGTCAACGATCCCGAGTTGGACCGCCTCTTCCGCCAGAGCCGTGAGGCTGAGCTCCTGGCCCGAATCCAGGAGCTGGACCATGAGGATCTGGAAACCAGGCGGGAGCTCTACCGCAAGCTGTATCGGCTGACATCGAACCGGCTCTATGCGGACAAGGTCCAGAAAACCACAGCCTTGATCAACCAGAGCCAGGAGAAGGCCATCCTGGACATGCTGAACAGCATCCCTGCTCAGGCCTATGCCCAGAGAGCCCTGGGATATCGGAAGCTCCAGGACGTCAATCCGGACAAGGTCCTTTACAAACAGAAAGTTGATGCCTATATCCAGGAAATCGGAAATCTTATCCAGGCCTCTCCCTGGAACGATGCCTGCTCCTCAAAGTCTCTCCAGTACTGCAACCATGTCGGATTCCGGGTTGAAAATCCCGCCTCGGTCCAGGACGAAACAGACAGAGACAGGAATGAGCAGCTTGAAGTTCTCGGGGTCAGCCTCCGTCCCAGAGGAACCAGGATCTCCGAAGACGGCAGCGTGGCTCCTGAAGACGGGACCTATTACATTGTCCACCAGGTCCGCGGCCACAGGGTCTTTCTGAGCCACGTGAACTATGTGCAGGTCTCGGATCCTTTTGAACACCCACAATGATACTGGAGGAAAACCATGATCAGCGGAAAAATGGAAACTGCCCTCAACGATCAAATCAACGCCGAAATCTATTCGTCCTATCTCTACCTGGCCATGGCCGCCTACTTTGAAGACCTGGGCACGGGAGGATTCTCGAGCTGGATGAAGGCCCAGGCCCAGGAGGAGCTCTTCCACGCAATGAAGTTCTTCAATTACGTCAATGAGCGCGGCGGACGAGTCCATCTCGGGGCCATCAAAGAGCCCCCCAAGGAATGGCCGAACACCCTGGAAGCCTTTCAGGCTGCCCTGGAGCATGAGAAATACGTCAGCAGCCGGATCAATGACCTGGTCAACCTGGCCATTGAAGAAAAAGACCATGCCACCAACAACTTCCTGCAGTGGTTCGTCAGCGAACAGGTTGAGGAGGAAGACAATGCCGGCCAGATCGTGGACAAGCTCAAGCTCATGGGCGAAGCCGCCGGAGGCATTTTCATGCTCGACCGGGAGCTGGGACAGCGGACCTTCACTCTCCCGGCTGAGGGCGAAGAATAGAGTGAGAACATGGCATACTGGATGCGGCTGCAAAAACCCCAGATGCAGCCGCAAACATTCAGGATTCAGAATCCAGGAGTCAGCCCAGCCTCTGGCTGGGCTGGCAAATATTGACCTCCTTGCTGCACATTGATGTGCAGCAAGAAGGTCACAGGGAGCAAGCATGGACGACCTGACCATCTGTATCGGCGGTGAAGCCGGGCAAGGCCTGGACACCATGGGACAGCTCCTGGCCAAAGGTCTCATCCGGTCCGGTTATGAGATCCTAGTCACCCAGAACTACATGTCCCGAATCCGGGGCGGACACAACACCTTTTCCATTCGGGCTGGTCTGATGCCCCTGCTCGGCCCCTCTGAGGAGATCCATATCCTGGCCGCCTTCACCCGGGAATCCATTGACCTGCATCAGAACGAGCTGGCGTCTCAGCACCGGATTCTGACCAGTCAGGAACTGGCTCCCCAGGGACAGGACACCATTCTGGCCGTTCCCTTCCAGGATCTGGCTCAGGACAAGATCCTGCACAACGTGGCCGCCCTGGGCTGCCTGTCCGGCCTTTTGAACCTGGACCCCCAGACCATCTCAGACCTGATTCAGTCCGTGTTTGGCAAAAAGGATCCGACCCTGGCCCAAAAAAATCATGCAGCCTTCCAGAACGGGGTGGCCTGGATCAAAGACCATGCCGGCTCCGGTCCGAGCCTGGACCAAGCCCAAAAGCCTGATCAGCCCAGGCTCATGCTGGCTGGAAGCGAAGCTGTGGCCCTGGGTGCCATGGCCGGGGGCGTGAACTTCTGCTCCTTTTATCCCATGACTCCGTCAACCGGAGTGGCCCTGAACCTGGCTGCCCATGATGATGAGCTGGGGTGCGTGGTGGAGCAGGCTGAAGACGAGCTGAGCGCCATCAACATGGCCATCGGGGCATCATTTGCCGGGGCGAGGTCCATTGTGCCCACCTCAGGGGGAGGTTTCGCCCTGATGGGTGAAGGCATCAGCCTGGCCGGCATGACCGAGACCCCGGTGACCATTGTCCTGGCCCAGCGTCCAGGCCCGGCCACAGGCCTGCCCACCAGGACCGAGCAGTCAGATCTGGAGCTGGCCCTGTACAGCGGGCATGGAGAGTTTCCCAGGATCGTCATTGCCCCTGGCAATCCTGAGGAGTGTTTTCACCTGACCAGGCAGGCCATGGACCTGGCCCAGAGGTATCAATCACCGGCCATTGTCCTCACCGACCAGTTCCTGGCTGATTCGTACCGGCCAGTGCGCCCCTTTGACCTGGACAGCCTGCCCCCAGTACAAGGGCCTGACACATCGAGCTTCCCGCAGGACTACGTGCGCTTTGAAATCACCGCCAGCGGAATTTCCCCCAGAGCCCTTCCAGGGTGCGGGCCGGCGCTGGTCGTAGCGGACAGCGACGAGCACACCCCTGACGGACACATCACTGAAGATCATCAGGTCAGGACGGACATGGTGGACAAGCGGCGACGCAAAGGCCAGGGCTTGCGTCAGGAAGTCATCCCCCCGGACATCACCGGACCAAAAGCCCCGGACGTCCTTCTGCTCTGCTGGGGCTCCAGCAAGGGCGCGGTTCAGGAAGCGGCCGCGATTGTGGAAGACTCAGGCCCGCGGGTGGGAACCATCCACTTTTCCCAGGTCTGGCCTCTTGATCCCGGCCAGTTCCTTGACCGCCTAAGGGCAGCCGGACAGGTCATCGGGGTGGAGAGCAACGCCAGCGGCCAGTTTGCGGCTTTGATCCGCAAGGAGACAGGGTTTGAAGTCGCTGCCCGGATCCTTCGCTATGACGGCCTGCCCTTGACCGCCGGATACATCACCTCCAGACTCAACTCCCTGATCAAGGAGAGCAGACATGGTTCAAGCCAGTGATTTCGGGCAGTTTGAAACCGCCTGGTGCCCGGGATGCGGGAACCACGCCATTCTGAAATCGGTCAAGGAAGCCCTGGCCGGCCTGCAGCGAAAACCCCACGAGGTCCTTTTTGTCTCCGGTATCGGCCAGGCGGCCAAGGCCCCTCACTACCTGAACTGCAACCTCTTCAACGGCCTGCACGGCAGGGCGCTGCCGGTGGCCACCGGGGCCAAGCTGGCTCAACCGGGCATGGACGTGATCGTGGAGAGCGGCGATGGCTGCACCTACGGGGAAGGGGGCAATCACTTCCTGGCCGCGGTGCGGCGGAACGTCGACATCACCCTCCTGGTTCACGACAACCAGATCTACGGCCTGACCAAAGGCCAGGCCAGCCCAACCACAGCGACCGGCCAGGTGACCAAGGCTCAGCCCCATGGCGCGCCCTCAGCCCCTTTTGCCCCCTTGCCCGTGGCCCTGGCCATGGGGGCGGGCTTTGTGGCCAGGGGCTTTTCCGGAATGCCGGACCATCTGATCTCCCTGATCCAGGCCGCCATCAAGCACCCGGGCTTCGCCCTGGTGGACATCCTGCAGCCCTGCGTGTCCTTCAACAAGGTCAACACCCACTCCTGGTACAAAAAGCGCTGCACCGAGCTGGACTCCAGCCATGACCCCCAGGACTGGGACTTGGCCATGGGCCTTGCCCGCCAGTGGGGGGAGACCATACCGGTGGGGATCCTCTATCAGAGCAGGGACCGGGAGCCATTCCAGAGTCATTTTCAGGCCCTCCAGTCCGGGCCTCTGATGCATCAATCCCGCTCTAGCCAGGTCCTGCACTCCATCATGCGCACCTATACTTGATCGTGTGAACCCAGCCATCCCCTGGCTGGGTTCACACGATCAAGACCACCCACCTTTACAGGTGGTCATTGGCCACATTGTGCCCCCCTTCTCCTCATTGAAAAAAAAGCCTATTCTTTTTTATGCTGCCCCTTTGGGAGCAGCATAAAAAAGAGGAGGAGAACATGCTTGGAGCCATTGCCGGGGACATCATCGGTTCAAGGTACGAGGCACATCCCTATAAGGGCAAAGATTTCGAACTCTTCACCCCCCAGTCCAGGTTCACCGACGATTCGATCCTGACGGTGGCTGTAGCCGAGAGCCTGCTCAACGGCATCCCATACTTGCAGAACCTCAAGGCCTACTTCCGCCGCTACCCCATGGCCGGCTACGGCGGCAACTTCGCAGCCTGGGCGGCCTCAGACTCCATCCAGCCTTACTACAGCTTCGGAAACGGTTCGGCTATGCGGGTCAGCCCGGTAGCCTGGCTCTGCGATCAGGAAGATGAGGTCCTGAAGCAGGCCGAAAAGTCTGCGGCAGCCACCCACAACCACCCCGAAGGGATCAAAGGGGCCCAGGCAGTGGCCCTGGCTGTGTTTCTGGCCCGACAGTCCAAGGACAAAGAAACCATCAAAAAAACCATCCAGTCCAGGTTCGGCTACAACCTCTCCCGTTCCCTTGACTCCATCCGTCCAGGCTACCGATTTGACGTCACCTGTCAGGGTGCGGTGCCTGAAGCCCTGATTGCCTTTTTGGAGTCAAAAGATTATGAAGACGCGGTTCGCAACGCCGTCTCCCTGGGCGGAGACAGCGACACTCAGGCCTGCATTGCCGGAGGAGTGGCCGAGGCCTTTTTCGGCGGAGTTCCGGAAGGCATTGCCCAAGCAGCGATGAACAGACTCGACGATCACCTGCTCCAGAAAGTGAACCGTTTTCATGCCCTAGTTCACGGAGAAGAGACATGAACACTTCCGAACAGACCGGCCACAAGCTTGAGCTCAGAAACCTCAAGGCCTCGGACTACGAGGCCCTGGTGGACATCATGAGCCGGGTCTACCGGGTCATGACCGACTACTGGACCTTTGAAGAGTTCTCGTCCCATCTGGCCCGGTTCCCACAGGGTCAGATCTGCATCGAGGATAAGGGCACTGTGGTGGCGGCAGCCCTGAGCCTGATCATCAATTTCGCCAAATACGGGGAAAATCACACCTACAGGCAGGTCATCGGCGAAGGGCATCTCAAGAACCACGACCCGGACGGGGACTACCTGTACGGGATCGAAGTCTTCGTCAACCCGGACTATCAGGGCATGCGCCTGGGGAGACGACTCTATGACGCCCGCAAGGAGATCTGCGAGAACCTGAATCTGAAGGGCATTCTGGTCGGAGGCCGCATTCCGGGGTATGCCCGGTATGCTGACGAGCTCACCCCTCAGCAGTACATCCAGATGGTCAAGAACAAGGAGCTCTACGACCCGGTCCTGACCTTTCAGCTCTCCAACGATTTCCACATCAAGAAGCTGATCAAGGACTACCTGCCCGAAGACAGGGAGTCCCACGGCTATGCCGTGCTCCTGGAATGGAACAACATCTACTATGAAGAGCGCTCCCCCTTGATGGGAGCCAAGAAGACCTATGTCCGGCTCGGGGTGGTCCAGTGGCAGATGCGCCTCTTCGAGTCTTTTGACGATTTTCTGCAGCAGGTGGAGTTCTTCATTGACACGGTGGCCGGGTACAACTCGGACATCATCCTCTTTCCCGAGCTGTTCAACGCCCCGCTCATCTCCAAGTTCGACGAGGAGCAGGCCCCGGAGGCCATGCGCTCCCTGTCCGAATACACTGAGCCCCTGAGGGAGGAGCTGGTGAACATGGCCCTGTCCTACAACATCAACATCGTCTCCGGCAGCCTTCCTGAATACCGGGACAACAAGCTGTTCAACGTCTGCTTCCTCTGCAGGCGGGACGGGACCTGGGAAAAGCAGTACAAGCTGCACATCACTCCGGAAGAGACTCAGAACTGGGGGCTGCGGGGAGGAGAGAACATCAAGGTCTTTGAGACCGATGTGGGCAAGATCGGGATCCTGATCTGCTACGACATTGAATTCCCAGAGCTGTGCCGGATTCTCGTGGATCAGGGCATGAACATCCTCCTGGTCCCCTACTGGACCGACACCAAGAACGCCTATCTGCGGGTCAGGCGCTGCGCCCAGGCCAGAGCTATCGAGAACGAGTGCTATGTGGCCATTTCCGGCAGCGTGGGCAACATCCCCAGGGTGGAAAACATGGACATCCAGTACTCTCAGTCGGCCATCTTCACTCCCTCGGACTTCGCCTTCCCCCACGACGCCATTGCGGCCGAGGCCACACCGAACACTGAAATGACCCTGATTGCCGATCTGGATCTGGATCTGCTCAAAGAGCTCCGGGAGCACGGCAGCGTCCGCAACATCTACAATCGCAGGCTGGATCTCTACAACCTGGTCTGGACCAGAATGGACGAGTTTCCCCCGGAGTGATGCGATCGTGAAGCCTTTGAAAAGGGAGCAGCCATGATCACTGCGCACATCCTGGCCACTGGGGATGAAATCAGAACCGGAGCCCTGGTGGACTCCAACTCGGCCTGGCTGGCTGAAAAGCTTGAGGAGGCCGGGGTTCGAGTGGCCCTCCACTGCACGGTTGGAGACGACATCCAGGACATCGCAGCCGCACTGAAGGACATGGGCGACAAGGCGGATATCGGCCTGATCACCGGTGGGCTGGGACCCACGTCCGACGATCTCACGGCACAGGCTGCAGCTCTGGCCGCTCAGACAGATCTGGAGGAGAACCTCGAAGCCCGGGGGCATGTCCAGGGCTTTTTCCAGAGGCTGGGCCGGGACATGCCCGAGTCCAACCTCAAGCAGGCTCAGCTTCCTGCAGGTTCGACCCTGATCCCCAATCCCCTGGGCACGGCCCCGGGGTTTTTCCTGCCCGTCAACCGCTGCGTGTGCTTCTTCCTCCCTGGAGTGCCCGCGGAAATGAAGCGCATGTTCGATGACTCCGTCCTGCCGGCCATAGGTGAGAGGTTCAGCCACAACCTGGGTCACCGGCTGGTCAGGACCATCTCCACATTCGGCCTGACCGAATCAGGCGCAGCAGACATCCTCGAGCCCATGGCTCCAGAATGCCCAGGAGTCATTTTTGGATACCGGACCTCCTTTCCCATCATCCAGGTCAAGCTCTACGCCAGCGGCAGCGACGGGGCTGAGGCTGAACATCAGCTCCAGGCAGCGGCCGAACGGATCAGGCCCCTTTTGGGAGCGCACATTTTTTCCGAAAACCAGGAAACCATGGCTGAAGTGGTGGGCCAGCTCATGCGGGAAAAAGGGGCCACCCTGGCCCTGGCCGAGAGCTGCACCGGAGGGCTGATCTCCCACCTCATCACCAGCGTTCCCGGGAGCTCGGACTACTTCCACTTCGGAGCCGTGACCTACGACAACATTTCCAAGGTGGAGCTCATCGGTGTGTCCTCCCAGACTCTGGAAAGAAGCGGGGCGGTCTCAGAGGAAACAGCCCTGGAAATGGCTCAAGGGGTCAGGGAGACAGCCAATGCCACCTATGGCCTGGCCACCACCGGGATCGCCGGACCCGGTGGAGGGTCGAAGGACAAGCCGCTGGGCATGGTCTGCATCGGCCTGGCCGGCCCGCAGAGTGCAGCTGCCAGAACCTTCAACTTCCGCTTCCGCTCCAGGTCCAGAAACATTCAGCTCTTCGCCATGACCGGCCTGGACTGGCTGCGCCGGACACTGCTGGGGCTGCTTTGAGAATCAATCGAGCGATCCAAAGCCTGAAAACGAGCCTCTCTGGAACACCTTCAATCTATGCCCATGAAGGTGATCCAGTAATCCGGCTCAATAACGGGTCACGCCTTTGCTGGGTCTGGTTCTTGCATTTGTATTGACTGTGACCGGCCTGGAGGATGACACCCCGACCTGATCTTCGCCTGCCCTCATCAGGCATCGAGATGGAGTGCACAAGGCACGGGAAGCAGGTCACATCATGGCTGCGTTGGCGGTTTGATCTCTTTCGATCTCCTCCCACCAGACTGTGGAGGACACCTCTTGAGTTCATCACAACCAGAAGGGAAGACCATGGAACGAACAAAATTGGGCCTGCTGGCGGTCATTTTTCTGTCCTTGGTGCTGCTGGTGTCATGCGGAGAGGAGGAACAGGCAAAGAGGCAGACAGGAGCGTCGTCTATGCTCAGTCTGGTGCCGGATGACACCGTCTTCTTTCTCGGTGGCCTGGACCCGCTGCCCCTGCAAAAACTGCTGCAATGGAATGCGGGCCACTTCAGCATGCCTGAGGAACTGGACCCCATGAGCATGTTCGAGACCAAGGGTCAGTCTGACGGCAATGCGGGTCAGCGCATGGCTGTGCAGCTCTGGGCAGAGTACATGGCAACGGCTATGGCTCCCAAGAAACATCTGGAGAGCTGGGGGGTTGATGCCGAACCCACATTTGCCTCCTATGCCATTGGGCTGGCCCCAGTACTTCTCCGCATCAGACTCAAAGACGTCCAGCGATTCAATGCAAAAATCGATGATCTTGAAAAAAAGGCCAGGGCGGAGGCCCAGCCTCAGACCATTGGGGATGCGACCTACCGACGCTATGTCCTGCACGACAAGGCCCCCTTTCTCAGCCTGATCATCGGTGTGGATCGTCGCCATGCGGTTTTTATGCTGGACATTGGAGTCCACAGCGAACAGACCCTGTCCATGGCCCTGGGACAGGAAAAGCCGAAAAGGTCCCTGGCCCAGAGCGGACGGCTCAAATCGCTGCAGGAGATGTATGAGCTGCATCCCTCCGTGATCGGCTTTCTTGATCACCGCCAGCTCATGACGGGGCTCACGACCACGAGCGGCAACCGCATGGCCTCAATGATCCAGGCCCTGAAGCCCCAGCTCAAGGATGCTGATCATGACCTCGCCGAACTTCGCGCAGAGGGGTGCCGAAATGATCTGACGTCGATTGTCAACGCCTGGCCGCAAACGGTTCTCGGCTACACGGCCCTGGACCTGAGCGGTAAACCGACCCACTTGGATTCGCTCATGGTTGTGGAATGCCATGATCAGGAGCTGCTGAAGGGGTTGCAATCGCTGCGCGGTTTCCTGCCCGATCATGTGCGCAAGACCGATGAACCGGCTGTTTTCTCTTTTGGTATCGGCCTGAATGTCGAGAACGTCCTGCCGTTCTTGACCAGGCAGTGGACAAAAATCACCCAGAAACAATACAGCTGCAGCTTCCTCAAGGACATGCAGCAGGACATGCGGACTCACAATCCAGCGACTCTGAATCAGGCCCTGGCCATGGCCGCCGGTGTGCGGGGCATAGCAGGCACCCTGCTCTCGCTGGAGATGGGGGAGACCGATGCGGCCTCTGGAGCAATGCCTCAGGACGTCGACGCTCTGATCACCTTGTCGGCCCAGGACCCTGCAGCCCTGCTGCGCACGGCCTCGGCAGTGTTTCCCCCACTGGCGGCATTCCAGATTCCCACCGATGGCACCCCGGTGACTCTTCCCTTGCCAGTGCCCGTTCCTGTGACCCCAAAGGTGGCCATTCACGGTTCCCACCTGACAGTCTATGCGGGTGACAGGGCGGAAAAGCTCTCGAAGGCCCTGGACGCGGCGTCCCTTGAATCATCTCCGGGATTCATGGCCGCAACTTTTGATTACAGCCAGTATTTCAGATTGTTTGAAGGCATGGTCTCCAGCATTGGCCAGGACCAGGCTCAAAAGGAACAGGCCATGGCTATCCTCGGGGCCATGAAGAACACACAACTTCGCTTCCGCATGGAGGTGGATTTCACGGATCGCGGTCTTGAATCCCGCGCTCAGATAACCTCGATGGACTGAGACGCTGCCTTTTCAGGTCGGTGAAGAAGGAGATGACCACACAACAATCCTCGAACCTTTCAGCCAGGAGTGGGTAGCGCCTTTGGGCGACGCCTTGACAGATGATCAAACGACACTGCTGGACCTTGACTGATTGGGGGTTTATGGCAAAGACCGGCGATCACTCCAAAGCTCACCCACTGCCTTGGTGGGTACTGGCCTCAAAATTTTCTCCCCTCTCATCTTTATGTGTTTGACAACAAATAAAAATCAAAATCCATGTCAAAAGCTGGAGGGTTTATAAAAACTATGCCAACTTGATTCTTCTTAATATGCCTTACTTTGGCATTCCTTGTGATAGTGCTTTTCTCACTGTTGTCGAGCTTAAACGAAAAGGAAAGGAAGTCTTTCAATTGAATGTCTTCAGAGTCACTAGTGTTGAACATCAGCCCTCTGGAGGACACATTGACCACTTGGACTTTTCTGGATTTTCCTGTCCGTGAATTTTGATACTCCCCTGCCAGATCAACATCCTTTCGAAATTCTCTCCTTCTATCAACCTCATGCTTTCTGGCTTCAATACTCATGGAAACAGTAAGAGAATCTGATTGAGGTTCTATACAAAAAGGCTTTAGCCCTTTCTCAACAAAATAGGCTAAGATATCTTCCAGAGTCGTTTGATTCCTTTCTTCAACCTTGACAGCCTTCTTGAAATTAGAATCACCGTTCTTATACAGAGCCCAAGTATGCTTTTCTTGTTTCTTGGCTATCAAAACAGGATTCCTTTCCTGAAATCCAATGACAAGATCAAGGTTTTCATGCTCTGATTGCGACAGTTTTCGTAGTTCTACCAGTTTCATATTTGAAAGCCTCGAGTCCCTGAGCTTTGAGTGAAAGATTGAAAACATTGCCGGAAAACATCTCGCTGACGATGCTGCCCGCTCGATGATCTGCCCCGCGTTACCTGCCCTTTTCCGTCAGGCGCTGATCGTCAACACTCACGAACTTGCGCATCTCGGTGAACATGGCATTGTCGGTCAAAACACGGGTCACCTTCCTTGGATCCACCAGGTCGTGGTAAGAGGGGTGCAGAGGGGCGACTGCATAGAAGTCCTTGCCCTCGATCAGGGCATTGGAGACCTGGTTGGCGATGTGATGGGCCACCAGGTACTTCAGAAACCCACTGTCATTGCTGATCTTCTGTCTGGGCACGCTTGCCGGGGCATGGTGCAGGCCCACCACCTTGGTGATGAACCTGGGCAGGTCCCAGTACGCGCAGGCCACCTGCCCCACTGCCGGGTGGTTCAAACCAAAGTTGTCCTCCTCGTCCTTGAGGGAGATCCGCTCGAAGTAGGGCAGAAAGGTGGCATCCTTGTAGAAGTACTCATGGACCAGGCTCAGGATGATGAACTTGCCAAGGTCATGCAGCAGCCCGGCCGTGAACAGGGTCCCCCGATCCAGGTCGTCCCAGGCGTTGGAAAGCTGGGCTGCGATCAGGGAGGTCAGGCTGACGTGATTCCAGAGGTGGTGATAGATGACTTTTTCCCTTGGAGGCGCTTTGTCGAACTGTCCAAAAAAGTAATAGTGGTAGAGGATCTTTTTCAGGTTCACGATACCCAGGATCATGATGGCATAATGGATGGACTGGACCTTGTCCCGGGTTCCGAAAAAGGCGCTGTTGGCCACTCTGAGGACCTCGGCCGACAGGATCGGATCGGTGACGATGACCTCGGAAATCTTCTGCATGCCCACATCAGGATCGTCCATGATCTTGAGGGTCTTGTGCACTGTCCCAAAGCTCTTCAGCTTGGACAGGGATGCAATGATCGCCGAATTCAGCTCTTCGCTGATATCGTCCATGGCCATGGGCTGCCAGGAGGGCTGATCGCCGGTCTCCGGCAGGTTGAAAACTTTGGACACGCACTCGCCGACATAGTGCTTGAAGTTTGTCGAGTCGTTTAAAAAATCGAGCTTAAACTGCTGCCCCCCATCCTGAACCTCTTGGCCATCAGGAATCTGCATCTCAAGCCCTTGATCGGCTCCCCCGGGGACTGGTCCCTGGGCCTGGGCTTCAGACTGGTCATGCGACCTGGTCGGAGTTCGTCTGATCAGCACCAACAGCCCAACAAGAAGCAGGACCAGGATCAGTATGATGGCGATCAAATAGGTCATTGCTGGCTGTCCTTTGTCTGCGACCTGGCCCTGAGCACGGTCTGGCTCTCGAAGGTCGGGTCTCCCTTTTCTCGTTCCATCAGCACGCTGTAGTATTCGATCTCGGTCATGAGCACCTTGCGCAGGACCCTGATGTAGTCCTTGGAATTCTTGTCCACATCGAGGTTGCATTTGACCAGGAGCTCATCAGTCATGGACTGCGAGCTGGGTCCGTAGATCTCGCAGGACAGCCGGTCCTTGAGCTGCCAGATCCGGTGCTGGTAGATGTCCATCTGTTTGGAAATCCTTTTCAGATGGTTGGTCAGCCCGGACGTGGCCACTGCAGGGTTTTCTTCACCGTGCTCCGGACTGTTCGCATTGGCACCATCGTTCTTTCTGCGCCACCTGTCCTCATCCAGACGTTCGATCAAGTTCTGATCCAGGCACTTCTGCACGGCGTCAAAATCCATGGTCATTTTTCCCTCCCCGGTCACCAGATCCGCGGACGCGAACATCCTCTTTCTTGTCAGCGCAGCCTCTGGCTGCGCTGACCCATATCTCTTTGATTTTTATGAATAAAAAATGATTTCAATGAGTCATAGCACTGGGGTTCAATATGCCAGTTTGATCAAGAAAGAAACTGGCATGGCCGGACCTGATTCGACGATTGTTTTGAAGCCGAAGAGAAGCGGTTTGGCCTTCCCCAGCAGCTAAGTTGAGCATGAAAAGATCATGCATAACACAATGTTCAACCCTTGAGATACTTGTCCCTGAGCATGCTGCTCACTGACCACACCTCATGCTGGTAGTTCTGCTCCTTGTAGTTCGTGACCCGAAAACGGTTCACGTCCGCATCGCTGCTGACCACCGCCCCTGCCGGAACCATGGTGTGGGAGGGCACAGTGGTCCGCATCACGATAGCCCCAATCCCCAGCCAAACCCCATCCTCCAGGGTGGCGCTGTAGATGCAGGTCCGCAGGGCCATAAAACAGCCCCGCCCTATTTCGCAAGGCCCGTGAATGACCACGGAGTGGGCCACTGATGTTTCTTCGCCGATGAGCACGCTGGTGCCTCCCCTGGAGTGAATGACCACCAGGTCCTGAATGCTGACCCCTGACTGGAGCATGATCGGCTTGACCCGGCCGTCAGGGCCGGGCTCATCCGCCCGCAGCACAGCCAGAGGCCCGACAAAGACATTCTGGTCAATGTGGACATTGCCAATGAGCTGGGCCGATGGATCGATATACGAAGAGGGGTGAACCACCGGCCGATCGCCGAAAGGGTTGGATCTTATATTGGAGAAATGTTCCATGCAGACTTGCCTCCATGTCCTCATGAGATGTTCATGCTCTTTTTTTTGGTTGCCTGGTGACACACCCTGCTCAAAAGAAAGGTTCCTTCTTTGATCCAAACCCAAATATCCAGCGCAGCCAGAGGCTGCGCTGACGCCGGTCATGTCTCTTCTGTTTAGAAGCCGCTGCTTCCGGTGTCAATTGCTCCTGAAGATTCAGGTTTTGAGAAAATCCTGTCCAGTCCAGTTTTTTCCGAATTTCCACTGCATGATGAAAGCCAGCCAGGTCTGCTCCAGGCTGGAAAACACCTTTCCTGCCCGGCCATCAAGGCTTGGGTAATGAGTCCTGGTCCAGTCGTAAAAATGCTGAGTCACCTTTTCAAAGCGCAGTCCAGGGACCTGAGCCAGCTCCATGAGCTGATCCAGACGGGGAAGCCAGATGGTCCTGCAGACCCTGATCAGGCCATCATCTGTCTCCCTGACTTCCCAGTTGCCAGACATCCTGCGACGGCCGTGGATGGAGGCCACCCAGCACTCGACCTGCCCGCTCTGCCCAACGAAAAAATCCCCATGGGCCGGGGTCCACTGGTCTTGAATCTCATCCGCCTTGTCGCACATTCGAATGTATGCAGAGCTTTTATCCATCTCTTTCAAAGTGCCAGAACCGGTTCAGCCCATCAAGTCAGCGCAGCCTCTGGCTGCGCTGACTTTTTAGTTTTTTAACTCGCGGGTCCGGGGCAGGGGGTTTACTGGGAATCCTGCTCTGGATCATCGGCTGGTGCTTTTTCCGGAGCAGACTCGGAAGCTTTCCCGGCCTGCCTGGCCTCCTGGATGACCTCCTCGGTGGACATCCCCAGCTCGGTCCCATGGGCCCGAAAGCGGAGATGAATGAACTCCAGGATCTTTTTGAGCTTGCCCTTGTCCATGACGTGTCACCCCTTGCTCAGCTACTCAGCCCTGGCTTATTGAAGATGAATCAGGACCTCTCAAGTCCTTTACAAACCAGGCCAATGTGTGCTTGATTGCTCCTGCTGTCAGCAGTCCTTTCACTGCCGGTATTTCGATGCTCACATCAACCATTGACCCTTGCCGGGCTTCGTTCATGCCATACGCAACATTGATGCCGGTGTACAGAGTTGAAAATATGGTTTCCCAGTGTGAGATGACTGTCATAACTCTTTGATCATTCTCGGATGAAACTTCAAACATCAGTGCTCTCATTTGTCAGTTCGCTCAGGTCTTCTCTCTCAGTCCAATCGAACCAGAGTGGGGTAAATCCGAAATCCGAATATCGAAATCCGAAACAAATTCGAAATTCGAATGACCCAATGACCGAAACTGAAAGATCCCCCTGAATTGTTGCAGATCAATTGGGAAAGAATCGGGAGCAGCCCAGAAAGTTTCTTTCCTGAGCAAACTGGCTGCATCAAGGTGAAACACCCTGAGCAAAAGTGAGGTTCTTTCTTCGGTTCAAACACAAATATCCAGCGCAGCCAGAGGCTGCGCTGACTTCTGCGGCTGCATCCTGAGTTTTTGCGGCCGCACCAACATTGAGGCCAGCCAATGCTTCCTGATATGTCAAAAGTCCGGGTTCTGGTCATCGGCGACATCATGCTCGACCAGTATATCTGGGGTGATGTCAACCGGATTTCTCCTGAAGCCCCGGTCCCAGTCCTGCGGATCAACAGGAGATCCGCGGCGCTTGGGGGAGCAGGAAACGTGGCTGCCAACCTGGCCGGGCTGGGAGTTCAGGTCAGCCTTTTGGGACTGAGAGGATCAGATCTGCACGGCCAAACCCTGTCCAGCCTCCTGCAGCACAAAAAGATTCAGGATTTCAGTGTACTCCGCGACGATCTGCCCACGATCACCAAAACTCGCATCATGGGCCAAAACCAGCAACTGCTCCGCCTGGATGAAGAACAGTCCCCTCCTGTGGGCCTGGAAAAAGCCCTTGAAGCAAGGTTCCAGGAGGCAGTCCAGGCAGAAACCCTGGTCATCCTCTCTGATTACGACAAAGGCGTGCTCAGTTCCGACTTCTGCCGCAGGGTGATCGAAACGTGTCGCGGGATGGAGCTTCCCCTGCTCGTAGACCCCAAAGGTCAGGACTGGTCCCGGTATCGCGGGGCCCACTGCTTGACCCCGAACACCCGGGAGCTGCAATTGGCAGCCCGCACAACCTCCACTGACAGCCCCGCCCTGATCAAGGCTGCACAGGACATGTGCGCTGAGCTCGACCTCGAACACATCCTGCTCACCCGGGGAAGCCAGGGCATGGTCCTCATCTCCGGAAAAGGCGATCCCATGGGCATCCCCACCCAGAGCAAGGAAGTCTTTGATGTCTCCGGGGCAGGGGACACGGTGATCGCCTGTCTGGCAGCCTGTGTCGGGGCAGGCATGGACTGGCCCCATGCCGCCCGGACCGCCAACAGTGCAGCAGGCATCGTGGTCAGCAAACTCGGGACTCAGCCCATAGACCGGGAGGAGCTGGAACAGGCCTTGAGCCACTACCCCATGCACAATCCCAAGATATGCACCTGGCAGTCGGCCGGGAACACAATCGCCTCCTGGCAGAACCAGAATCAGAAGGTGGTCTTCACCAATGGCTGCTTCGACCTTTTGCACCCGGGCCACATCAAGCTCCTTCAGGAGGCCGCCAGACACGGCAACCGCCTGGTGGTCGGCCTGAACTCGGATGCCTCCGTGACCAGGCTCAAGGGGCCATCCAGGCCCATACTCTCCGAGCACGACCGGGCCACCCTGCTCAGTGCCCTGGAGTGCGTCGACCTGGTGGTGGTCTTTGATCAGGACACCCCCTTGGAGCTGATCAGCACGCTTCGACCCGACATTCTGGCTAAAGGCGGAGATTACCAGCTGGATCAGGTTGTGGGCCGGGAAATGGTCGAGTCCTATGGAGGTTCAGTGGTCCTGGTGGACGTGGTGCAGGGGCTGTCCACAACAAATATGGTTCAGAACATTGTCAAAGGGTCGTCCTGAGGCCCCAGCGGTTCGTCATGGCTTAGAGAGACGCCAGGGCAAAAAGTCCGAGCAGCGGTTTCCCGGCTTCAAGTTTTTTTGTAACTCTTTGATTATTCTCATATGAAACTTCATGAGGAAGAACCCCTCAGCCCTACGGGCAGCTCCCCCTACCCCTCAGTCCTTCGGACAGC
>CAYOID010000007.1:0-89251 GCA_964403955.1 uncultured Desulfohalobiaceae bacterium | reverse complement strand
AAGCGACCATCGGGAGCGGGCGGTTAAAACTTCTTGAAACTCTTTCTTCGACCCCACTGTCCTATGCGTGGGTAAGGACCAGGCCAAAGGTAGGGCTGAATTTTTAACTCTTGCGGCTGCATCCGGGTTGTGCAGCCGCATCATGATTATCTTCAGTGTGGGCCCTTACCCTCGCCAAGCCCTATCTTTCCAACGACCCGCCAAAATTGTCGTCATCACCATAGTACCTGGGGTTGAACCTCTCAGGAACAGCCCGGACCACATAGGTCCCAGGCGAGTCGCCCTGCCTCACGGACGCGGTCCCGGCCGTGTAAATATACCCCAGCAGCTTCCGGTCTCTGTCCGGGGACTGGGTCGGTGCCAGCAGGGCCCAGAGCTTGATGTTCGGGTCGCGGAGTTCCCTCATTCGTTTGAGGCGGTCGTTGAGCTCCTTGTCCGACTTGACCCGGCTCCACTGCCCGGTCAGCTTGACCTCGGAGTCGCTCTGCCTGAGCAGAAAGAGCAGGCTTGAGGGGTTGAACACCGGCCCGGACTGGACAACCTGATAGTCGTCCATGTCAGCACGCAACTGCTCCAGGGTGATCGCGCTGCCCGCAGAAGAAGGCAGGACCTGGCTCGACGGCCCAAACCCTGCGCAGCCGGAGACAACCATAGCGGTAACAAGCGCGGCCAGAAGCAGGCTGGAATATGCAAAGCGTTTCATAAAGCTCTCCTTTAAATCGTATCGTATTTGGGGTTGAAGGCACCAGTCACGGGATGAACCACATAACGCTCAGATTCTGCAGACCATGTCACACTGACCCTGCCGGAGGAATAGAGATAACCCAGGAGCTCTCCCTGGCCCTGGGCTCCATGGGCATGTCCAGCCAAGGCCCAGACCTTAAGAAGGGGATCGAAACGGTCCTGCATGCGCTGGATCAGCTCCTCCAGCTGGCCAGGGCCTGAAAGGGACGTCCACCCTCCGGGCAGTTCAAGATCATCCATTTTCTGCTTCGGGACAAAGATAACCGCTGCCGGATCTACACGTCCGCCGGAGTACAAGATCTTATACTCCCCTCTCTGAGCCCCCAAATCCCCCAAAGTGACCGGTTTTCCAAGACTTGAGGGCGAGACCTGGCTGGAAGGACCAAACCAGGCACGCCCAAAGATGAAAAAAAGATCTGCCGTGAGAAAACCGAAAACGCGGTCAACTTTTTCATAATCTTCTCTATTATAATGATTTTTTTTTAAAAAAAACTTTTGCCATCAAAGTTTTTTTAAAATTTAATTTATTGTACCGTAAAAAATTTTGAACTTTTGGCCAAAATTTGCTTGACCTTTTCAAAACCCCTTGCTAATACTTTTCCTGCACGGTGTCAGGCGGATCTCAACAATTTTTTGGCAAGAAGAGCAAAAGGAGGAAATCATGAAAAAGGTACTTGTTTCTCTGCTGGTTGCGGCTTTTGTCGTGAGCAGCGCAGCTTACTCCTTCGCGAGTGAGTTGGATTTTTACGGCTACTATCGGTCCGCCTTTTCCTGGGTGGACAATAACGCCGGCTTTTCCGGAGGGCCTGTTTTTGATGAAGACAACGATGGCGACGACTTCCACGCCTACCAGCGTGTCAGGCAGTACTTCGAGTACGTGACCAACGAAAACCTGAAAGCAGTCGTTGGCTATGAAATCGACTCCGGTTTCGGCTGGGGCGGCGGTGACTTCAGCGCTGACAAAACAAACCAGGTCGAAATCAAACGGGCCATGCTCGACTTTAATTTTCCCAACACCGACGTCAACGCCAAGGTTGGTATCCAGGGTTTTGCCCTGCCTGGCGGTGCCATGGGCAACCCTGTCCTGGGCGGCGACATGGCTGGTGCCATCGTTTCCACTCCGATCAATGACATGTTCGGCCTGACCCTGGGTTGGGTCCGGGGTGTTGACGAAGACCAGATCGGCGACGATGACACCACAGGCGGTGCAGTCGATGTCGCTCTGCTGTCCCTGCCCATCACTGGCAATGGATACAGCGTTAACCCCTACTTTGTTTATTCCTGGATGGGCGAGTCGGCCATGGAGAACAACAGAAACTACGTTTCTGGAGATCTGGCCACAGCTTCTGTTCCAGTCGCTTTTGCAGACGAAGACAACGTGAATTTCACAGATGAAGGTGATGCCTGGTGGTTGGGTTTCGACTACAGCTTGAATATGTTCGATCCTATCAACATCTCAGGGCAGTTTGTCTACGGTTCATCCGATGCTGAAGCGGATGTCGTTTTTCCTGAAATCATTGAAGACGGGGAACCAGCTTCAGCCAGTGGCGATGTTGCTGAAAGAAAAGGTTGGTACGCTGACTTCATGGTTGACTACGTCATGGACAACATGACCCCAAGCCTGTTCTTCCTGTACTCCTCTGGCGACGACGACGACCTGGGTGACGGTAGCGAAACCTTCCCCATGCTGCACAATGACGGCTTTGTGAATCCTCCAGTTGCCGGCGGCTTCGGCTTCACCGGTTGCCAGACCTCTCTGAGCTATGCCGCCAACTACTCCTTTGCCCAGTATGTGCCCACCGGCATCTGGAAGCTCGGTGTAGCCCTGAAGAACTTCTCCTTTATGGACAAACTCTCCCATACTATTGGTGCAGCTTATATCAAGGGTACCAATGACAAAGAAGTTGGTGAGTTCGCAGCAGAACTCGGTCAAGGCGCAGGCTGGTTGGGCGTGCTCATGACTGAAGAAGACGACGCCTGGGAAATCACCTTCCGCAACGAATACGCCCTGTTTGAGGCTCTGGCCCTGACCCTGGACTATGAATACGCCTCTCTGGATATGGATGAAGACACTTGGGGCGATGACTATCTTGATGACGCTGCCCAGCACGTGACCCTGGGTGTGTGCTACAGCTTCTAGGTCAGTTCACAACGATCTGCCAGCCGTGCAAAAAAGCCGGGGTTCAGCCCCGGCTTTTTTTTGTGCCTGTCCAAACCTGAAGCAAATATCCTGTCGTTGCCAAGACTTCCCCCTGAGAACCAGCTTAATCGAGCCTGAGAGAAACTCCCTTGACTTCACGTGCACCATACCTATTAAGTTCAGTGAGAACATAAACTGATTCATCCAGCAAACCGCGACAGGAGACTGTTATGATCAAAACTTTTTATACCTGTCTGTTGAGCCTGTTGATGCTCCTTGGATTATCCGCATGCGGAGCTCTGAAAGTTGGTCCTGCTTCGCAGATACCCCTTTCCTCAGCAGGCCTTGAGATGGACCTCAACCAGCTGCAGGCAAACCAGAATGAGTACTCCATCCACTACTCTCTGAACAGCCAGAGCCCTCCAGCAGTGCTGTTCATCCCAAAAAAATCAGAGTACACCCTCACACTCGTCGATCAAGGCATCAACAAATGGTATGAGGCTGATTCTCAAGAGTTGGTGACTCAGGTTATCCGACGGATCAGGGACAACCGCTTCGGTGGATCCAGATTTCCGTCCATCCAGGCCATTGTCACCCCGGTGGCAGGTGATGGGTCACGAGAACGCGCCCTCTTGGCCTACATTTATACCAGGGGATACGCGTCGCTCTCTGAAGTGGAAGGCAAGACCAACACGTTTGCCCTCCGCCCTGTCCCCCCTCAAAGGAACCTCAAGTTCAACAATCTCGAGAGCGGTTTTGGAGGCAATGGTGCCAAGTAGAAAAACCTCTTCAACATGCATAATGCCCAATGTCTTCATTGCCCTTTAAAAACAAAACACCGGCCAGAACATCAGCGTTCTGGCCGGTGCCAATATTGATGCGGCTGCAAAAGCCAGGATGCAGCCGAAAAAATTCAGAACTCAGCTTTGCCTCTGGCAAAGCTGAATATTTGGGTTTGACCTGAAGAAACAGACTCTGTTTTGAGCAGAGCGGATCACGTGGATCCAGACAGTTTGATCGGTGAAGAAACTTTCACAGGTTCGACTTTTTGCACAAGTGTCAATATTGAAGACAGGGTTTGATGATTACCCTTATTTTGCAACAGCCCCAGAAGCTCCTGTTTCCAGGTCGTAGGTGAGCACCCTGGTTCTCCGCTTCTGGACGCCGGCGATCCCTGGGTGGGTGTTGATCATCACATAGAGGTCCTGTCGCCCGTCGTTGTCGGCATCAGCCAGCCCATAATCCACAACCATGCCCTTGATGGTCCTGGTCTTCCACTTCAGCTCCAGCCCGACACCATCCCAGATCAGGCTATGAATTTCACCCTGGGGGAAAAAACGATACCGGGGAAAAAAATCAGCGGCCACGGAAATGTTTCGGCCGACAACGAGTTCATGGACTCGATCCTTTTCCAGGTCGGAGGAGATCATCCGAATTGGGATGTAGTAGAATCGATTGGGGTCCTCGTAGTGCTTTTCCAGGCCGATGGAAACATTCTCCTCCTGGAGGGACACAGCCGAGTTCACATACGCATCGGATGTTGAGTGCTGCAGTTCCAGATCGTGGGAATAGACCCGAAGATGGTCCCGCCTGTCAGCCACAATGAGCTTGGAATGCTCGTCCTGCACAGGCAGGTAGGCAAAGTTGAACACATTGGCCGATGTGGGTAGACGAAGCGAGCGTCCGAGCTCATAGTCGCCTGAGGCCGGGACAACTTCGTGCACACCTGCCCGGGCAAAAAGCCCCTGCCTGCCCATTCTCTGACCCACCAGGACCGTCATGTACTCCGGTGGGATCTTGACCAGGTTGAGAAAGAGATCGATGTTCTTGTCTTTGACCTTAAATTCCCCGGCTTCGTAATTCAGAATAAAGGACCGGACCCGCTGCTGAACCCCGCGAGGGGTGATCTCGACCGCCGAAACAATGATCTCGGCCAGCCCATCCTTGTTCAGGTCGGCCATGTTGATGTTCAAGCACTTGTTCCTGGTGGCTGTCTCATAGGTGGCCAGGTGCTGGAGCTTGTGCTCCTTATGCCCATAGGCCCTGACCTCGTTGCCAAGAATCATGAAATGTTCGTTTTTCCCGTCATTGTCAGCGTCGCCCACAACCAGCCCTGTTGCGGCAAAAGGCAGGGTCTGACTTCGCCACCTGCCCTGGTCCTCCATCTTTTCCTGATACCGGAAAGCAGGATTCAACGCGTTCTCCGGTTGATCATTCCCTTCAGTGTACATAAGGCTCGGATTGAGACCCTGTTTCGCCTGCAGGGAATCATCAGATTCAGGGGGTGGCTCGGCCTGTTCTTTCTGGGCGTTGAACAGCTTTGCCGTCAGTTCATCACTCACATTTTCCAGCTCAGGAACGAGGTTGGCAATTGATGTGCTGCGTGACAGGTTCGTCAGTCTCCGGTCTGCGCTCAAACCAGAGTAATCAAGACTTGCCTGATCTCCAGCGATAGTCACGCTTCCCCAGATGAGAAAGTCTGCTCCCAACTCCTCCAGAATGTTCTGACCTGCCTGGGCTGAAGTGACGTCCTGGGATGAATAATCATGCCCGGAGGTACCATGAGGCTCAAAGCGGCCCTCCCAGGTCAGCCTGGAGGTCAGCATGGACTGGATGCCTTTTGAGAGGTACTGGTATTTGTCCGGCCCGTGGGCGGTGAAGGGGAGAACAGTGAACGTCTTGAGAGATTCATCTGCTGCAAATGAACTCGTGGGAATGAAAATCATGAACAGCACACAACAACACAATGCTCGAATCATTGTCCCTCCGAAGCGTTTCCCAGGTTATCAAAGCAATTGAGTGTACTCGGCAGGATTTCTCCTTGTCAACACAACAAGCATGCCCATAACCCAGTCCCCTTCACAAGAATGATCCTGGTATGACGTTCAGATGACTTGATTTTTCATAAAAAAGTCCAGAACACCTTCCGGTCCTGGACTTTTTTCTCTCTCATTTTGCAGGGTTCACTTGGTCCGGCTGATCAATACCTCACTCTAAAAATTCAATGGATCTGGGCGGAAAATCTTTCTCGATCAGCTTCTTCTCCATAAAGTCAATCGAGGTCACTGAAGCGTCATACACCACAACAGCCGTATTCTTGTCTGAATCGACCTGGACTTTGCCCACTCCCTGAATCCGCCTGAGGATACTCCGTACCCTCTGTGCAGAAGCGTCTCAGACGCACGAAGGGATGTGCATTTTGACAACTTTCCGATTTTCTGGAGCAATCTGCAGAGACTGGGCACAGGCCATCACAAAGAACATCATGGCTAACGCTGCGACAAAACCGGCACGATACACACGCATAGCTTACCTCCTCTGGGGTTGACGATCTCATAGGTTCCAACTTGACGAATCATATCTATTATCGATAGCATCCAAAGTCAATGATCCCAAGAAGAAAGAGCTTCATGCATGTAAAGCAACAATTCCCGATTTTGTGACACATGCGGTCAGGATTTTCATGCCTCGAAACAGAGAAGCCCCGAACCGCCGTAGATTTCAGCCCCGTCGCCGGCTCTGATGATTTGATCATGGCAGAAGCTTTCGGGGTTGTTCCTCTTACTGCTCCCCTTGCAGCTCCCCTGACTGCTCCCCTTTGCAAGGGGAGCTGGCCGAAGGCCTGAGGGGGGGAGCTGCCCGCAGGGGTGAGAGGGTTCCTCATGCTGGAGTCTCATACAATAGTACCCATTTTCGAATCCAATTCAAGACCTCAAAAACAGTCAATCCATAAAACCTTGAACCCTTGAGCCTTTGCTGGAGGACAGCATGCCGCTTCAACTTCATCGAATGATTGCCGTCAGTTTTCTTTTGGCCGTCCTGGCCGGACAGGTCTTGGCCTCAGTAAGCCACGCAGAGGTCAACAGGCTGACCAAGGAGAATCTCAAATCAATGCTCGAAAATGGGAATCCGGTCATCATCGACGTCCGGCCCAAGGCCCAGTTCGACAGCAGCAAAGACAAGCTCCCCGGGGCTGTGAACGAAAATCCTTTCGAAGCCAAGGACTGGGGCGGCAAGTACTCCAAAGATGACCTCACCGTCCTGTACTGCGCCTGACCCAATGAATCCTCAAGCGCCCGGGCCGGGCGTCAGCTGCGCAAAATGGGCTTTTCCAAGGTCTATGCCCTCAAAGGCGGATACCAGGACTGGAAAAAGGCCGGCTACCCCATGGAGCTAAAAACGACCCAGGAGCAGACCGAATGCGTGAACTGCCACACGGTGATCACTCCGGATATTGTCTCGGAATGGAAACAAAGCAAGCACAGCCTGGAAGTCAACGATGTCCACTGCTCTGTCTGCCACGGAACGGACCACTCCACGGCCACGGACGTGGACCAGGCCGATCCCGTGACCCCGCACACCTGCCGGACCTGCCACGAGGAGCAGTGGGACCAGTTCCGGATGGGCAAGCACGCCAGGGCCTGGCAGGCCATGCAGGATCTGCCCGCCTATCACTGGAGCGTGCCCGGCAAGGAACCGGACCAGGACCGGTGCACCGGGTGCCACGCCATCGGCTTTAAGGACCAAGAGGAGATCGCTGCCCTGGAGTTCGAGGACAGCACGGCAGGTGCGGCCTCCTGCGACTTCTGCCACACCAAGCACGACTTTTCCCTCAAAAAGGCCCGACAGCCCGAGGCCTGCCTGGAGTGCCACCAGGGGGTGGATCAGCCCATGCAGGAGATCTTTTCCACCTCGGAGCACGGCCGGCTCTTCACGATGCACCAGGAGAACTCGGACCAGCCTGAGCTTGCCCCCACCTGCCAGACCTGCCATATGCAAAACGGCGTCCATGGGGTGCACACGGCCTGGGGCTCTCTGGGGGTCAGGCTGCCCTTTCCCTGGGAGTCCGATCCGGAATGGGCCGAGGCCAGACGGGCCGTGCTCAAGGGGGTCCGCGCCCTGGCCCCGGAGGGAGGGAGCAAGAAGCGGCTCAAGGCCATGACCGGAAACGACCTTTTCCGGATCAGCGACTCAGCCTGGAAGCAGGCCAGGGCCGGGATGCTTGAGGCCTGCATTGACTGCCACCCCCGCTCGTATGCCGAGAACTCACTTGACCAGGCCGACAAACTCCTGCGGGAGGCCGACCTCCTCATGGCCAGGGCCATCGAGCTGGTGGCCGGCCTGTACCAGGACGGCCTGCTGAAAAGGCCGAAGTCCCTGGACGCCCCCTACCCCGACCTCCTGATCTGGCCCAAGGAGCCGAATCCCATCGAGGTGGAGCTGTATCGGATGTTTCAGGAGTACCGGCCCGCAACCTTCAAGGCCGCCCTGCACACCAACGAGGCCTTTGCCCGGGAGCAGGGCCTGAACAAGATGCGCCATGCCCTGCAGGAGATGGAGAAGATGGCCGGGGCCATACGATAAAAACGCGCCCCGAGGCTGTTGGAACAGCCTCGGGGCGCGTTTTTATCGTATGCCTCCAGGAGGCGGCAGGTTTATCTGTCACTCTCCCTTCCCTGAAGCGGCTGCAGGAATCCAGGAGTCAGAATAGTCAAAGACTTACAATGTGTATTCAGGGTGATAATACCGCCTTCTGAATTTTTGCACCGGGGTCCAGGAAAGGGGGCAGTCAGAATGCCTGAGAGATTGCCGCAAAATCCCCACATTGAAGGTGCATCAGACACGGCTGGGGCCACGGGCTCACACGTCCCGATATTCCCCTATTCCGGCTCCCCTCCTTTCCAAGGAGGGGCAGGGGTGGTTTCCCCTCTTCAGCCTTTCAAGCACGCCACAGGGTGGCATGACGCTCCAGCCATGAGCACGTCACCGTGTCATAGTGTCGGGGTCCGGTGGGCTGGGAAGAGCAGGAGGAACAGTTCAAGGTTTATTTCGAAACCAAAGCTTCTTCGATTTCCTCGACAAAACGATCGAAATCCTCACGCCCGGCTTGGATATTGGCAATCAACTGCTCATCGTCGATGACCCAGTACCGGTGGATCAGGCTGTTCCTTCTGATTTCAGCCAGGTAACTCTTGATTCTCACTTTATCAGCCCTCACAGGAGGACCTCCTGGATGAGCCCTTCACACTCCCGATACCTGGTTCCATAGCATTCCAAAAAATCAGCCCGGACATCCGGGTCTTTGTCCACCAGCAGTTGATTGGTTGAGAAAACACGCTGCAGGTAGAGCAAGCCAAAGACATCGCCCTCCCTGGCCACCCTGTTGACCACCCGCACATCGAAAGCTTCAGGGGAGAGCCCGCTCCGCTCGCCCAACTCGATTCGCAGGTCCGCCCCTAGCAGATGGGGATCGACCCCTGTCCTGGCGTACACCGCGATATCCACGTCGTTACCCACCCCGCTCTCGGCTGTCGAACCGTAGAGGTAGGCAAAGACCACCCGGTCGTCCTGGTTCAGGACCTGTTCCAGGGTTGGAATAAGCTTTTTGAGATCTACAGTGATCATGGCTTCTGTTTTGAAAGGTTTGCTTCTTCTATCTCCCTGGTGACGTGTCTTGCCTCGATTGCCGGAGTTCAAGAACCCACCCCTGCCCCTCCCTCCCGCCTGAAGACAGGCGGCAAGGAGGGGAGCCGGAAGGAGAACTCAGACAATGCAAAATTGACGTGACACGATGAATCATTGCTCTAATCCAAAAATATCAGAAATACCTTTTCTTATCTCATACAAATCTTCTTGACCATGGGACAGCTATTCGTAAATACAGCACGTTATCAAAAAGACTCTTTCATCTCTATGTCAAAATCAGTCCCAGATTTCATACGTCACCGAACTTATAAACAAGAGCCCTTGGCCCAGGAGCAGTGCTTGAAAAAGATCCGCCATGCGATAAAAACAGGGCCGGGCTGAGAAACAGCCCGGCCCTGTTTTTATTTGATCACAGTTTGCGGCCTCGGCTTCTAATATGCTCCAGAAGAGAAGGCTTGACTGCACCGGCGTCAACCAGGTTGACCTCGATCTCCGGATCGAGCCCGGCGACGTCGCTCATGGCCTGCAAATAATTCTCCTGGGTCAGCCCAAAGGCGGCAAGATCCACATCCGACCACCTGGTGAAGGTGTCCGGCTGGGTGAGGGAACCAAAAAGCACGACTTTGTCCACCCCATACTTCCGCTTGAGGATGTCCGCAGCCTCTTGGGCCAGGGCAAGGGCGCGCTCTCGCCTTTGCTCCAGCTCTCTTTCCTTGGCCTGCTGCCTCTTCGGGGCACCAGCCAGATACTGCTGAAACTCTTGAGGTGTCATGTCCTTGGCGGTTTTGGGCATGGCAAAGCTTTTTCATGTCAGGGATTTTCAAGCAAGGGATCCAAGCAACGAATGCCTGGAATGGTGAGGAATCCGCGGTCGTGAGTCCAGATGACCTCTGCACCATTGTCATGCGCAGCCAAGCCGATTTGAAGATCAAAAACCCTCACCCCGCTGACATCAAGCTTGAAAGCCATGTCCATCAGCCTGACCCCGAAATCGCTACCTGGCAGTAAAAGCTGACCATCACCATCTTCCAAAACAAAGCTTATGAATTCCATGGCTTCTTTTGGGGAACTGGGTCGGTTCCCCATTTTTTGGTGAGTAACGATACTCCAGAATTCAGCCAGGCAAGGTAAAGGGATCCCCCAAGTGAGACCGGCAGTGAACATGCTCTCCAGGGCGTGTCTGGCTGAAGCATGCTCCTGGTACCCGCTGCGGTGAGCATAGATCAAGATATTTGTATCCAGGGCTATCATGACAACCGGCCCAACCATTCATGCACAGCTTCACGGTCAGCAACATCAAGGTCCCGGGGTGGCTCATCAGGCACAGTTACCCATCGTATCCTTCGATCCCCCCGAGATCTCCATTTCTTTCGTTGGTCCAACTCCTTTCTCAAGCTCATCTCAACAAGTTTTTTGAGGGAAGACCTCTCTTCAGCAGCGACTTTCTTGGCCTCGATCAAGAGCTCATCAGGAAGTTCTATGGTCGTTTTCATGTTGAAAACTGTAAAACCATCTTTATGGCCAGTCAAATAATTTTTTCGATCTCAGCGGGAACCCGCTGAGATCGAAAAAATTAGAGCAACCCGTGATGACCCATCTTGGTCCGGAGCTGCTTCCTGGAGATGCCCAGGGCTCGGGCGGCCGCGGACTGGTTCCAGTCCTCCCTGTCCAATGCCCTGGTGATGATGTCCTTTTCCATGTCCAGGAGATTCAGCTCCCCGGAGCGGTTCTCCCCGGTCTCGATCCTGGCCAGGTGCGGGGGCAGGCAGGACTGGGAGATCCGGTCCCCGGAGCACAGGACCACGCCCCGCTCGACCACGTTCTCCAGCTCGCGCACGTTCCCGGGCCAGTCGTACATGTCGAATGACTCAGCCACCTGGGAGGTCACGCCCAGGACGGCCTTCTTGTTCAGGGCATTGTACTTGTTCAGAAAATGACTGACCAGCAACGGGATGTCCTCTTTGCGCTCCCGCAGCGGGGGCAGCTCCACCTGGATCACGTTCAGGCGGTAAAAGAGGTCCTCCCGCCAGGTCCCGTTCTGGACTTCCTGCTCCAGGTTCTTGTTCGTGGCTGCGATGATCCGGACATCCACAGTCCGTCTCCTGGTGCACCCCACCCGGACGAACTCCTTGTTCTGGAGAAAACGCAGAAACTTTTTCTGCAGGGTGAGTGGCAGCTCCCCCACTTCGTCCAGAAACAGGGTCCCTCCATGGGCCTGCTCGATCTGGCCCTTCTTGGACTCCGTGGCCCCGGTAAAGGCCCCTTTGACATGCCCGAAGAGCTCCGATTCCAGCAGGGTTTCAGGAATGGCCGCACAGTCGATGGTCACAAAAGGGGTGCTCTGGGCCCCGCTGGCGTGGATGGCCCTGGCCACCAGCTCCTTGCCTGTGCCGGTTTCGCCGGAAACCAGGATATTGGAGCCGTACTCGGCCACCTTGGCCACCAGGTTGAAGATTTCCTGCATGCACTTGGACTTGCCCACCATGTTCCCCATGGAGACAGAGGACTGCAGCTGCCGCCGAAGCTCCACATTCTCCTTCTCCAGGGAGCTGTGCTCCAGGGCGCTGTTCACCAGGAGCAGGAGCTCGTCCGGATTGACCGGCTTGGTCAGGTAGTTGTAGGCCCCGAGTTTCATGGCCTGGACCGCGTTCTCAATGCTCCCGTACGCCGTGATCATGATCACGGGCATGTCCGGCTCAGCCGCCTTGACCCACTCCAGAAGATCCAGACCGCTCTTGCCCGGCAGCTTCAGATCGGTGATCACCCCGTGGACAGCGTTTTCAGTGAACACCTTCCAGGCGGATTCGGCATCCAGGGCGGTGTGAGTGGCAAAGCCCTCCTTCTTGAGCACTGAGGACAGCACCTTGAGGGAGTTGGGTTCATCGTCCACCAGGAGGAGGGTTTTTTTCATGATTTTTTTCTCAGACTGACATTCTCGTGCTTGAGCCCATTTTTCTGGCTCGTTGCCGATTCGATTAAGACGGGAAAAAGACAACTACCCCTGCCCCTCCTTGGAAAGAAGGGGAGCCGGATAGGGGCATGCTGAAACATGACGGGTTATTGTTACGGCTGTTCCCAATACATGAGCCGTGAAGAACTGAAAAAAAGCTCAACAACGAAAAAAGCATACCCCAAAGTACGGCAGCAATTGACTCTCTCAAGGGAGGGCGACTGCCAGTCGCCCCTACAAGACCGTCATCAACCTTGAGGTTGTCCTTTACCGCCACTGGGCCTCGAGTGAGGAGCGACAGCGACCCTGCACCTACTTGTCTTGAAGTAGGTGCAGGGCGAGAGACCAATCTTTTCCTCTCTTCCTACCTCACCCACTGTCTCAAGTGTGCGCCATGCTCAGGCCAGAGGCCGGGCTGAATCTCTCAAATCGGCAGAACAATCGTGAACACCGCTCCCTGGCCCGGGTTGTTCAGGACTTCGATCCTGCCGTTGTGGTCCCGGATGTTCTGCTCGGCAATGGCCAGGCCCAGGCCTGAGCCCCGGACCTTGGTCGTGTAAAAGGGCTTGAACAGGTTCTCGGCCTGCTCCTCGGTCAGGCCGGGACCGCTGTCCGCAACCGCGATGCGCACGGAGCTGTTGACCTTTTCCATGCTGACCCTGACTTTTCCCCCGCTGGGGGTGGCCTCGGCCGCATTGATCAGCAGGTTCAAGAGGGCCTGCTTGACCTTGGCCTGGTCAAAGGCAAAGGGCAAGACGTCCGGGTCGCTATGAATGCCCAGATCGATTCCCTTGTCCGTCATCTCGGACCTGACCAGCTGGGCCGATTCCTGGACAACGTTCTGGACCTGGGCCGTTTCCATGACCGGCGGACCGGGCTTTGAAAAATTCAAGAAATCGCTGACGATATCGGACAGGCGCTCGCTTTCGGTCTCGATGACCTGCAGGAACTCGTCCAGGATGGCCCCTTCAAAGTTGGACCGCAGGTAGTGGGCCGAGCCCTTGATCGCGTTCAAAGGATTCTTGATCTCATGGGCCACCTGGGCCGACATCTGTCCCAAAAGGGACAGCCTCTCCAGGCGGCTCTTTTCCAGGTTGGCCTGTTCCAGCTTGGCCAGGTTTTCCCGCAGCTCCGAGACCATCTGATTGAAGGCCTGGTTCAGCTCCCCGATCTCATCCCCGGTGCACTGCTTGTAGACGGCACAAGATGCGCAGTCCTTGTAGCCCTCAAGGAACCTGTTGGGGATGGTCCAGCACTTGGTCCGCCCATGGGCAGGGCACTGGGTGTGCGGGCAGCTCAAAAAGTCGGAGCAGACCACCTGCTCGGGCTCCGGCAGCTGAACCTGAAGATTGTTCTGCTGGACCTCAAGCATCCGGCCCTTGAGCAGGCTGAGCCGTTTGGTCAAGACCCCGGCCAGGAGATAGGAGGTCAGAACAGCTACACCAAAGAGCACTGAGGAAAACAGGATCAAGCGCTTTCTGAGATCGACCAGGTCGGCCTGAACCAGGCTGACTTCCTTGGAGTGATCAATGCCCAGGACTGCAAAACCAAGGAGCTCGTCCTGCACCTTGACCGGGAGCCAGTACTCCTTCAAGGTCTGACCGTTGCGGCTGACTTCATTGACCTTCATCTCCCGGGCATCTGGAGGCTCCAGCTGTCCTCCCAGCCGGCTCCTGTCCGTATGGGCCACAATGGTCCCCTTGGCATCCAGAATCAGGGCGTACCTGGCCCAGATGGCGTCCTGGGCCGAGTTGACGATCACGTCCAGTTGCTGCAGGTCGCGCAGCAAAAGCCCTTCGGTGGCATCTCCGGCCATGCTCCTGGCCAGGCTGAGATTCTTCTCTTCGGCGTTTTGAAAGAGCTTGTTCTCCTGAAAGGAATGGATGACCAGGGCGAAGCAGGCCAGGACCAGAACGATGTTCACCAGAATGGCCAGCACGAACTTGTGCTTCAGCTTGAGCCTGTTCAGGCGCTGGACAAGGGGCACCTTCATTCAAACTCCACCAGGGCTTCAAGCTCCTGAAGCTCTGTGAGGTTCGGGGAGGTGAAGCCCTGGATCTGGGCCTGGGTCAGGGCCGGATCCCCATCGGGCAAGGAGGTGATGATCTCCTGCACCTGCAAGGCCAGTTCGGGAGAGGTGCTCGCATGGGCGGCAAAAGGCCAGTTCGGGTAGTACGAGGTTCTGGCCAGAACCCTGATCCGGTCCATGTTGATCATGTCCTGGACCACTTCCAGCACAGCCTCGCGCGCAAACCCGGCATCCGCTTCCCCGCGGTAGACAGCCAGGACCACATCTTCGTGCCGCTTGCCCTCGGTGATCCGGGCCAGGCTGTCAATGTCCAGACCCCTGTTGCGCAGAAAAAGCTTCTGAAACCAGTATCCCCCGGCAGATTTATGGGAGACGATCATGATCTGTGTGCCCCGCAGGTCCTCTGGTTCATGGATGGGACTGTCCCTGCCGGTGATGATCACCCCCCTGAATTCATCCCTGGCCGTATCCGGCTCCTGGCTGACGGCCAGGCCCAGGGGCCTGACCAGCTTCTCCCTGGCCAGAAGCAGATAGACGTAAGGGTTCTGGTAGCTGAAATCCACTCCATTGTTGCGGACAACCCGGACAAACTCCTCGAAATCCTTGGGGATGACCAGCCTGACCTCCCGGCCTGTCCGGCGGGACAGGACCTCGGCCAGAGGCGAGAAACGCTTGAACAGGGTTATGGACGAGTACAGCGGCAGGAGGCCGATTTTGACCGCGCCTTCTGGATAGGAGAGATAATCCTGGCCGGTGATGTTCTTGAGCATGATCCTGACGATATTGTACTCCCGATCTTCAACCCGGGCAAAGCCGAGGCTCCCGAAGGTATTCGGGGCGTAGTTCAAAAGCAGCCCCCGGATGCGTCTGGCCAGTGACTCGTCCAGACTGGCCGGTGCACAGAGCAGAAACTGGGGGATGTGCTCGGAGAGCTTGAGGACGCGCAACCCAAAGCCCTCGTACTTGCGAGCCACCTCCTCGCTCAGGGCCCCGACGTCATAATCGCCCACCAGGACGCTCAAGGCGATCTGGTCCTCGTTTTTCAGTGAGCCCACCCGGGAGAACATATCCAGGCCATACCCCACCTCTTCGAGCATGGCCCTGGGAATGAGGTAAGACGATGAGGATCCGGATCTTCCCAGGGCCAGGCTGGCCCCCTTGATCCCGGCAATCTTGCGCAAGGGCGAGTCAGACCGAACCACCAGGGCGGAGCGGAACTCATGCTCCCCGTTTCTGACCATCTTGACCAGGGGAACCAGCCCCAGCTTGTGCTGCATCTCGCAATAGGCTGAAGGGTCGAGAAAAACCAGGTCCGCCCGCCCCTCAGCCACGTCCTTCTGGGCCAGCTCAAAGGTCTGCCTCAGAACGAGGCCGACATTTTGCCCGAGATGGTCCTCCAGATAGCGCTTCACCGGCAGAAACCGCTTGTAGGTGCTGGCCTCGTTCTCCGTGGGCAGAATCAGGAAGCTCAGACCGGACCGACCAGTTTCAGCCGCAGCGGCTGGAAATGGATGGGTCAATGCAGTTAATGCAAGAAAAATCAGGACCAGCCGGCTCAAAAATCCGCCGCTGCCGAACACTTTGCGGCTGCAAAGACTCAAGATGCAGCCGCGAGAATTCAGGAGCCGGAATCCAGGAGCCAGAATCAGCAAAGACTTACAAGACACCATGAGCAACATAAACATCTCTCAGAGGGCGACTGGCAGTCGCCCTTTTGGGAATTCCGGCATCCCCACAACACGTTTCATCCTTGATCAATCCGGCAAATTTCTCCTTTTTTGCCCGCTTTGGGGCAAAAAATAGGTCAGATTTGCCAGCGGCAAAGCTGACCTCTGAAACCTATCCCATCCTGCCCCATCAGGCAACTCTTGTCCCAAACGGAACAATCCTTTTGGCCAACCTGGCCTTTTTGGGACAAACCTCTCAAGCTTTAAAACATAACAGTTCAAAATAAATTTATTTCTTTTAATGGCAAGCTCTTTGCTTAGAGTTCGAATATCGTTTTGGAAGTCCCATGAACCACCAACACAGTGTTGAGGAGGATTGAATCAATGAGACACCGCTTTCTGACTGCATGGCTGTTTGCCCTACTCCTGGCCATGGCCGCCTCTCTCCCTTTCGGGGCCGCTGCAGCCCAGGAGGTCCAGGCCGAGCTGGAGACCACCCAGTACGAGGCCGGCGACACCGTGACCATTTCCGGGAAGATCCAGCCGGGGCAGGACCTGTACATCGCCGTGGCCTCCCAGTTTGAGTTCGCCCCGCAGGATTCGGAGGGGGTCAACGAGAAGAAGACCTTCAAGAGGGTTGTGGACGACAATCCCTTCAACATGGACACCAACGCCCCGGTCCTCTACTACATGCTGACCAACAAGCCGGAGGACTTCGGGACCATCTCCAAGAAGAAGTTCGGTGGGCCGTCCTTTGCCCGGGGCATCTACTCCACCACCATGTTCAACCTCAAAGACTACAGCGAGCTGGACAGCGGCCTGAAGCCCTACCTGGGACCCCTTCAGAGCCCTGAGGAATGGAGCCTGTTCCTGTTCAATCACGAAGATGAATACGGCATCAACACCGTGACCAAGGAACGGACCCAGATCGGCAAGGTGACCATCTTTGCCCGCAGCGTGCTCACCGACTATGAACAGTCCGGCAACTACTGGGACGAAGGCACGAGCATCGACCTGAACAAGGAAACCGGCGAGTTCACCGCCTCCTTCAAAACCTTCCGCCACTCCCCCCCGGACACCAAGTTCGACGTCGTGGTCAACGGGGCCGAGATAGGGACCTACAACCTGGCCGGGAAGGGCTTCTGGCTCGACCTGGGCGGGCGGTACATGAACCCCTTGTGGATCATCCTCGGGGCCATCCTGGTCGGGGCCTTCTTCTCCCTGATCGGGGCCGCTGGGGGCATGCTCATGGCCGCCTATCAGGTCATGGTGGTCAACACCATGGGACCGGTGGGCATCAACGCGGCCAACGTGCTCCGGCCCTCCAACGTGGCCCTGACCCTGTTCTCCCCCCTGGGCTCCTTCTATCGCTACGCGATCAAGGAGCGCCGGGTGGCCTGGCCGGTGGGCCTGTCCTTTGGCGTGGGCATCCTGATCGGCTCCATCTGGCTGGGCAAGTACGTGACCGCCTTCCTGCCCCTGTCCAGCTACAAGGAGTGGCTGGCCGTGCTGGTGGTCCTTATGGGCATCCGGACCCTGTACGAGCTGACCCCCAAGGTCATGGAGAAACGCAAGAACATCAAGGCCATGACCAAGAAGTTCAACGAAGAGGTGGCCAAGGCCAAGGCCGAAGGCCGGGCGGCTCAGATGGGCTCCATCGAGCCGGTCAAGTCCGGGCTGACCAACTACCAGTTCAAGTTCTGGGGCGAGGACTTCAAGATCAACCCCCTGCTGTTCGGGATCATCGGCCTGGGCATCGGCATCGTGGCCCGGAGCTTCGGGATCGGGGGCGGCTTCCTCCTGGTCCCGATCATGACCATGGTCGGCGGGCTGCCCATGTACGTGGCCGTGCCCGTGGGCCTGGTGGGGACCTGCTTCTCCAGCATCGGGTCCTTCATCGGCTACCTGGCAAGCGGCTACCTGCCCGACCTGTGGATCGCCATCGCCATCATCATCGGCGGGTTTGTGGGCGGCACCATCGGCAGCCGGCTGCAGTCCATGTTCACCGAGAAGCAGCTGAAGTGGACCCTGGCCATTGTGCTCTTCTTCCTCTTCTTCCGCTTCTTCAAGATTGAAATCTGGATCTAGCGTCTTGATCATTGATGACGCCAGGCAACCGCAACCCTTGACCATCCGGCAGCACGGCCCCGGCCGTGCTGCCGGCAAACACACGAGCCGCGCTTGATAATTGGGGATTGACTGTTATGATGGACGCACTCTGGATGCACATTGTGGAGCTGATTCTGGCCGCCAAGGGCGGGCTGGACACCCTGGTTCAGCCCTTGAACGCCATCCATCCGGCCCTGACCATTGCCGTTTTGGCCGGGGTGACCGTTCTTTTGAGCTCGGAATTCAGGAAGCGCTTCAAGACCAAGCGCTACCAGCGCCTGGAAGAGGAGTTCCGATCCTGGTTCGCTGTCCGGCAGCAGGCCCTGGAATGCTCCGATGACCCAGCCAAGGGCAGACAGATGGCCAAGAACATCGATCAGGCCACCCTGAACAAGGTCTACTACGACTACTTTTTCGAAGGCATGCTGAACAACCTCTTGACCACCTACCTTCCGGTTTTGTGCATGGCCGCCTATGTGAACGAGGCCTTCAAGCCGGGCAGGCTCGAGCAGATGATCGGTCAGAGCTCCCTTTTGACCATCTCCAGCCAGAGCGGGACTGCCATCAGCTCTCTGGCCTGGTTCGTGCTGTGCCTGGTCGGGATCTGGATCGGCAAGGCCCTTGTGCAGAAAGTCCCGTCCTGGCTCAGAGGCAGACGCCTCCAGGAACAGGTTTCGTGATCTCGCAACAACCCGGGAACGACCATGACCTCCTCTATTGAATGCACCCTTGACTGGCTGCACCTGAAGCTGCCCCACCTGACTGCCCTGTGGGCGGCTGTCCTGCTGGGATCTTTTGGCCTGGGAAGCCTGAGCCTGCTGGTCTGGGTTTTGGCTCCAGCCTCTCTGGTGACCTGGATGCCCCTGATCCTGCTCTTCTGTTCGGCCAACAGCGGGTACAAGCTGACCCAAAAACGAAATCGGGACTCAGAAGCCAGGCTTGCCCCCTATCTCGCGGGGGCAACTGGATGGCTCTTTGTTCTGGCTGCCGCTGTTCAGGCCTACGTGGACACTCAGCTCTTCCACACCAGCCCTTCGGGGTTGACCCTGGCCATCCTGGCCGGATCCGCAGGGGCAGGCCCATGGATAGGGCAACGCCTGCGCAAAGCCTATGAAAACCTCGTATGAACTTTCAAATTTGAGCTACAAAATACCGTCATCATCGAACCCGATTCGTGAAAGATGTCTTTTTTCAACGTATTGCAGTGAATAAGGAGCTGTCATTATGGATGCAACCCTGCAACAGTCACGAGCCAAGAGATACCAGTTTCTGTCAGCCCTTTTCAAAGACGAGATCCCTTTCGAGCTGGTCAAGGCCATGCAGCAGGACTCTTTTCTCACGCCCCTGAACGAGGCGGTTCAAGGCTGCGGATATGTGGACCTGACCAGCGGGGCCGAGGTCATGACCCAGTACCTCAAGGCCAGGGACACTCAAACCGCCTTTGAAGAGCTGCGTTTCGACTATGCCGAGATGTTTCTCAATGCCGGCCCGAACCCGGTCTTTCCCTACGAGTCGGTCCATGCCGGCGGGGAGCCGGTGGTCATGCAGAAACCGGTTTTTGAGCTCCGGGATTTCTTCCGCCAGGCCAAGGTGCACCCGTCCCCGGATTTTCCGGACCTGGAAGAGCACATTGCCGTTCAGATGGAGTTTTTGCGCCATCTCCTGGAAAATGGCGACATCAAAGGCTACGAGAAATTCTTCAAGACCAAGTACTCCAAATGGGTCGTTCCCTTCTGCGACCAGCTGGCTGCCGCGTCCACGACCGACTTCTATCAGGGGCTGGCCCATTTCACCCGCGGGGCCATCATGTGCGAAAACATGCGCCTGGAGGGGCACACCAAGGGTGAAGAGACCACGACCATCATGGTCACGGCCGTGGACGCCCTGAACCTGGAGCCTGGATACGCCACCCTCAGCCAGGGGGCCCGGGAGCCGGAAGGGGAAAAGAAGGTCGCCACCCACTGTTACAGCTGCGGGGCCCTGTGCGGGATGACCGCCAAGCTCAATGACGGGGTGCTCACCGGAACCAGCGGCCTTCCAGGGGACCCCAAAGGGGACGGCAGGCTCTGCCCCAAGGGCGGCAATGCGGCCAAGCACCTCTACTCCCCCTACAGGCTGAAGACCCCGTTGATCAAGGAAAAGGGCCGGTTCCGCAAGGCCTCCTGGGACGAAGCCCTGGACCGGGTGGTCAAGGGGATTCAAAGCCTGGAAGCCGACAAGCTGGCCTATTTCCGGGGCAACGACTTCGTGAACTGGATCCACGAGGCCCTGTTCGACCACCTGGGCTGCCCCAAAGGGACCCATCGGCCCATGTGCGACAACTCCAACCGCATGGCCAACGAGCACAACCTGAACGACAAGCGGCCCTGGATCAACTACCAGGAGTCCGACTACATCCTGCACTTCGGGATGAACGAGCTGGCCACCTCCTACGGGCAGCGCAAGACTGCCGAGCTGAAAAAAGCCATCAAGCGAGGGGCAAAGCTGGTGGTCATCGACCCCAGACGCTCGGAAACCGCCCGGGAAGCCACGGAATGGATCCCGATCAAGCCGGCCACCGACGGTGCGGTGGCCATGGCCATGGCCTATGTGATCATCACCGAAGACCTCTACGACCATGACTTCGTGGACAACTGGACTCACGGTTTCGACGCCTTCAAGAAGAGAGTCCTGGGAGAGGAGGACGGGGTTGCCCGGACTCCGGAATGGGCGGAAGGAATCAGCACTGTCCCGGCTTCGACCATTGTCAGGATCGCCAGGGAATTCGCCATGTCCGAGGCCAAGGGCTGCATTTCCTGGGGCGGCCTGGCCCAGGTGCCCAACGGCATGTACTCCACAGCGGCCATCCAGGCTTTGAACGGCCTGTGCGGCACTTTCGACGCCCCGGGCGGCCCCTCCCTGCCCTTCAAGCGCAAGCTGAAGTCGGCCTGGGGTCAGGGACAGGAAAAGCCGGCGGCAACAGGCGCTCCCAAGATCAACTCCTTCGAGATGTGGAAAGGCTGGGCTCCGGCCTATGTCTTGAGCGATGTCCAGGCCGGACGGCTCAAGGGCCTGATCAACTACTACGGGGACCCTGTGCTGTCCTGGGGCAACCAGGAGGCCACTGCCCAGGCCATCGAGGAGATGGACTTCAAGGTCTCCATCGAGGCCTTCATGAGCAACACGGCCCTGCTCTGCGACGTGGTCCTTCCCGATGCCACCTGGCTGGAGCAGTCCTTTGTCAAGAACGAGTGGCTCTATGAAGCCATGCTCATGTACTTTGCCCAGGTGGTCCCCCCCATGTACGACACCAAGCCCATCTGGCAGATCACCAAGGAACTGGCCTCCAGGCTGGGACTGGGGCAGCACTTCCCCTGGGAGAGCATTGAAGAGGCCGAGCGCAATCAGCTCGCCGGCACGCCGTGGTCCTACGAGGAGCTCAGGTCCAAGGGGTTCATCGTCACCGACCAGGCCGAGTACTACAAATACAAGAAGTGGGGCTCCCTGAATCCGCCGGAAGGCTATGGCTCTTCAGGCACGACCAAGACCGGCAAGTACAACTTCCTCAACCCTGTGGCCGAGGAAAAAGGGGTCGACCCCCTGCCTGACTACAAAGAGCCTGAACCCGAGCTCCAGCCGGATCAGGACTACCCGTTCATCTTCGGCAACTTCAGGATCTATGAGCACGAGCACTGCTCCACCTTCTCCAACTTCTCGCTGATGAAGATGAAAGGGAAAAACACCCTGTGGATCAACGCCCTGGACGCCAAACAGCTCGGGGTTGAAGACGGAGACCTGGTCCAGCTGGAATCTCCGTGGGGCAAGGTGGAGCTTGAGGCCACCCCGACCTGGTTCATCAACCAGGGGACCCTGGCCTCGGAAGGGGGCTTCGGGCACTTGCGCGGCCTGGAAGGGGATCCCAAATTCCCTCACTTCGGCGGATGCAACCCCCCTGGAATCCAGAAGCCAAACACCACGGAAAATGCGGGCGGCACTCCCCTGCTCAAGTACATCAAGACCAGGGTGGTCAAGAAGGCGGCCTAAAAAATCAGGGCCCGGCCTTGAAAGGCCGGGCCCTGATTTTTTCAGGTCAGCGCAGCCAGAGGCTGCGCTCGTATGAAACTTCCTTCCGGGCGTCTGTTCTATTCTGATAGACCTGGCTCCAGGGCCGGCCGCTTGGAAAGCGGCGGCCTACCTGGAATCCAGCTGCTTCCCCAGTAGGGCGGCCTTGTCCCTAAGGCCAGCCCAGTCAAGCTCCACAACACCATTCCAGCTGTTGCGGCGGGGCTCGTATGAAACTTCAAAAGAGAGAACCCATCACCCCTCAGTCAGTTCAGAAAGGTTGATCAGTTTGAGCTTCAAATCAGGTGCATGGGCACAACGTTCATGAGCAGCACTTTTCATGGAACTGAGTGAGGGGAGCTCCCCCTACCCCTCAGTCCTTCGGACAGCTCCCCTTGGAAAAGGGGAGCAGCTAGGGGAGCAGTAAGAGGGCCGCGAAAGTTTCTGCCCTGATCAAACTGGCCAAGTTGAGGTCATCTCGCGACAAGTCTGAGATCTTTTCTTCCCTCAACCATCTACCCTCGACCCTCGACCTTCAGTCAGGCCAGAGGCTGCGCTGACACCTGAAGCCCTGGTTGACTCGGCTTGACTCCCTGAGGGAGGATCGATACGTTTTTGACATGCTGGCCCAGAAACTCAAAACGGTAAACGTCCCAAGCCTGATCATCCTGCTCATCCTGGGCTGCCTCCTCCAGGCCTGCGACCAGGGCAGCGAGTCGATACAGGTCGATCTGGACAAGCGGGTGGACATCAAGGCTGAAAAGGAGCTGGACTCCCTGACCTATGCCTACCTGCCCCAGTACTCGCACAGGACCTCCTACACCCGGCATCACCCCATTGTCGAATATGTGTTCCAGAAAACCGGGATCCCCATCCGGCAAGTCTTTCCAGACACCTTTGCCGATCACATCAGGATGGTCGGCCGGGGTGAGATCGACATATCCTTTTCCAACCCCCTGGTCTACATCCAGATTGCCGAACGCTTCCAGGCCCGGGCCTTTGCCCGGGTCGTGGAGCAGGGCGGCCGGACAACCTTCAGGGGACAGATCATCTGCCGGGCTGACAACAAGGCCATCCAGAGCTTGCAGGACTGCCGCCAGAAGAGCTGGATTGCGGTTTCGCCATCCTCGGCCGGGGGCTACCTCTTTGCCCTGGATCACTTTGCCCGCCACGGCATCCACAGGGATGACTTCCGGGAGATCGCATTCTCCCCCGGGGCCGGGGCAAAGCAGGAAAAAGTGGTCCTCTCGGTCTATCTGGGGGAATATGACATCGGCTCCATTCGCGAAGGGACCCTGCCCCTGGTCCAGGACCAGCTCGATCTGGGTGACATCCGGGTCCTGGCCACAACCAGGTATTACCCCGGCTGGGTCTACGCAGCGCGGCAGGGACTCAATCCGGATCACCTGGCCGCCATCAGGCAGGCCTTGCTCGAGCTCGATCACGGCAATCAGGAGCACGGAGCCATCCTGGACCAGGCCCATTTCATCGGCGTTGTTCCAGCCCGGGACAGCGACTACGATCCCATCCGTGAACTGGCCAGCAATGTTGGAGTGACCTGGCGTGAGGACAAAGCTGTTTCCCCTGCACAGAGCCAATTTTAAGACCAAGCTCAATCTCGGCCTCTCGGCCCTGATCCTCAGCATGGGGGTGGTTGTCGGCCTGGTCAGCACCAGGATCGCGTCCACCGAGCTCTTGCGGGAAAACAAGGTCCGAGGCAACCTGGTGGCCTCGAATCTGGCCTACAGGGCTGAGGAGCCGCTGCTGGCCAGAAAGTTTCTCAGCTTGAAGGCCCTGGTGGACGAGACCAAGAACAACAACCAGGAGATCGCCTACGCTTTTGTTCTGGATGCCCAGGACCAACTCCTGGTCCACTCTTTTGAGCACGGTTTTCCAGTGGATCTTCTGGACCTGCCGGGAGTCGATCCTGCTGAACGCTCATCTGAGCCCATCCTCCTGTCCACTGGAAAAAACACCATCTTTGATTTTGCTCAGCCGGTGACTGTCAGCACGGACAGGCTGGGCACAGTCAGGGTGGGCCTGTACAGGGACCGGCTGGAGCAGGTGACCTCAAGGCTGACCCTGACCATCTTCGGCCTGACAGGGACCATCACGGTTCTGGCCCTGGTCACCGCCTCCTGGTTCTCAAACCGTTTCACCGCCAGGATCAAGGCCCTGACCGAGTCGGCCACGGAAGTGGTCAAAGGCAATTTGGCAGTCCAGTCCGGGCCGACGTTGACCAGAAACTGCTGGGAAATCACAGGCTGCAACGCGACCTCCTGCCCGGCCTATGGCGATACCCGCCGCCGCTGCTGGTACCTGACCGGCACCCTGTGCCC
Organism: uncultured Desulfohalobiaceae bacterium; assembly: GCA_964403955.1. Taxonomy (GTDB): domain Bacteria; phylum Desulfobacterota; class Desulfovibrionia; order Desulfovibrionales; family Desulfothermaceae; genus CAYOID01. The sequence goes on along the minus strand of CAYOID010000007.1, from coordinate 64,806 downwards.
CATCTACCATCCTGAACAGGGCCCGAAAGAGCCTTTGTCCTGCCGGGACTGTCCTGTCTACCTCCAGAATGCCGGAGATGAGATCCAGGAACTGGCCGAATCCTTTGACTACATGGCCATGACCCTGGAAGAGCGGATCTGCGAGATCGAGAATGCGGAAAAAGAGCTCTCCCGGCAAAAGGAGCTTTTGCGGACCATCCTGGATGTGACCCCGGACATGGTCGCCCTTCAGGACGACAACCTCGTCTACCGGGCTGCGAACAAGGCTTTTTGCTCGTACTTCAAGATGAATGAGTCCGACATTCTGGGCAAGACCGACTTCGACATCCTCAGCGAGAACCAGGCCGACCAGAACTTCCACGAAGACATGCAGATCCTGCGCTCAGGCAAGCCCTTGTCCAAGGAGATCAGCGTCCGCCAGGGCGAAACAGCCATCTGGTTCCACATCCTCAAGGTCCCGGTCTATGCCGAGGGCAAGATCTCCGGACTGCTGCTCACGGCCCGGGACATCACCGTGATCAAACAGTACCAGGAGCGTCTGGTCCAGTCCCAGAAGATGGAAGATCTCGGCCGTCTGGCCGGCGGCGTGGCCCATGAAATCAACACCCCTCTGGGAATCATCCTGGGTTATGCCCAGATGCTCCTGGAGGATGTGGACCAGGACAGCCAGATGGTTGAGGATCTGCGGATCATCGAGAAGCAGACCAAGATCTGCAGCAACATCGTTTCAGATCTGCTGGGTTTTTCCAGGCAGACTGCGACCACCAGATCCGATGTGGACGTCAATCAGTCCATACAGGAAGTCATCTCCCTGGTGGAACACACCTTTGGCCTGAGCAGAGTCCAGGTTTTGACCGACTTCGATCCCAACATCCCTGAAATCGAAGGGGACAAGGACCGCTTGAAGCAGATCTGGATGAACCTCTTGAACAATGCCTTTGACGCCATCGAACACGACGGATATATCCGGATCACCACCAAGCTGTGCGCCCATCGCAGGCGGGTGGCCGTGACCATCACCGACACCGGGTCCGGGATCAAGCAGGAGCTGCTGAACAAGATCTTTGACCCCTTCTTCTCCACCAAGCCGGTGGGCAAAGGGACCGGGCTGGGATTGTCGGTCACTTTCGGAATCATCAAGGATCACGGCGGCAGAATCAATGTCCTCAGCCCCGCCCCCAAGGACTACCTCCGATTCATGCCCGATTCTTCGAATGCTCAGGGTCCGGGGACCGTCTTCCTGGTCGAGCTGCCGCTCTGGAACATGACCCTGCCGGAGGAGGAGTGCGAGGAGCTGGCCGTTGGATCGGCCGAGAGTTCGGACAACAACGCGTAGAAGCTTCATGAGGAAGTTGAAGAGGTTAAAAAAACAAAGCTGGCTGTTCAAAAAGGTTGGAGTGCGAGGCGCAAGGAAAATTCAGGGACGTAGCGTATAAGCAATACGTGAGTCCCTGAGTTTTTGGCAGCAACAATGCAATCCGGCCTTTAGGGACAGTCAGCCCGAGGAGAAGACACATGAGTTCAATACTCGTCCTGGACGACGTCATGGATGCCGGGGTGATGATCAAGAGGATCCTGGAGCGCAAGGGACACTCGGTGACTGTGTTCACTGAAGAGCAGGAAGCCCTGGATCACGTCAGGAATCAAGGCGTGGATATTGCCATCCTGGACATCAAGCTGAAGAAGATCAGCGGGGTCGAAGTGCTCAAGGAGATGAAAAACATCTCCCCTCAGTCCGACGTGCTCATGCTCACCGGCTACCCCACCCTGGAAACGGCCCGGGAGGCTTTGAGCCTCGGGGCCAGGGAATACCTGGTCAAACCCATTGACAAGGCCGAGCTGGAGAGCAAGATCGAGACCATCCTCAAGGAACGGGAATCCAGCTGATGTCTCCAGCCGCCCGTGAATCCGCCGCCGGCCGGCACCCTCTGTCCCGGATCCAGCAGCTTCGGGCCCATGTCTTTCACACCCTGGAAAACTGGTTCTTCAGAACCTGCCTGCCCGGCCAGCTCATCCAGAAGAAGTACAGCGCTTTTCAAAGCCTCAGGCAGAGCGATCGCAGCGCCCTGGAATTGATCTCCAGGCTGGAAGAGATCCAGCAGCGGGAGCTCCCCTGCGATTTTGAGCACATCAAGCATGTCTGCAGCCTCCTGGACCAGGAGATCAACAGCCTGGTCACGTCTCTGTCCGCTTTCAACCCTCTGCGCTACTCTCTGCTCCACAACTACCACCGCAAGTATGCTTTCTACGTCCGGCTGGCCCTGATGGAAGAGGAGCCGTCCACTGATCCGCCGTACGCCCTCTCTCTGGAGACGCTCCAATCCGAGGAGCTGATCGGGGGCAAAGGGGCCACCCTCTCCGCCCTGCTCTCCACTCACGGACTTCCAGTCCCCCAGGGCTTTGTCATCACCACCCGGGCCTTCAACCTCTTTTTACAGCACAACGCCCTGGAACAACTGGTCAGAGAACAGCTCTCCAGGCTGGGGCCGGAAGGCCTTGAGGACATCAAGGGCATCAGCCGGACGATCCAAACCCGGATTCTGGAGGGAGATATCCCCAGGGACGTCGGTTCGGAGGTCCAGACAAGCCTGGAAGCCCTCGAGCTCGAAGACAGTCTCCTGGCCCTGCGCAGCAGTGCCGTGGCCGAAGATATCCAGGCTTCGTTCGCCGGTCAGTACCAGAGCCTGCTCAATGTCCGGCCCCGGGACTGGCAGGGGGCCTACAAACAGGTCCTGGCCAGCAAATACAGCCCCCATGCCCTGTCCTACAGGATCAGCCAGGGGATGTCCGAGCGCATGACCCCCATGGCCGTGATCGTCATGCCAGTGGTCCAGAGCAAAGTCAGCGGCATCTTGTACACCAGAGGGCAGGACGAGCCTTTGACAGCCTCCCTGTTCATGGTTTCCGGCTTTGGGGAAAGCCTGGCTGCCGGCTCAGGACCAGAGGCCAGCGCCCGCTTTGATGCCCAAAGCCAGGAGCTGACCCTTGCGGGTGATGCGTCTCTTCTGGATTCGTCTGTTATCCGCAGCCTGTTTGCCCTGGGCCAGGATCTGGACCGAATATACGGTCAGGGTCAGGATGTGGAGTGGGTGGTCGATCAGGCCGACCGGATCCACATTGTGCAGTCCCGGCCTCTGCAGACCTCCAGCGCTCCCCGGGAAGAGACTCAGGATATCGACCCATCCGCTGTCCTCTTCACAGGGCAGTGGGTCAGCTCAGGCCGGGCCTCGGGCCGGGTGTTCAGGCTCACTCCAGGACAGTCCCCAGACTCAGTGCCCCTGGGATCCATTCTGATCACAGACGAGCTGCCCCCGGAGCTGACCCTGGCCCTGCCCAGGGCGGCGGCCATCGTGGCTGAAAAAGGCAGCCCGGCCTGCCATCTGGCCTCAGTGGCCAGAGAAGCCGGGGTTCCAGTGCTCTGCAGCGCATCCCGGGCCCGGGAGCTTGAATCCGGCCGGTGGATCAGCGTGGACAGCGATCAGGGCCTGGTCCTTGAGGGCAAGCTCTTCCCTTCCGGCTCCACCCGGCACACTCAGACCGAGCGCAGGGCAACACCTGTCCGGATCAAGCTGGAGCAGGCCCTGACCTCCATCTCCCCGCTCCACCTGCGCGACCCCAATGCAGACGATTTTTCCATCCAGGCCTGCCAAAGCCTGCACGACATCGTCCGCTTCGTGCATGAATCAGGAGTCCGGGAAATGTTTTCCCTGGTGGGCAGACGAGGCCTGAACACCTATGGGGCTAAAAGGCTCAACACCCGCCTGCCACTGGTCATGCACGTTTTGGACGTCTCTCAGGGCCTGAGGGCCGATGCCAAGGCTTCCAAAACAGTCACCGAAGAGCAGCTGCAGAGCGAACCCATGAAGCATCTCTTTGCCGGGCTGTCCTCCCCTGTTGTAGACTGGGATCCCGCCATCCTGCACTATGACTGGGACGCCTTTTCCAAGAGCTCGGCCTCTTTCGTCAATGTGGAAAAATCCACCCTCTTCAGCAGCTATGCCATCCTGGCCTCTGACTATCTGCACGCCCTGCTCCGTTTTGGATATCATTTCGCTGTGGTGGACACGATCCTCCGCCCTGAAGCTGAACAGAACTACATCCACTTCAGCTTCAAAGGCGGCGGGGGCGACGACCAGCAGCGCTCCTACCGCGTCCAGCTGATCAAGCACATTCTGGAACACTTCCACTTTTCAGTCCTGATTGCATCCGATCTGCTGGAGGCCGGGTTCGACCGTCGAGGCTTGACAGAGACCGCTGCAAAACTGCATATCCTTGGAATCGTCCTGGGCAAGACCGTACTTTTGGACATGCGGCTGAAAAGTGAGGCCCATGTTCAGGATCTTTCAACCTCGATCATCTCGGACATCCATGATTTTCTCCCTGTTCAAGAACACCAATGAGCACAGGTATCCCCTGACCTGGGTCACCCCTCAGCTGGCTGTGGGGCATGCCCCCATGTCCTATCCTGAACTGGACAGCATCAAGGAGCAGGGCATCAAGGCCATCATGAACCTCTGCCTGGAGATCGAGGAACTGGTCAGGTTTGAGCAGGAGGCCGGGTTCGAGGTCTACTATCTGCCGGTCATGGACGAGGCCGCACCGGAGCTGGACGAACTGGAGAAAGGGCTGGATTGGCTGGACGAGGCCATCTACCTGGGCAAAAAAGTCCTGGTCCATTGCCGGCACGGCATCGGTCGGACCGGTACGGTGATCTACTCCTATCTGCTGCGCAAAGGCCTGGGCAGCAAAAGGGCCAAACGCACCATGCGCGGCATCCGCTCCCAGCCCACTGAACACCCGCAAAAGCGTCTTCTGAGGCAATATGGCAAAAAGGAGGGCGTGCTCGACTTCTGCGAACCCTGCCTGACCCCGAGCATGAGCAGTGAGCTGAAACCGCAGTTCGACAGGTTCAAACACCTGCTGCAGTCCATTGAAGGCCCGGTCCCGGAGAGCACGCCGCGCTGCGGCCGCGACCACAGCGATTGCTGCTATGGTGTCGTTGACATGACGCTCATGGAGGCCGTCTTCCTCCAGAAAGGCCTGAACAGCGAGCTGTCCAGCCAGAAAAGGCAGGAGTGCATCCAGCAGGCCAGGATAGGCGGTTCAGTGCTTGAGACCCTTTCAGAAGAGCTGTCAACCGAAAAGGCAGCTGCCGTGACCGAAGCCTTTGCGCGCACCACAACGACCTGCCCCCTGCTCAAGGACGGCAAATGCCTGCTCTATGGATTCCGGCCTCTGCAGTGCAGGCTGTTCGACGCCCCGGAAGGGTCTCAGGACCACGATTTGAGACAGGAGCTGGGCTCCCTGTCCGAAGAGGTCATGAGCTCCATTGCCGGGAGGGTCAAGGCCTGGGAGCTCCCCTGGTTCAACCTCTTCGACGTGGTCTCCGGACTCTTCGTTCAGGATGTCTTCCACCTCCTGGCCGGGAAAAAACCCTCCAGGTCGATGTGAGAGATGAGGTGGAAATATCCTGGTCAGTTCCGGTCGCTGGATATGGCAACAGAATGAGCTGACTTATTGGTTTTGATTGAAGAGATCTCAATCTTTGGTGCTCTGGAAGGCGGATAAACGTCGGTGAAGCCAGTTTGATCAGGGAAGAAAATTTCACAGAAATACGTGCTTGGAAATAAGTCTCTGCCGGGAGTTTCGAAGAGGGGCTGGCCCTGGGACAGGGCCGCCCTACCAGGAAGAGCCCGAGGGCGTCTTCAAGTAGGACGCCGCTTTCCAAGCGGCCGGCCCTGGGGCCAGGTCTATCAAGAAGGAACAGATCCCGGGAATGATTTTCATCCGAGCGCAGCCAGAGGCTGCGCTGATCTCGAATTCTGAAGGGGCGGCCCGGGGCCCGCCCCTTCAGAATTCGAGATGCTTGGGAGTCCTGGGAAAAGGCAGCACATCCCGGATATTGCGCACCCCGGTCAAGAACATGAGCAGACGCTCGAACCCCAGGCCAAAGCCTGCATGGGGCACTGCGCCGAAACGCCGCAGATCCAGGTACCAGCTGTAGTCTTCAGGTTTCAGGCCCAAGTCTTCCATCCGCCGGACCAGGACATCCAGCCGCTCCTCTCTCTGGGAGCCGCCAATGAGCTCGCCCACCCTGGGCAGCAGGACATCCAGGGCAGCCACTGTCTTTTCCCCTTCATTGACCCGCATGTAAAAGGGCTTGATCTCAATGGGAAAATCATAGATGGCCACCGGTTTCTTGAAGTGATCTTCAGCCAGATAGCGTTCGTGCTCGGTCTGCAGGTCGACCCCATAGCCGGGCGGGTAGTCGAAGCTCCTCTTGGGGTGGGCCTTTTCCAAAATCTCAATGGCCTCTGCATAGGGCAGGCGGACAAACTCGTTCTCCGCGACCATGTCCAGATGACCCGCCAGCTCTTTGTCCACGAACCTGGTGAACAGGTCCAGATCCCGGGCGCAGCGGGTCCTGATGTGATCGACAACCGACTTGAGCAGCTCCTCGCCCAGGTCGATGGCATCGCCCAGATCGGCAAAGGCCATCTCCGGCTCGACCATCCAGAACTCGGCCGCGTGTCTGGGCGTGTTCGAGTTCTCAGCCCGAAAGGTCGGCCCAAAGGTGTACACGTCACCCAAGGCACAGGCCATGACCTCGGCCGTGAGCTGACCTGAAACGGTCAGATAGGCATCCTTGCCGAAAAAATCGTGCTCCCGCCGCTCTGCCGGCGTGGGCTGGGCATCCAGATCCAGGGACGTGACCTGAAAGAGCTCCCCTGCCCCCTCACAGTCTGAAGCCGTGATGATCGGGCTGTGAATGTAGGTGAATCCATGGTCATGAAAAAAATCGTGAATGGCAAAGGCGAGCTCGGAGCGAATCCTGTTCAGGGCTCCGTATTTGTTTGTCCTGGGTCGAAGCTGGGCTATGGTGCGCAGAAACTCATCCGAATGCCGCTTTTTCTGCAAGGGGTAGGTCTCAAGGTCGGCCCGTCCCAGGAGTTCGACCTCAGCAGCCTGAACCTCCCACTGCTGCCCTTTGCCTGGTGACTCGACCAGCTTTCCGGTTACAGCCACTGACGAACCGGTCCCCAGGTCCCTGATCTGCTCGAAACCGGGCGTCTGGTGATCCACGATGATCTGCAGGTTTTTGAGGCAGGAGCCGTCATTGAGCTCCAGGAAGGAAAACCCCTTGGAGTCGCGTTTGGTCCTGAGCCAGCCCATGACCCGGATGGAGTCCTGAGCCTGCTCTGCATTCAAAGCATGGATGACTTTGGTGCGCTTCATAGCTGCCGTCCTTCAATTTTTTCCCCCTTCAGCACTGCCTGAGGCAGTGCTGAAGGGGGAAAAAATTGATCGATTTCGTCAAGCCAGGGCCTTCTCAATCCGCTCCATGGCCTTTTCCACATTGGCTCGGCTGTTAAAGGCACTGATCCTGATGAAGCGTTCCCCGCAGGTCCCGAAGCCCGCTCCAGGGGTGCAGACCACTCCGGCCTGATTGAGCAGCAGGTCGAAAAAATCCCAGGAGCTCCGCTTCCCGTCGATCCAGATGTACGGGGAGTTGATGCCTCCGGTGCAGTCAAATCCAAGCCTGCTCATCACCTCGAGAATGACGGCAGCATTGTCCAGGTAGGTGTCAGCCAGCTCCTTGACCTGCCTGGCCCCTTCAGTTGAATAGACCGCCCTGGCCGCACACTGGACCGGATAGGAGACCCCGTTGAACTTTGTGGACTGGCGTCTGAACCACAGGTCGTGCATGGAGACAGCCTTCCCTTCCCGGGTGTAGCCGATGCAGTCCCTGGGGACAACAGTGTAGGCGCACCGTGTCCCGGTGAACCCGGCGGTCTTGGAAAAGCTTCTGAACTCCACTGCGACCTCCCTGGCCCCTTCCAGCTCAAAAATGGAATGGGGCAGGGAATCGTCCCGGATAAAGGTTTCATAGGCCGCGTCAAAAAGAATCAAGGCCTTGTTTTCCCGGGCATAGTCCACCCATTTCTGCAGCTCGTGATGGGTGATGGTCGCCCCGGTCGGGTTGTTCGGGTAGCAGAGGTAGATCAGGTCCACTTCCTGATCCGGGAGCCGGGGCACAAAGCCATTGTCTTTGGTGCACTCCAGATACATGATGTCCTGGTAGCGGCCGTCTTCATAATGGCCGGTCCGCCCGGCCATGACGTTGGTGTCCAGATAAACCGGATAGACCGGGTCGGGCAGGGCCACTTTGATGTCTGTGGCCAGGACTTCCTGAAAGTTGCCGGTGTCGCATTTGGCTCCATCGCTGACAAAAACTTCGTCCGGGGAGATGTCCGCCCCCCTGCTGCGAAAATCATGCTCAGCAATGGCCTGCCGCAGGAACTCATAGCCCTGTTCCGGACCGTAACCATGAAAGGTTTCGTCCCGACCCATCTCGTCAACGCCCTGGTGCATGGCCTGAATGCAGGCTTGAGGCAATGCGTGGGTCACATCCCCGATGCCCAGCTTGATGACCTGCATATCTGGATGGGCCTCTTGAAAGGCCTCGATCCTGTTCTTGATATCGGCAAAGAGATATGAGGCCTGGAGCTTGAGAAAATTGTCATTGATGCGAATCATGTCTCCTCCGAATTCGTATGAAACTTCGGAAGAAAGAACCCCTCAGCCCTACGGGCAGCTCCCCCTACCCCTCAGTCCTTCGGACAGCTCCCCTTGGAAAAGGGGAGCAGCTAGGGGAGCAGCAAGAGGAGCATCCTCGAAAGTTTCTGCCATGATCAAACTGGCTCGTGAGAGCAGGTGGCCGGGTTCGTATGAAGCTTGATTTTTGAGTCAAGTTTCTTCTGTGATCAAACCGGACGAGTCGAAATTTTTCTCAACAATCCGAGAATCTTTTCTTTCCTCAACCTTGAACCCTGATCCTTGAAACTGTCAGCCAAGCCAGAGGCTGCGCTGATATGAAAAGCCCTCCAGGAGCCGACCCCGGAAAGCCTCTCTTCGAGCGCCGCCTCTGGCAGCGCTTGAGCCTGCGCACGCGGCGGGAAAAGAATCAACGCTTTGATGCCCGCTCCATTGCGTTTTGAGCCTTGAAACAGTTGAACGCCTGCAGTGCGCAGTTCACAGCAGGGATCAGGCCTCTGAGGCCTCCATGGCCTCAGGCTCGGCCTCTGGGGTGGGACCAATACCCAGCAGCAGGGTGCTGGCCACATAAATCGAAGAGTAGGTCCCCACCAGGACGCCGATCATCAGGGCCAGGGCAAAGTCATGGATCACTCCCCCCCCAAGAATGAACAGAGACAGAACCACGATCAAGGTCGTGCCCGAGGTCAGCAGGGTTCGGCTCAGGGTCTGATTGATGCTGGCATTGATGGTCTGGAACAATGGCCGGGTACCCTTGGCCCTGAGATTCTCCCTGACCCGGTCGAAGACCACGATGGTGTCGTTCAGAGAATAGCCGATGATGGTCAGCAGTGCGGCTACAGTGGTCAGATCGAAATCCTTGTTCAGCAGGGAAAAAATGCCCACGGTGATCAGGACATCGTGCACCAGGGCCACGACCGCCCCCAGGGCATAGTTGAGCTGCAGGTACCAGCACAGCCCAAGGGTGATCAGCAATGCGGCCAGGATCTGATAGTTCAGAGGAACGGACACCAGCCCCAAGACATAGAGCCCGGCCAGCAAGCCTGCAGCCATGATCAGGGCCGTGCCCCATTTCTGTTCAAAGCGCCCTGAAATATAGATCGAGATGAGCAGGACGGCATAGAACAGGGCCTGCAGGGCCTTGTTCTTCAAGTCCGATCCCACCTTGGGGCCCACCATTTCCAGACGCTGGATCTCAAAAGGGGTGGACATGGTCTCCTGCAGGGAGCTCTGAACCCGGCTGCGCATGTCTTCAGGATGGGCGTCCAGGGCTGAGATGCGCAGCAGGTACTCGTTGTCCTTGTCCATCCCAAAGCGCTGGACCCGCATTTCAGGCAGCCCGGACGCTCTGAGCTTCGATGTGAGCTCCTTGAGGTTGACTTCCGAGTCGAACTTGATCTGGATGTTGATCCCGCCGGCGAAATCAATCCCATATTGCAATCCACCCTTGAAGACCAGGGAGCCGAGTCCGATGCAGATGAGGAGCCCGGAAAGGACGAGGAAGAGCTGCCGCTTGCCCATGAAATCGATTCTGGTCCCCGGCTTGACGAATTGCAGACCCATAGGAATGGTTCTCCTTGAATGCGTGCTTGGTGAAGTCAGCTTTGCCAGCGGCAAAGCTGACTAGAGAGTAAAGCTTGTCCCGGGTTTTCTCCGCTGCAGCCAGAGATCGAAAAAGACCCTGGAGACAAAGATGGCCGTGAACATGGAGGCCAGGGTCCCGATGGACAGAGTGACCGCAAATCCCCGGACCGGTCCGGTCCCGAACTGATACAGGATCACCGCGGCCATGATGGTGGTCACGTTGGCATCGACAATGGTCAGGGTGGCCCGGGAAAACCCTTCATCCACAGCCTTGGAGGGGCTCATGCCCCGCCTGAGCTCCTCCCGGATCCGCTCGAAGATGAGCACGCTCGCATCCACGGCCATCCCGATCAGCAGGATCATGCCGGCGATGCCGGGCAGGGTCAGGGTGGCTCCGAATCCAGCCAGAGTCCCCAGGATGAGCAGGAGATTGAAGCCCAGCAGAAGGTCAACGATCACACCGCCCCAGCCGTAATAGACAATGGTGAACAACAAAACGAGCAGGCCGCCGATGAGCATCGAACGTACGCCCTGGTCGATTGACTGCTGCCCCAGGGAGGCCCCGACGCTCCGCTCCTGGAGCACATTGACCGGGGCTGGCAGAGACCCTGCCCTGAGGACAATGGCCAGGTCATGGGCTTCCTCAACCGAAAACTGACCGGTGATGCTGGCCCGCCCTCCGCTGATCTTCTCCTGAATGGTCGGAGCGGAGTAGACCTTGTCGTCCAAAACAATGGCCAGCCGTTTGTGGACGTTCTCCCCGGTCACCCGCTCAAAGATCCTGGATCCCCGCCGATCAAAGGTCAGGGCCACATAGGGCTGATTGTAGGAATTGAAGGCCACCTGGGCATCAGTGATGTGCTTGCCGGTCAAAAGGACCTGCTTTTTGAGCACGATGGGCTGCTTGGCATAGGATCCGTCAGCTGTCCGCTTGTGGAGCATGGCCAGCTCGCTTCCGGGTGGAACCACACCCTGCTCGGCCTTCTGGAGGTCCGCCTCGTCATCCACGATCTTGAACTCCAGATGGGCTGTCTGCTGGATCAGATCCACAGCCCGGGCAGCATCCTCCATGCCCGGGAGCTGGACCTGGAGCCGATTCTTCTGCAGCTTCCTGATGTCCGGCTCAGTCACCCCGAACTGGTCGATCCGGTTGCGGATGACCTTGAGGACCTGATCGATGGTCATCTTTTCCAACTGCTCTTGATAATTTTTGGTCATGGAGAGCACATACTTGAGCTTGCCCTCCTCCAGTTCAGTCACGGAGTCGATGTTCACCTGCTGGCTGTACTGCTTGCGGATCAGCCTTTCCAGTCCCTCGGTCTTCTGTCCGTCCAGGAGCAGGAACTCCAGACGGTTGTCAGACAGGGTCCTGGGGCGAAGGATCAGAATGTCCTCCCCCCTGGCCTCTGATCGCAGCTCATCCCCGAGCTGGTCCAGGGTGCTGCTGACGGCACTGTCCATGTCAACGCCCAGGGTGAGATTGATGCCGCCCTTGAGGTCCAGCCCCAGGTTGACGACTTTGTCTGGGAGAAATCTGTGCAACGTGCTTCCAGAGGGGAGAAATGTAGGCAGGGCATAGATCAATCCCAGCCCCAAGACCAGAACAGCGACCACAATCCGCCAGCGCAAACTGCTCATACTTCAGCGTCCTTCAATTTCAGCGACTCTTCTACCCAGGTCCACACTCAGACCGCACTGACGGTGCCGGCTTCAACAGCGCTCAGATCGAGCACTCGTCCTGGCTCGCAGCACTCGTCAACGGCTATTTCTTCTCGTCTTTGCCTTTCTTGTCTTTTTTCTCGGGCTCGGTCTGCTTCTGGGAGGTCACCGTGGAAATGTAGTTGCGATTGACCTTGACCTCCATGTTGTGCCCCAGATCCAGAGTCAAAACATCCTGGTCAATGGCTGTGATCCTGCCGTAGAGGCCTCCGGCCGAAATCACCGAGTCGCCGCGCTTCAGATTCCCGAGCATCTCCCTGTGCTCTTTGGCCTTTTTCTGCTGCGGCCTGATGAGCAGAAAATAGAAGATGACAAACAAAATGATCAAAGGCATGAAGGCCACCAGGGGGTTGCCCTGACCTCCAGCCCCACCTGCCGGCTGGCCCATAGCGTAGGCTACGCTTTCAAAAAACATACATCCTCCTCATCAAATTGAAAAAGTGGTTGAGTACCCGCATCAGGCCGGTTTTGTCAAGCCTGCCGCCCGAGTGCCAAAAAGGGCAGGCTCAATTCCAGTACTGCCGGCGCTCCTTGTACTCCTGTTTGAACTCCTCCAGCTCCTGCTGGTGACTCCTGGTCCGGGCAGCAGACTCGGCCTTGCCCAGGTACAGCTCGATTTTCTCGGCCTGGTTTGCATACAGGGCACTGTAGGCAAAATGGAGGTACCCATGGAATTCGTCCCCGCTTCGACCGAAAATGCGGCCCAGAGTGGTATGGACCTCCCTGTCCTCAGGGAGCCGGTCAACCACCTGTTTCAGTCCATTGGCCGCAGCCTGAAGCTCCCCCATCTCAGCCTGGGTTCTGGATCTGTAATACAGAGCCATGATATCGTCCGGATCGCGTTTGAGACCCTGCTCCAGGCGCGAAAGCGCCTCTTCAAAGCGGCCGTGTTTGAAGGCGAAGATCCCTGCCTCCCGAAGCCACAGAGGATCATCTCCCATACACTCCTCAGCCTGAACCAGAAACTCTTCCGCCAGGGGTATGCGGTTCAACCGCTCCAGGACGATTGCCTTGCCCAGACGTTCCAGGCATGTCAGCTCTTCAGGGGCATGATCAAAATAGCGGATAGCTGAGCTGGCCTCAGTATATCTGGCCCTGATGAGCACCTGCACCCGCCTGAGCATCTGATCGGCATCTTCTTCAGTGTTCTCCTGCCCGGAAAAGCGTTGAGCCAGATCCTGAATCGTGCCGATCCGCTCGGGCAGCCCTGGGTGGGTCAGCATATAGGCTGGCGGCGCAGCGGTCCCGCTCATGAATTGCTGTTGCTGAATGCGCTCAAAGGAATGGACCATGCCCTCAGGCGGATAGCCGGAATCCGCAAGATAGGAAAGGCCGATATGGTCGGCCTCTCGCTCGTCGTCGCGGCTGTACTTCAGAGCTGCAGCCTGGCCGCCGGCCAGGGATCCAACAGCCAGAGCCTCACCTGCCTCGCTGGACCCGCTGAGCAGGGCTCCGGCCAGTACTCCGACCAGGGTGCCGATGCTGAGCAATTTGGAACGCTCGATGTTTCTGGCCAGATGACGCTGAGACACATGAGCCAGCTCATGGGCCAGAACTGCCGCAATTTCAGAGCTGTGCTCCATGTGCAGGATGAGCCCGCTGTTCAAAAACACATACCCTGCTGGAGCAGCGAAGGCATTGATGGAATTGTCAAGGATCACGCTGACTGAGACAGGGAAAGGCTGAGGGGGCACGGATGTGAGAATAGTGTCAAGCAAATCATGAACATAGTTCGTAATGACCGGGTCTTCGATCAAGGGGAATCGCGACCGGATCATGGCATTGAATTTCCGCCCCAGTTCGGCTTCATCCTTGATGGAAAAATCCATGAAACCAGCCTGTGCCGGCAGGGGGGAAACAAGGCTCGCAATCAGGGCCAGCAGGACGGCACCACGCAGGAGAGCAGACAAAGAGATCCCCGTAGACTACTTGTTCATGATGTCCAAAAACTCTTGATTGCTCTTGGTGCCTTTCATCTTGTCCAGCATAAACTCCATGCCGTCCACCGGCGACATGGAAGACAGGAGCTTTCGCAAAATCCAGACTCGATTCAGGACATCCGGCTTCAGGAGCAGCTCTTCCTTTCTGGTTCCTGAACGGTTGATGTCGATGGCCGGGAAGGTTCGTTTGTCAGCAAGGTAGCGGTCCAGATAGATTTCCATGTTACCGGTCCCTTTGAACTCTTCAAAGATGACCTCGTCCATCCTGGAGCCGGTGTCGATGAGGGCTGTGGCGATGATGCTCAAGCTCCCGCCCTGCTCGACATTTCTGGCCGCCCCGAAGAAGCGTTTCGGACGCTGCAAGGCGTTGGCGTCAAGCCCTCCGGACAGGACCCGCCCGGATGATGGGGTCACTGCATTGTAGGCCCGACCGAGCCGTGTGATGCTGTCCAGGAGGATGATCACGTCCTTTTTCCGCTCCACCAGCCTCTTGGCTTTTTCAAGGACCATTTCCGCAACCTGGACATGCCGCTGCGGCGGTTCGTCAAAAGTAGAGCTGACCACTTCCCCGCGCACGGTCCGCTCCATGTCGGTCACTTCTTCCGGGCGCTCATCAATGAGCAGGACGATCAGAGTGGCGTCTGGATGATTGCTCATGATAGAGTTGGCCACGGTCTGCAGGAGCATGGTCTTGCCGGTCCTGGGCGGGGCCACGATGAGTCCCCGCTGGCCCATCCCGATCGGCGTCAACAGGTCAATGATTCGGGAAGAGAAGTTCTCGGAGCCGTTTTCCATGTGAAAGCGGCGTTCGGGATAGAGCGGTGTCAAATTGTCAAACAAGACAAGAGTTTTTGACTCTTCCGGCCTGTTGTACCCCACCTCTTCCACCCTGAGCAGGGCGAAGTACCGTTCGCCCTCTTTGGGTGGCCTGATTTGACCGGAGACAACATCGCCCTTGCGCAGCCCAAACCGTCTGATCTGGGAAGGAGAGACATAGATGTCGTCCGGACCCGGCATGTAATTGTAGGTCGGGGAACGGAGAAACCCGAACCCGTCGGGCAGGACCTCCAGCACGCCTTCTCCGTAAATATTCCCGTTCTGTGAGGAACACGACTGCAGTATGGCGAAAATGAGCTCTTGCTTGCGCAGTCCACTCGGGTTTTCGACGTTGTATTCTGTAGCCAGCTCCATCAACTCTTGCATTGTTTTGGTTTTCATTTCAGATAAATTCATGCGCGTTTCTCCATCCAGCTCCTCGTAGCAGTTTGCTCTCCTTTGAGTGTTTTTCTCAAACCGATAAAGATTTTTTTGATCAAAGAACTTGGGATTTGTCTTTTGGGCTCAGCTGAAGTCGATGCAGGTTGTCCAGTCCAGCAAGCAGCGGTGTCCATAAGCCGGCATGGCCACAGGCAGCACTTGACGCAAGTCTGCGTGCATGAAGGCACATCGTACCTTCCGAGCCTGATGGTCAACCAGGGTATCAACCGCTCATGTAGATCTTGGCGCGAAAATCAAAGAGATGTGAACGATTCCTCTCTCAGATCAAAGTCTTGTGATTCGGTGGACCGAAGGAGATCCTCGGTATGCGGGGAGATCAATTTTGAGATCAAATGAATGGGCGTGAAGCCTCTTAATGGTGTTGATGCACTTGGAATGAAGAGTTTACAACATAGAAAGGGAAGACGGTCAAGAGTCTTTGTGCAGAATTTCATGGAAAATTTGTTCGATATCCCTCTGTATCTCGCTTTGCTCGCGACCGAGCGCATGCGACAACTCCATGGTGATCAGGCCCATGGCCTGCTCCAGGAGTCGCCGCTCACCAAACGAGAGCTCCTTGTCCTGGGAAATGAGGATGAGTTCCTTGAGAACATAGGCCACATCAGTCAAGTCACCGCTTTTGAGCTTTTCAGAGTACTCGCGATACCTTCTGTTCCAGTTCTGCCCTGCATACCCCTTGAAATCTGTCCAGTCCTGCATGGACTTGAGCACGTCGCGACCGTATTCAAGGTTGCACACGTTTCGCAGTCCGACATTTTCGGCATTGTCCACTGGAACCAGCAACGTCCCCCCATTGCTCAAAATTCGAACAACGTAGAAATCACTTGTGGTCCCGCCGACTTCCTGAGTTTGAATGGCCTCAACCCTGCCTACGCCCTGGGCTGGATAGACCACCAGTTGATCGATCTCAAACACAACCACTGCCTCCTCAATAGAGAAAAGACCAAGCAAAAATCAATACTACCTTATTCAGCTTACGGCGTCCAGGTCTTTCAGGTCTTTTCAAAGCCGGAGACTCTCGTCAGCGCAGCCTCTGGCTGCGCTGACGATTTGTGTTTGAACTGAAGAACTCTTCTTGCTTTTGAGCAGAGGGGGAGAGGTTCATCTTCAAAAGCCCAAGATGTCAGTTTTGCGTGAAGCAAAACTGACATCAGTGAAAGGAATTCATGGCTGCCTGGAAACCTTGTTCGGCAAAGGCCCGCAGCCCCTGTGCAGCCCTGAGCAGGACCGGTTCAAGTTCAAGCCTTTCTTCCGGGCCAAAGGCAGACAGGACATAGCTGACAACATCCTGTCCGGTCGTCGGCCGCCCAATCCCCATACGCAACCTGTAAAAGTCGCGACTGCCCAAACACTGGGCAATGGACCGGAGTCCATTGTGTCCGGCCAGGCCCCCGCCATACTTGAAACGAATCGTTCCCAGAGCGAGGTCCAGCTCATCATGGACCACAATCACCTGATCCGCCGCAAGGCCGTGTTTCCTGCACAGCCAGGCCAGAGACTGTCCGCTGCGGTTCATGAAGGTCAATGGCTCAGACACCAGCCAGGGGTGGGTTGACCAGTCTGGGTCCCAGGTCCAGAGGCGATGCAGCCCTAGTGTTTCCCGGCCCCTGGAAACACGTTCGTTGGCTTTTTCGGCAAGGTCGAGAAGCTGCTCCACAACCATGAAGCCGACATTGTGCCGGGTTCTGGCGTACCCCGCCCCTGGATTGCCCAAACCGGCAATCAGACCAGCATATCCCATCAGTGCTCTGAGCGTGAGCCTGCCTGCACATCGTTCCAAGCTCCGGACGGCCTGTCCGATCCGCAGATCTCTCACGTTATGAAGGAAGATTCATTGAGGATGAGATGGCACCAGGGCCTCCTCTTCTGACCCGGCAGAGAACGACCCTGGTGCATTGAATCAATGGGAAAAGGCTACTCTGAATCTGAGTCCTGAGCATCCTCTTCGCCGGCTTCGTCAGCTTCGCCTCCGGTTTCCTCTTCTGCGCCTTCTGCAGCCTCTTCTTCCTCTTCAATCGAGGCTCCTGGAGGCATGACACCGACAACTGCGAAGTTCTCATCAACATCTTTCAGCCTCACCCCTTCAGGAAGCACGACATCGGCAACATTGATGCTGTCGTTGATGTCCAGCTCCGTAACATCGATCTCGATCTGATCAGGGATGGCTGTCGGCAGGCAGGTCACGGTGATCGCATCTCTGTACAGGGTGACGATCCCGCCATCGTCTTCTCCCTTGGCCGTGCCGGTGACTTGAATGGACACATCGACATCCATCTCGGTCTTCAGATCCACACCCATGAAATCGGCATGGAGGATCAGATTCTTGACCGGGTGCTCCAGGAGGTCCCAGATCAGAACCGGATGCGTCACCTGCCGGGAGCCGTCCTGGACGCGAAGCTCAACGATGTTGGACTTGTGAGCCCTGAGGAAGACTCTCTCCAGAGTGGAGTAAGGGACTTTCAAAGGGATGTTGTCCCCTTGCTTGTTGTAGAAGACCCCGGGGACAAACCCTTCCCGCCTGAGCCTGCGAACAGCATTCTTGCCTGTCTCGGTCCTCTTGACCACATCGAGGCTGTATTCCACTGCCATAATCTCTCCTTTCCCTCTCTTGGTATGATGCGGCCGCACTTTGCGTCGTGCAGCCGCAAGAATTCAGAATCGAGAATTCAGCTTTGCCTGAGGCAAAGCTGAATGACATCCTTCTGACTGTTTTCATGAGCCATTCTAGGGTTCCCTAGAATGGCTCATGAAAACAGGACACTGACAGAAGATTCCCTGTAAATATTGCTGATGGCCTGAGCAAGCAGACCGGCTACTGAAATGACCTTGATCTTGGAGCATTTCTCCGCTTCCGGCCGCAGAGGGATGGTATCAGTGACAATGACCTTGCTCAATTTCGAGTTTTCGATTCGCTCCAGAGCCGGTCCGGACAGGACTGGATGAGTGACGCAGGCCAGGACGGATCTGGCCCCTTTGTCGTACAAAGCTTCGGCCGCAGCCACCAGAGTGCCTGCTGTATCGATCATATCGTCGACGATGATGGCACACTTGTCCTGCACATCGCCGATGATGTTCATGGCCCGGGCCTTATTGGGCTCGTCCCGCCTTTTGTCCACGATCGCCAGGCTGGTCTTCAGGCTCTTGGCGTAGGCCCTGGCTCGTTCCGTACCTCCAGCATCCGGGGAGATGACCACCTTGTCGTCGTCCATCCACTCCAGATATTCCAGCAGAGCTCTCGAGGCGTACAGATTGTCCACAGGAATGTTGAAGTAACCCTGAATCTGTCCGGCATGGAGATCGATGGTCAAGACCCGGTGCGCCCCGGCAACAGTCAGAAAATCGGCCACCATCTTGGCACTGATGGGCACTCTGGGAATCACTTTTCGGTCCTGCCTGGCATATCCGTAGTAGGGCAGCACTGCTGTGATCCGCTTGGCGCTGGCCCGCTTCAGGGCGTCCAGCATCAGGCAGAGCTCCATCAATGTGGTGTTGACCGGATTGCAGGTGGACTGGATGACAAAAACGTCACTCCCCCGAACATTGGCCCCGATCTCGATCCTGATTTCTCCGTCACTGAAAGGCTTGGCGATTCTGGGTGTCAACGGGCAGTTGAGATGTTCAGCAATGGCCTCAGCCAGTCTGGGATTGGACGTCCCGGTAATGAGCTTCAAATCACCATAGGTTTCCATAGCAGTTCCCTTCAGCAAATTGCGTGAGCGTGTCTCCCAAGAGCTGCACAACAGGCCATAGACGTTCTTCCCTGGCTTCCATCCCGGCCCGGCCCAGGAGAAGTTTCGTCAGCTTGTCCGTGATGATGAAGATGAGATTTCATGGTGTGAACGTGCTGGCGTGGGTCGCGGCACTGCCCAGGCAGGGTCAATGCTTTGGCTGGGGTGGAAGGATTCGAACCTCCGAATGACGGGACCAAAACCCGTTGCCTTACCGCTTGGCTACACCCCAGCTCTGGTTAGGTGCCGATGATGCTTCAGAAGCACTATAGGCGATCTCGTGGTGTTCGCAATATTTGATCAGGGCTTGGAGCTTCTGGTCTGAGCGACTCACAGCAATCAGGGCAGATCCGGAGCCGCTGAGCACAACCCCGTCCGCACCTGCTTCGAGCAAAGCCTTCTTCAGCTTTCCCACTTCAGGACAGAGATCAAAAACCACGCTTTCAAAGCTGTTCATCAAACATCGGCCTGACGAGCAAAAAGATTTCCTAAGTTGAAATTGATGTCCTGTCAAGTCCCTGCCTGAAGGGCCGATAGAGGCTTCATCCCAGGCTCGATAGGCCTCTTTGGTGGAGATACGCACACCCGGTTTGATCACGAGCATTCCAAGCCCATCCAGATCGAAGCTCACCGGTGTGACCCGCTCGCCCGCACCCTCGACCCAGGCCGGAACGGCGGAGATGAAAAAAGGGACATCAGAACCGATCCTGCGGGCCATATCGACTTGATGCTCAGGAGAAGGGTCCAGGCCTTCAAGCTCGAACAGGATCTTCAGCAGGGCGGCAGCATCGGAGCTCCCCCCGCCCAGACCTGCCTCCATGGGGATCCGTTTCTCCAGGTGCACGGCCAGACTCGGCCATCGCCCGGTCTTCTCTCCGAACAGGGCATAGGTCTTGGCCAGGATGTTGTCCCCGTTCTCCAGTTCCTTCCAGTTGCAGCTCAATCTCAAGCCCTGTCCAGCTGGCAAAGGATCAACGGTCAAGACATCTCGGGGAAAGGTGACAGGAACAAAGAGGCTTTCAATGTTATGCAGCCCGTCATCTCTGCGGTCCAGGATCTTCAGGTACAGATTGACCTTGGCCCCGGCTTCCACCTGTCGCCTTTGGAACATGTCCAGCCTTTTCAAGCCCAGCTTCAGACATCAACATCATAAAAGATTCCCCCCCGGCAAAATGCCGGGGGGGGGGGAATCTTTTATTCGGGCAGGGGAATGGTTCGGAACAGGTTTTGTCCCTGACGTTTGATCAAAAACATGACCACTCCCTTTTTCCGGGCATCGTCATCAAGCACATCCTGCAGCGCCGACACGTCGTCCACGGCCTGTCCATTGGCCTCAAGGATGACGTCGCCCGGACGGATGTTGGCCTCGGCAGCAGGGCTGGCATCCATGACCTCGACCACGAGCAGCCCTTGTGGGGAGGGCAGGCCCAGGGATTCGGCCTCCTCGGCATTGACCGTCTTGAGCTCCATGCCCAGCAGGTCACCCTGCTGCTGTTGCTGAGAAGGCATACCCCTGGCCACGTCGACTTCACGCTCCCCCAGCTTGACCTTGAGCTCCTTGATCGCTCCCTGTCGCCACACAGTCATGTTCACGGTCTCGTCCGGGGGGATGCCCCCAATGGTCCTGGTCAAATCTCCGGCATTCTCCACAGACTTGCCATTGACCGAGACAATGACGTCCCCGACCTTGATCCCGGACTGGTCCGCAGGATCACCGGGACGAACCGAGGCCACCAGGGCCCCTTTCGGATCGCTCAAGCCCAGGGCCTTGGCCGTGTTTGCATCCACATCCTGGATGGTCACCCCGAGCCAGCCGCGCTTGACCTTTTTGTATTCCTTGAGCTGGGCAATGACATCCTCGGCCATGCTGCTCGGGATGGCAAAGCCGATTCCCTGGCCGCTGGCCACGATGGCCGTATTGATCCCAACCACCTGGCCATCCCCATTCAGCAGCGGACCGCCGCTGTTGCCGGGATTGATGGAAGCGTCGGTCTGCAGAAAGTTGTCATAAGGCCCGGCCCCAATGACCCTGCCTTTGGCACTGATGATGCCCGCAGTCACAGTGTGATCCAAACCAAAGGGATTGCCGATGGCCATGACCCACTGGCCCACTTCGAGTTCCTGGGAATCGCCGAACTTGAGCACCGGAAGCTCTCTGTCGGCTTCAATCTTCAGCAGGGCCAGGTCGGTCTCCGGGTCGCGGCCAACGATTTCAGCCGGGTAAGACTCCTCTCCACCCTGGAGTACGACCTTTATTTCATCAGCTTTTTCAACGACATGATTGTTGGTGACCACATATCCGTCTTTGGAAATGACGAATCCCGAACCCAGGGCGTTCTCTTTACGCTGTTGCGGGGTATCGGGCATGAACTGATCAAAGAAGTCCTCGAACGGGGAGCCCTTGCGTTGAAAAGGGTGGAAGAACTTCTTCAGCTCTTTCGAGGTTTCTACAACCTTGACCGTGCTGATGTTGACCACGGCCGGACTGGATTTTTTGGCCAGCTCAGTGAAGTCCGGGAGTGCACTGAGAGCTGTCTGACTCAGAAAAAGCATGATCGCCAGAGCGATCAGCACTGACATTCCTCGTCTCGTGATCTGGTCCATGGAGTGATGACCTCCTTATTCAGGTTGTGGATTCTGGTCTGAAATGGGCAGCAATGATCTCGCTGTCTTCCGGCCGGGAAAAGGCTTTGAGCTCCTTGGAACTCCCATGGCAGACAAAACCCGGCTTCAGGGCGACATGCCCGGCGGAAACAACCCTGGAATAGGGCATCTGCTCCCGCATTTCTTCATGCAGTATCCGGGCTGGGAAGAGGATCGGAGTCTCTTTGCCGCTGAAATCTTCAAAGATGATGTATTTCACGTCTCACCCCCCTCATGGCTCAAGCCCTGAGCTGCCATTTCCCGCATCAAGGCCAAAGTTTCTCTGGCCTCGTCCCTGTCCAGGCGTCTGAGGGCGAACCCGGCATGGATGAGCAGGTAGTCATCGATACACACATCCTCATCCAGAAGCATGAGTGAAGCCTGGATGGTTGTTTTCCCTCCCTCGACTGAGCAGGTCGCACAGCCGTCTTCTATCCTTCTGACCTGAGCCGGAACAGCGAGACACATGAGCACTCCTCGTTATTGCCATGAATGACGGAGCATGCACCCTCGATGAGGGAAAGCATCCGTTGTATGTAATCACGACTTTGACCAGAGTCAAACCATTTGTGGTGCCTCTTGAGCTTGTGCAGCCGCACTGTCGGTTCAGAGCTGAGCCATAAGGGCTGCTGCATCCGGGGCCGCATAATCCGGACCACTCTTTTGGAGGTCAGTGAGCGCGATATTGCCGGATCCAACCGCAGCACTGCGCATGCCCGCGTTCTTGGCGCATTGGACATCCATAGGGTGATCGCCCACCAGAAGACAGCGCTCCGGCGCAATTCCCAGTTGACGGGCTGCCGTGAGGGCATGCTCCGGGTGCGGCTTGACCCTGGTGACATTGTCCCTGGCCAGGAAGACATCGCAGGCCTGGTGGACTCGGGGAAAGACGACTGTGACCGCTGCCGTGCAGTTCCTGGTGATGATCCCGGTTTTGATGCCCGCCTTTCTGAGCTGATCCAGCAGTCCTGAGGTGAACGGAAAGAGCCGGCCCTTTTCAGCCGCGGCCATCTCCAGGCTGATGATTCGAAACCTGCACCGAGATTGAAACTCCAGCACATCGGATTCTGGAAGGGTTTGCCGCATGCAGCCGGACAGCTCCTCGATCCATTCCAGGGCCGGCCTGGAGTTGGGCCTGACGTCGCGATCCAAAAACAGCGTCGCCAGCTCGGCAATCTGGTTCTTCATCACGGCAAAGTCAATATGCAGCTCAGCCAGAGTGCCGTCGAAATCAAAAATCATGCCTTGCAGATCTTTCATGAAGTCTATCCCCAATTCAGCTTTGCCAGAGGCAAAGCTGAATTATCTTGGTTTGTTCAGCTCAAACCCAAATATTCAGCGCAGCCAGAGGCTGCGCTGACATCTTACTGCGCCTGAACATGGGGCACAAGCTCTGAAACCGGAATCCGGCCAGGTCTGGCCGGATTCTGATTTCAGCCTTGACAACCATTTTCCTCCTGAAATAGTGTCCTGAATGATTTGAAAAATTGATAACAGATCCGGGAAGCCGACTATGCAGCTGACAGAAAAACAAATCAATTTTTGCATGGAATGCGGAGTGTGTACGGGAAGCTGCCCTGTGAGCTATGAATGGGACAGATTCTCGCCCCGCCAGATCATCAAGCGGGCCTTGATCGATCAGGAGGAGGACTTCCTCAACTGCAGGGATCTCTGGGCCTGTCTGAGCTGTGCCAGGTGCAGCACCCGCTGCCCGGTGGCTATCGACTTCCCCGAGTTCATCCGTTCCTTTCGCATTGAAGCCAGGAAGAACAACAATCTCCCCCTGGAGAGCCATCACGGCGTCCTCCAGACCATAGCCGATCTGCAAACCTCCGATATCAAGCAGAACCGGACCGACTGGACCCGTGAGGCCGGAACAGTGAGCCAGAATGGTGACGTGTTCTACTTCGTGGGCTGCCTGCCTTACTTTGAAGTTGCTTTCCGCTACCTGGACATCTCCCCCCTGGAGTCGGCCCGGAGCATCCTGACCCTGCTCAACGCCATGGGGATCGAGCCCGTGGTCAGTGATGAAGAGCGTTGCTGCGGACACGACGCCCTGTGGAGCGGCAACCAGGACACCTTTCTCAAGCTGGCCAGGCGGAACATGGAGGTCATTCAGGCCTCTGGGGCCAAGACCGTGCTCTTTGGCTGCCCTGAAGGATACATGACCTTCAAGCTTCATTATTCCCGGGAATTTGGAGAATTGCCCTTTGAGGTCCTGCATGTGACCGAGTTTCTGGCCCGGGAGCTTCCCGGGGCCGGCCTGGATATCAAGAGTGCGGGGAACGGTCCGGTGACCTACCATGACCCGTGCCGTCTGGGCAGATGGCTTGGCCTGTACGAACAGCCCAGGCAACTGCTCGAACAGGTTCCGGACCTTGACCTCAGAGAGATGGATCGCAACCGGAACAACGCCACCTGTTGCGGCACCTCGGCCTGGATGGAGTGTTCCTCCTGTTCAAGGGCCATGCAGCTCGACCGTCTGCAGGAAGCTGCTGCAACCGGGGCCTCGACCCTGATCACCTCCTGCCCCAAGTGTCAGATCCATTTCTCCTGCGCCAGGAGCGCTGCTGAGATGGACCTGTCCATCATTGACATCTATGCGTATCTTCGGAAGTGTCTCCAATGAAGATGCAACGGCAATAACTCAAGATGCAAGTGCCAGAATTCAAGACTCAGAATAATCAAAGAGCTGCAGCCATGCTGGAGGAACATTGATGAACGTACAGGGCACATCCAAGGTGCAGGGCGCAGTCGCCGTGGTCGGCGGCGGAATCAGCGGAATCCAGTCAGCCCTGGATTTGGCCGAATCCGGCTACTACGTCTACCTGATCGAGAAGTCCCCGGCCATTGGCGGGGTCATGGCCCAGCTGGACAAGACCTTCCCGACCAATGACTGCGCGATGTGAATCATCGCCCCCAAACTGGTCGAGGTCGGCCGGCACATCAACATCGAGATCCTGACCCGCTCCGAAGTCACTGGCATTCAAGGACAGAAAGGCGACTTCAGCCTCAGCGTCACCAAGTCGCCCAGATTCGTGGATCCTGAAAAATGCATCGCCTGCGGTCTGTGTGCTGAAAAATGCCCGGCCAAGACCCAGGACGAGTTTCAGGAAGGACTGGCCAAACGCAA
Source organism: uncultured Desulfohalobiaceae bacterium (assembly GCA_964403955.1). Classification (GTDB taxonomy): domain Bacteria; phylum Desulfobacterota; class Desulfovibrionia; order Desulfovibrionales; family Desulfothermaceae; genus CAYOID01. Next base: position 40,225 of record CAYOID010000007.1, on the reverse strand, counting down.
GGCCATCTACCTGCCCTACCCCCAGGCCGTGCCGCTGAAGTACGTCATCGATGAGGACCGCTGCATCTACTTCAAGAAGGGCAAGTGCAAGGCCTGTGAAAAGTATTGCCCAACCGGGGCCATCCTCTTTGATGAGCAGGAGCAGCAGCTGAAACTGGACGTCGGGGCGGTGATCCTCAGCGGAGGAATGCAGACCTTCGACCCCGCAGGGCTGGACACCTACCAGTACTCTGATTTCGCCAACGTGGTCACGTCCATTGAATTCGAGCGGATCCTCTCTGCCGGGGGGCCCACCGGCGGGCATGTGCAGCGCATCTCCGATCATCAGCCCGCCAAGCGGATTGCCTGGCTGCAATGCGTGGGGTCCAGGGATATCAATCGCTGCGACAACGGCTACTGCTCCTCGGTCTGCTGCATGTACGCGATCAAAGAGGCGGCCATGGCCATGGAGCATGTGGGCCAGGACTGCGAGCCGGCCATCTTCTACATGGACATGCGGACCACGGGCAAAGAGTTCGAACGTTACTACAACAAAGCAGAGGAAGACGGGATCAGGTTCGTCCGGTCCAGGGTCCACTCCATCATTGAAAAAGACTCCACCGGAACATTGACCCTTGCCTATGCCGATGACAGCGGTCAGCTCTGTCATGAGGACTTCGATCTGGTGGTTCTGTCCGTGGGCATGGAACCCTCGGGCAGCGCTGTCCAGACCGCTCAGCAGATGGGCATCAACCTGGATCATTACAACTTCGTGGCCACAAGAAACTTCGCCCCGGTGTCCACCTCCCGCCCCGGAGTTTACGTGGCCGGTGTGCTCCAGGAATGCAAGGACATCCCCCAGTCGGTCATGGAGGCCTCAGCAGCAGCCTGCAACGCCGGCATGGATCTGGCCAGGGCCCGGGGTGAGCTGGTCCAGCAGAAGACGTTCCCGGCCGAAACCCCGGTGGACCGGCTGGAGCCCAGGATCGGGGTCTTTGTCTGCAACTGCGGCACCAATATCGGCGGGGTCGCTGACGTGCCTGCAGTGGCTGAGTACGCCAGATCCCTGCCTGGTGTGGCCTATGTCGAAGAGAACCAGTTCACCTGTTCTCAGGACTCCCAGGAAAAGATGATCGAGACCATCAAGGAGCAGAACCTGAACCGGGTGGTTGTGGCCGCCTGCACCCCCAGGACGCATGAGCCCCTGTTTCAGGAGACCATCCGCGATGCCGGCCTGAACAAGTACCTCTTTGAAATGGCCAATATCCGCAACCAGTGCACCTGGGTCCATTCCAAGGATCCGGACCAGGCCACACAGAAATCCAAGGATCTGGTCCGGATGGCCGTGGCCCGGGCCAATCTGATCAGCCCCCTGGAAGAGCCCAGGATTTCGGTCAACAACCGGGCCCTGATCATCGGAGGCGGACTGTCGGGATTGACTGCAGCCCTGTCTGTAGCCGAGCAGGGATTTCCAGCCACCCTTGTGGAGCAGTCCGGGCAGCTCGGCGGCACGGCCCTGCAGCTCCGGCAGACCTGGCAGGGAGAAGACATCCAGGTTGAACTCCAGGATCTGGTGGACAAAGTCACTGCTCACACCAACATCGAGGTCCAGACCAATGCCCGGGTTACGGATGCCAAAGGCTTTGTGGGCAACTTCGAAACCACCATCTCCAGCAACGGCCGGGAGACCGAGCTCAAACACGGGGCGGTCATTGTGGCTGTCGGGGCCAAAGAGCACAAACCGACCGAGTACCTCTACGGGGAGCACGAACGGGTCCTGACCCATCTGGATTTTGATTCCGCGCTGAATGCCGGCGATCCCAGGGTGACTGATGCGCAGAGCGCCGTGTTCATCCAGTGCGTCGGGTCCAGGGAGCCGGAGCGGCCCTACTGCTCCAAGGTCTGCTGCACCCATGCCGTCAAGTCCGCCCTGGCCCTCAAGGAGCAGAAGCCGGACATGAACGTCTATGTCCTGAACCGGGACATCCGGACGTACGGGCACAGGGAAGACCTGTACAAAAAGGCCCGCCAGATGGGGGTCATCTTCATCCGCTTCGATCTGGAGCACAAACCCCGGGTCCAGGCCCAGGGAGACGGTCTGGAGGTCTCGGTCCACGACCCCATTCTGGACCGCGACCTGGTCATTGCCTCAGACCTGCTGGTCCTGGCCGCCGCCATTGTCCCTGGAGACAATGAGGCCCTGGCCCAGATGTTCAAGCTGTCCACCAGCGAGGATGCCTTCTTCATGGAGGCCCATCCCAAGCTGCGGCCGGTGGAGTTCGCCACCGCCGGCATCTTTGTGGCCGGACTGGCCCACTACCCCAAACCCATTGAAGAGTCCATCGCCCAGGCCAAGGCTGCCGCAGCCAAGGCAACTGTCGTCCTGTCCAGGCAGGAGCTCACTGTTGAAGGTATTGTCTCCAGGGTAGACGAATTCCTGTGCCGGGGCTGCGGTGAATGTGTCCAGGCCTGTCCGTTTGCAGCCATCGAGCTCGTGGACAGGGACGAAGGCAAGCAGGTGGCTGAAGTCAAATCAGCCCTGTGCAAGGGGTGCGGGGCCTGTGCCGTGGCCTGCCCCACAGGGGCTGCTGATGTCTATCACTATGAAGACGATAAGATCATGGCCATGGTCGAAAGCGCCCTGGCTTAAAATTCTCATTGAAGACAATGAGAATTTTAATATTTTTTTGTTTTTCTAAAACAATAAAGGAAGAAGTGGTATGAGCGCAGACTTCAGACCAAACATCATCGCCTTTGCATGCAACTGGTGCGCCTACTCCGCAGCCGACCTGGCCGGGGTCAGCCGGATGCAGTACCCTCCGGAGGTGCGCATCATCCGGGTCATGTGCTCGGGGAGAATCAACCCCAACTTTATCCTCAAATCCCTGCAGAAAGGGGCGGACGGCGTCCTTGTAGCCGGGTGACACATCGGCGACTGCCATTACCTGGATGGTAATGTCAAAGCTGAGCGGATGTTTGAATCCACCGCTGAATTCATCCATATTCTGGGGATCGAACCGCAGCGAATCCGCCTGGAGTGGATTTCCTCGGCCGAGGCCGGGCGTTTTGCCGAAGTAGCCAGGGAGTTCACCGAGCAGATCAGGGCCCTTGGGCCTTCGAGCTTGAAGCAGGCTGCCTGACAGGATGCCCGCTGTTGACAGGGCTGCACCCTTACCCGAGTATCAGCATGCACATTTCAGGGAAGGACTCGTATAAAATCAATAAGAGAGTCTTCAGCGCTGCCAAAGGCAGCGCTGAAGACCAGCGGCTGCATCCGAATTTTTGCAGCCGCATCTCGATTGGCTGCAAGAAGGTAAGACGCTCTTCTCGAAAGTGGGGTTGTCTGTTGAATTGAAACCTATATTTTCAGCTTTGCCGAAGGCAAAGCTGAAAAGGAGCACTCCCGTGAGTAAGGATGTCCTTGTGATCGGAGGCGGAATTGCCGGGATCCAGTCCGCCCTGGATCTGGCCGAGATGGGGTTCAAGGTCAAACTGGTGGAAAGCCTGCCCAGCATTGGCGGCAAGATGGCCCAGCTGGACAAGACCTTTCCCACCAACGACTGCGCCATCTGAATTCTCTCGCCCAAGATGCTGGATGTCGGTCGACATCCCAACATAGACCTTTTGGCCTACAGCGAGGTGGAGAAGGTCGAGGGGCAGGCCGGAGACTTTCAGGTCACGGTCCGCAAGAAAGCCAGGTATGTGGACGAAACCAGGTGCACCGGCTGCGGGGCCTGCACCGAAAAGTGTCCGACAACCGTTCCTGACGCCTTCAACGAGGGTTTGGGGACCCGCAAAGCCATTTTCAGCTGGTTCGCCCAGGGCATCCCGTCCACCCATGCCATCGACACGGACCACTGCAGGGTCTTTGCCGGAAAGAAGTGCGGGGCCTGCGCCAAGGCCTGCCAGGCTGAAGCCATCGATTTCGAGCAGCAGGACAAGATCCTGAACCTGGACGTCGGGGCCATCATCGTGGCCATCGGGTACGACGTCTTTGATCCCTCCCGGATTCCGGAGTACAGGTACAACGACCTGAAAAACGTGGTCACGGCCATTGAGTTCGAGCGCCTCCTTTCAGCCAGCGGGCCCACCGGCGGACACCTGGACCGGCCATCGGACAGGGCGATCGAAGCCAGGATTGAAGACCTGGAAAAGGCCGTCAAAAAATCCAGACGGGCCCTGGACACCTTTGAAAAGAAGTTCGAACAGTCTTCAGAAGATTTCTATGCCTCTTTCAAGGCCGCGGAAGCGGAAGAGGATCCGGACCGGCAGAAATGGGCCCAGGCCTATCAAAAATGGCTCAAGGAGACCGAAGAGCTTCAGAGCCTCCAGGACAAAGCCAAAGGCTTTGACGTTGCCAAGAAGCTGGCCTTTATCCAGTGCGTGGGATCCCGGGATATCCGCTTCTTTCCCTTTTGCTCCGGCTACTGCTGCATGCACTCCATCAAGGAGGCCATCATCGCCCACGAACACGAACCTGAAACCCATTCCACCATCTTCGGCATGGACATCAGGGCCGTGGGCAAGGGCTTCGAGGAGTACAAGGTCAGAGGGGGCAACACCTCCAACATCGCCTATAAGCGGGCCAGGGTGGCCGAAATCGTCAAGGGCAAAAACGACAACCCTGTCGTGGTCTATGAAGACACCCTTGACCAGCACGTCAAGCACGAGGAGTTCGACCTGATCATCCTGGCCACGGCCTGCGCCCCCAGCCGGGGGAACACGTCCCTGGCCGACATCCTGGGCATCGAGCTGAACGAATTCGGTTTCTTCAGGACCGGGCACGCCAACCCTCTGGACACTACCAGGCCCGGCATCTTTGTCTGCGGGTGCAGCCACAGCCCCATGGACATACCGGAGTCCGTGGCCCAGGCCAGCAGTGCAGCCACCAGGGCGGTCCAGACCATCACCGCTCACTTCGGGCCTCAGGGCAAACACATGCGCAAGGCATCCTGAGAAAGGGGATCAGAGACTATGAACAGCACACACAGCCAGAAAGACGACCTGCGCATCGGGGTCTTTATCTGCGACTGCGGCTCGAATATCGCCGGTCACCTGGACTGCAGCCAGGTCACTGAGTTTGCCTCCACCCTTCCGGGAGTGGCCTTCACCAAGGAAAATCTCTATACCTGCTCCGAAGCCGGAATCCAGGAAATCAAAAAGGCCATCCAGGAACACAACCTGAACCGAGTGGTGGTGGCCTCCTGCTCCCCCAGGACCCACCACCCCCTGTTCTCGTCATCCTGCGCCGAGGCCGGGCTCAATCCCTACCTCTTCGAGATGGTCAACATCAGAGACCAGTGCTCCTGGGTGCACATGGGCAACAAGGAAGGGGGGACGGAGAAGGCCAAGGAACTCGTGCGCATGGGCGTGGCCAAGAGCGCCAACCTGGAGCCGCAGGAAGACATCCTCTCCTCTCTGGTCCCCCGGGCGGTGATCATTGGAGGCGGAGTGGCCGGGATGTCCGCGGCCTGGTCCCTGGCCGAGATGGGCATTGAGGTCATCCTGCTGGAGAAGGGCAAGCAGCTGGGCGGAGTCCTGCGGGGGGTGCACCGGCTGGGTCCGGGCAAAGATCTGGCCAGCGAGCGGCTGCAGCCGCTCCTCGAGGCCATGGACGGCAACCAGATGATCACTGTGCACACCGAGGCAGCGCTCAAGCATGTCGGGGGCTACATCGGAAACTACATGGTCACCTTTGAGACCAGCCAGGGGGAGAGCGTCCAGGAGCATGTGGGATGCATCGTCGTAGCCACAGGCGCCCTGCCGCTCCGGCCTGAGGGCAAGTATGCCTATGACGGCAAGACCGTCATCAGCCAGAGCGAGCTGGAAGGCCGGCTCAAGCAGGGGAGCCTGGGGGCCAAGCGGGTGGTCATGCTCCAATGCGTCGGGGCCAGGGACCAGGAGCGGGAGTACTGTTCCCGGATCTGCTGCCTGACTGCAGTCAAGAACGCCAGTTTGATCAAAGACATGGACCCCGAGGCCGAGGTCCACGTGCTGTACAGGGACATGCAGATGTACGGCACAGAACGGGAAAAGCTGTTCTGGGACACCCGAGGCCAGGGCGTGGACTTCAGCGTCTTTGACCCTGCCCATCCGCCTGTGGTCGAAGAAGGCAAGATCCGCTTCATGCACTCTCTCCTGGGCCGGGAGGCGGAGCTGGAGTTCGACCTTTTGGTTCTCTCCACACCTCTGGTGGCCAGGGAGGACGCTGCCCAGATCTCCAGGATGATGCGCGTGCCGACGGACCAGAACGGATTCTTTCTCGAGGCCCATGCCAAGCTCAGGCCCCTGGACTTTGCAGCGGACGGGATCTTTGTCTGCGGATCGGCCAGGTATCCGGCCGGCGTGGACGAGGCCAGGTCCCAGGGCATTGGGGTGGCTGCCCGGGTGGGCACGATCCTGTTCAAGGACCAGCTTGTCTCCAGCGCCATTGTGGCCGAAATCAACCCCGAGACCTGCGTTGGCTGTCTGGGCTGCATTGACGTCTGCCCCTACCAGGCCATTGCTTTCGACCCTGATCAAGGGGTCTGCCGGATCAATGAAATCCTGTGCAAGGGCTGCGGCAACTGTGCAGCCACATGTCCCTCGGAAAGCGCCCAGCTCAGGGGGTATAAGCCCAAGCAGCTCATGGCCCAGATCAGGGCTGCGGCGTGAGCAGAGGACAGGAGACAGAGGGCAGAAATCAGAAGACTAAGGGCAGCCCGGTCTCTGGTTGCGCTGAACAGTTTGGATGTAAACTGAACAAAGAGCTCCGCTCTCTTTCAAGTGGTATCTCCTTGATGCAACCAGTTTGGTCAATTTTGCAACTCTTTGCTTATTCTGGCTTCTGGATTCCCGTATGAACTTCAGAAGAAAGAACCCCTCAGCCTTCGGCAGCTCCCCTGAGTACAGGGGAGCAGTAAGAAGAGCCAGCCCGAAAGTTTTTGCACTGATCAGACCGGCTCATGAGTGCCGGCGGTCGGGCTGAATTCTTGCGGCTACTGCTTCCGTTTGTGCAGCCGCAACCATCGACCATCGACCCTCAACCTTCGACCTGAAAAAAAAGGATCCATCATGAGCACCACGGATTTTGAACCGAAAATCATTTGTTTCCTGTGCACCTGGTGAGCATACGCCGCTGCTGACCTGGCCGGGGTCAGTCGGTTGCAGTACCCGACCAACATCAGAGTGGTTCGGGTCATGTGCAGTGGCAGTGTCTCCCCCCACCACGTCATCCTGGCCTTCCAGCAGGGGGTGGACGGTGTCTTCGTGGGCGGTTGACACCAGGGCGACTGCAATTACCTGTACGGTAATGTCTCAGCTGAAAAACGAGTCCGTTTCATGCGCAAGCTCATGGATTTTTCCGGCCTTGAGGAAGACCGCCTCCGGGCCAGATGGGTTTCCTCTGCAGAAGCGCCCGAGTTTCGAGAAGAGATCAACGACTTTGTCCAGGCCTTGAAGAAGCTCGGCCCTTCCCCATTGAAAAAGAGAGCTGCGCAAGACCAGGCGGCATGATGATGCCGGCGGGACCGGAAGGTCCTGCTGAGATTCAGAAGGTGCCCATTCTGTATTCAACCACGAGCACACAGAGCCGATCATGATCGAAGACGTCAGCAAAAAGGTCAAAGAGCTCCTTGAATCCGGGCAAATCACCGGTTTTCTCGGGCTCATCCACCGGCACGGACATGTTTGCCCCCATCTGTTCACCAGCCCAGATGAACTCACCGACCTCTCCCTCGGAGATCTGGACCGACCGGGCCAGGCCAGATATCCCCTGGACAAGATCCTGGTCAAGCTGGCCAGGGCCCATCCAGAAGACACCTTCGGGATCCTGGTCCGGGGGTGTGATCAGCGCGGTCTGGAAACCCTTTACCTCTGGAATCAGCTCAAACGGGACAACGTGCTGCCGGTGGGAATTGCCTGTCCGCAAGAGCTGGCCAGGGATTGCGAATGCGCCAAACCCTATCCGGATGACTATGTTGCCGGAGAGGCTGTTGATCCTCAACAGTCTGAATCGGTTTCCGATATCGAGGCTCTGGAGCTGGGTGAGCGTTTCGAGTACTGGATGGATGAGTTTCAGAAGTGCATCAAATGCTTTGGGTGCCGTGACGTCTGCCCGGTCTGCTTCTGTAAGGAGTGCAGCCTGGAGAACGACGAGCTCATCCGGACCGGGACCATCCCGCCTGAGAACCCGGCCTTCCATCTGGCCAGGGCGGTGCACATGGCCGGGCGGTGCATCGACTGCGGGCTCTGCGAACAGGCCTGCCCAGCCGACATCCCGCTGCGGGCCCTGTACAAGAAGGTCAACGCCATTCTGGACTCAGAGTTCGACTACCGGACCGGATTCACGACAGATCGCAAATCCCCATTGAACATGATGGGCTAGCGGGCTTTTCACTGGTCGCGGATCTCTGCTTTCCATTCAAGAGGAGATATCATGGATTACAGGACTGTACTGACCACCTGCACCTACTGCGGCTGCGGGTGCAACTTCTTTCTCGAGGTCCTGGACGGGGAACTCGTAGGGACTCTGCCCTGCAAGACCAGCCCCACCAATGAGGGCAAGCTGTGCATCAAAGGCTGGAACGTCCACGAGTTCGTGCAGAGCCCCAAGAGACTGACCAGGCCCCTGGTGCGCAAGGGCGGGCAGCTGACAGAGGTATCCTGGGACGAGGCCCTGTCCACCACTGCAGACAGGCTGAAGAGCATAGCCGATGAGCACGGGGCCAACAGCCTGGCTTTTCTGGCTTCGGCCAAAGTGACCAACGAAGAGAACTACCTCTTGCAGAAGTTCGCCCGGGCCGGAGTGGGCACAAACAACATCGACCACTGCGCCCGGCTCTGACACTCATCCACGGTGGCAGGTCTTGCCGCCGCATTCGGTTCCGGAGCCATGACCAACGCCATGTCCGAAATTGAAAATGCAGACTGCATCTTCATCATCGGCTCCAACACCACCTCGTCTCACCCGTTGGTGGCCACCAGAGTCTTCCGGGCCAAACAAAAGGGGGCCAAACTCATTGTGGCCGACCCCCGCAGGATCCAGCTCGCAGACATGGCCGACGTCTATGTCAGCCAGAACCTGGGATCAGACGTGGCCCTGCTCAACGGCATGATGCACGCTATCATCAAGAACGGATGGCAGGACCAGTCCTTCATTGAAGAGCGAACCGAAGGCTTCGAAGACTTCAAAAAGGTCATCGAGGGCTTTTCCCTGGAACAGGCTGCAGAGATTTCCGGGGTGGAGGCTGAGACCATTGAGGCCATGGCCAAGGCCTATGCCCAGGCCGACAAGGGCTCCATCCTCTACTGCATGGGCATCACCCAGCATGTGACCGGGGTGGACAATGTCAAGGCCCTGGCCAACCTGGCCATGCTCACCGGCAATCTGGGCCGGGAATCCACCGGGGTCAACCCTCTGCGCGGCCAGAACAACGTCCAGGGGGCCTGCGACATGGGCGGTCTGCCTAACGTCTTCACCGGGTACCAGAAGGTCACGGACGATGCATCAGTGAGCAAGATGGCCGAGGCCTGGGCCTCCAGCCTGATTCCCAAAGGTGTCGGACTGGCCTTGCCGGAGATGCTCGATGGAGCCCTGGATGGATCGGTGAAGGCCTTTTTTGTCCTGGGCGAAAACCCGGTTCAGAGCGATCCGGACGGCAACCACGTCAAAAAGGCCCTGGAGAACCTCGACTTTCTGGTCGTTCAGGACATTTTTCTGAACGAGACAGCCAAACTGGCCGATGTGGTTCTTCCTGGGGCCTCCTTTGCCGAAAAAGACGGCACCTTCAGCAATACGGAGCGCAGGGTCATGCGGGTCCGTCAGGCTATCGAGCCGGTGGGGGAATCCCGGCCCGACTGGCAAATCATTCAGGATCTGGCCACACGCTTCGGCTTCCCCATGGAGTATGAGTCCCCGGCCCGGATCATGGATGAAATCGCCATGGTCACTCCCTCGTACGGGGGTATCTCCTACGAGCGTCTGGAGGGCCCGGGCCTGCAGTGGCCCTGTCCTGACCTGTCCCACCCTGGGACGCCCTTTCTGCACAAAGACGGCTTTGCCAGAGGCAAGGGCCTGTTTCACGCCGTGGAATATCAGCCCCCGGCTGAGGTCGTCGACCAGGAGTATCCCATCTGGCTGACCACCGGCCGAAACTTTTCCCATTACCATACCGGGACCATGACCAGGAACTCCCCTGCCCTGGTCAGCGAAATCTCAGAAGGCTTTCTGGAGATCAACGATGCTGACGCCAAGGCTCTTGAGATCAAGCCAGGAGATGCAGTGCGCATTTCCTCCAGACGTGGCTCCATCACAGCCAGAACCCAGGTCACGGAAAGGATCAGACCGGGAACGGTCTTCATGCCCTTTCACTTTGTGGAGAGCAGTGTCAACCTCCTGACCAACCCGGCCATGGACCCGATTGCCAAAATTCCAGAGTTCAAGGTCTGCGCGGTCAAGCTGGAGAAAGCAGTCTGATCTCGAAGCAGCGACAGGTGTCGCTGCTTCGAATCCCGCTGATACAATTGACTTTCCCTCCTCTTTTCACCTAAGATAGAAAGAATGATGCCTCAGAGCTGCCAGCCAGTCACTGAGGGACAGATTCTCAGACCACCGCTGGCCCAGTGTGGTGGCCGTAACCTGAAAGAGTGAGGTGATACGCTATGGTCGACATTGAGCTCTTACGATCGCTGGACATTTTCAAAGAGTTGACGCTTGAGCAGCTCCAGCTGATTCAGAAGTACTGCTACTTCGCCGAGTACAAGCAAGGGGACCGGCTCTTTCGGGAAGGTGACGATGCCACTCAGGTCTGGATCGAAAGCGACGGCAAGATCGATCTTCGCTTTGAGCTGCCAGGCAGCCCGCCGACGACTGAAAAACAAACCGTCACCCGGATCGAGGCCCGCCCTTCCGAAGCCAAGGTCCTGGGCTGGTCCTGCTTTGTCCCCCCTTACAAAATGCGTCTTTCCGCCTATTGCGTGACTGACAGTTGCGAGCTGGTCAAAATCGAAAAATACGACCTGATGCGCATCTTTGACCAGGATCCCAGGGTTGGATATCTGGTCATGTCTTATCTGGTCCGGGTTGTCGGGTTCCGATTCCAGGAATTCCAGGAAGAGTACGCCCGGGTTATGGGCGAGGACGCCCTGAACAGCTGGTAGCGGTCGTGAGCTGAAATCGATCAATCATTGAAATGAGCTTTTATTAATCAAAACCATAAAGATATATCTCAGCTTTGCCAGCGGCCTGGTCTTGACCCACACAGGACAGAAGGGGAACCGGCCAGAAGCAGGAGCACAAAGAAAAGAGATTTCTCACGCCCGCTCCCCTGCACCTCCTTTCCCTGAAGGAGGTGCAGGGGGCGAAAGACCAATCTTTCTTCTCTTCCAACCTCACCCACTGTCTCAAGTGTGTGCCATACTCATGCCAGAGGCAGCGCTCGTATGAAACTTCCTTCCAGGAGTCTGTTCTATGCCGATAGACCTGGCCCCTGGGCCGGCCGCTTGGAAAGCGGCGGCCTACCCTGAACCCAGACTCCTTCCCAGGTAGGGCGGCCTTGTCCCTAAGGCCAGCCCATTTTCGAAACTCCCGGCAGAGGCTCTGGTCACAGCACGTGATCCTGTGTAAGTTTCTACCCTGATCAAGCTGGCTGCATCAAGGTGACGCACCCTATGCGAAAGAGAGGCTCCTTCTTCAGTTCAAGCCCAAATATCAGCTTTGCCAGGGGCAAAGCTGACTTCTGCAGCTGCCTCGTGAGTTCTTGCAGCCGCATCAGCTTGTGCAATCTATGCAAAGCAAAATGCACAAACAGCTCACACATCTTTTTCAAAAACCTGCTTGACTCAACCCCCGCCCTCTGCTAGTGATTTTTGTCACAAAGCCGACCTCATGGCTCTGATATCTAACCTTTTAAAATAATTGCGCTTTAAATACTCTATTCTGTGTGACCCCAAAAGTGCCGGCAATTATGCAATGCGTTATCATCCAGCAGCTGAGACAAAAACTCACAAGCGTGTCGCCGCCATTGTGACGGAGGTCCTGCCATGCTCATAGAATACGTGCCAATTCTGTACATTTTCATCATTGCTCTTGGCTTTGGTGTCATCACGGTTTTTTTGTCCGCCCATCTCGGTCCCAGACGGAGAACCAAGGAAAAGCTGGCCTCCTACGAGTGCGGCCTGCCCAGCGAGGGCTTTCAATACATGCAGACTCCGATCAAATTCTACGTCGTGGCTCTCTTGTTCCTGGTTTTTGATCTGGAATGCGTTTTTCTGTACCCCTGGGCCGTCCATCTGGACAGCCTGGGCATGTTTGGATTGCTGGCAGGTCTGGTCTTTATCGGCATCTTGCTGGTCTGCCTGCTGTACGAATGGAAAAGTGGAGCCTTGGAATGGGACTAGAAAGCAAACTTCACGGTGACAACATCGTCACCACCAGCATCACCACTGTGGTCAATTGGGCCAGAAAGAACTCCATCTGGCCCTGCACCTTCGGCCTGGCCTGCTGTGCCCTGGAGATGATGGCCACGACCATGCCCCACTACGATATGGCCCGTTTCGGATCAGAGGTCTTTCGGCCCTCGCCCAGGCAATCCGATCTGCTGATTGTGGCTGGAACAGTGACCAACAAGATGGCTCCTCAGGTCAGAATGGTCTACGAGCAAATGCCCGACCCCAAATGGGTCCTGGCCATGGGGGCATGCGCCTGTTCCGGAGGGCAGTTCATCAGCTACGCAGTCCTCCAGGGCGTGGACAGGATCATCCCGGTTGATGTCTACATCCCCGGATGCCCGCCCCGCATGGAGACCTTGCTGGCCGGGTTGATGAAGCTCCAGGAAAAGATCAAAACCGAACGTCTGGACCAAAGGCCGGACATCCTGGAAGTCTCCAGCTGAAGGAGCATCGATCATGGACAACGCTCAGACCCTGGCTCTCATCAGGACAGCCTATCCCCAGGTCAGCCAGAACCAGAACGCAGCAGCCGGTCAATTGCAGATCATAGCCCCCCTGGACAAGCTGGTCGAGCTGATGACCTTCCTGCGGGACAATGAGAGTCTGCGCTTCGACATGCTCAGCGACCTCACAGCGGTTGATCGTGTCCCCAGGCGACCGCGCTTCGACTTGATCTACATCCTCTACTCCACAGTCTTCAATCGTCGCCTGGTGGTCAAATGCCCCATTGAGGACGGAGAACAGGCTCCAACCATGACTTCTCTGTGGGCTTCGGCAGACTGGGGGGAGCGTGAGTGCTACGATCTCATGGGCATCACCTTTGCCAACCATCCTGACCTTCGGCGCATTCTGACCTGGGACAACTTCCAGGGGCACCCGTTGCGCAAAGAGTTCCCCCTCAAGGGCCATGACTTCGATCACCTTGATCTCACCTCCATCCAGGTCAACTCAGCCTTTGAAAAGAACAGGCTCTGCTAGATGGGCATGACACTCCGCTCAACGGCTCCTGAAGCTGGTCCGTCTGGTGTGCCGGTCCTGCGGCTTCCTGTGGCAAACCTCAGATGAAACGGTCCTGGAGAGACAATGACTGAACAAAAGACCATGATCCTCAATATGGGCCCCCACCACCCGGCGACCCACGGGGTGCTTCGCCTGGAACTGGAGCTTGAGGGGGAGACCATCGTCAAGGCCAAACCGCATGTGGGGTACCTGCACAGAGGCATGGAAAAGATGGCTGAGAGCAAGAACCTGCAGCAGATCATCCCGCTTACAGACCGTCTGGACTATGCCTCGGCATCGTTGAACAATCTCGGCTTTTGCCTTGCAGCCGAACGCCTCATGGGGATAGAGGTCCCCACAAGAGCTCAGTACCTCCGGGTCATCATGGCCGAGCTGGCCAGAATCATGGGCCACCAGCTCTGGATTGGGACCCACGCCCTGGATATTGGGGCCCTGACCCCCATCTTCTACGCCTTTTCCGACAGAGAAAAGTGCATGGACATCGTGGAAGAGATTTCCGGATACCGCCTGACCCCAAGCTACCTGCGCATCGGCGGGGTCGCCCAGGACGTTACCCCTGCATTCATTCAAAAGGTCAGAGACTTTGTGGCCGAATTCCCCAAAGCCGTAGACGGCTACCATCAGCTCCTGACCGACAATGCCATCTGGACCCGCAGGACCAAGAACGTCGGGGTGCTCAAGGCCGAGGAAGCCCTCAGCTATGGGGTGACCGGGCCGACCCTCCGGGGGTCAGGTGTGGCCTACGACCTTCGAAAGGACGCCCCTTACTCCAGCTATGACGATTTTGATTTTCAAGTCCCGGTGGGCGACTACGGCGATGCCTACGACCGCTACCTGGTCCGGATGGAGGAGTTCATCCAATCGACCAGGATCATTGAACAGGCCATTGAAAATCTGCCAGAGGGCCCGATTCAGACTGACAACCCCCTGGTGGCCATCCCCGATTTGAGTTCAGTCCAGGAGGACGCCGGGGCCCTGATCCGGCGCTTCAAGATCGGATCGGACGGACCCGCCCTGCCTGTCGGAGAGCTCTATTGTGCTGTGGAAGGGGCCAAGGGCGAACTCGGCTTCTATCTGGTCGGCAACGGGACCTCCAAGCCCTACAGGCTGAAGATCCGCTCGCCTGGATACTACCTGATCAGTGCCCTGCCCAAGATGATCCAGGGGCACATGATCGCCGATGTGATCACCCTGATCGGAAGCATCGATATTGTTCTGGGCGAGGTCGACCGCTGAAGCACTGCACAAAGCCGGATGAGCTGCCTTCAGCCGGCTTGGCCAATCCCATGGAGAAGAGGCTATGGATAATTCGGTGACATTCTCCAACTGGGGCGACTGGAGTTCAGGCGCCCACACCCCATCCCTGCCCGCGGAGCTGAGCAGGGGAAAAAACCTCAAGGCCTTCATGGGCTGGGACGGCATTATCCTGAAGAACAGCGATGTCGACATCGTCGACATGTGCCGGGAATACATGCGCCGGGCCAGGGACGAATCCTGTGGACAGTGCTTCCCCTGCAGGCTGGGCACAGAAGAGATGTCGGACATCCTGGAGCGGATCTGCCAGGGTCAGGGGAGCCTCGGCGACCTCAAACGATTGGAGGAACTGGCCCACCTGGTCAAGGACACCTCCAAGTGCGGCATCGGCGAAACCACTCCCCGTCCGATCCTTGATGCCCTGAGCCATTTCAGGGACCGGTTCGTTCAGGCCGTGGAAAACAGGACGGTCATCCCCAAAGGCACGTACGTGGCCAGGGTGACTGCCCCCTGCATGGATGCCTGTCCCTCCCATGTCGACATCCCCAAATACGTGGAAAAGATCAGGCTTGGACAGTTCACCGAAGCCCTGGAGGTGGTCCGCCATGACTGCCCCCTGCCCGGGACCATCGGCCGGGTCTGTGTCCGGCCCTGCGAGTTCAGCTGCCGGCGGACCAAGCTCGATGAACCCATTGCCATCAAGGCCCTGAAGAGATTCATTGCCGATCATGAGTACTTTAACCAATTGACGCCGGAATTTCAGACTGCGGAGCCCAAAAAAGACCGGGTGGCCATCATTGGGGCCGGCCCCGCCGGACTCTCCTGCGCCATCTATCTCGGCCAGCTCGGATACAGGTCGACCATCTTCGAGTCCCTGCCTGAACCCGGAGGCATGGCTGCTGTCGGCATCCCGGACTACCGCCTGCCACGGGACATCCTCAGGTATGAAGCCAGCCTGGCGGAAAAGCTCGGGGCCGAAATCCGGTACAATGTCACTGTGGGTGAGGACATCACCAGGCAGGACATGGCCCGGGAAGGCTTCCGGGCCATCTTTGTCGGAGCCGGCGCCCCTGAATCCTCCAAGATGCGCTGTGAAGGCGAAGATGCCGGTTACCAGTGCTTCATGACCGGGGTGGAGTTCCTGCGCCTCGTCGCCCAGGGCAAAAAGCCTCTGGACGGAAAAAAGATGGTGGTCATCGGCGGGGGGAACGTGGCCATGGACTGTGTGCGTTCCGCCCTGCGCACCGGCTTCACCGACGTCAACCTGGTCTACAGGCGAACCGAAAAGGAAATGCCTGCCGACCCGGTGGAGATCAAGGAGGCCAAAGAAGAAGGGGTCCAGTTCCATTACCTGATCCAGCCGGTCAGGATTCATGCCGACAATGGCAAGGTCTCGGGGCTGGAGTGCGTGCGCATGGAGCTTGGAGAACCCGACGACTCCGGCCGCAGACGCCCCGTGGCCGTGGAGGGGTCGAACTTCGTCCTGGAATGCGACGCCATCATTCCTGCCATCGGGCAGACCTGCGTGGTCGACTGCGTTCTGCCCGAGGAGGAAGGCATTGAGCTCACCCGATGGAAAACCCTTGTCGTTGACGAGTACACCTTTCAGAGCAAAGAGCCGAACATCTTTGGGGGCGGGGACTGCATCACCGGTCCGGACACCCTGATCCGGGCCCTGGCTGCCGGGAAAAATGCCGCCAGACACATCGCTGAGTACCTCCAGAAGGGTTCCTGCGAACCCAGCCCGGAAGAATGCATGGACAAACTCTTTTCCAGGCTCAAGGTCTTCTACCCCATGGAAAAAACCGGAGTTCGGGGATTTGACAAGCGGGCCAAGCAGCAGGCTCTGGCACCTGAGGTCAGGATCGAGAGCTTTGATGAAGTCGAAGCCGGCTTCAGCCGGGCTGAGGCTTTGCATGAAGCGACCCGGTGCCTGCGCTGCTACCGCATCGGGCTGGCTGCTGTCTGAAAACCAGAACGCCAGAGCTGACCCGGCTCCTCAGTTCTGCGGGTCGGCTCCGGCCAGGATCAGATGCGCCAAGGATGACTGCGGGGGCTGAGACAGCTCTCCGACAGTGAAGCATAAGGGTTCATACCCGCACCCACGAGGTGGACCGGGATTCACGACGGACAAGAGGTGTAGCAATGGATTGGACAATGCGGCTCAACGGCCAGGAGGTTTCCTTCACGCCGGGACAGACCATTCTCGAGGTGGCCAGGGAAAACAGGGTCACCATTCCTACCTTGTGCCACTACAAACGGAGTGAGCCCATCGGATCCTGCCGGGTCTGCGTTGTGGAGGTCAAAGGGGCCCCGACTCTGCTGCCGGCCTGCGCCACGCATGCCAATCCAGATATGGACGTCCAGACCGATTCCGACCGGGTCAGACAGGCCAGAAAGACCATCCTGACCATGCTCATCGAATCCGGGCATCACGACTGCCCGGTGTGCGACAAGGGCGGAGAATGCCCGCTCCAGGATCTGGCCTACGAGTACGGGGTCGTGGATGTGCCTGTGCATCCGGAGATGACCAGCGGCAAAGTGGAGTACGCCACACCCTATATCCGCTACTGGCCTGAGCGGTGCATTCTTTGCCACCGCTGCGTCACTGCCTGCAGAGAGACCAAGTCCATCGGGGCCATCCAGATTCAGGGCAGCGGCAATCGTGCGGCCGTGGTCCCGGTCGATCCTGATATCTGCCGGTCTTGCGGCGAGTGCCTGCTGGCCTGCCCCACCGGGGCCTTGACTGAAAACCTGAGCCGCTTCAAGGGTCGGCCCTGGCTGGTGGATCGTGTTCAAACAACCTGCCCATACTGTGCCTGCGGATGCCAGCTGGAGCTCAATGTGCACAACAATCGGGTCATCGGGGTCACCACCCGGGAAGACCTGGGCCACAACCAGGGCAGCCTGTGTGTCCGCGGCAGATTCGGCTATGAGTACCTCAACTCAGATCAAAGGCTGACCACTCCCCTGATCAGGAAACATGGCCGGCTGGAAGAAGCCGGGTGGGACGAGGCCATAGGGCTCATTGCCCAGCGCTTGCAGTCGGTCCGGGATCTCTCAGGACCTGACTCCATCTGCGGCCTGACCCTGGGCCGGGGCACGACTGAAGAACAGTATCTGTTTCAAAAATGGCTTCGGGCTGGAGTGGGCACAAATACGATTCACACTGTGAGCCTGGATGATCATGCACAGCTCAGCCCGGCCTTTTCCGGATTGGTAGCCACCAGTCCGGTCAGCACCCTGCCCGAGGCCGAATCCATTCTGGCGGTGGGCACGAACCTGACCGCTGAAGCCCCGATCTTCGCCAATGCAGTCATCGAGGCCATCCGCTATCACCGGGCCAGGCTCATCCTCATCGATCCCGAACCCGGCCCTCTGGCAGCCTCGGCCCAGACCCTGCTCAGGCCCAGGGCCGGCGCTCAGACCAGACTCCTGCGCAGCCTGGTCCATGTGGCCCTGGTTGAGTTAGGTCTCAAGCCGCGCACACTGGGAACGGATGCTGACCGGCTCTTTCAGGACATTCAGGAGGCCACGCCTGAAAAGACAGCCCAGGCCACAGGCATCCGGGCGGCGGAGATCAGAGAGGCCGCCCGGGCCTATTGCCTGGCCTCTTCCGGAATAATCCTCTTCGGCAGCGGAATCACCGCTGCTCCAGACCGGTCCGAGGCTGTTCAGGCCCTGCAGCTTCTGGTTGATGCCACCGGGCATGTCGGCTCCCCGGGCACAGGCCTGATCCCCTTGCGCCAGGCGAACAACGAGCAGGGCGCCCTGGATGCCGGATGTCATCCGCAGCTTCTGCCTGGTTACCTTCCGGTGACAGACCAGGCCGGACGGCAGAAGCTGGCCGAAAGCTGGAAGATTGAAAAACTGCCTGACCGGCCGGGTCCTTCGCTCCAGGACACCCTGACCGGACTGAAAAAGGGCGCTGTCAAGGCCCTGTATCTCCATGACGAGCGTCCACGGTCCACAGAGCCCCGGACAGTCTTGCCGCCGGAGCTCTTTGAAAACCTGGACTTTCTGGTCGTCCAGGACCTCTTCATGAGCGAAGCCGCCCACAGGGCTGATGTGGTCCTCCCGGGGGCAGCCCTGGCTGAAAAATCCGGAACCGTGACCAATGCAGAGCGAAAAATCCACCTGGTGAACCAGGCTCTGCCTTTGAGCGGTTCAGCCCTGGAGGGTACGGCCATCTTCAGCAGGCTGTCCGAAAAGCTGGGGCACCCCATGGAGGCCAAAGGCCCGGAAGAGATCCTGAACGAAATCAGAACGGTCATCCCCCAATATGCCGGTGTGTCCGTCTCCCGGCTGAAAGCATCAGGGGCACTGGTCTGGCCCTGTCTGCAGGAGGATCATCCCGGGACGCCGTTTCTGAACTCTCCCAGCCTGAGCGATCTGAACCCGGAGAAGACATGACATGTTGTCCACAGCACCCAATGCTCCGGCTGCATTGCGGCCAGCCAGGGAGCGCCTGCAAGGAGTCCTCAGATGCTTGACCTGCTGCTGATCACCATGGTCAAAACCGTCATTGTCGTCAGTGTCTGTATGCTCATCGTGGCCTACCTGACCCTGGCCGAAAGAAAATGGATGGGTTTTGTCCAGCTCCGCTACGGCCCAAGAAGGGTCGGCCCCAGAGGCTTCCTCCAACCCATTGCCGATGGGATCAAGTCCTTTGTCAAGGAAGAGGTCATTCCGGCCAATGCGGACAGGACGATCTTTATCCTGGCCCCGATCATCAGCATTGCAGCTCCGATGTGCCTGCTGGTGGTCATCCCCTTCGGCGATACGGTGACCCTGTTCGGTCGGGAGTTCACCCTGTATCTGGCCAACCCGGACATCGGCATCCTCCTGGTCCTGGGCCTGTCCACCCTTGGGGCCTACGGCGGCATGCTCGGGGGCTGGTCCTCAGGGAACAAGTACGGGTACACCGGGGGATTGCGCAGCACCGCCATGATCATCAGCTACGAGCTGTCCATGGCTCTGGCCGTGATCGCCGTGGTCATGGTTTCCGGCTCCCTCAGCCTGGTCTCGATTGTTGAGCAGCAGGCCGGGCTGTGGAACATCGTCATGGCCCCGGTGGCCTTTGTCATTTTCATGATCAGCGGTCTGGCCGAGCTGAACCGGACCCCCTTTGACATGCCAGAGGCTGAAGCCGAGCTGTGCTGCGGCTACAACGTGGAATACAGCTCCATGAAGTTCGCTCTCTTTTTCTTTGGCGAGTACACCCACCTCTTTGTTTTCGCCTGCCTGGTCACGACGCTCTTTCTGGGCGGCTGGCACGGGCCGTTTCTTCCCGGGGTGGTCTGGTTCTTCATCAAGACCTTTGTCGTCATTTTCTTCTGCATCTGGGAGCGGGCCACTTTCCCCCGTCTCCGCTACGATCAGGTCATGAAGCTGGAATGGAAGTTCCTCCTTCCCCTGGCTCTGGCCAATATCCTGGTCACCGGGGTGGTCATGACCCTGGTCTAAAAACATATCCAAGCAGGAACATGCCATGAAAGAACAGGACATCATCCACATCAGCAGACGGCGGAGAAAAAACGACAGCTACGTGACCCCGCTCCTCAAGGGGTTGCAGTACACCCTGAAGAACTTCTTTTCCAAAAAGCTGACCATCGAATACCCGGACCAGCGCCGGGAGGTTGCCGAACGCTGGAGAGGACTGCACAAGCTGGTCAAAGACGAGCAGAGCCACCTCAAATGCGTGGCCTGCGGCTTGTGCGCTGCTGTCTGCCCGGCCTCGGCCATCACCCTGACCCCTTACGAGGACGAAGGCGGCACCAGGTATCCTGTTGCCTTTGAGATCGACGAACTGCGGTGCATCTTCTGCGGCTTTTGTCAAGAGGTCTGCCCGCGCGGGGCCCTGGTCCTGACCAAGGTCTACGACTACATCGACACTGAACGCGAGGACTTTTTCTTTGACATGGCCAAGCTCGACAACCCGGATCAATTCGTGTTTCAGGAAAAAAAGGGCCGTTTTCACAGGTTGCTGGGTTCGTGACCCTCACCGAAAGTGCGTTTCATTCGAGGTGTCACAAGGAGAATTTCAACTACGCATCCTGAACTCAATCTCTGAGGCCGGCTGCTTTCGTGACCAAGCTGGCTGCGTGAAGGTGACATGCTCTGCTCGAAAGTGCGTTTGGCTCTTGGATTCAAACCCAATGTGTCAGGTTTGCCAGAGGCAAAACTGACAGGAGAACGTTATGTTTGAAGACCTGTTCCTGATCATATGCATCACCCTGACCATCGTGACCTCGCTCATGGTCGTCTTCTGCAGGCATGCCATCCACAGCGCCATGTGGATGGTCGCCTCCTGCGTGGCCCTGGCCGTGATGTTTTTGCTGCTCCATCTGCAATTCCTGGCCGTGCTGCAGGTCATCGTCTATGCCGGGGCGATCATGATGTTCATCGTCTATGCGGTCATGATGCTCAACCTCCGCTCTCAGGAGGGCGTGACCGCCCTGCCCGGGCTGAAGTCCGGGAGCCTGGTCCTGGCCGGTCTGCTGGGCATCGGAGTCCTTGCCCTGCTCGGAGCAGGAGCTGTCGTTACAGCCCTCAAAGGCCCGGTCACACTCCAGGCATTTGAGCAGTACGGCGAGGTGAACATCCTGGCCAGGGCGATATTTTC
This sequence comes from uncultured Desulfohalobiaceae bacterium, assembly GCA_964403955.1. Classification (GTDB taxonomy): domain Bacteria; phylum Desulfobacterota; class Desulfovibrionia; order Desulfovibrionales; family Desulfothermaceae; genus CAYOID01. Next base: position 18,918 of record CAYOID010000007.1, on the reverse strand, counting down.
AGATTACCTCCTGCCCTTTGAACTGATCTCGGTCCTGCTCACAGCCGGCGTGGTGGGAGCTGTGGCCCTGGCCAAGCAAAACCGGTCCAAGGAGTGAATCCCATGCTCTCCAATGCAAGCCTGTTCATCGGCCTGTCCGTGGCCCTCTTCTGCATCGGGGCTGCAGGGGCCATGACCCGCAGAAACGCGATCATCGTCTTCATGTCCATCGAGATCATGCTCGGCGGCGTCAATCTGGCCTTTCTGACTTTCACCCGCCTCAACCAGTCCCTGGAAGGCATGTTCATGGTCATGTGCATCATGGCCGTGGCTGCAGCTGAGGCTGCAGTGGGCCTGGCCATCTTCTTTCTCCTGTTCCGCAAGACAGGCTCTGTTGATCTGGAACACTTCAATCTGCTGAAAAGGTAAGGGGTAAGGGTATGTTTGACTTCGTGTGGCTGATTCCAACCTTCCCGCTCCTTGGCGTGCTCATCAACGGCCTGTTCGGACGGCGGATAGAGACGGTCAACAAGAGTCTGATCCACTGGATTGCCTGCGCCACTGTGGGCCTGTCCTTCATCCTGACCGTGGCGGCCTTCTTCAAGCTCACCGGACTGCCCGCCGAGCACCGCTTTGCCGAATACGTCTGGTTCAACTGGATCAGCTCAGGTGAATTTCAGAGCTATGTGGCCTACCAGATCGACCCCCTGTCCTTGGTCATGTGCTTGTTCGTGACCGGAGTCGGCTTTCTGATCCATATCTACTCCATCGGCTACATGGCCCATGCTGAAGGTCGGTATTACCGCTACTTCACCTATCTCAACCTGTTCATGTTCTCCATGATCAACCTGGTCCTGGCCAACAACTTCCTGCTCATGTTCCTCGGCTGGGAAGGGGTGGGCTTTTGTTCCTACCTGCTCATCAGCTTCTGGTTTGGAGACGTTGAAAACGCCAAAGCCGGGAAAAAAGCCTTTGTCGTCAACCGGGTCGGCGACTTCGCCTTCCTGGTGGGTCTGTTCCTGCTCCTGACCCAACTGGGTCAGCACGATGTCTGGTCGCTGCGTTTCACGGACGTGTTCGAGCACGGCCACCTTCTCCAACCCCAGATCCTGACCGCGGTATGCCTGCTCTTCTTTGTGGGCTGCACAGCCAAGTCAGCCCAGATCCCTCTCTATGTCTGGCTTCCTGACGCCATGGCCGGTCCGACTCCGGTCAGCGCCCTGATCCACGCTGCAACCATGGTCACTTCAGGGATCTATTTTGTGGCCAGGTCCAGCTCTCTGTTCGTCCTGTCCCCCTTTTCCATGGAAGTGGTAGCTGTGGTCGGAGCCCTGACCGCCATCCTGGCTGCTTCCATCGCCCTGACCCAGAACGACATCAAAAGGGTCCTGGCCTATTCCACAGTCAGCCAGCTCGGGTACATGTTCCTCGGCCTCGGGGTCGGGGCCTTCAGCGCCGGCATCTTTCACGTGGTCACCCATTCCTTTTTCAAGGCCCTGCTCTTTATGGGGGCGGGCAGCGTCATGCACGCCCTGGCCAATGAACAGGACATGCGCAACATGGGAGGCATGCGCAGAACCATTCCGGTCACCTACTGGACCATGCTCCTGGGCACCCTGGCCATCTGCGGCTTTCCCGGCTTCTCCGGTTTCTTCAGCAAGGATGAGATCCTGTGGAAGACCTTCAGCAGCGGACATGTGGGCCTGTGGATCATCGCCACCCTGGCGGCCGGAATGACCGCTTTCTACATGTTCAGGCTCATCTTCATGACCTTCTTCAACGAATGCCGGGCCCCGGAGGACGTCAAGGACCATGCCCATGAATCCCCCCGGACCATGACCCTGCCCATGTCGATTCTAGCCGTGCTCTCGGTCATCGGCGGATTCATAGGCGTTCCAGCCCTGCTTGGAGGCAGCAACCGGATCGAGCACTTTCTGGAGCCGGTCTTCTCCTCAGGCCATCAGGCAGCCGCCGGCCACGCGGCCGCCCATCACGCCTCCCATTCCACCGAGCTTGCGGTCATGGCCGTTTCTGTCCTGATCGCCTTTGCCGGCATCGGGCTGGCCTACCTCATGTACATCAAAAACCGGGACCTGCCCCGGGTTCTGGCCCAAAAAGGGTCTTTCGCCTACCGGCTCCTGCTGAACAAATGGTATGTGGATGAGCTCTACTCCTTCATCCTGGTCCGCCCTCTGTACGGACTGAGCATCTTCCTCTGGAAAGGTATCGACGTGCTGATCATCGATGGCCTGGTCAACGGTGTGGCCGCCTTTTTCCGGCAAAGCGGCTCTGTGCTGCGCGTCATCCAGTCCGGTCAGGTCCAGGCCTATGCAGTCTCTCTTGTCGTGGGATCTTTAGCTCTGATCATCTATTCGTTCATCGCTCTGACATAGGAAAAAGGAGTCCTTGATGAACCAGCTCGACTTTCCAATCCTGAGTTTGATCACCTACTTCCCCCTGTTTGGGATCATCCTGATCCTGATCCTGGGCAAGGTGACCGATCAGAACCCAAAACTGCTCTGGAGAACCGGACTGGTCATTTCCATTCTCGAGTTTGCCCTGTCCCTGCCTGTCCTGATCAACTTTTCCCCGGCAACTGCAGACATGCAGTTCGTGGAGCAGGCTGCCTGGATCGAAAGCCTGGGCATCACCTACCATCTCGGGCTGGACGGAATCAGCCTGTGGCTGGTCATGCTGACCACCTTCATCCTGCCCTTGTGCATCCTCTGCTCCTTTTCCTACATCCAGACCAGGATCACCGAGTACATTGTCAGCTTCCTGCTCATGGAAACAGCCATGATCGGGACGTTCCTGGCCCTGGACCTGGTTCTGTTCTTCGTCTTCTGGGAGCTGATGCTCATTCCCATGTTCCTGCTCATCGGCATCTGGGGCGGGCCGCGAAAGATCTACTCTGCAGTCAAGTTTTTCCTGTACACGGCTGTGGGCAGCATCTTCATGCTGGTGGCCATCATCGCCCTCTACCTCCTGCAGCTCAAGTCCACCGGCCTGGCCAGCACCAACTTGTTTGACTTCTACAGCCTGCACATCCCGGTTTCAGCCCAGTTCTGGCTATGCACGGCCTTTTTCCTGGCCTTTGCCATCAAGGTACCCGTCTTTCCTCTGCACACCTGGCTGCCGGACGCCCATGTCGAGGCCCCAACAGCCGGCAGTGTGGTCCTGGCCTCCATTCTTCTGAAAATGGGAACCTACGGCTTCATTCGCTTTGCCATGCCCCTGTTCCCCTACGCCGCCCACCAGTATATCCCGGTCATCGCCACCCTCGGGGTTGTGGCCATTGTCTATGCCGCCCTGGTGTCCTGGGTCCAGAAGGACATCAAAAAGCTGGTGGCTTACTCCAGCGTCAGCCACATGGGCTATGTCATGCTCGGGCTGTTCGCCCTGAACATTCAGGGCATTGAAGGCGGCATCTACCAGATGCTCAATCACGGGCTGTCCACCGGGGCCCTCTTTCTCCTGGTGGGCATGATCTATGAACGCCGCCACTCCAGAGACATGGACGACTTCGGCGGCCTGGCCAAGGTCATGCCGGTCTTTGCCACCTTTTTGATGATCGCCACTTTCTCTTCACTGGCTGTGCCCGGCACGAATGGCTTTGTGGGAGAGTTTCTCATCCTGTTCGGGGCCTTCAAGAGCTATCCGGTCTTTGCTGCGATCGGCACCTCCGGGGCCCTGTTCGGGGTCATTTACATGCTCTGGATGTATCAGCGGGTCATGTTCGGCCCGGTGGACAAATCTGAAAACATGGGGCTCAAGGATCTGAGCCTCAGGGAAACAGCCATCATGCTCCCGATTGCCGCCCTCATTCTGATCATGGGCATCTTTCCCGGCCTCTTTCTGCGCAAAATGGACGCCTCTGTAGAACATGTGGTCAAGACCTATCAGCAGCGCTTTGCCCAGTATGAGGCCTCGGTACAGGCTCAGGAGCCGCCCGAGCTGGCCCTTACTGTTCAGCACAAGCCCTTTGGAGGAAAATAGCGATGGGACCTGAATTCGTGATCCCTGACATCAACATCAGCGTTGTTCTGCCCCAGATCATTCTCATCCTGTCCGGGCTGGCCATTCTGCTGGTGGACCTGTTCCTCAAAGGGCCAAAAGACACCTTGCTGCCCCTGCTGTCCGTGGTCGGCGTCCTGGGAGCCATGGCGTCCATCTTCGCGGTCCCGGTTCCGAATCAGAGTGCGTTCAACGGCATGCTCCTGGCAGACGGCTTCTCCTTCTTTTTCAACTTCACGATCTGCCTGATCCTGCTGCTGACCATCCTGGTCTCGGTCACCTATCAGCGTTATTTTGCCAACATCGTCAACGGGGAATACTACTGCCTGCTCTTCTTTGCCGCTGCCGGGATGTGCTTCATGGCCGCTTCCGGTCACCTGATGCTCCTCTTTGTGGCCCTGGAGCTGATGTCCATCTCCATTTACGTGCTGGCCGGATTTCACAAGGACAACCTCTTTTCCATCGAAGCAGCCCTGAAATACTTCCTGCTCGGGGCCTTTGCCTCCAGCTTCCTGCTCTTTGGATTTGCCTTCCTTTTCGGGGCCACGGGCACCCTGGACATCATCGCCATGAGCCGCTTCATCGAATCCAATCCCGACGCCCTCGGCTCGGGTCTCCTTTTGGCCGGGATTGTCCTGACTGTCACCGGTCTGGGCTTCAAGATCTCCATGGTCCCCTTTCACATGTGGACTCCGGATGTCTACGAAGGCGCACCCACTGTGATCAGCGGTTTCATGGCCACCGGGGTCAAGGCCGCAGCCTTTGCCGCCCTGATCCGGGTCCTCATGGTACCCTTTGTCTCCCTTCCTGTGGACTGGTCCATGGTCCTCTGGGTGGCGGCGGTCCTGACCATGACCGTGGGTAACGTCCTCGCCCTGGTGCAGGAGAACATCAAACGGATGCTGGCCTATTCAAGCATCGCCCACGCCGGGTATCTGCTGATCGGATTCGTGGCCGGCACCGAGCTGGCCCAGGCCGGAATCCTCTACTATCTTCTGGCCTATGCCCTGATGAACATGGGGGCTTTCGGGATCCTGGCTTTGATGGGCAAGGTCGGGGAAGAGCGCTGCACCCTGAGCGATTTTTACGGATTCGGGCTCAGACACCCTGGATGGGGAGTGGCCATGGCCCTGTTCATGCTCTCTCTAGCCGGCATCCCACCCACAGCCGGCTTTATGGGCAAGCTCTACATCTTTGCCGCCGCCATCAAGTCCGGTTACATCTGGCTGGTCATCTTCGGGGCCGTGAACAGTGTGATCTCCATCGCCTACTATTTGCGGGTCATTGTGGTCATGTACTTTCAAGAGCCGGCCCAAGCCCCTGCAACTCCAGCTTCGACCACTGCCATGACCATTGCCATGGGCCTGGCTGCAGCCGGCGTCCTGATTCTGGGCATCTTTCCTTCGACCTTCTGGAACCTGGCTCAGCAGTCCATCTTCATGCTCATATAAACGTTGTCGGGCAGGTCTTCCTGCCCGACAACGTTTATTGACAACAGGATCAGGACAGTTCAAATTCAGTTCATCAGCTCAGCCAGCGGCTGCGCTGATGAGGAGTTCCCATGCGCATCAAGTCCATCGCTACCCTGGGCCCCAGCTCCTCAAACCCCGAGACCATGAAGGCCATGGTTGAACACGGGGTCAGAATATTTCGTCTCAACTTCTCCCATTCTTCAGCCGCAGACTTCCAGCCGATCGTTCACATCATCCGTCAGCTGGAACGCGAGCTCGACCTGCATCTGACCATCATGGGAGACTTGAGCGGCCCCAAAATCCGCATCGGTGAGGTCCCTTCCGCTCCAGTCCCGGTATCCAAAGGATCCACCGTTTGCCTTGGCTTGCCGGACACAAGGAGCTCAACCACCAACCCCACCTTCATCTCCCTGGATTTTCCCCAGCTTCTTGAAGACCTGGAACCGGGCATGCCTGTAGCCTTAAGCGACGGCATGCTCCGCTTCTCGGTCAGTTCAATCGTGGAAAAAGGCCGGCTCTTTGAGCTCAAAGCGGAAAATGCCGGGCTTCTGGCTTCGCACAAAGGGATCACTTTCCCCGGCCGCAGCGTGCCCCTGGCAGCCATGACCGAGACAGACCGGGAGAATGTCCACCTCGGGCTGGACATTGGCATTGACTGCTTTGCCCTCTCTTTTGTGCAGTCCAGGGCCGACATTGAGGAGCTTCGAAGGGAGATTGCAGACCACGGAGCCAGGGCGCCGATCATTGCCAAGCTGGAGCGGGCCAACGCAGTCACGGACCTGGACTCCATCCTGGAAGCCGCTGACGGGATCATGGTTGCCCGGGGAGATTTGGGCCTGGAATGCCCCCTGGCCAGCCTGCCGGTCATCCAGAAACGGATCATCCGGGCCTGCCGTCATGCCCAAAAGCCGTGCATCGTGGCCACCCAGATGCTTTTGTCCATGGTTCAGAACCCTCTGCCCACAAGGGCGGAAACCACTGATGTGGCCAATGCCATTTTGGATGGGGCAGACTGCGTCATGCTCTCTGAAGAGACCGCAGTGGGCAATTACCCTTTGGAAGCGGTCAGTTTCATTCAAGAAATCGCTCATGAGGCTGAAGCCTATCTCCTGGAACGACTGGAAGGACCCTACCGGCCGAAGAAGGAAAAGAACCCGGCCAAGTATCTGGCCTACTCAGCCAGCCTGCTGGCTGAAAACACGGAAAGCGTGGCCCTGGTCTGCCATTCCACCACCGGATCCACAGCCACGCTCCTCTCCAGCCGTCGCCCAGCTCAACCCATCTTTGCCCTGACTCCGGACATGACCACCATCCGACTCCTGAACTTCTACTGGGGGGTCAGGCCCAGGCTCTCGGACAACACGATCCCCAATCATCTGGACCGGGTTGAAAACTTTGTCCAGGAATCAGCCCAGTTCCACCCCGGGGACAGGGTGATCATCACCTCGGGCCAGCCCACCCCGGGCCAGCAGGAGCGGCATACCAATCAGATCAAGGTCTACACCAAATAAAATGGCGAGGGGCTCTTTGTGACAAAGAGCCCCTCGCCATTTTATTTGGTATTTTTGAGCCATCATGCGCTGTCTCAAAAAGTCAGATGGCGTCAGGGAACCTGCCTCTGGTCAGGGCCAGAAGCCAGGCCAGGACAAAGGCCGTCCCGGCAGCCAGACCGAGGACCGTCCCCATTCGTTCCTGGAGCCACAGGCGCCATGGCTTGACCCAGCCCATGATCAGGCCCATGACCGCTCCAGCCGCAAACCCGAAGAGGTGGGCGCCCAGGTCAGTCCTTTCCCCGCCTGCTCCGAGCATGGACAGCAAGCCGAGCCCTGCCGCCAGGGGAAGGAGTTGCCGGCCAAAGCTGACTCCCTTGAGGTCCAGGGCCCGGGTCCCGGCCAGCAGGCCGAGACACCCGAAAACAGCTGTGGAAAAACCCAGAGACGTATGCGTGGGGGGCTGAACCAGGACATTGACCCCGTTCCCCAGTGTCCCGGCTCCCAGGACCAGAAACCAGGCCATTCCAGTGCCCAGCTCCCGGCTGAGCATGACCAGGAACACTCCTCCAATGGCCAGGTTCCCCAGCAGATGGGCGGGATCGCCGTGCAGGCTCAAGCCCGTCATCAGCCTCCACCACTCTCCCTGACTCACGGCCCAGGCATTGACGCTCCCCAGCTGCTTCCAGTCCACAGGGGAGTGACCGAACAAGGACACCGAGAGTGTGGTCAGCTTGTCAAAAGCAGCCAAAAGCAGAAGCAGCCATATGGTTGGCTCGGCACGACCCTTGAGCTGGGGGGCTGCCTGCTGCCTTTCCGGCTCGTCCCTGTTTTCCTGCTCATAGAGGTCAATTTCCTCCAAAGCCTGATCCAGCCTGTGCTCAGGAACAGTGATGCGCCACTTCCCTTTCTCTGAAAGCACGTCATGCTCGATATCTCTGGCAGTCAGGACCAGGATCCATTCACTGATCTTTTGCCTGTCCGGGAGCCGCTCCCGGTCAACCAAGGGCAGGATGTCCTCCCATCCAGGCTCTGGCCTTCCTTTTTCCGGAAACACCCTGCCCTGCTTGGCTTCATGCATCATTCTGCCTCCAGATGAGCGCTCTCCCGGCCAGCCAGAGACATGAAATCGACCACTGCCTGAATGACCTCAGAGCTGGTCTCCTGGTGGGTGGTCAGGAGATGCCTGGTGGTGATCGATTCCTGGATGGCCATGAGGTGCAGACGCCGCTGTCTGGAATTGACCCTGGAGATGATCTCCCAGCAGTTCTCGACAGGAACGGTCAGATCCTGCGGGGAATGCAGAGCCAGAAGAGGTGCCGTGATCCTGTTCAGGTTCCGGCGCACCAGGCGCAAGCCTGAAAGCAGGCTGGAAAGCGGGTGCAGGGCCTGAAAACCTTCATACCCCTTGTGAGGGGCGATGCGATTGGATTCCGGGCTCGGCCTGGGCACCTTGACCACAGGCCTGAGATGACGCAGGAAGGGAACAAAGGGCAGCAGGGGGTTCGATCCCCGCCAGGGCAGCAGGGTGTACAGATAGACCGGAGCCGCAATGGTCACCAGCCCTGCCGGAGCAAGCTCCTGGGCCAGCTTGAGACCCAGGGACCCGCCCATAGAGAGTCCAACCACGACCACAGGCCTGCCCAGGTCTGCGAGCTGAATGTACCTGGTCCGGGCCTCCTCGAACCAGTCTGCAAAACGGGTCTGGACAAAGTCCTTGAGGTGTGTGCCGTGTCCTGGCAGACAGGGGGTGCAGGTTGGGATGCCCAGGGCTGTCAACGCCTTCTCCAATGGGGCCATCTCAAATGGAGATCCCCCGAACCCATGCAGAAGCAGGCATGAGACCGAAGGCGGACCTGGACCGCCATTGTGTCCGGAAGCTCTGGAGTGCACTGTCGCTCACCTGGCCTGAAACCCCGTTGAAATCTCACTGTCTCTGGAGCCTGCGGCTTTTTTGAGGCAAAAGCACATGTGTCAGCTTTGCCTGAGGCAAAGCTGACAGAGGAGACGCATGAGCAGATCATTCCCCGCATCCCCCCTGCAGAAAACGGCCACAGGCCTGCTCAAGGCCGGGTGGGCGGCATCGCTCACGTTTGTGGTCCTGACCTCCCTGAGCCCGGGGGCCGAGCTTCCGGCCCGGTTCTGGAACGCAGACAAGGTCTTTCACTTCCTGGGCTACAGCTGGCTGGCCTTCCTGCCGCTCCTGGCCCTGGCCAGGAAACAGGCCGGCTTGAGGCTCGCCCTGTCCATGATCGGGGTGGGGTTCGGGCTCGAACTCTGTCAGGCCTTCATTCCGGGCCGCTTCCTCTCCATGGGTGACATTGCGGCCAACACCCTCGGCGTCCTGGCCGGGCTCTGGCTCGGACTGCGCCTCAGACCCGCCTGGATGCGCATGCTTGACAGGCAACTCAGGTCCGGCACCGAGGATCGTCTGAAGTCATGAACCGGTTCAAAAAAATCATCCCGCCCGGACACCGGGCGGGATGATTTTTTTTTACCTGATCACCCTGAACTCGTCGCGCCGGTTCTTGGCCCAGGCCGCTTCCGTGTGGTCCGGATCCACGGGCTTTTCTTCCCCATAGCTGATGATGGACAGACGGTCGGCATCAATCCCCAGCAGGACGAGAAATTCATAGGCAGCCCTGGCCCGTCTTTCCCCAAGAGCCAGGTTGTACTCGTCAGTTCCCCGCTCATCGCAATGGCCCTCAATGACCACCTTCCAATCAGGGTTGTCCTCCAGCACGGCGGCCTTCTCCTTGAGGGCAGCCCGGGCATCAGAGCTGAGTTCATAGGAATCGAAAGCAAAATGGATCGGCTCTTTCACATCCTGAACAAGGGCATCCTTGGCCTTTTCTGCCTGCTCCATCTCTTTGGCTTGACGCTGCTCAGCTGTCAGGCCGTACTCTTCAACCTGACCTTCCTCCATGGCCCGACGCCGAGCCTCACGCTCCTCTTCAGACTCCCCATATCCGGGTTCACCTGGAGCAGGCTGCTCCAATGTCTCTTCCGCAGGTACTGAGCTGACCTGCTTCTTGGCACAGCCGGCTCCCATTATCAGAAACCAGGCACAAACCAAGCCCACGACCATACTCATCAACATTTTTTTCATTCCTGCCTCCCAATGGTGCCTTGATGTTTCGTGAATGACCGCCACAGCTTCAATCCTGGACCACCGGATTCCAGGCCGGGGCAGTGGCATCGCCCTGCCCTGTAGGGATCTGGGTTGGCTTGTATCCATGCCTGGTGGTCACATAGATCTTATACCCCCCTGAACGATTCGACGAAAAGGCCAGAAAGTAGCTGTCAGGCCCCCAGGCCGGATCCTCGTCGTTCCCCGGCCCTGAGGTCACCTGCCGCTCGCTTCTGTTCTTCAGGTCGTGAACTATGATTCTGTGCCCTTGATCGGTGAGCCGCGAATAGGCCACGTACCGGCCATTGGGGCTGATGCTCGGATGGGTGTTGTAGGTGCCTTCATAACTGATGCGCTGCACCTCTTTGGTCTTCAGATCAAGCAGGAAGATATGGGGATTGCCCAGCCGGCTGGAGACGAAGACCATCTTTTCCCCGCTGCGTTCAAAGTCCGGGGAGATGTCGATCCCCCAATGCTGGACCAGGGGAGAACCAAGACGATTCTCTGCAGTCAGATCGTAAATGTCCGGATTGCCGTGGGGATCGATACTGACCGTCAATGTCCCGTCAGCCCTGAAAGTCGGGCTGATGATCGTGTTTCCCGGCAGGAGAACGGACTCGAGCTTTCCGGTGGTGCTGTCCCAGATCATGAGCTCGTGCCGGTCCTGACCCACAAAGCTGAAGACCAGTGATTTCCCGTCAAAGGACCAGGCCGGGCTCATGCAGGCCCCGTCCAGATCGGTGATCTGTTCCAGGAAGTGGCCTTGAGGGGTGCTGACGCAAATCTGCTTGCCGCCCTGCTGCTTGCGTGAAAAGGCCAGCCTGGAGCGAAAAAAAGACGACTTTCCTGTCAGTTGCTCCATCAAGTCGGCACAGAACCGATTGGCAGCCTTGGCGATCTGTTCCGGCTTGGCCAGGACATACCCCCTTCCGACAACCATCGAGCCTGAAAAGACTTCAAAGGCTCTGATCTCGACCTGGACCGCTCCAGTCATGTTCCTTTTCCAGCCTGTGGTGATCAAGAGGTCCACCTGGCTCAAGGAGAACCTTTTGAAGTCGATATCCGGTCCTTTGACACCGTCGACCTTCTGGCCGCCAAGGATATCCGTGCCTGTGACTTCATGGATGAATGGGAGATAGCCCAGGTTGGACTTGAGGACTTTTCTGAACTCGGTGATCCTCTCATCAAACCTCTCAGGGGCAGAGCCAAGTGCGCTGGGCGGGGCCAGATAGAGATTGGCTTTGGGCTGACCCGGGCCGTAAATATTGATATGCAGCCTGTCCTGGGCCAGGACAGGCGACGAAAGTATCAGCACGACCGCCAGGACCACGCTGACACTAGGAAGGGGAAGCTGGATGAACGTTCTCATCAGGGCTGGTTCGACCTCTCGTTCAGATTGAAGGTGATGGTGATGGTTTTCAGTTTCGGCTGCGGCGGCTTGGGCAGCGACTCGGTTTCCTGGACCGCCCTGAGCACCGAGGTATCAAAATCACTGCGCCCGGAACTCCTGACCAGCTTCACATCCTGGATCGAACCGGACTCCGCAATGGTGATCCGGACTTCAGCCTGGAGATTGGGGCCTTCACCAAACTTTGGATAACGCCAGTGATTCTTGACCCTCTGCTCCACGATCCGGCCATAGATGACCCCGGTCCTGGTTCCAGCCCCGGCCGCCTTTCCAGAACCTCCTGGCTGCTGAGCAAGTGACTGGCTCAAGCTGGCCAGCTCCCTGGCCAGGACGTCCTGATCCGACTCAGGCTCCTGCTCCTGTGGGGCAAGACCCTGAATGTCCTCCAGGGCCTGGGAGAGGACATTCTCCCTGGTGGGTGAAGGCGCAGTCTCCTTGGGAGCTTGCTTTTTTTCCGGTTTGGCCGCCTCTTTTTTCTCAGTTGTGGGGGATGGTTTTTTCTTTGCCTTTTGCTGCTGCGAATCCGGGAGCTTTTTGACCTGTTGCGGTTTGGGGCTGGGCTTCTTTCGGGCCAGCTTGACCTCTTTCCTGGCCGACTCCTGCTGGGGTGGCCGGGCCTTGGCCTGTGAGGACCTGGGTGTCTTGATTTCGCTCTTGACAGGCTGCGGCGCGGGCTTGGCCTTGGGCAAGCTCACGAGATCGACCTCATAGACCGGTTTGTCCAGATCGATGACTGACTGACCGCTCCCTGGAGGGTAGTAGAGCCCAAGGGCGAAAATGAGCATATGGGCGAGGACGGATAAGAGACAGCTGAAAAAGCGCATGCAGGCCTCAGTGACATCAGTCCTCTTCTTCCATCTCCGCGACAACACCCAGACGCTGGATCCCGGCCGACTTGATCTCGCTCATGACCTGGACCACAAACCCATAGGGCACCTCTCTATCCGCCCTGAGATACAGCATCTGGTTCGGATTCTTCATTGTCTTCTCCAAAAAAGAGCCCAACTCCGATTTCTCCAGCTGATACTCATCCAGGTGAAGAGACTTGTCCTTGCGAATAGAAAGCACCAGGGTGTCTTCGTCCTCGGGCAGAGTCTGAACCGTTTTGGTCTGGGGCAGGTCAACCTCCACCCCCTGGGTCATGAGTGGTGCGGTGATCATGAAGATGATCAGCAGCACCAGCATCACATCCACAAACGGCGTGACATTGATCTGGGCGATGAAGCCCTGGCCATGGGGATTAAAATCCATACACGAACTCCGCTGTGCGCCTCTGGGCAATCATTGTGGCGGTCAAAAAGCAAAAAAAAGAGAGGCTTGTGTCACTTTTGAAGTCTATGACCCTGTTTCCGGATTTCCGGATACAGCTCAGATCTCTTCCTTGTCCCGGACCATCCCACCGGTGCTCAACCAGGGCAGCTCCCGTTGGACTCGATTCAAAAATGATCCGGCATAATTGATCATTTCAGCTTCGATGCTGTTGAGGAGGCCCAAAAACGAATTGTACGCGATCGAAGCGGGAATAGCCACAGCCAGGCCTATGGCCGTGGCGATCAGGGCTTCAGCAATGCCGGGGGCAACTGTGGTCAGGGCTGCACTCTTCTGCACTCCTATGGAGTGGAAGGCGTTCATGATCCCCCAGACAGTCCCGAACAGACCGATGAAGGGCGCAGAGTTGGTGCAGGTGGCCAGAAAGGACAGGGCATAGGCCAGGCTGTTCATCTCATGACTGACTGACTGGCGCAGGACTCTCCTGATATTGTCCGAAGCCACTTTGACTTTGCTGGAAGCCGGGAGGCTCGATTTCTCCAAAGCCTTAATCTCTGAAACTGCCTTTGATCCAACCCTGTAGAGTCTTGATCCGGACCGCTGCTTCAATATCCGCAGGGCTGTTCCCAGGTCCCTGGCTCCGTTGAAAGCCTGAAACTCGTGACGAATGTTCTTCTTCACCCGGGTGAGCAAAAAGAATTTGTAAAAAATCAAGGTCCAGCTGATCAGGGACATGACTGCCAAGAGTATCAGGACAATCTTGACCACCAGCGTGGCCCCGAACAGCATGGACAGAATTTCTGACTGGGCTTGAAGTTGCATTGATTCTCTTTCCCCTCTGTGCTGTTGATCGGATGTTGCAGGCAACCCTCTTGAGTCCATGCCGGGGATGGATCTGATCACCGGCCTTGAACGGTCATTTCCCCCTGGTCAAAACCTGTTGGGCGATCTCCCTGGAGGTCTGCTCTGCAAGATGGTATTCCGCTTGCGTCAATCCGGCCCCCAGTGCCACCAGCCGTCGCAGGTCCGCCTGGACGAGATCCCCTGGGGCGTGGGCGTCGCTGTTGATGACCACCCTGGCTCCTGCCTGGCGGGCCTGGGCCGCGACGTGTCCGTTGGCCAGACTATGCCCTTTTCTGGTGCTGATCTCAAGGGCCACTCCTTTCTCAGCTGCCAATCCGGCTTCTTCGGGACTGATCAGGCCGGGATGGGTCAGGATATCAACCCCGGCTTCAATTGCGGCCAGGTTGGTGCCCTCTTCCACTGGCTCAACCACGGTTTGGCCATGAGCAAGAACGAGATCTGCCCCCCGGTCCCTGGCCTCGGCTGTGAGGTCACTGATAAGGCCTGGCGGGACATAGGTCAACTCCACTCCGACCAGGAGATCGATGCCCATAAAGGCCCTCAAGGCCCTTACCCCGGGAACGAGATGGCCCAGGACCCACTCCATTGTGGTCTGGTCCACATGGTCGGTGATGGCCAGGGCCTGATAGCCGATGACCCTGGCCCGGCGGGCCAGCTCAGCCGGAATCAGTTCACCGTCTGAAAACACGCTGTGAGTGTGCAGGTCGATCATTGAGTTGCACGTGTTGATGCCCTTGCAAAAACTCTCTTTGCAAAGACAGAAGGGGACCGTGGTGTCACATCTTGTACTTCATGTCATCGATATCGAACTTCTCCAGGAAGTCTGTCCATTTCTTGGACTCCTCATCTTTGAGCACCACTTCATGATCCTGGGTGAACTGCTTGGCAACCTGGGCCAGAAGGTCTTCACTGGCCATGATGGGTGCCTCGGCCCTCACGGCCAGGGCAATCGCATCCGAGGGCCGGCTGTCGATGAGGTGGGTCTGATCCTGATGACGCAGATAAATCTCCGCGTAATACGTGCCCTCACGCAAATCAATCACAGCCACCCTCTCTATCTCCGCTCCCAGAGCTTTTAAAGTCTCGAGCATCAGATCGTGGGTCAGGGGACGGGAGATGTTGACCTTGTTCAGGCTGATGGAGATCGACATGGCCTCCATCGCCCCGATCCAAATCGGGAGCACCTTCTGATCGTCTTTATCTTTGAGGATCAATAATGGGACCTGAGATTGTTCATCCAATGCCAGCCCGAAAATTTTCATTTCAACCATAGCTTTTTTTGACCTCCCCGGTGACAGAGTGTTTTTTAGCCTGGTTAATGTGAACACGCACCACTGTTCCGGTCAAGTCCCGCCTCCCGGTCCAGCGGAAATTGACCACACGTCCACCGGGTTCACGCCCCCTCCAGCTTGGGCCCAGACCATTTTGCATGGCACTGGATCCCTCCACCAGAACATCGACCTCCTGTCCGACCAGGTTGTGCAGCGATCTTTCGGTCAAGTCGGACTGCAGTGTCTGAAGCTCCAACAGACGCCTGCTCTTGGTCGGTTCGTCAACCTTGTCTGGAAATCCTGATGCCTTGACTCCGGGCCGGTCCGAATACTTGAAGGAATAACTGCTGTCGAAGCCAATCTCTTCCATGCTGGACAGGGTCTGCCGGAAATCCGATTCGTCCTCACCTGGAAAACCCACAATGAGATCCGTGCTGAGCACGATGTTCGGGCAAGCCCTGCGCAGGGCATGCACAATCTCTGCATAGGCCTGCACAGAATACCGGCGCCCCATTCTCTTCAGCACACTGTTCGATCCGGACTGCAGGGGCAGGTGAAGGCTCGGACAGAGGTTTGCAAAGCGTCCAAAAGCCGCAATCAAGGCCGGATCGATGTCTTTGGGGTGCGAGGTGGTGAACCTGACTCTGGACAGGCCCGGGATGGAGCAGACCTCTTCCAGGAGCTGCGAAAAGCGCACGCCGTCCCCAAACCGGTCCTGCCCGTAGCTGTTCACATTCTGCCCCAGAAGAGTGATCTCTTTGACCCCGGCCTGAACCAGGTCCTGGCATTCCTTGAGCACGGCCCTGCTTTGACGTGATTTCTGCCGCCCCCTGGTATAGGGGACAATGCAGTATGTGCAGAAGTTGTCGCAGCCCTGCATGATATTCACAAAGGCCTGGGCTGGCTGGCGTCCGCTTTTCCAGACAGATTCCCGCTCCGGATAGTGATCCATGAAGTCCAGCAGACTGATCCGCAGATCAGGATCCTCCATGATCTGCTCCAGGCTGTCCGGGACCAGAGAAACATTGTCGGTCCCGAACACGAGCCGGACCTGAGGGAAACGGCCCCAGAAAGCCGTGCCCACCTGCTGGGCCACGCATCCGCCCACACAGACAACAGGGGCCGGCCTGTCCAGCCTGGAACGGGACAGCCTTCCGAGCAGGCTGTAGACCTTTTGTTCCGGCTTTTCTCTGACACTGCAGGTATTGACCAGAATCACATCCGCCTCGTCTTCGCCGGCCGCTTGCCATCCCCTGGACTGCAGGGCCTGGCTCAGCCAGTTCGAATCGCAGACGTTCATCTGGCATCCAAAGGTCTGGATGTGAAAAGTAGGGACCTGTTCAGTCATCAACGGTTTCATCCCTGATCCACTGCAAAAATTCCGGATTTCCGTCGATAATGGGGACAGCCACCACACACGGGGTCTCATAGCTGTGTACGGCAGCCACCTTTTCATTGAGTCTGCCCACCAGTCCGACCCTGGTCTTGGCCATGAGCACGGTTTCGCTGTCCTTTTCGACCTGCCCGCCCCACCAGAACATGGACTGCATGTTGTCCACGATGTTCACGCAGGCAGCCAGCTTGGCCTCGATCAGGGCCTTGCCGACCCGTTCCGCCTCGTCCTTGTTCGTCGCTGTCATGTACACCAGAACTGCCGACATGATTCTCTCCTGACCTGGGTTCGTGGTTTGTGCGCCAAAGTCCCCCGACAGAACCTGGACAAAACTCAGCGCTGCCTCTGGCAGAGCTGAATGATTGGGTTTGAACTGAAGAAATTTCCGTGCTTTTGAGCAGCGCGTGTCGCTTCAAGGTCCCGCACCATGTGAAGCCGAAGAGAAGCGGTTAGGCCTTTCCCAGCAGCTGAATTTCATACGAGCCAGGCCCACTCAGGCCTTGTCCAGAAGCTCTCTTTACAGTACAACGACCAGGTCCAGCCCTTGAAACACCATTTGTTTACAAACCCATGGAACGAACATCACCTGCCGCCCCACTCACGACCCGGGCCGAGATCGTTTTGAACAGGCTCAGGGACAGATATCCAGCTCCCCGAAGCGCCCTGAGCTGGGCATCCCCCTGGGAGCTGCTGGTCTCCACCGTGCTGGCCGCCCAGTGCACCGATGCCCGGGTCAACCAGGTCACCCCTGAATTCTTCAGGCGCTGGCCGACCATCCCATCTTTGGCTCAGGCCAGAGTGGAGGAGGTGCAAGAGGTCATCAGGAGCACCGGTTTTTTCCGCAACAAGGCCAAAAACCTGATCGCCGCGGCCAGACGTCTCACCCAAGAGTATCGGGCCGAAGTCCCCGAAACCATGGAGGCCCTGCTCACCCTGCCAGGGGTAGCCAGAAAGACGGCCAACATCGTCCTCTCCAACGCCTTTGGCCGCCATGAAGGCATTGCCGTGGACACGCACGTCCGGCGTCTGGCTTTCCGCCTGGGGCTGACCAGCTCCAAGGACCCCAAACGGATCGAGCTCGATTTGATGCCTCTGTTCCCACACAAAGCCTGGGGGGAGATCAACCACCTCCTGGTCTGGCACGGCCGGGACATATGCCAGGCCCGCAGCCCCAAGTGCCTCGCCTGCACTCTGGAGGACATCTGCCCTCGGTGCGGGATGGCCGAAAATAAAAAACGCCCCCAGTGAGGTTGATCGCTCTTCAATCAAAACCCAATCTGTCAGCTTTGCCAGCGGCAAAGCTGACAGTATAGGCCTATCCCTGTGACAAATCAAATCCGGCACCCAGAAGATGCCGCAGCTGAGCCACGGATCGGCCGGTCTTTTCGGACAGGGCCTTGAGGGCTTCGTACTCCGGTCTGAGCACTTTCTCCTGTCCGAGATCCATTTCCTTGGCCTGAATCTTTCCCAGCCCGGTTTCCAGACTGGCTTGCCTCCTCGGCAGGGCCACCCGCTGCATATCCTGGCGTCTGATCCCCAGGGTCAGGCTGTGGGCAAACATGACCTGCAGCAGGGCCTGCTCATCCTCAGGGCGGCTCAGGACCTGCAGAACCCCCCCAGGCCGATTCTTCTTCATCACCCCAGGCAGATAGATCACATCAAGGGCCCCGGCCCGGTGCAGGACCTGCAGGCAATCCCCGAGCTCCTCTCCGGTCAGGTGATCGATATTGGTTTCCAGGACCACGATCTGCTCCAGCCTGGACATGCCGGATGTGAACATGACCCCCCGCAGCCCGTTCGGCGTGCCCTCCAGCTCCATCTCCCCCCAGCCGGTGCCCACACCAAGGATCTGGCCTTGAGGACCGGATGCGAAGTGAT
The DNA here is from genome assembly GCA_964403955.1 of uncultured Desulfohalobiaceae bacterium. Lineage (GTDB taxonomy): Bacteria > Desulfobacterota > Desulfovibrionia > Desulfovibrionales > Desulfothermaceae > CAYOID01. The sequence goes on along the minus strand of CAYOID010000007.1, from coordinate 750 downwards.
TCACGGCCTGATCCACGATCAGGGCCCCGGTGGGGGTGATGATTTCCCGATCAAAGCCCGTGGGGTAGACCGGTTTGCCCTGGAGCAGGACTGCTGTTGCCGGAGCTGGAAGAGGGAGGGTTCCGTGCTCGGCCGCCACCTCCCCATTGAACCAGGGCAGGTCTGAACAGCTGACCCGGGATATGTTTAACTGCTCCAGGCCCCAGAAAACACCGACCACGTCCGCAATGGTATCCACAGCCCCGACTTCGTGAAAATGGACCTCTTGAACACTCTGGCCGTGCACCTGGGCCTCCACCTCGGCCAAGCGCTGAAAGGCCTTTCTGCTTTTGCCCCTGACCTCAGAGGAAAGCCCGGCCCGGTCAATCAGATCCAGGATCGGGTTCAGGTGCCTCAAGGGCTGCTCGCCCAGCGCGGAAATCCTGACTCCTGTGCCGGTCAGCCCCTGACGGCGTTCTTTTCTCGATTCAATCCGGACATCCAGCCCGGCCTGGTTCAAAATGTCCTGGAATGGCTTCAGATCAAGCCCCAGGTCGGCCAGGACAGCCAAGACCATATCCCCGCTCAGACCGGTCCTGCATTGCAGATAGAGCTTCACAACCCCTCCATTCCCATGGTTGTCGCCAGTGCAAAAAGTCCAGCCGGCGTATTTTGGGCGCGAACGGCAAACCACAACTCTTTGATTTTTTTGGCTACTCGTATGAAACTCAGCTGCTGGGGAAGGCCAAACCGCTTCTCTTCGGCTTCAAA
>CAYOID010000006.1:80311-92407 GCA_964403955.1 uncultured Desulfohalobiaceae bacterium | reverse complement strand
TCCTCTGCCTGGTCTGAATTTCTGCGGATCAGGATCACTTTTGGATCCGAGCCCCAGGTGTTGACCACGAAGTAATAGGATTCGTCGTCCTTGGAACGGACCGGGAAACGCTCTCCCTTTCTCCAGTTGTTCCCCCACTCAAGGTACATGGTGACCGCCTCTTCAGGGGTCATGTCCCAATCGATGGACACATGGCGATAATTACTCAAAGATGCCATAGTAACCTCCTTATTGATAATTATTATTATAACTATCTCAAGGCGATCTGTCAAACCCAATCAGCACTGTCCATGACCTTTGAGGCTAGATCGTGCCCTGGCCCTTGAAAGGGTGCATCAGAGTGGATGATGCTCTGGAAGAACCTGGTGATTGCAGTCCATGAACCCGAGAGGATCAAAGAGTTCCAGCCCTTTTCCCGCATTGAGCTCAGGCCAGGTCAGTGATCGGAGATCCACACCAGGATGGGGCTTTCCCAGGGTGATGTGCACATGGGGCAGGAGACCGGAGGGTCTGACTCCAGGCTTGGCTATGGTCGCTATGGGCTCTTGCGTCCGAATCCTGACGCCGGGCTGGATGGCTGGATGCGGGAGGACATGGGCCTGAATGATCACCAGAGCGTTGTCGGCACGGACAACAATGGACTGACCCACAAAATCGTCGATCACCCCGGCCACTGTCCCGCTTGCAAAAGCTGGAACCAGCATCCCTGCTGCCAGAGAGTGGGTCCGGCCCGTCCTGCCGGCATAGAGGCACAGGTCCAGGCCTTCATGCCTGGACGGTCTCCGACCTCCAGGGTTCCACCATGTGAGGCTGGAATCGAACAACATCCCGGGGTGAAAGACCCAGTGCAGAAAATCGTTCTGTTCCAACCCATTCAGGGTGATCATTCTCTGGCAGAACTGGGACCGAAATGGCCTGGTCCCGGCCTGGTCCGCCATGCTGCTCAGGTCAGCTCGCCGTTTTCAGGAATGATGCGGTCAAAGCAGACCACTCCCCCGCCGTTGTCCATGGATACCAGCTTGACCCCCTGGGCGGCCCGGTTGCAGATTCTGATCTCGTTCACTGCAATGCGGATCATCTTGTTCTCCGAGGTCAGGATGATGATCTGATCATCCTCATTGACCATCATGGCCCCGAGGACGGTCCCTGTTTTGGAGCTGGGCTTCATGTTGATGATGCCCTTCCCTCCCCTGGCCTGAAGCCGGTACTGATCAAGCGGGGTCCGCTTGCCGAAGCCATACTCTGAAACGGTCAGAACATTGTCCGCCCCCTGCTCTTCGATGACCACTCCAGAGACCACTTCATCGTCTTTTCTCAGGGAGATCCCTTTGACCCCTGTGGCGTTGCGGCCCATGGACCGGATATCAGTGCACGAGAAATGGATGGCGTAGCCCTGTTTGGTCATGAGCATGATCTCGCTCTCTTCCGTGACCTCCCGGACAGCAATGAGCTCGTCGTCTTTCTTCATGGACAGGGCGATCATGCCGCTGGACCGCAAATTCTTGTACAGCTCGATCTCGGACCGCTTGACCACCCCGTTCTTGGTGATGAACAGGAAAAAGTTCTTGTAGTTCAGATCGCGCTGTCCAAGGACGGTGGCCACAAATTCGTCTTTGTGCAAATCCAGGAGGTTGGAAATGTGAGCACCTCTGGCCCGTCTGCCGCCTTCCGGGATCTGATACACCTTGAGCTTGAGGACTCGACCCTGATTGGTGAACAGGAGCAGGTTCTGATGATTGGTGGCATAGAGCAGGGCCTGGACCATGTCTGAATCGCCGAGCATGGACCCGGACATGCCTTTGCCCCCCCGTTTCTGCTGATTGTAGTTGGAGAGAGGGGTCCGTTTGATATAGCCTTTTCTGGACAGGGTGATCATGACCTCTTCATCCGGAATGAGATCCTGGATGTCGATTTCATTCGGATCCTGGGACAGAATCTGGGTCTGTCTGGGCGTGGCGTAGATCTTCTTGATCTCCTGGAGCTCGTCCCGGATCACACCCTCAAGGACCTCCACGTTTTCCAGGATGCTCTTCAAGTATTCTATCCTTTTCAGGACCTCCTGGTACTCCTCCTTGATCTTGGACTGTTCCATGTTGGTCAATCGCTGCAGGCGCATGTCCAGTATGGCTTGGCTCTGCTCTGCAGACAGTCCGAATCTGTCCATAAGGTTCTGTTTGGCCTCGCCCGGATTCTTTGATTGCCTGATGATGGCCACCACTTCGTCGATGTTGTCCAGAGCGATTCGAAGCCCTTCCAGGATGTGAGCCCGATGTTCCGCTTTTTTCAAATCATATCTGGACCGTCTGATGACCACCTCTTTGCGGTGATCGATGAACAACTGCAGATACTCTTTCAGATTGAGCAGCTTTGGACGATTGTTGACCACGGCCAGGAGGTTGATCCCGAAGGAGGTCTCCAGATTGGTGTACTTGTAGAGCTTGTTCAGGACAATATCTGATAAGGTGCCTTTCTTCAGGTCAATGACCACCCTGATGCCGTTGCGGTCCGACTCGTCCCTGAGGTCGCTGATGCCCTCAATCCTGCGCTCATTGACCAGGGCAGCGATCTTCTGCATCAAGGTGGACTTGTTCAGGGCATAGGGGATTTCACTGATGACCAGGGATTCCAGCCCACGGCTGCGCTCCTCGGTCTCGATCCTGGACCTGATTTTCACGCTGCCGCGGCCGGTGGTGTAGGCCTCACGCAGACCCTTCATTCCAAACATGGAGGCCCCGGTGGGAAAATCCGGTCCCTTGATCAGCTTCATGAGCTCTTCCATGTTCATCTCGGAGTCATCCAGCAGAGCCAGGACCCCGTCTATCACTTCGGACAGATTGTGAGGCGGAATATTGGTGGCCATGCCCACGGCGATACCGGCTGCTCCATTGACCAGCAGATTGGGCACCTTGGTGGGCAGGACCTCTGGCTCGTACAACGTGTTGTCGTAATTGATCCGGAAGTTGACGGTTTCCTTTTCGATATCGGCAAGAAACTCCCCTGCCAGCCGGGACATTCTGCATTCAGTATACCGCATCGCCGCAGGAGCGTCGCCGTCGATGGACCCAAAGTTCCCCTGGCCGTCGACCAGGATGTCGCGCATATTGAAATCCTGGGCCATGCGCACCAGGGCGTCGTAGACTGCTGCATCGCCATGGGGATGATACTTACCAATGACATCACCGACCACCCGGGCCGATTTTTTGTAGGCCCGGTTGTAGGTGTTGCCCAAATCGTGCATGGCGTAGAGGATCCTCCGGTGCACCGGCTTGAGGCCGTCCCGGACATCGGGTATGGCCCGGCCGATGATGACGCTCAGAGAGTATTCCAGGTACGATTTTTTGATTTCGTCTTCGATATTGACTGTCTGTAACACAGCGACCTCGAGTGGTTAGTCCAGATTCATCCGGAAAATCGGATCCATTCTCATATGTCCAGATCTTGAACCGCCAGGGCGTTTTTCTGGATGAACTCCCTGCGGGGCTCTACATTTTCACCCATCAGTTTCTGAAAGAGCAGGTCCGCTTCTTCGGCTTCATCCACCTTGACCTGCAGCAGGTTCCTCTTTTCAGACTGCATGGTGGTTTCCCACAGCTGCTCCGGGTTCATCTCCCCCAGCCCTTTGTAACGCTGGATGGTCAATCCCTTGTCCGCTTCAGCCAGAACCAGCTCAAGCAATTCAAAGCATGAAGCCACCTCTCTGACCTGCCCGTTCTTGTCATGAATCCGGAAAACAGAATCGGGACTCCTGGCCTTGAGGTGCTGCAGGAGATCGTAGGACCGCCTGTAGAGTTTGGAGTGAAAAAACTCCACTCCAATGCGCACCGTGTGTTTATTCCGGTCGGTGAACAGGACGAAGACCCGGCTGACCTCTTCCATTTCTTCCGTGTTCACCTGCAGGGAGAACCCCCGGGTCTGGATGTAGCGATCAAAATCAGCCAGCTGGGAAGCCTCAGCGGCAGCAGGATCAGCTTCTTCCGGGGCTGGACTGAAGGTCTTCGGGGTCAGCTTGTATCCATAATCCAGAATGGCCATGAAGAGTTCATCCTGCAGTCCGATCGTATTGGCTTCCTTGACCCTTTCCTGCAGATTCATGACATTCTTGAGCAGGTTGACCAGCTCTTCCCCAGTGACCTTGCTGCCGTCCTGAGTCTCAACCTGGAGCTCCTCGCTGACCCGGTTCAGGAGAAAGGACTTCAGATCCAGTTCACTGGCCAGAAACTGCTCGAACTTGGCTTTGTGCACCCGGTACAGGGGGGGCTGCGCAATGTACAAGTACCCCTGCTCGATGAGCTGCAGATATTGACGGTAGAAAAAGGTCAGCAGAAGGGTCCGGATATGGGCTCCATCCACATCAGCGTCAGTCATGATGATGATCTTGTGGTAGCGGAGCTTGTTCAGATCCAGGCCGTCTTCACCTATGCCGGCGCCCATGGCGGTGATAAGGTGCTGGATTTCCTTATTTTCAAGCATCTTGTCAAAACGGGTTTTTTCCACATTCAGGATCTTGCCCCGCAAAGGCAAGATGGCCTGATGCTTTGGATCCCGGCCCTGCTTGGCCGATCCCCCGGCTGAATCACCCTCGACAATGAACAGCTCACTGACCCTTGGATCCTTGCTCTGACAGTCTGCCAGCTTACCCGGGAGGGAGGAATCGGACAGAGCGCTCTTTCTGCGCACCAAATCCTTGGCCTTGCGGGCCGCATCCCTGGCTCTGGCCGTATCGACCACTTTTTCAATGATGGTCTTGGCATCTTTTGGATTTTCATGCAGGAAAGTCTGCAAAGACTCTCCGACAATGGTGGACACATAGCCGAATATCTCACTGTTGCCCAGCTTGGTCTTTGTCTGACCCTCGAACTGCGGATCCGGAATCTTGGCATTGACCACAGCGGTCAGACCTTCCATGACGTCTTCGCCGGAGATCTTCTGCTGCAGCTTTCTGGGCAGCTCGGAGTTTTGAATGTAGGAGTTGATCGTTCTGGTCAGGGCGGTCTTGAACCCGGAGAGATGGCTGCCCCCCTCTTTGGTTCGGATATTGTTGGCAAAGGTGTAGACATTGGACTTGAACCCGGATTGGTACTGCATGGCGAACTCGATGATCACGTCTTCAACTTCGCCGCTGCCATAGACCATGCTGTGCAAAGCGGTTTCTGACTCATTGACATGCTTGACAAAGGAGCGGATCCCCCCTTCATACTGAAAGGACTGCTCTTCCTGACTGCGTTCGTCATAGAGGTGGATCTCCAGCCCGCTGTTCAGGTAGGCCACTTCTTCAAAGCGTTTGCTCAAGATCTCGAAATTGAGAACAATGTCTTCAAAGATGTCCTCATCCGGGCGGAAGTGGACGCTGGTCCCAGTCCGGTCGGTCTCCCCCTTTTCCTCCAGATCAGTGACCGGTTTGCCGCAGGAATAGCCCTGAAAATACTTTTTCCCGTCTCTCCTGATGGTCACTTCCAGGTATTCGGACAGGGCATTGACCACAGAGAGCCCGACCCCGTGCAGTCCGCCTGAGACCTTGTAGCTCTGGTTGTCGAACTTCCCCCCGGCATGCAGGACAGTGAGCACAACCTCCACAGCAGGCCTGTTCTCCTTGGGGTGCATGTCCACGGGAATACCCCGGCCGTTATCTGTGATGGTCACACTGTTGTCGAGATGGATGTTCACGCTGATCCGGTCGCAGTAACCAGCCATGGCCTCGTCAATGCTGTTGTCCACCACTTCATAGACCAAATGGTGAACTCCGTGGGTATCAGTGCTGCCAATATACATGGCCGGTCTTTTTCGGACCGCACTCAATCCTTCGAGAATAGTGATACTGTCGGCAGTGTACTGGGGTTTATCCATAAGTCATATCGCTGGTTGAGGGTTATTGGTTGATGAAAGAAAAGACCTCGCACTTTTGGAGGCAAAAAATTCTTCAAAAAAATCGATTTTCACACGAGTCTGCCTGAAGAAAGCTTACGTATTAACATAATGATATTAAATAACTTATTAAATCATCTTTACCAAGGGTAAAGATGATTTACAGCTGTTCCTCTTCAACCACCTCATCAGTGTAATAGGTTTCCTCTTTAATTTCCACTGGCATAATGACCACAACATACCCGGGGTCGTCATCTCCTGAAACTTTGCAGGGGCCGTTGTTCTTGGTGAATTCAAACCGGATCAGGTCGGATTCAAAGTGATGCAGGACCTCAATCAGGTTTTTGGTGGGAAAAACGATTTTGTCCAGACTGCCCTGGAAATCCATGGGTATGGTCTCGGTTGCCTCTCCGGTATCCTGTCCCTGGCTGTAGATGACCAGTTCCTGGTCATCGAACACAAAGTAGGAGCAGCGCTGGGTCTCAGTATTGAAGATCGAGAGCCGGTCCAGGGATTCCAGAAGTTCGTCCTTGTCCAGGGCCATGCCGCTGGTTTCGTTCTGGAAATAGGTCAGAAAGAGCTCGTACTTGGGAAAACGGTCATAGCTGACAGGAAGACTGAAGATTTCGTTTTTTTTCTGATTGGTGAAAAAGAGGCGCTTGTCGTTGACTGTAAACTGCAGCTCCTCGTTGGGCAGCCATTTCTTGAGCTCCAAAAGGTATGGCTTGGCAATCAAAAAGCCTTCTTCTCCAAGCAGGGAGAACATGGCCTGATGCTCAAAGCGCTGCATGGCAAACTGATGACCGTTCAGCCCGCAGACCTCGATCGTTTTTGAATCCTCGAGAGGAGAAATCTTCATGTAGTACATCTGGTCTGTATTGTCGTCGGCAATGCAAAACGAGATGTGATCAAGGAGTTCCCGGAGAAAATCACCGGACCACTGGATGGCTTTCTCTTCAGGAAAAGGGGAAAAGTTTTGGAACCAGGCCGGGTCGTAGGTCGGGAGCTTGTATTTCCTTTTTCCCTGCTTGATCAGCAGAGATTGAGCGTCCACATCAGCCTGGAGCTCCAGCTGACCAGGGGGCAGTTTTCGCATCAGCTCAAAGTAATTTCGCCCATGAACTCCAATCAATCCCTCCTCTTCGATCGTAGCAGGATATTGTCCTGAGAACTCGAGCTTCGAGTCCGTGGACATGACGCTCAAGACCCCTCCCTTGGCCTCCAGCCAGATCGTTCTCAGAAAGGCGGCGCCAGTTCTGGCAGGAATAATGCTCGATGCTTTTTGAATGCCTTCAAGAACATCTTCTTTCATAATTTTACATTTCATACTGACTCCTGATTATAATGGTCGGTTCGAATGTTCATTTCTGTTTTAATATTTTAAAATTATTGATTTTTAATGGTGCATGCAAAAGAACATTGCCAACAGGAAAAGAACTCTCCAGGTCCAGTCCAATTCACGAACCTGAAGAGGAAACTTTTTTCTTCAACTCTTTTAACAAATTTTTCGTTTCATGGTTATCTCTTTGTAATCCATTTATTTTTTTTACGGAATGGAGCACGGAACTGTGGTTTTTGCCCCCAAAGAGGTGGCCGATCTGGGTATAGGAGTGGTGCAGCAACTCTCGACATAAGGTCATGGCGATTTGCCGGGCAAAAACCACATCCCTGGTCCGGCAGGTGGAGGTCAGGGTTGCAATGTCCAGGTTGAAGTGATCGGCCACTGTGTCCAAAACGGTCCTGGCATTACACTGGACGGGCTGCGGTGAATACTCCTCGATGATGGACCGGACATCTCGGTCCTGGATGTGATCCAATCCGGTCAGGTCTTTCCTGGTCAGGAGGTTGACCATCAGTTTGGACAGGGTCTTGAAATCCTGACAGGATTGGGCGATCTCCAGAATCTGGGATGCCGAGAGCTCGAGCTTGAGATCGCGGCAGCGCTCCTTGATGTATGTGATTCGAATATCGAGGTCAGGGAGGTCGAGATGGATTATGAATCCCCCCTCCAGCCTGGATTGCAGCTTGGAGTTCAAGCTCTCTTGAGCAGCCGGTTTGTCACAGCAGGCAAAGATCATTGGTTTTCCGCGCTCATGATAGCGGTCAATGATGGAGACAATATCATCTTGAAGCGTTTTGAAGTGCTGAATATTCTGGATGTCATCCAGGATCAGACAGTCGAATTCAAGGATTTTCTTGATGAATTCAAAGCTGTTTTTGATTTTTGCATGGTAATAGTAATGGAGCTCGTTCGTGGTGCAGAAAAAGATTTTTTCTTGCATTTGATGTTCAAAGAGACAATTGGCTATGGAGGTGATCAGATGCGTTTTCCCTGAACCGTTTTGCCCGCAGACGATGAAAGGGTTGATACTGAATTCATGCTTGCTTGCAAATTCAAAGGCTGAGAGGTATGGAAAGTAATTTTTTCCATTATACAAAAAATTTTCAAAAGTTTTTTGATCGTCACCACGAAAGAGAGCAAAAGACGAGTTTCCTTTGGTACACGACAGGACTTCATATTTGATATGTTTGATGCTCTGGTCGAGTGTGAAAACAATATGTTCAAATTCATGCCGGATTCTGGTGTGAAACCATTCTCGAAAAAAGAGATGGGGGAAGGTGATGCAGATGGTTTCAGGAGTCTCCTGGCCGATGTGGATAGAATTCAAAAAACTGGTCTTGAATTCAAATTCCTTGTCCAGCAGGAATTGATGGATACGGTTTTTCAGCTCAGGTTTTGGCATACGAGCAGGCTTTCACACGAGTATCGATCTGGACAATTGAGGCAAAATGTCTTCCACTGGGGCATCGAATCTGATATCCGTGATATCGCCGTACGTGGTGGTGCCCAGGTTGATCTCAATGACATGGCCCCCGTTGATTTTGACCTGCCTGGGCAGAACATTGGCCGGGGCGACTTCCCCGGATGTGCCGGCAATGAGGATCAGATCAGCCTTGGAGATCATATCCAGACTCTGATGATGGGCTGCAGCTGGAATGCTTTCACCGAAAAAAACGACATCGGGCCGGATCAGGCCGCCACAGAGCCCACACGTGCAGGGGATGGCCTCCAGGCTCAGAGCACGGACTTCGCTCAGAGGCTTTTCCACAGCACAGTTCTGGCAATAGAAGCGTTTGAAATTCCCGTGATATTCCACAACAACCCGGGACCCGCCTTCCTGATGCAAGTTGTCGATGTTCTGGGTGATGACCCCCATCAAATGCCTTCCCTGTTCAAGATCGGCCAGGGCCAGGTGAGCAGGGTTGGGGGCAGCCCTCTCCAGGAGTTGGACCGTCTCCAGCATGAACTCCCAGACCCCTTTGGGATTGCTGTCCAGGGCTTGGGCTGTGGCCACTTCAAAGGGGTCATATCGAGTCCAGAGTCCCCCTGGACTCCGGAAGTCGGGGATGCCGCTGGGAACCGAAAATCCGGCTCCTGTAAAGGCTACAGCAGAGCGGGACTCTTTCCACAGAGCAGCTGCTTCTTCGATCAAGTGGTCGATGTCTGTTGGGGTCATTGTTCTCCTCCTCGAGACTCAGGCAAACACACTGCAGAATACCAGCTGTCCCGTTTTCTGGCAACCTGCTCCTTTATTTTAACTTACTGGAATAAATGATTTTTAAAAGAAAAATCCGGACAAAACTTTCAGCTGTGGAAGATGTGGAGACAAAGGTCTTTGAAAATTGAGAAAGGGTGCCAAGGGAACAATGATGAATCAGATCTGGAGTCTTGGACTACTGGGGATAGTTGTTGGCTGTGCGGCTTCATTTACCGGACTTGGCGGCGGTTTTATCATGGTCCCCCTGCTCCTGTTTCTGGGGTATTCAGCCCAGGAAGCTGTTGGAACCTCGTTTGCCGCCATCCTGGTCATTTCCCTGTCCGCGTTGCTGGCCCACAACAAACTGGCCAATGTGGACTATCGGGCAGGCATCCTGCTTGGCCTGGGAGGGGTGATCGGGGCCCAGGTCGGGGCCCGCTTAGTCGAGCATGTCTCCACCGCGAACTTCAAGAAGATATTTGCCCTCATCCTGGTTGGATTGGCCGGCTACCTCTTCTATAAAAAATGAACGCTCTTGGCCAAGAGCGTTCATTTTTTACAGGCAGTTGGCATAGGCCTCCCTGATGCGGGTCCGGATATAGTCCAGATCGTCTGCGACCGGGCAATCCAGATCGAAGCAGTACCCATCCTGTCCCAGCAGCCCGCCGGGGACGATGTCTCCCTTTTCATCAGGATCAGTGATCACCTGAGCAAAAAAACAGACTGAGAGCCAACGGTCCTCTGGATCGTCGTCGATGACGTCGAGCATGCAGAACAGGTCTTCCTTCTGGCCGCTCCTTTTGGACCGCAGGGAATAGGAGACACCTGGTCTGGCTTTGAAATCCAGGCTGACATCTGACTGGCCGGTCATCTCTTGGGCCAGAACGGCAAAAGCCTCCTTGTTCGGGCAGTTGGGCCAGGACTCCAGAAATGATGTGGCTTCATCAGGCAACGTGGTCTGCATGTCAGATCCCTCCTGTCAAGTGTTGCGGCTGCATCTTGAGTTTTTGCAGCCGCAGAAGTTTTAGAGCTGGGCGAATTTTTTGATCTCCTGTCTGTAGGCCGTGATCCCGCTGGCGATGCCCCAGGCCAGACGTTTCAGATAGGCAAAGGACTTCAGCTTCTGTCGTTCGTCACTGTTGGTCAGGTAACCGGTTTCAACCAGGATAGCCGGCATTTTTGCTCCCATGAGCACGTAAAATGGGGCCCTGCGCACTCCATGATCGTTGAGGTTGTAAAATTTCCGGCCGTAACTCAGGGTATTGTCCAGAACAGTTTCTGCCAGCTTGCTCGATTCCTTGATTTTCGAGTTCAGCATCAGGTCGGAAAGGATGACTTGGAGATCACTGATTTTTTTTGTCGACACGGCATTTTCCCGGGCTGCCACCCGGACCGCGTCTTTTGAGGTGGCCAGGTTCAGGTAGTAGATTTCCAGGCCGTGAACGTTTGTGTTCTTGTGAGCGTTGACATGCAGGGACAGAAAAAGGTCGGCCTTTTTGGAGTTGGCTATGGCTGTTCGTTCTTCTAAGGGGATGAAGACGTCTTTGGTCCGGGTATAGAGAACGGTAAACCCTTTCTCTTCCAGGATGGATCCCAGGATCTTGGCCAGCCTGAGATTGATGTCCTTTTCATACAGCTTGCCAAAGACAGCCCCAGGGTCTTTTCCACCATGTCCTGGATCGATCATCACAGTCTGTATGTCCAGTCCGAGCTGTTCCACCAGGCTGCCCGAGGTGTCCTCCTCCCGGGCGGATGCTGACCTCTGAGTTTTTTTCGTGGCTTCGTTGTCCGGGGCGTAGACGTCCACGACGACCCGATAGGGGTTGTCCAGGGAGAAGGTGCGGTAGTTGTTCAATTCTTTGACATCGAGGACCACCCGGGTCTTGGTCTTTTTGTACTGTCCTGTCCGGACCTGCTGGAGGATGCCGTCTTCGATGCTCAGCTCTTCCTGGATATCCGATCCCAGTCTGGACGAGTTCAGGTCAACCACCAGCCTGAAAGGGGTGTTCAGTTTGGGGTCGGGCTTGAGGAGCATGTGCTCGAACGCTGTCTCCTGATCCAGGTCCAGAACCACTCTGGTGTAGTCGTCGCTGCTCCAATGCCGGACTTTCATCAGCTCGGCCAGATTGGAAAGCGAGGATGCAGATGCCGACGAGCCCTGTCCGGCGGGCTTGGAGTCTTCTGCTGAAGCCTTGGCTGTGCTTTCAGGCTGGGGCGGTTCCATGCCCACCTGCTGCATGTATTTCTTGTCCAGTTTTTTGAGCAGCGTCCGGGCTTCATCGATCATGTCCCCGTCCGGGTAGTTGTGCTCGATGGATAAAAGATCCAGGTAGGCCTGATTGCGGTCATGGAGGTGGTGGAGATGGACTTTGGCCGCATAGAGCTTGGCATCGTCGGCCCAGCTGTGGGAGGGAAACCGGCCCACCACCCGTTCAAAATAGTCCACGGCCTGGAGAAAATCTTTTTTCAGATAGGACCGCTTCCCGAGCTCCTGATAGGTGCGCCCGAGATAGTAGAGGCATTTTGGTGCATAGGGCCCATTGGGCGCCTGATCGTATCCTTTCTGAAAACTGCGCTTGACCTTCATCCAGGAGGATCTGTACTTGGCCTGATCAGGGGTCTTGAGCAGCCTGTGAAATTCCCGCCACCCGGTCTGAAAATCGGAACCTGGACTGGCTGAGGCCGGCAAGGCCCA
>CAYOID010000006.1:0-80211 GCA_964403955.1 uncultured Desulfohalobiaceae bacterium | reverse complement strand
GGATCACTCCACTGTGACACTTTTGGCCAGGTTTCTGGGTTGATCCACGTCCTTGCCCAGGTAGACCGCCATCTCGTAAGCGAAGAGCTGCAAGGCCGGCAGAACGAGAAAGCTGTTCAGAGGGCCCCAGACTTCCGGGATCAGCCAAAGATCGTCAGCCTCGAGATCCACGCCGGGATGGGTCAATCCAATGATCGACCCGCCTCTGGCCTGGACCTCCTTGAGATTGGACACCAGTTTGGGCAGCAGCTCATCGTTCGAGGCCAGAGCGAAAGTTGGAAATTCCGGCTCGATCAGGGCAATGGGTCCGTGCTTCATTTCGCCGGCGGCGTAGCCTTCGGCGTGGATGTAGGAGATTTCCTTGAGCTTCAAGGCCCCTTCCAGGGCCAGCGGGTAATTGATCCCCCGGCCGAGAAAGAAAAAGCTGCTCACCCGGCTGTATTTCGGAGTCAGATGCAGGGCCGTGTTCCGCATCCCCGGCAGTTCGGTCTGCAGGACCTGAGGCAGTTCTGTCAGACCGTCCACGATCTTTTGACGCAGCGTGGCCGAGAGGGTTTCTTTCTTCTGGCCCCAGTATATGGCCAGCAGGATAAGGACAACCATCTGGCTGCACATGGCTTTTGTGGAGGCTACACTGATTTCAGGGCCGGCCTGGGTATAGAGGACTGCATCGGATTCCCTGGCCACGGAGGATCCCAGGACGTTGCACAGGCCCAGAACCTTGACCCCCTGGTTTTTGGCGATGCGCAAGCCGGCCAGTGTGTCTGCGGTCTCACCGGACTGGCTGATGACCAGGGCCAGGTCGTCCGGCCGCAGGATCGGATCCCGGTATCTGAACTCAGAGCCGATGTCGATCTGGACTGGGATCTGGGCCCAGCGCTCCAGGAAATACTTGGCCCACAGCCCGGCATGGAACGAGGTCCCGCAGGCCACGATATGCAGCGTTGAAGGGATATGCAGAGCCTCGATCTCATCCAGAACCGCCTTTCCGGAGTCCAGGTCCAGACGCCCGGCCAGACAGTCCCGGATGACCTGGGGCTGCTCCATGATCTCTTTGATCATGAAGTGCTTGTAACCGGATTTCTGGGCCGCCTGGACGTCCCAGGCGATGTGATGGCCATCCTTGTCCACCTCTTCCAGGGAGGTGGCTGAATAGACCTGCCATGTCGAGCTGGTCAGGTGGACCAGCTCATTGTCCTCCAGAAAGACGACCTCCCGGGTGTAGGGGAGGAAGGCCGGAATGTCCGAGGCCACAAAATTTTCCCCGGTTCCCACGCCCACGATCAAAGGGCTGGAGTGCCTGGCTGCCCAGATTTCCGACGGGTTGTCCACATTGAGGACAGCCAGGGCGTACGAGCCTTCGACCTCATTCAGGGCCCTGGAAAGGGCCTTGGGCATGGACCCTGTCTCTGACAAGGCCTGGCTGATCAGGTGGACCAAAACTTCGGTGTCGGTCTGAGATTTGAAGACGTGCCCAGCCTGTTCCAGGCGTTTTTTCAGGACCTGGTAGTTTTCAATGATCCCGTTGTGGACCAGCGCCAGTTGCTGGGCATTGTCCAGATGGGGGTGGGCGTTTTCTTCTGTGGGCAGTCCATGGGTGGCCCACCGGGTATGGCCCATGCCGGTCGTGGCATGGAAGGCATCATGCTGGGCGACCTTGTCCTCCAGAGCGCTCAGTTTGCCCTGGGTGCGGATCACTTCCAGGCCCCTGTTCTGGATGTAGGCTACACCGGCTGAATCATACCCCCGGTATTCAAGGCGTTTGAGTCCGTCCAGGACCACCGGGACAGCCGGCCTGTGTCCTGTATACCCGATAATGCCGCACATAGGGCTCTCCTTTTCAGCGCTGCCTCTGGCAGCGCTGAAAATTTGAAGTTTTATAAGTGCTCAGTCTTTGGCAAAGCGTCAACCGGTGACGCTCTTGATGAAATCAGGCCAGCGAAGGACAAAATTGTTCAGGGCCAGGGCCCTGTGACTGCGCTGGTTTTTCATCTCCGGATCCATTTCAGCAGCCGTCAAACCTGTCTTGAGGTCCTCAAAGACAGGATCGTATCCAAAGCCGTTTTCACCCCTTGGAGCATGGGCTATGCGCCCTTCCCAGGCGCCTTCTGCCTCCATGTGCTGCCCTTGCGGGCTCCACGCAGCCAGGATGCAGCGAAATCTGGCTCTGCGGCCCTCAGGACCGACGTCCTGCAGTTCCTGCAGAAGCCTGGCCGTGTTCTTCTGGTCAGTGGCTTCTGGTCCGGCATATCTGGCCGAAAAGATGCCTGGGGCCCCGCCCAGGCCGTCAACTTCAAGACCGGAGTCGTCAGCCAGACTGATCAGGCCGGTGGCCTCGGCCACGGTCCTGGCCTTGTGCAGGGCGTTTTCGGAAAAAGTGGATCCAGGTTCCGGAATCTCCCCCAGGGCTGGACAGGCCTGCAAACCAAGAATTTGCAATTTTTGATCCATTTGAGAGAGCAGAGCCTGCAGTTCTGCAATTTTTCCCTTGTTCCGCGTGGCCAGGACCAGTTTCATGGAAGCTCCCATGTCAGCGCAGCCTCTGGCTGCGCTGACATATGGAATTGAAATTCAATACTGAACTGAGTCAGGGGTTCTTCCTGTGGTTTGAAGTCTCTTCCGCAAGCCGAGCTGTTCGCCCCTTACACCTGATCCGGTTCTTTTTCAACCTGATCCGCATGCTCAGTCCGATTTCGAGTCAACAGTCCCTCCAGTCCTCTGGCGGTCTTGATGTGCAGATCTTGTTGGGGATAGGCGATCTCGATCTTGTAATCCCTGAAGATCTTGTCGATCTCGAACCTGATGGCTGACTCGGTCTCCCAGGCGTTGTCGATCACGGCAAAGAAGTAGAGCCTGAAATCCAGAGAGCTGGCCCCGAAATCGATGAACCTGGCAAAGGGCCGGGGAATTTTCAAGACATCCGGGTGGGTTTCGGCAATGTACA
Organism: uncultured Desulfohalobiaceae bacterium; assembly: GCA_964403955.1. Classification (GTDB taxonomy): domain Bacteria; phylum Desulfobacterota; class Desulfovibrionia; order Desulfovibrionales; family Desulfothermaceae; genus CAYOID01. Next base: position 77,267 of record CAYOID010000006.1, on the reverse strand, counting down.
GCAGCAGCCGTTTGACCAGCTCCGTGTCCGAGCCGTAGGCCACCCCCACAGTGACGGTTCGCCGGATCGTATTGTCGGACAGGGTCCAGTTGGTGATCTGTTCGCTGATCAGCATTGAATTTGGGAGCAAAAGGGCAGACTTGTCAAATGTTTCCACCACTGTGGACCGGATGTTCACTTCCTTGACCTCAGCCCAGAGCTCTCCGATCTGGACGATATCCCCGGGTTTGATGGCCCGGCCGAAGAGGAGGATGATTCCAGATATGAAGTTGTTGACAATGGACTGCATGCCGAAACCGATACCCACACTCAAGCCACCGGCAACCACGGTCAGGCTGGTCAGGTTGACCCCCAGAAAAGCCAGGGCCACCATAATGTACACTGACCAGACCACGTAGCTCATCAGGGTCTTGAAGGTGGACGTCGTTCCTGGATCGAGCTGCGCGTGCTCTTCGGTCATGCTGTCCAAGAGCGATTTCAGAATGACCAGCCCGGACCGGGCCAGATAGAACCCGATCAGGACCAGGATGAGCCGGAACAGGTTGATGGAGATGGCCCCCCAGCCCACGTTCAGCTCAGTGATTTCCTTCAAGAACTGGACATCACCCATGTTCACGCCCAGCCAGAGGATGGCCAGAAAAATGGACAGGATCCACACCAGAGGCAGCCCGGCACCCTGGATCAGTCCCTGACCGAGATACCCAAGACGGGTTTCTGGGAAGGTGGCCACCCTGGCCTGGAGCAGGCTCCCGGCAACGGCCCCGAACTGGAGGGACAGGGCCAGGACAAACAGGAACGCGGTCAGCAGCAGGGAGATGTTGACCCACCCGAACAGGGAGACCAGGATGAGAATGATCAAAAAGACCAGGGCCCCGTTTCCTATGGTCCGTTCCAGTCGCAGATGGATCTTTTTCAGGCTCTTGATGAGCGCAATGACAAAGATCAGGAGAATCAGCGGCCAGAGCAGCACCAGCAGCAGAGGGGGCAGGTTCAGCCCCTGCAGGACCAGAGAGACGGCGAACAGCCACCACAGCCGTTTGGGGTGTGAGGATGTCTTTTTTTCTGTTTTGGCAGCGGCCAGACGGTATTTCCAGAGCAGGCCGGCCAGGCCCCGCAAGAGCAGGACCTGGATGAGGATCATGAGGATGACAGATTGGAAGGCTCCGGAGACGAGCTCGACCGACCACCACATGCCTACGGAGAAACTGACCATCAGCAGGGCCCAGATTTGATTCTTGAGCTGGAGATTGGGAAACTGGGCATTGGCTCTTTTGAGCATGAAGATGCCGAATATGGCCACAAAGAGAGAAAAAACCAGGGCGCTGAACAGGAACTTGGCCCAGGGCAACTTACCGATCAAAAAGAAATTGACATAGACAGGCAGGCCCTGGCGCCAGGTGTTGAGGCCCTTGGTCAGTTTGTCCATGCTGAGGTCAAAGATGGAAGGGCCTGGAGAAAAATAGAAGGTTTTCCAGGCCGTGGTCAGGTCCTTTTGCAGGGAACCCTTCAGGGCCTGGATGCGTTGAGACAAGTTTTCCGACCCTGTGATCGTGGACTGGATCTTGTCTTTCAGGTTGGCGCTCTTGACCAGCAGGGAGTTGAAGACCTTGACCCTGTCATTTTGGGCCTGGCTTCGGGCGAATGGAGGCCCGAGCTGTATCTGCTCCAGCATCTCTTTTTTCTGGGACTCCAGGTTGGCATGGATCTCTTCGATTTTGCCCAGGGCTTCCTGGAAAGGCTGCAGGGTAGCCTCATAGGCCTGATCAAGACGGTCAAGAGACTGCTTGATCAGGACCAGCTCCTTGAAATTGTGACCCACAAAGCCTTTGAGCCGGATCAGCCTGTTCAGCTCAGGGATGAACTCCTGGAGACTGTTCTGAAAGTTTTCAGCCAACTGCGGCAAGCGCTTTTCGATCTGTTCCAGAGCTTCTTTCTGCTGCCTGATGGCCTCTGTTTCCGCTTGCAGGATCGGTTCCAAGGCGTTAGCGTCTGAGTCCTGACCTTGGGTCTCCTGAGCCAAAGTGTGATCCGGCATGACGACCTGGCAAGCCAGCAGGCAGGCCAGGATCAGGGTCCAGAGCCATTGACGCAGGGCTGTCGTGAAATACAAGGGCATGAAGGTCACTCTCTCCAGGACAATTTTGGTGTCCGCTTATGAAGATGCGGCTGCAAAAACTCAAGAAGCAACCGCCAGAATTCAGGATTCAGAATCCAGTAGTCAGCTTTGCCGCCGGCAAAGCTGACTACCATTGGGTTTGACCTGAAGAAACAGACTTGTTTAAGCCCCATGTGTCGCTTCATATAGCCAGTTTGATCAGGGCAGAAACTTTCGAAGTTTCATACGAGCGCAGCCTGAGGCTGCGCTGAAAATAGACTTTTTTGATGCTGAATTCAATCGAGAACAATCACAGAGTGAGAACAGGCAATCAGTGTTTGAAAACGGTTCTTGCCACTTTGTGCAGGCCCAGCTTTGAGAGGCCATGAAACAGGTCGCAGTCTACACCATCAGCCTCGGCTGTCCCAAAAACCGGGTGGACACGGAAACCATGCTCGGAGTCCTGGGCAGCAGCTTTGCACCGGCCGCTTCAGCTGACCAGGCCGATGTGGTGCTCATCAACACCTGCAGCTTTATCCAGACCGCTGTGGAGGAATCGGTCCAGGTCATCCTGGAAACAGCCTCTGATCTGGATGGTCTTGAGCCCAAGCCTCTGCTGGCAGTGACCGGTTGCCTGCCGGCCAGGTACGGCAATGATCTGGAAGAAGAGCTCCCCGAGGTCGATCTCTGGATCTCCCTGGACGACCAGTCCCGCTGGGTCGAGATCCTCCTGGAACGTCTGCGGTCGTTCCAGGGGTCTTTTCCCGATGGGAGGCACACCTGGCATCCCGGATCAAAACGGGTGCTGAGCACCGGCCCGGGTATGGCCTATCTGAAGATCAGCGAAGGATGCAGCCATGCCTGCAGCTTCTGCATCATTCCAAGGCTCAGAGGCCCTCTGCGCTCCAGTCCCATCTCCGATCTGGTCGCCGAGGCCAAGGACCTCATCAGCCAGGGGGTCAAGGAGCTGTGTCTGGTGGCGCAGGATGTTGGGGCCTACGGGCAGGACAGAGGCCGGGCAGAGAATGTGCAGAACCTGGTCAGTGCCCTGGCGAAGCTCCCAAGTCTGCACTGGCTGAGATTGATGTACCTCTATCCAGCCGGGGTGACCCGGTCCCTGCTCGTTTTTCTGCACGATCTGGGGCCGCCTTTCGTTCCCTATTTCGACATTCCCCTCCAGCATGCCCATCCTGAGATCCTGGGCAAAATGGGCCGCCCCTTTGCCGGGGACCCATGGAAGGTGGTCACCAGGGTCAGGGAGTTTTTTCCTCAAGCCAGCCTGCGCACCAGCCTGATCGTTGGCTTTCCAGGAGAGACAGAGGCCCATTTCCAGTCCCTGCTCGACTTTGTCCGGCGGGTCGAGTTCGATCATCTCGGGGTGTTCACCTTTTCCCCGGAACAGGAAGCCAGGGCGACCCATGCCTCAGGACAGGTCAGCGAAGAGGTCAAGCTGGAGCGCAGGGATCGCATCCTGGAGCTGCAAAAGGAGATCAGCGGCCGAAAGCTGGCCGGGTATGAGGGCCAGGACCTGGAGGTCCTGGTGGAACGACCCGATCCGCACTGGCCGACCCTGTTTCAGGGCCGAACCTGGTTTCAGGCCCCTGAGGTCGACGGGATGACCTACGTCAGCGGAGGGGATATACGCCCCGGAGATCTGGTCAGGGCCAGGGTGGAGGCTGCCTCCAGTTACGATCTCTCCGGGCTGTGCCTGGCTGGTTAGAAAAATTCCTAATTTTCCACGGGTGCTTGCAAAGCGGAACTCATTCTGCTAGAAATCACAAAATTTGTTTGTTTTAGGGGGTATTTTTTTGATGGAAAACACACAGTCACACCACAACCTTCATGAAGACACTGAAGACAACACCATGCCTGTTGAGGAGACGGATTTCGAGGCGGCCCTTGAAAACTATCTGAACAGCGACTTCGGAGAGCTTGAAGAAGGGAGCATCGTCAGCGGAGAGATCGTCAAGATTGGCCACGAGTACATCCTGGTGGATGTCAACTTCAAGTCCGAAGGACAGATTTCCTCAGACGAGTTCAAGGACAGGGAAGGCAACGTCACTGTCCAGGAAGGCGACAAGGTCGATGTTTTCGTGGTCCGCAAGGACGACATGGAAGGGACCATCGCTCTGTCCCACAAAAGGGCCAAGCGGATGCGCGTCCTGGACGAGCTGGAAAAGATGCTCGAGACCGAAGAGAATGTCGTGGGCAAGATCGTTCAGCGGATCAAAGGCGGATACACTGTTGAAATCAGAGGCATCGAAGCCTTTTTGCCGGGTTCGCACGTCGATCTCCGCCCTGTACCGGACATGGATGCCCTGGTCAATCAGGAGTACGAGTTCAGGATCTTGAAGATCAACCGCAAGCGGAGCAACGTCATCGTCTCCAGGCGGGTCATTCTTGAAGAGGACCGGGAACACCAGCGTCAGGAACTTCTGGAGACCCTGGCCGAGGATCAGGTGGTTCAGGGCAAGGTCAAGAACATCACTGAATACGGCGTGTTTGTCGATCTCGGCGGGCTTGACGGCCTGCTGCACATCACGGACATGTCCTGGCGCAGGATCAAGCATCCCAAAGAGATGGTCCAGATCGGCGACGACCTGGAGCTGAAGGTCCTGAACTTTGACCGGGACCACCAGAAGGTCTCTCTGGGCCTGAAACAGCTGGTGCCCAACCCCTGGGAGTCCATCGGCGAAAAATATCCAGAAGGTCAGAAGTTCACCGGCAAGGTGAACAATATCGTCGATTACGGAGCTTTTGTGGAGCTCGAGCCCGGGGTCGAGGGTCTGGTTCATATCTCAGAAATGTCCTGGACCAGAAAGCTCAGGCATCCTTCCCAGATGGTCCAGGTCGGGGATGAAGTCGACGTGGTCATACTCAGCGTGGATGCAGAGCGAAAGAGAATCTCCCTGGGCATGAAGCAGGTCACTCCCAATCCCTGGGATCTTGTCTTTGAGAAGTATCCCGAAGGGACAGTGCTCGAGGCCCCGATCAAGAACATCACCGATTTCGGGATCTTTATCGGGATCGAGGACGGCATCGACGGCCTGATCCATGTCTCGGACATCTCCTGGACCAAGAAGATTCACCATCCTGGCGAGATCTACCAGGTCGGCGACGTGATCCAGGCCAAGGTCCTGACCGTGGACAAGGAGAACGAGAAGTTCACCCTGGGGGTCAAGCAGCTCTCAGAAGATCCCTGGCTGCAGATCCCGGTCACCTATCCGGAAGGCACTGTGGTCAGCGGCAAGATCACCAACATCACCGAGTTCGGCATCTTTGTCGAGGTTGAGGAGGGGATCGAGGGCCTGGTGCACCTCTCTGAGCTGAGCCCGAGAAAGATCAAGAGCCCGAGCGAGCTCTTCGAGGTCGGGCAAGACGTGACCGCCAAGGTCATTCGGGTCAGTGCAGCTGAGCGGCGCCTGGGGCTGTCCATCAAGCAGCACCAGGAAGAAGAAGAGAAAAAGCGCCATCATGATCGCAAACACAGCGCAGAGCCCACAGGAAGCAACCTTGGCGACCTGATCAGGCAAAAAATGGAAGATGGCGATCACAGTATCGATGATGAAGAATAAACCGGGATTCAGCCAGAGACACCCTTTTGTCTTTGGCTTTATCTTGATCTTAGCGGCTGTGGTCCTGATCACCGGGACCATGGCCGTTTTTCTTTGGTGGCGAAGCGGGCAGCTGGCTTTTGGACAGGAACGCATCGGGGTGGTCCATGTTCAGGGCACCATTGCCAGCTCCAGAAAGATCACCAACTGGATCGACCGCCTGCACCGGGATAAGAGCGTCAAGGGGGTGATCGTCCGGATCAACTCGCCAGGGGGGGGTGTGGCCCCGTCCCAGGAGATTCACGCTGCCCTGAAAAGGGTCGGATCCGACAAGCCGGTGGTCGCGTCCATGGGGTCGGTGGCTGCTTCCGGAGGGTATTACGTCGCCTGTGCAGCTGACCGCATCGTGGCCAATCCCGGCAGCATCACCGGCAGTATAGGGGTCAAGGCCAAGCTGCCCAGTTTTCAGGAGCTCATGGGCAAGGTGGGCATCAGCGATCAGACCGTGACCAGCGGCGAGCTCAAGGATGCCGGATCACCGACTCGCCCTTTGACTCCCAAGGAAAAAGAGTACTTTCAGAGTCTCGTCGATGATCTCTTCAATCAGTTCCTCAATGCGGTCAGTCAGGGGCGGGGCATCGATCCGGAGCAGGCCAGGTCGATAGCCGACGGTCGGGCCTTTACCGGGAGCCAGGCCAAAGAGCTTGGCCTGGTGGACATCCTGGGAGGGATGGACAGAGCGGTTCAGGAAGTCCAGAACATGGCCGGGATCAGGGAGAGGATGACCCTGGTGGAGGGGCCCAAGGAGGAATGGTCCCTCTGGTCCCTGATATTTGGTCAGGCCCGGGATACCGGGATCAGCCTCTGGTCGGATTCGGACTGGCAATTCCGGTATGAATGATCATTTTCAGCCTGGAGCAGGCTGAAAATGACAATCGTCGGGAGGGATACCCATGCAGACGCTGCTCGAACTCTTGCAGAACATGAGCCACAGCACACTTTCCGGGATGATCGGGGTCAGCGGGATCATCGTCTTTCTCGCGGCCATTGTGGGCGCCGCTCTGTACCGGATCTGGGAGCAGCAGGACGATCATTGAGCTCGTTCAGCTTTGCCTCTGGCAGAGCTGACTGCTTGGAAATGAAAAAGAAACCAGCCATGCTTTCTGCCATCTGAGCTTTGGGCCTGCTCTTGGGGGGTCAAATGCTGCAGCGGGGATGTGGGATCAGCCCTGCAGTTCGGATTCCGGTTCGTTGTCCAACCCCTCCAGGACCCTGCGCTCCTTATCTTTTTTTTCTCGATCAGCGACTTCAAGGATGGGCTGATAGCCGTCCTTCAAAAACAGGGTCTGGTAGTAGGCCCCGTACTCGTTGTGCTCATGGAGCTCAAAGTTGAAAGGTGCAATGATCACCTCCTGAGTGATGTCCAGCTCTTTGAGCACAGGCTCCATTTTCTCCGCGATCTCAAGTCCCCAGTTAAACCCTTCATCGTTGTAGATCCGGGTATCATACGTCACGCCTGGTTCAGCCAGGTGGCAGACCAGGTAGATCTCATCGGAACGGAATGGATTCTTGGGCGAGTCTGAATGGATGAAGACCTCCAGGATGCGCTCATCCAGTTCGGCCAGGGATTGAGCTATTCTTTTCAATATTTTGATTTCGTGAGTCATTTTATTTCAGACGAGTTCTGTGTGCTTGAACGGGATTTCCATTTGATGACCGTAACCCTTTCAGGGGATGAAGGCAAGGGGGAACGTTCTGAGAAGCGGTTTCTTTTCAGTGCAGCTTCTGGCTGCGCTGAATATTACCCTGGCCAGAAATCATCGCTGCTGTGCTGTTCCTGGATGGCCTGCTCGATGTGCTCAGCCGCCTCTGAAGGACTGGTGGGGCCGCCGCTCTCATGCAGGGCCAGCTGAAGATTCAGGGCCCGCTGAATGATCGGTTGATCCACATTGAAATAGTTCCTCCAATAGGCCAGGGCCGACTCCAGATTGTCCTCCCTGGCCCGAATCAAGCCCAGATAGAGGTTGGAGAAGTTGTCCCGGGGCCGGATCTGCAGGACCTGCTCAAAGACTGCAGACGCTCTCTCCAGTTCCCCAAGCTTCATCAGGCAATATCCCAGCTTCTGGCCGGCCTGCAGATGGTCCGGGCTCTTTTTCAGGGTCTGTCTGAGCAGGGCGGCAGCCTCGGAAAAGCGCTCCTCCCGGATCAGTGCATTGACTTCCCTGGCTGAGCCGTCGATTTCCGTGGTCCGCAGGGGCGACTCTGTCTGCTTGAACCTGTTTTTAAGCCCAAAGAGGATGTCCCGCCGGGTGAATGATTTGGTGCGCATGCGTATCCTGTCAGCGCAGCCTCTGGCTGCGCTGACGTCTGGGGTTTGTTCGAACTCGGCCACCGACTGCGCTGCATGAAAGGAGGTCATACAGCCTGCAAGGTATGCCAGTGCTCATATCTGAAATCCAGACCACAATGCAAGAGCACTGTGCAGATGACAGCCCATTTTTTTCGTTCATCTTTTCACAACGCACATCATCTCCTGCCCCGGAGCCGGCATCCCTCCCAAAATTAACCAAGACTGCCCATAAGGCTGATAAATTTGGTTTTGACAAGGCGGCTGAAAACAATTATTGGGAGTGCATTCTATTGTGTAAAATTTCACAAGTTCAATCCTGGGGGAAACCGTTCAAAGGAGGAAGACACGCATGGAGAGCAGAACCTGAAGAAGAGTCTGGATTGCAGAGCACAGGGCGATACAGTGTGAGGACGAAATCGACCATGGAAAGAGGAGATGGCGGTATGAAGAACTTCTTTGCCAAGAGAAAGACCCTGTTCAAGGGCCTGGGCTGGGTGGTCCTGGTCGCGGCGACCATTGCCTTGAGCGCAGGGACGATTCAAGCGGCAGGCTCGCTTGAGCCGATGGGGCTGAGCCCGTTGGCCTTTTTTCTGATTCTGCTCGTGGCCTGCACCGCGATCGGTGTTTTTGCCGTGCTGGCCGGAGTCGGGGGCGGGGTGATCTTCACCCCGGTCTTTATGGGATTCACGCCCATTGATTCCTACATCATCAGATCCACCGGACTCTTTGTGGCCATGGCCGGTGCCCTGGTGGCCGCCAGGCCCTTTCTGCGCCAGGGAATCGCCAATATCAGGCTGCTGTTCACCGGAGCGGTCCCCTACACTGCCTTTGCGGTCATCGGGGCCCTGATGGCCGGGTACATCGAGCATGCCATGGGCCAGGGAGGCGAGGCCTTCATCAATGGAGCCCTGGGAATCATCGTCATCGGGATCGGCATGTTGTTCATCTTCTTCGGAGGCAAGACCGAGTATCCCGAGGTCACTCACGTGGACAAGTTCACTGAAAAGATGGCCTTGAACATGCCTTATTTCGAAGCCTCCCTGGGCAAGGTGGTCCACTACAAGATGACCAGGGCCGGGCTCGGGCTGGTCCTGTTCTGCGGGGTCGGGCTGATTTCCGGACTTTTCGGGCTCGGGGCCGGCTGGGCCATGGTCCCGGTCTTCAACATGGTCATGATGGCCCCGTTGAAAGTGGCGGCCACAAGCAGCAAGGTCATGATCTCCCTCGGGGACACAGCCGCGGTCTGGCCCTACATTACAGGCGGGGGCATGTTCCCCCTGTTTGCCGTGCCTTCCATGATCGGGCTCATCGTGGGCACCTTGATCGGGGCCAGGATCATGCTCCGGATCAAGGCCGGGTTCATCCGTTATCTCATCATCGCGGTCATGATCGGAGCGGGAGTCAGGCTCGTCATGAAAGCAATCAGCATGCTCTAGGAGGTGGCTATGTCTGAGCAAAATGTCCAAAAACCGCTCCTGTCCGGGCTTGTCTACGGCGAGTTCGCCTATTGGATCGCGATTGCCGGGCTGCTCATCGCCCTGGTGGGTATTGTCATGTATCTCTTCGGGGCCAATCAGTTCTTCGATCCGAACATCATCATGCAGGGCTTGTTCGAAGGCAAGGATTCAAGCACGATCTGGAAGGAAGCCACCGGCGGCGAGGTCATGTACGGCCACTGGTATCTGGAGAAGCTGGCCAGCAGCGACGGGATCGCCATGCTGGGCATCGGGGTCTGCTGCTTTGCCGGGGTGGTCGGGGCCTGGGGGGCGGTGGTCTCCATGATCGTCAACAAGGAAAAGCCCTATATTTTCCTGTATTTTGCCCTCATCATCGCCGTGATTCTCATCCTTTCCGCTGTTGGGGTCATTTCTGTGGGCCATTAAGGCCGCCTGCATGTGCCCCATCCATGATGAGTACCGGCTTCCGGATCTTTTTCCCCTCCACCCGGAGCCGGTGCTCTCTTTTCCCGCCGCCTGGGCAGCAGTGGACCCCGGGAATGATTTTCATGCGAGCCCACATCATGAGCCTTCCCGGTCAACAGCCACAAGGACCTTGAGCGTTCCCGGCCTGGAGGCATGCTCCAGGGCCTTTGGGAAATCCTGCAGCGGGTAGACCGCCTCCACCAGATCGTCCACAATGATCCAGCCGTGTTCGAGATACTTCAAGGCCAGGGTCAGGTCTCCGCATCTGGACCCGATGAGGGTGATCTCCTTGACCGCGATCGGGCTCAAATCAACGTCTGCAGTGTCCTGAGTCGTTGTTTTCAAGACCACGGTCCCTTCCGGCCGGACCAGTTCCAGTGCGTTGCTCAAGCCCTGGGGGCTGCCGGTGGCCTCAACCACCAGATCAAAGTCAGCCATTTCAGGGTGTTCTGAGCCAGAAAGCACGGTGTGCACTCCTTTGCGGGCCGCCAGGTCCAGCAGGGCCGCACGCCTGCCGATCAGGGTCACGGCTGAGGAGACATGGTTCAGGCTCAGGGCGATCAGGATGCCCAGCTTGCCTCCGCCCAGGACTCCTACCCGGGTGGAGTGCTTGATGTGGAGCTGCTGGGTGATTTCCAGAGCTGCGGCCAGGGGTTCGGCAAAAACGGCTTCCAGGGTGTCGACCCGCTCCGGTACAGGGTGCAGGTTGGAGACAGGAAGGGTCAGGAATTCGGCACAGGCCCCGTTCCGTTTCCGGATGCCGAGGACCTCCCGGTCCGGGCAGTGTCTGGGGTCGTTTGCCAGGCACCAGGCGCAGGCCCGGCACCCGCAGTTGATGTCCGCCACGACCCTGCGGCCGATCAAATCCGGGGCCGCTTCAGCCTGGATCACCTCGCCCACGAATTCATGCCCGGGAATGCCGGAGAACTGGGCGTATCCCCTGGCCAGCTCCAGGTCGGTGGCGCAAATGCCGGCCATCAGGGTCTTGATCAGGGCCTCTCCTTTTGCCGGTGCTGGGATTGGCTTTGCCAGCACTGAGGCACAGCCGTGTTCCAGCCAGGCAGCCTGCATGTCCACGCTGTGTCTGCGCTTCACATCCTCACTCCTGATCAGCCTGCTCTTGTGGCAGGAAGAGGTCCTTGAAGCTTGAGCCCAGGATGGTGATCAGCTTCCTGTCTGCGGCTGGAAAAGCATAACGGTCCAGGTCATGGGGATGGACCCAGGTCGAGTCAGTGGCTGCTCTGAGCACAGGTTCTTGAGAATCAATGCCGGGACTGCACCAGAAGACGTGCAGGGTGACTCGAAAAGTGGTGTAGCCGTGTTTGATGACCGTGATCTTTTCCCCGACCGCGATGTCCATGTCCAGTTCTTCCTTGAATTCACGTATGAGGGCCTGGTCCGGGCTCTCCCCGTCCTTGAGCTTGCCTCCAGGGAATTCCCACAGGTTGGCCATCAGCCCCTGCGGGGGGCGCTTCTGGATGAAAATGCGGGAATCCCGGGTCAGGACCCCGGCAGCCACCTGGATGGGGGTGATGCGGGTTTTCTTTCCAGGCACGGGCCTCTGCAGAACCACCCCTTGAGCCAGGCTCTGACAGGACTCGCGCACAGGACATGCGGCGCAGGACGGCTTTCTGGGGAGGCAGACCGTGGCCCCGAGCTCCATGAGGGCCTGGTTGAAGGTCCGAGCTTGACCTTCGGGGATCATGGCCTGGGCCGTGTCTCTGATCTGGTGCTGGCTGGCCCTGGTCTTGACCGGGGCCGGGATGTTCAGGACCCGGGCCAAGACCCGTTCCACATTGCCATCCACAGCAGCAACAGGCTGATTGAAGGCCAGGCTCAGGATCGCTGCAGCAGTGTAGGGTCCGATTCCAGGCAGTGCCAGCAGGTCATCCAGGTCCTGGGGCAATGACCCGCCATGCGAGCCTGCTATTTTTTGGGCCGCTGCCTGGATGCGTCTGGCCCGGGAGTAGTAGCCCAGCCCCTCCCAGGCCTTGAGCAGCTCATCCTGCGCAGCTTCGGCCACCGATCTGATGTCCGGAAAGAGCCGGAGCCAGTTCTGAAAAAAGGGAATCACCCTTTCGGCCTGGGTCTGCTGGAGCATGATCTCGGATATCCAGACCCTGTATGGGGTCACCTCCTGCCTCCAGGGCAGGGAGCGCTTGTGCTCCTGGTACCACTGGATCAGGGACCGGGCAAAACGGGTGCGTTGCTCGTGGTTCATGACGAGACTCATGAGGGCAATCGAATGAACTTTCGCTGTAATGCTAAGGGAACGCAGCGAAATAAACATATCCCAGGGGACGACAACGAAAATTGACCCCCTCGAGGGGCGACTGCCAGTCGCCCCTACAAGCCCGTCATCAGGCATGAGGGTGTCTTGCACCTCCAGGGCCTGACGCGATGATCGTGTTTGTAGGGGCGAGCGGCGCTCGCCCTTTCAAAGCGGCGCTCGCCCGTCAGACAAGACAACCATCATTCAAGTTCTCAAGTGGCTCTATCAAATGCCCTCACTGTTTTGTGACCCTCTCTCAATTCAATCGACAAATTCAGAGCATCCAGAATCTGCGCCGGCAGGTCTGATGCGGCAGTTGAGGCCCTTGAGGTTCGGCGTGCCAAAGGCCCGTCCCAGCCAGGAGGTTGAGGTCAACAGGTTGTAATTGGCCAGATCCCACTGAAAGAGTGCGGCTGCCTCAGCCTCGGGGAACCACCAGCCGTAGTCGGCCTGGACCACATCCGGGCGAATCCTGTCTGTGAGATGGGCAACCTGGGTCATGGCCCCGGACCTGGTCTCGATGCGCACAGGGGCATTGTCGGTTATGCCCAGAGAAGCCGCGGTTTCAGGGTGGATCAGGCAGCGGGGACTGGGGTGCCTTTTTCGCAGGGAAGGCACCCAGCGGTAGGAGGAGTGCAGAAAGACCCTGCTCTTGGCTGTGGTCAGGAGCAGGGGATAGTTCGGGTCAGGATCCTCAGGAGGGCCGTCCCACTCTGGATAGGGTGGCTGGCCCAGGCGGTCGGCCTGGGCCAGCTGGAGCTCCACCAGTCCGGACCGTGTCTTGAAGCTGGTGCGCTCATGGATCTGAAAAGCCTTTTCCCCTTTCAGGACCCCATGGCGGACCAGGTCCTGAAAATCGAGCCCGGCCGGTTCCAGAAGATGATCCAGAAGATCCTCGTGATCTGAAAACCACAGATTTTCCGGGGTCAGCATTTTGCCCAGCTCATTGAGAATCTTCATGTCCGGCCAGCAGTGCCCAGGCGGGTCGAAAACCTTGGGCCTGGCCAGGACAAGGCCGTGCCCCAGGCCGTAATGGCCAATGTCGTTGAATTCAGGCGAGGTTGCTGCCGGCAGGACCAGGTCTGCAAGCTGGGCGGTAGGGGTCATGACCACTTCGGAGACGGCGCAGAAATCAAGGGCCATGAGGCTCTGCCTGGTCAGTTCGCTCTCGGCCCAGGTGAGCATGGGGTTTGAACACTGAATATAGGCCCCGCGGACAGGATAGGGCTCATTCTGAAGCACGGCCCGCCGAAAATAGGCCGGAGGCACGGTCATCAATCCGGGCAGGGCCTGATGATGAGCATTGAGCATGGTCCGGCGCTTGTCAGGCAGCATCCTGGAGAGGACAAACTGCCCGGGCGGCCGGGTTCCGGGTTCAATGGCCCGTATGTTTCCGCCAGGGACATCCAGGTTTCCGCACAGGGCCATCAGCAGGACCAGGGACCTGGAGGCGTCAAAGGCATTGACCGTGTGTTCGATGGGGTTGCCCCAGCCAAGAGTGGCTGGCCTGGCCCGGGCGTAGCGCCTGGCCGCCTCCCTGATGGATTGAGCCGGCACTCCGGTCACTTCTGCCATATACTCCGGGGTACAGGGTCGGACATGGGCTTCCAGTCCGGACAGGCCAGAGGTCCAGGTGTGGACAAAGTCCTGGTCAAAGAGCTGTTCAGAGGTGATCACCTGGAGCATGGCCAGGGCCAGGGCCAGGTCGGTCCCGGGCTTGATTTGGAGCCACAGGTCAGCCTTTTCGGCCAGCGGTGTCCTGCAGGGATCGACAACGATCAGCTCTGCCCCCTGTCGGATCTGTTCCAAGGGCAGACGGCAGATGGAACCTTCTTCGTTGGTGCTGACGATATTGCTGCCCCAGAGCAGGATGAGCCGGGTAGGGTGGGTGAAGTCTGGCACTGGGTAGAAACCGCAGGTCAACAGCCCGGCGATCTCTCTTGGGGCATGACACACATCCTGGACCGCAACCACGTTGGGCGAGCCAAAGAGGTTGGCCAGGCGAATGAGCACAAAGTGCTCCAATCCCTTGGGCATCCCCTGGCAAAAGGCCACAGAACCGGCCCCGTGCTTTTGCCTGATCCGGTCCAGATTGTCTCTGATGCATTCCAGGGCGTCCGGCCAGCTGATCTGCTCCCACTGCCCGCTGCCACGGGGACCGGTCCGGCGCAGGGGGTGGGTGAGCCTCAAGGGATGGTCCCTTTTTTCGCCCATGGCCCGTCCCTTGGCGCAGAGATGCCCGCGACTGAGGATCCCTGAATGGTCCCCGGAGATTTTGAGGATCCGGTTGTTGTCGACCAGGACCTTGAGCCTGCATCCTCCGTGGTCCATACGGCTGCAATGGGTCGTGATCCATTGACTGCTGTCGGTCATGCGGAATCACCTTTGGTCAGTGCTTGGGTAGACCGATCTTCAGAGTACAGAATTGCCTTGCTGGTGTAAAATGAAGACCTTTTGACGCCGCCGGTGGCAAGAGCCTCGTCCGAACCCCGACAACATGGTTGCACACGTCCTCCCTTGGCTGTACCTTCCCAGTCATGTCCAGGGTATCCCATGTGATTGTGACCAGGCCAGAGGCCGGCCAGAAGCTGATTCAGTTCCTGGAGAGAACTGTGGAGGGGAAAATGCCCCGCTCGGCCCTGATGCGCTGGATCAGGACCGGTCAGGTCAGGGTGGATGGGTCCCGGGTCAAGCCTTTTGACAGGGTCCACGAGGGCCAGGACGTTCGCATCCCCCCCTACACCCCGGCTGACCACTCCCCGCTGGCCGCCGGCCAGGAATCCAACCCCTTCCTTCTGCGCCGGGTCTTCGAAGACGGGGACCTGCTCGTTGTGGCCAAGCCTCCAAACCTGCCGACCCAACCCGGGAGCAAGCAGACCGACAGTGTTGTGGACCGGGTCAGGCAGGCTTATGCCCAGGCCGATTGGATGCCCACCCTGGTGCATCGCCTGGACAAAGAGACATCCGGGCTCCTGGTCCTGGCCAAAAGCTACGCCGCACTGCAGGCTCTCCAGAGCCTGTGGCGGAAGGGGGAAGTGACCAAGATCTATCTGGCCTGGGTTGAGGGCCGGACAGGCTGGCTGGACTGGACTCTGGTCGAGGACCATCTCCAGCAGACAGTTTCCAGGCGAAAGGTCAAATCAACCCGCACGGTCATGGCCCAATCCAGGATCCTGACCCTCAAGCGCATCCAGGGATGCAGCCTGGTGGCCGTGCAACTGCTCACAGGGCGCAAGCATCAGATCCGCATTCAGCTCTCCAAACGGGGGCATCCAGTGCTTGGGGACAAAAAGCACGGCGGGCCGTCATCGGGTCAGGGCCTGCTGCTGCATGCCTGTCACCTCTCCTGGCAGGAGAGGGCCTTCACCCTCGAGCCGCCCTGGACAAAGGCCTATGCCGTGGACCAGGGGCTCCTGACCCAGATTCTTGATCAGGTTCAGAGTTCAGGTATGTCGCAGTGATTCACTCCGAGCCTTGTAAACCAGAAGATGTGCTTGGCAATGAAGGAACAGCTCTGTTCAAGGTCCTCCTTGGAATGGGGTTCCAGAGCAAAGCTGGGTTGGAGATCGAGAAAATCGAGCCCGGAAAAGAGCTCGTTCCAGGGGATCGACCCCTGGCCAAGGCCAAGATGCATGTCGGCGATGCCGTCGTTGTCGTGCAGGTGGAGATGGTCGAGGTAAGGGCCCATGGTCTGGATCCACAGGGGCAGGTTCTTGTACTGGCTGCCGCTTCCGTAGCTGGCCCAGTGGCCGATGTCCAGGCAGAACTTGACATTGTATTTCGCCAGCTCGCACATCAGGTCTTCCAAGGGGCGGGGATCCTTTTCCCGGACGTTTTCCAGGTACAGAGGGGGAGGGGATTCCCCGGGCCACTCCTCCAGAACCTGCTTCCAGGTCGTGGTGGCTCGATTCAGCCACTTGGAGAACATGTCCGAATACAGGGGGATGAAGTAGGCATGACCCACCAGATACCGCGGCTCATACAGGCCGGCTATTCTCATGGACTGTTTGAGACGCTGCCTGGTGGCTGAAAGGACCAGGTCATCGATGCTTCCGGGCTGGAGGTCATGGAACGGAAGATGGATGGAGCAGGGCCGGCCGTGGGCCTTGAGCTTGTCCGCCAGCCGACGGTGCCAGTCTGCATCAAACTCATCCAGGGCCAGAGCGTCCAGCCCGAGTTCAGGGTTGATTTCTTTTTCCAGGAAATAATCCAGCAGGGAGGGGTCCTCAGCCGCATACCGAATGGGGAGATTCACAAAAAAACAGCCCATGAACTCTCCTAGTAGCGTTTGGTTCCGGAAAAGGTCATTTGCCCCAGAGGCTCGAAGGTGGTGGCCAGAAAGAGTTGCAAGGTCTTGTCTTCTCCTTCGTTGATGCTGAAAGAGTCGCCCCAGGATCGTGGGCGTCCTTGGATGACAGGGCAAATCAGAGAAGTGCCCTCCTTGGCCAGGACCTGTTCCAGGGTGTATGACCCGGGTTGGAGGGAGCATTGCGCCCCAGGTTCAAAAGGCAGGACAAATGACCTTTCTTTTTCTGAACGAAGTGTAATCCCTCGGACTTTTCGAGGCAAGACCCGAATGGTCATCCGGGATCTTTTTTTGTCTTTTGTCTCCCGGACCACTTCACAGCGCCAGTCTCCAGGGTGCCTGGACTGCAGCAGGTAGCGCTGGATGAAGATCTCGGGGTAGAGGACGATTTCATGACCCGCGTCCTGGCCGCTGTTGTATCCGGTCTGACTGACATAGCCCTTGAGGTTGAGGACTTCGTCTGCTTCGCCGTTCCAGATCCCGAGAAGCACGAGTCGATCCCCTTCCACAGCCTCCAGCTCGTCTCCGGCAGGGATGAGGCGGATTTTTCCGTTCAAGCTGCAGACAAAGACCGGCTCTGAAGAATAATAAAGGGGCTGATCAGCCCGTGACCAGTCGAGGTTGAAGGTCTGAAAGGGCTTGCCGTCAGCCACCAGACGCAGGGTTTCGCTGGGATGCAGCATCAGGGTTTTGGCCTGAAGCAGGTTCCGGCCATGCCCGTCTGAGGCATAGAGCCCAAGCTTCGGGGAAAAGAGAGACTCTAAGGAAGAGGTGCAGGCAAAGGACAATGGGGACTTGAGTTCAATGGTGGATGTTCCGCGCGGGTTCAGAGGCTTTGAGTTGACCGAGCACGTGGTGTTCTGAGGCTCCATGAGGGACTGGTTGATCATCCGGGAGAGGTCAGGGAAGACGATGTCCACCCCGAATTGCTGCAGGAGCTTCTGGGTGGCTCTGAACTGGTGCCTGACCTTCCATTTCAGGTTGGCGATGTCTTTGCTCACCTCCACGGCCACAGCAGGAATATTGGCTTCATTCAAGGCGAAATAGGTCAGGGATTTTCTCTGTTCCGGATGCTGGGATGTCTCTGAATGGGTCTTGGTGTTGAAGAGCTGAAAATGATAGGTGGCCGGAACGATCTTGGCGTTCAAACGGGGCAAAACCTGCTGGACTGTTCGGGCCAGGAAGATCCGGTTCTGGAAGACGGCGGTGTCGATGATCAGCGATTGGCCATACCGTTTGGGATTGCGCAGAGAGTCGATATGTTCGGGATTGTAGAATCCAGAGCCTTCATGGAGATGGATCAGGGCATCGCTCTGCCGGACCAGGAAGCGAATGGCCCGGGCTAACGTGTCTTCGTAAAACTGGTGATAGTCGGTGTCGAAGCGCCGGTTCAGATCAACATTCACCGATCTGGTCCTGGCCAGGACGGCCGGGAGATTGGCCCGAGGGACCACGATCAGATTCCCGGACAGGACCCTGGCCCGGGTCAAAAGCTCGGCAGTCAGATAGCCCGCTGGTTCATCGCCTTGGATGCCGCCCTGGACCATGACTGTGGGTCCGGGCTGGTCGCCCTGGATAAAGATGGCTTCCAGGGGGAATTGGGTCTGGGAGAAAAAGGTATACGGTTCCGTGATCTGGCAGGAGGCCTTCTGGGAATGGATCAATCCGGTCAGGACAATGAAAGCCATGATCAAAACTGATGTTGGCCGGCGAAAGATGATGAGGTCCAGGCGAAGTCTCATGAAGAGGACAGAGGTCTCCAGGTTTCCCGAACGATTCGGAATGTATCGGGTTGTGGTTCCAGGAGCAATGACTTGATACCGGTGTCCGTGTATCCCTGTCTTCCCTGGTAGCGTTGCAGGAAGGTGACCTGGAATCCCGAGTCTGCGGATTGGACTTGGATGTTCTCCAATTGAATGCTTGCAGGTCTTTCCCGGGCCCAGATTGTTTCTTTGTGATCCTGAATGGCTGCTCTGCCGGACCGGGCATCCTGAGTGGCTTCGGGATGATAACTGTCCAGGTACGCCGGGAGATCGGCCTCTTCCCATGCGGATTTCCAGTCCTGGAGCCACATCTTGATTCTGGATCCGGCCTGGCGAAGGTAGGCCTCTTCCAGCTCCAGATCCAGAGGAACCCATTCCCGACCGACGATTTTCCATACACCCTGTTCCGTTTTCTGCCAGTACAGGCGTTTCACTCCCTGAGACTGGAAGGAGGGGCTCCTGAAGTACTGCCCAAAGGAGGTCACCCAGTATCCCGGTCCAGGGATGATCTGCAGGTGATCCAGGTAGATGTCGATCCAGGAGTAAAGGCGGAAGAGGTTCTCTTTCCGGGACTGGAAATTCCTGAAAGGCACGGAGCCGGATCGGGAGAACTTGTTTGGGTGGTAAAAAGAGAAAAACTGGCCGGATTGCTGCTCCCAGGCCCGGACCCAGGCCTGAAGGCGTGATTTCAGCTCTCTGGCTGAGGTGTCAAGCTCCTGGCCGTCCTTTTGAGAGGAGCTGGTGGTCCCGATCAGGACCGGGGTTTGACTCAACTTGAAGTGCTGTCCAAGCTCACGCAGCTCTTTGGTCTGCATGGCCACACAACCCTGGGTGTCCCGGGGCAGGAGAGTTTTGCCCCGACCGTGCAGCCAGATGCCGTAGCCGGTTTTCCCTCTGAGGCGGTCCACAGGATTGGGGTAGTTCAAGACATAGGCCAGATTGCCATAGAGCTCCAGGCCCAGATTGCCGTTCATCCGTTGTTCCAGGAAATAGACACCTTCCGGGGTGCGCCGATCCCCTTCCACCTGCTTGTCCCCGGCTTGGCTTCCAGTTGAGCAGACAGAGGACCAGACAGTCTGGAGGGGGCTCTTGCGCTGCCAGAGTGAGACGACTTGCCGGGCCTTGTCCACAGTGAGAAAGGTTTTCGGTCCAAAGGGATTGGCAGGGATGACGACCGGACTGCTGTGAGCTGATGACTGGAGAACCAGGACCAGGAAGGCCAAGGCACATACCAGGTGCGCTGATCGGAAAAGTGGCTGTTGGATGGTCTGCTTCACAGGTCCCGGTCAGGTGGTTCGTCGACGTGTTCAAGCAGGGGAGGTCACTGATGCCCGGCCCCATTTCAGGAGCTCCGCTCTGGTGTAGATGGACTCGAGAGCGAATCCCTTTTGCTCAAGAGCCTCCCGGCCCCCTTCCTCCCGGTCCAGGATGCAGATGACCTGAAGGATACTCAGCCCGGCGGCCTTGACCCGTTCGCAGGCCGTGAGCACGCTTCCTCCGGTGGTGACCACATCCTCGAGCAGGGCAATGCGGTTGCCCTGGGCAAAATTGGCCATGCCTTCCAGGAACTGATCGGTCCCGTGGCCTTTGGGCTTCTTGCGCACGATGCATCCCGGCAAAGGCCACCCCTGCAGGTGGGATACCAGGCTCACTGCGGTGACCAGAGGGTCAGCCCCCAGGGTCATGCCCGCAACCCCCTGCACAGCCCCCTGGAGACGTTCAAAAAGGAGATGTCCCAACAGATAAGCCCCTTCAGGATGCAGGGCGGTCTGTTTGCAGTCGAAGTAGTAGTCGCTCGTCTTGCCG
Organism: uncultured Desulfohalobiaceae bacterium; assembly: GCA_964403955.1. Classification (GTDB taxonomy): domain Bacteria; phylum Desulfobacterota; class Desulfovibrionia; order Desulfovibrionales; family Desulfothermaceae; genus CAYOID01. The sequence goes on along the minus strand of CAYOID010000006.1, from coordinate 57,199 downwards.
GAGGTCAGGGTGACCTGACCCTCGATGTAGGATTTGTCCAACAAGAGACGAGCGAGTCGAGCTTTTCTGTCCATATCAGGGCCATATCAGGGCCATACCAGGGCCGGTCAAGGTTGTTCGTTGTCCAAGCCTTTGAAAACCCGATCAAAGATGAGGTCTTCATAGCGCAAATAATAGGCTGGGTCAAACAGCTCATCCAGGGCCTGGGGGCTCAAGCGGGCAGATATGTCGGGGGTTTTCCTGATCAGTTCTTCAAAGGACTGCTGCTGGTCCCAGGCCTGCATGGCCACTTTCTGGACCATTTCATAGGCCTGCTGGCGGGGAAGCCCGGACTCCACCAGTCCCAGAAGGACCCGCTGGGAAAAGAAGAGTCCATAAGAGCCGCGCAAGTTCTTGTCCATATTCTCGGGGATGATGCGCAGAGTCCTGAGCACCCCTGCCATGCGGTTGAGCATGTAGTCAATCAGGATGGTGGAATCGGGCATGATGACCCTTTCCACCGAGGAGTGGCTGATGTCGCGCTCATGCCACAGGGCCATGTTCTCCAGAGCGGCCAGGCTGTTGGTGCGGACCAGCCTGGCCAGGCCGCACAGGTTTTCGGCTGAAATGGGGTTTTTCTTGTGCGGCATGGCTGAGGACCCTTTCTGACCCTTGCTGAACCCCTCTTCCACTTCAAGGACCTCTGTTCGCTGCAGGTGCCTGAGTTCGGTGGCCAGTCGTTCGATCCCGCCGCCGATCAAGGCCAGGGTGGAAAAGAAATGGGCGTAGCGGTCCCGTTGGACGATCTGGGTGGAAATTGGGTCCGGAATCAGGCCCAGACGCTTGCAGGCCCGGGCTTCCAGCTCCGGGCTCAGATGGGCGTAAGTGCCGACAGCTCCGGATATTTTGCCCACTCGGACAGTGTCCAGGGCCTCCTGGAAGCGTTGCTCATGCCTTTTGAACTCGGCATAGCAGCCGGCCATCTTCAACCCGAAGCTGGTGGGTTCAGCATGGATGCCGTGGGTCCGTCCCATGGTCAGGCGGCCCTTGGCGGCAAAGGCCGCGTCTTTCAGGACCTGGGTGAACATTTTCAGGTCATCCAGAATCATTTCCCCGGCCTGGGACAAAAGGACGGAGTTTGCAGTGTCCACGATATCGGATGAAGTGCACCCAAGGTGGATGTACCTGGCAGCCGGGCCGACCTTTTCCTCCACAGCGCTCAGAAAGGCGATCACATCGTGCTTGGTCTGTTCTTCCAGCTCCAGGATCCGCTCCAGCTCAAAATCGGCCTTGTCCCTGATCTCCTGCATGGCCTGGGCCGGGATGTCACCGAGTTCGTGCCAGGCCTCGCAAACGGCCACTTCGACTTTCAACCAGGTCCGAAACTTGTTCTCCAGGCTCCAGATCTTTCCCATTTCCGGGCGGGTGTAACGTTCGATCATCATCCCTCCAAAAAACAATGCGTCAGACTGTCTGACGCATTGTTTTTTGATTGAAGAGGTGAGTGAGGTCTCGGGCTGAGAAGAAGCTGCGTGCGAAAAAGACCTCAGGATGAGGTGCTTGAACTATCTGATGTCTTCGACTCCTTGGCAGAAGCCGGTTGTGCGCTTTGGGATTCGGTCGACCCCGCCTCCTTGGAGTTGGAGTCCTTGCTGCCGTTGCCGTTATCTCCATTTCCTCCAGATGCGTTCTTGCCCGCATAGTCGGTCACATACCAGCCTGAGCCTTTCAAGATGAACGCTGTGTTGGAGATCATCCTTTTGGCTTTGCCACCGCATACTGGGCAGGTCAACTCCCTTTCAGTGAAGTCTTTCTGCCATTCCTCAAAGAGATGCTGGCAGTCGTCGCATCTGTATTCGTAGATAGGCATGAGTCCATCCTCCTTGCAAATCCGGTAAGATCCTGCCGATGCTCATCCGCAACCATTAGCGGGTGCAACATGCTCGGTTCATTCAATAATCAGCAATTGCGAAAAGTCAAGAGTCGCCGTTTCGCACCTGAGTTATCGAGGGATGAGATCATCTTTTTTATAAAAATGAACACATTACATTTCAGACCTGCTTCGAGGCAGGTCTGAAACTTATTTGGATTCGGACTTGGCCTCTTTGATTCGCTGCTTCAATCTCTTTTTGCGCCGTTGGCGTCTGCGGTCAAGTTCTTTTTTCCGCTCAATTTTTTTGTGACGGGACATAGAAACGTGCTCCTCCTCAAAAGAAATTCGATAAAATTAAAAGAATACACTATCAGGATCGGATCAGGTTGTCCAGGGTTAATTTTGGCAGCCGCATCTTCGATCAGCCCGCAGATGACAGAGTGTTCGCGGCTCTCTGCCATCAGCCGTCAGCGGTGTGAATGAGCTGATAGCTTCGCGTGCCAAGGCCCAGACCTTCAGCATACTCCAGACCGTGCTCTGGCTGGCTCTGGGGATGAAGGGCCTTGAACTTGTCCATACCGGGCCGGCATTCTGGAGGAAGGGGGCTTTGGGCAAGGCAGGGGGCCTGATTGACCAGGTCCAGGCAGGCGCTGTCCAGGGCCACAGGGTCATAGGAAGCCAGCACGCCCTGGTCAGGGCATATCGGGGCATCACTGAATCCGATGCAGTCGCAGCCAGGAGTGATGTCTTGGACAAAGGCGAGGTGCAGGAGGGGCTGGGCAAAGCAGGACAGCAGGGCCCCGGCGTATTCGACCATCCTCTCCACGAACTGGCGGAGATCGACATCCCAGTCAACGGTCAGGCCCCCATGCCGGCACGTCAGCAGACAGGCGGCGCAACCGATGCAGGCCTCCTGGTCCAGGGCCAGGGAGCCGTCTTCAGTCACAGAAAGGGCCCCAGGGCTACAGACTTCCACGCAATCACCGCACTGAATGCACTTCTTTGGGTTGAGCCTGGGGCCGAGACAGCAGTGCTGCTGCATCTTACCCTGCCTGGTGGCGCATCCCATGCCCAGATTCTTCAGGGTCCCGCCATACCCGGTCAATTCGTGGCCCTTAAAATGGGTGATGGAGATCATGAAGTCGGCGTCCAGGATGTCCCCGGCCAGGTAGGCGTGCTCAAAGTGCTTCCCCGGGCCAGGAACTGAAATTTGATTGGAGCTCTTGAGCCCGTCGGCGATGATCACCGGGGCCCCGGTGATCATCGGGTCGAAGCCGTGTTCTGCTGCCTGGAGAGCGTGGGAGACTGACTCACCCCTGCGGCCAATATAGAGCGTGTTCGTGTCGGTCAAGAAGGTTTTGACGCCGCTCTTGCGCAGAAAATCGACAATGGGTTTGATCTGCAGGGCAGAGACAAAGGCGGTGGTCCCTTTCTCCCCGAAATGAGTCTTCACAGCGACAAGATCGCCTGGATTGAGAAGCGAAGCCACTCTGCTCTGTTTGAGCAGCTTTCTGATCCTGAGCTCGTATGGAGCTTTGGAGGATGCCCGTAGGTTCCAGAAGTAGACTGGGCTGGTGGTTTTCTTTGTGGCCATGATCGCTGTCCCTGGTCATGTTGCACATGTAGGCAGAAAGCAGTTGAATTTTAGCACTCACGTCAAGAAAGGAAAGAACATTCTTTTCCCCTTCGCAGGTTCACGTTGCCGACCGCAGCCCGGCTGATCAAAAAAACCGCTGATGCCGTTGCAGATCAGCAGTTCAGCCTGGCCAAAGCCGGAGCGGGCCAGACTGGCCTGGATCTTTTCCTGGAGATGCTCCGCATTACCGGCATCGCTCTGATCCACCTGGAGCCAGGTCTGGCTGTCCGCTCCTATGCGGATTCTGAAGTGCCGCAGCCCGAGACCCTTGAGTTCGTCTTCAGCCAGGCCCAGGGCTGTCAGCTGGGATTCATCAGGAGAGATTCCATAAGCGAACCTGGTCATCAGGCAGGCCCTGGAGGGCTGCTCAGGGTCAGCCAGGCCAAGGCCGTGTGCGCAGGTCCGCAGGTCGGACTTGTCCAGCCCGGCCTGGGCCAGAGGGCTGCGTACCCCCCCCTCTTGCAGAGCCAGGGCTCCAGGCCGATAGGACTCTTGATCCGAAGCATGGCTCCCTTCAAGGAGGCTCAAGCTGTCCGACTGTTCAAAAAGGGTCCTGATGCGGGTGATCATGGCTTTTTTGCAAAAATAACAGCGCTGAACTGAATTCCGGGCTGCCTGCTCGTTCTCCAGGGGAGAAAAGGTTCCAGCCCGGCCGGGCAGACCCAGTCGGTCCAGGCAGAGCCTGCCTTGAGCTGCTTCCTGGGGGGTGAGGTGCGGGCCGGACAGGAAAGCGGCCCGATAGTCCAACTCCCATGCTTTGGCCAAGGCGGCCAGCAAACGGGAATCCAGTCCGCCTGAAACGGCAATGATCCCGGGCTGGAGCTTGACCAGCACGTCATTCAGGACGGTGATCCGTTTTTGCAGGCAGAGCGGCAGGGTGCGTATCCGGTTCAAGTCGATCATGGTCTCATGTTCAGCAGGTTTTTTTATCGTCTGGCAACGACCCCTTGGGTCTTGATCGACCTTGAATGATCCCGGGAGGATGGTGTCCGTGAACTGGTTGACAAAGTCCTGCTCCGGAAATACTTCAGAGGCTACGGTCAGCCGCACCAGGGTGAAGCTTCAGGATCTTTCCATTGCCAGTCTCCCTTTCGAGCTTGCCCGAGACAGCTGAACCCATGTTCCCTGTTCCAGCGGGTCCTGTCAAATGGGAGTGTTCAATGGGCTTTGATGCCGATGTGATTGTAGTCGGAGCCGGACCGGGCGGAGCATCTGCCGCCTTCTTTCTTCGTCAGGCCGGATGTGCCGTGCGCATCGTGGAAAAGATGGCCCTGCCCAGGTACAAGGTCTGCGCAGGGGGCGTGGCCGGCACCTGCTTTGCCATGTTCCCCTTTTCCTGCCATTCGGTTGTGGAGCAGGAAGTGACTCGAGCCACTTTTGTCTACCAGGACCAGTCAGTCACCCATCGCCTGCCGTCAGGGACTTTGTCCATGGTCATGCGGGACCGGTTTGACGCTTTTCTGGTGGAGCGTTCCGGTGCAGATGTGGAGGACAGATGCGAGGTCAGATCCGTGGCCCAGGACCAGAGCGGGGCGACAGTCACCCTGAGCAGCGGACAGACCATGCGGGCCAGGTATGTGATCGGGGCGGATGGGGCCAATTCCAGAACCGGACGGTCATTGGGGCTGCTCAACGGGCGCAGGCACGGTGTGGCTCTGGAGTCAGAGGTGGAAGTCGAGGCTCAGGTCCAGAACAGTTTTCAAAATCGCATCCTGGTAGGACTGGGCATGCTGGACAATGGCTACTATTGGGTCTTTCCCAAGTCCAGACATCTCTCTGTGGGCATTGGGACCATGAAGCGGGGAGTCAACTCTCTGCCTGGCATTTTTGCAACATCCATATCCCGGCATGGGATTCGACTGGGGCAGCGCAAGCCCTATGGGTATCCCCTGCCGGTCTATGACCACAACAAGCCAGTCCATTCGCAAAGGGTCTTTCTGGTCGGCGATGCCGCCGGCCTGGTGGATCCCTTGACAGGGGAAGGGATCAGGCATGCCCTGGAAAGCGGGCGGATTGCCGCAGAAGCCATCGGCAGCGGTCAGGGGCAGTTCTATTCGGAACGGATTGCCAGGGCATTGGGCCGGGATCTGGTCTGGGCCAATCGGTTGGCCCGTCTCTTTTATGCCCATCAGAGCGTCTGCTTCAAGTGGCTGGTCAAGAACACGCTCGTGTTCCAGGACCTGATGCGGATTCTCTCGGCCCGGCTGTCCTACAGACGGGCTATGGGCAGGATTCCACTCTACGCCCTGACTCATGTCCTGGGCATAAGCAGGGCTGGAGACTGAGCGTGTCCGTGTTCAACACGCTCGTATGAACTCACCTGTTGTGAAGGGCCAGACCGCTTCTCTTCGGCTTCAAATGGTTCCTTCTTCAGTCCAAAACCAAAATGTTCAGCTTTGCCAGAGGCAAAGCTGACTGGAAATGCAATGGCACACTCTGACCAGGCCTGGAAGTCATCCGGCAGGTTTTTTCGCCTCAACTGCCGGCCTGCGGAGATCCCTGCAGTGGATCTCCTGCTCAAAGCCGAGGGCTTTGCCAGTTCCGGGGTGCCATTGTCCAGGTACGCCCGGGTTCTCGAGCATGGCCCCAAACCTTTGGGCAGCTCTCTGGCTGCTTTTTTCGGCTTGATCTACATTCAGGACAAATCATCCTTCCTGCCTGCCCTGTGTCTGAATCCCGAACCTGGAGGGGTGGTCCTGGACATGTGCGCCAGCCCGGGAAGCAAGACCGGCGTGCTGTCCCATATGGTCGGGCCGTATGGGGGAATCCTGGCCAATGAGCCGAACAGGATCCGCCTGCAGACCCTGCGGAAAAACCTGCAGCTTCAAAATCTTTTCAATGTGGGCAGCACTCGGTACCCTGGCCAGGATTTTCCTCAGCTGGACGGGCCTGTACACATCCTGTGCGATGTCCCGTGCAGTGGCTGGGGTACGGTGGACCGGCACCCCAAGGTCAGGAGCATGTGGACAGATGAGCGGATCGGTCCTTTGATCGAGCTCCAGCAAAAGATTCTCGGTCGGGCCGCCTGCCTGCTTCAGCCAGGGAGCCGCCTGATCTACTCCACCTGCACCACCAACGTCAGGGAAAACGAAGATCAGATTGCCTGGGCCGCGGACACGTTCGGTCTGGAGATCGAACCCCTGGCCGTGCCGGGAGGGATTGTCACCCAGCCTTTGCAGCGGCAGGGGGCGGCCGGGTGTTTTCGGGTTGACGGGCCCCGGTCCGGCGGGCAATCCTTTTTCATTGGATGTCTGGGCCGGCCGGGCTTGCCGGCCGGTCCCCGGATGCCCCAAACGGACCAGCGGGAGTTCATCCTGGAAAAGAGCCTTGGAGCCGGGCTTGAGGGACATGAAGCCATCCTGCGGGCCTCTCCTGTGTGCTGGGAGAACCTGCCGCCAGGCAGTCTGGAGCTGCATCAGGATGAGGTCTTTTTCGTTCCAGCCATGCTCGGGACACAGTCTTTTTCCGCTCTGACCGTGACTGGATTCCCCCTGGGCCGAATAAAAAAAGGCAGGTTTTTCCTGTCCCAGAGGACGAGGCATCTTGTGCCTGCCCCGGGGCAACAGGCAGAGCTCAACTTGGAGGACATCACCTCGCTGCACAGGCTGGTTCAGGGCCAAAGTCTGCAGGTGCGCTTCAAGGGCAAGCTCATCCCCTTGTTCTGGCGGGATATCCCTCTGGGCTGGCTGTCGGTCAAGGGGACCAGGGGCCTGTGGACCGACAGGGGGTGAAGAAAGATAGAGGTCAGCCCCGCCTTTGGCTGGGCTGACAGGTCGAGGGTGGATGGTTGAGGGAAGAAAAGCTCTCCGACTTGTCGCGAGATGACACTCAACTTGGCCAGTTTGATCAAGGAAGAAACTCTGTCACGTACTCTGAGAGATTGCTTCACTACGTTCGCAATGACGAGCCAAGGATATTCTCCGTAGCTGAGGCCCTAGCCGTCATTGCGAGGCCTGTCCCGAGCAGAGCGAGGGAACTCGACGAAGCAATCTCAAGAAGGTATAGTAAGTTTCATACGAGCTTTCAAAAGCTCAAAACGCCGATTCTGAGACCTGAGATTTCTTCAGTTCCTCGATTTTCTGGTTGTAGAATCCGATCACTTCCTTGCGCCTGATCATACCCTTGAGCATGGTTGGGTCCTGGCCGTCCACAACCGGAATGGAGTCCAGGTTCTTGGTGGTGAACTTGTTCATCAGGGAGTACAGGTCGTCATCCGTTGTGGTGCTGATGATCTCCCGGGTGGCGATGTCCTTGACCAGGACCAGCTCTTCAATGTCCTGACAGAAGAGGACCCCACGAAAGTCGGTGTTGGAAAAGATGCCGGTCAACCTGTTCTGGGAATCGACCACAGGAAAGTAGTGCTGATTGGATTCGGCGAAAAAGTCCTTGAACTGGCAAAAAGTCATGGATTCCGGAACGGTCTGCGCCGGCTGGATCATGTCCGACATGTCCCCCACAGTGTAGGATTCCAGGATGTTCACAAAGAACTCTCCGGCATGGGCCGGGGAGTTGGCCTTGTTCTTGACCTGCTCCACGTAGATGGTGAACCCCTGGGAGAAGTGATAGCAGAGCAGGCAGACCAGCAGGCTCGGGAGCAAAAGGTGGTAAGAGTTGGTCATTTCGCTGACAAAAATGATGGTCGAGATGGGGGTGTTGGAGACTGCGGTGAAAAAACCGGCCATGCCCACGATGACCATGGCCCCAGGAGACACCAGGCCGGGAACGACGGCCTGAAAGATCTTGCCCACAGCCCCGCCCAGGGCGCCGCCGATGACCACTGATGGCCCGAAGACCCCGCCGCTGCCGCCGGAGCCGATGGTGAAGGAGGTGGTCAGGATTTTGCCGAAGGCCACGCCAAGCAGGAGCATGACCCCGAGCTCGTCGAACAGGCCCTGCTGGATGACCCCATAGCCAAAGGACAGTGTCTCGGGCAGGAAGAAGCCGATGACCCCGGTCAACAGACCCCCCAGGGCCGGTTTGAGGTGCAGGGGGATCGAGATCTTTTTGAACAGGTCGTGAACCCCGTAAAAGGACTTGGTGTACAAAAAACCGCCCAGGACCAGGACAAAGGCCAGAATCGCATAAGGCCCGAGCTCCAGGGGGTTGTGGAAATTGAAGTCCGGAGCCTGGAACAGGGCCCCCCAGCCAAAGACCATGCAGAAAACGCAGTAGGCCACCACAGAGGACAGTCCGGCCGGAATGACCACTTCAGACTCGATTTCCGGATCCCGGTACAGGACCTCGGCAGCGAAGATGGCCCCGGCCAGGGGGGCCCTGAAGATACTGCCCACCCCGGCGCCCACCCCGGCCGCCATCATGATTCGTCGTTCGCGGGCCGTGAGGTTGAGCTTGGAGCCCAGGAAGGAGCCGAATCCGGCCCCGATCTGGGCGATAGGGCCTTCCCGGCCTCCGGATCCGCCCGAGGTCAGGGTGATGGCTGAGGCTATGGTCTTGATGATCGGGACCCTGGCCCGGATAAAGCCGCCCTGATTGTGGTAGGCCCTGATGGCGGCGTCTGTCCCATGGCCTTCGGCTTCCGGGGCAAAGGTGTACACCAGCCAGCCGCTGACCAGACCGCCTGCGGCAGGCAGAATCAGGAGCATCCATCTGCGAAAAGGGGTGTCCGTGAAGTGAAAGATTTCCGGCTCGCCGGCGGGGGCTTCAGGCCGGTATCCGGCCAGAAAGTCGAGCAGGTAGTGGGTCCCGACATTGCAGAGGAGCTGGAAAGCAACAGAGCCCAACCCGGCAATGATCCCGATGAGGATGAAGCAGGTCAGCCATTTGCCGATGGTGGTGTGTTTGATGGCGGTGAGGATCGAAGTGGTCAGAGAACGTTTTTCATCGTCAGCGACGGAGTGTGCTTCGTTGCTCATGGTCATGCTGTGGGTTGTTCGCTGTTGGCCCTCTGCTCAGCGTTGGTGATGGCGTTGACCGGATCTGAAAGGGCTGTCCTGGCCTGGTCGATGTCTTTGTGGATCTGGTCCAGGAGCTCCTCCACGCCGGAGAATTTCTGTTCATCCCGCAAGCGCTGCACAAAATGGACCTGCAGGGTCTGGCTGTAAAGGTCCTTATTGAAGTCCAGGAGGTGGACCTCAACAGACAGGGCGTCGTTTCCAAAAGTGGGATTGAACCCGACATTGGCCACCGCAGGGTGGAGCAGCCCCTCATGTTCGCCCCAGACGGCATAGACCCCCGGCTTGGGGAAGAGCTCGTCCACCAGTTTGATGTTGGCCGTGGGGACGCCAAGCAGGGGGCCGCCCCTCTTCTTACCGGGGATGACCGTTCCCCCGACCTGATAGAATCGGCCCAAGAGGGGTCTGACCTCGCTGACCTTGCCGGCCTGGATCATGGATCTGATCCGGGATGAGCTGACCACATCCCCGTTCAGAATCACAGGATCGATTTTTTCAACTTCGAATCCGTAGTGGCTGCCAAGCTCCTTCAAAAGGGTGTAGTTGCCTGCCCGACCTTTGCCAAAGGCGTAATCATGGCCGATAATCAGCTTTTTGACCGCCAGCCCGTCCACCAGTATGGAGTGGACGAACTCCTCCGGGGACATGGCCGCCATTGCAGCCGTGAACTCCAGGCACAGGATGTGATCGATGCCCAGTTGCTGCAGGAGCTTGAGCTTCTGCCCTGTCAGGGTGATGAAAGGAGGGGTCTCTCCGTTGATGATCCTTAACGGGTGGGGGTCGAAGGTGACTACGACACTGGGCAGTTCAGCTTTTTTTGCCGTGTCCAGAGTCCTCCTGACCAGGGTCTGGTGACCCAGATGCACCCCGTCAAAGTTGCCGATGGTGCAGCAGGTCCCCCTGGTGATGGAGCTTTTGAGTTGATCCAATGAACAGTATGTACCCATGGCCGAGAAGTTCCTCTCAATCCGGTCGTCGAATTTCCTTGGAACCCTTTGCTAGCTCAAAAGAGACCTCCTCGCAAGGTTTTATGAGCCAGATCAATTTGGCCTGGGCCGATGTTTTTCTGTATCTGACTGAAAAACTTTATGAACAGAGATTGAATTCTTTGCAAAAAACATCTGCAACATCTCTTGCCAACGAACAGGAAATCAGCTATATGTCTTTTTTTAACGCCGAAGTGGTGGAATTGGTAGACACGCTAGGTTCAGGGTCTAGTGGGCAATAGCCCGTGGGAGTTCGAATCTCCCCTTCGGCACCATTTGATGACAAGGCCCCGCGATTCTTTGATGAATCGCGGGGCCTTCTTCGTGGGTGCGGGGTTCAGGGCGGTTTGTCTGCTGGTCAGTCCTGCTCACAAAGGGTACTGGACTGGATGGGCTCATCAGCCTCGATCTGCCGGTCTTTGATCCTCACGTCTTCTTCCCTTGGGCCTGCGGTGTCCCGGCTTTCCCTGATTGCTGCTGTGTTGTTGCTGTCGTGCCCTCTGGCGACGACTCCATTTTCCCGTTCCGGGCCGCAGCCTTTTTCTCTTCCCTGTCCGTCTCAATGAGATCCTGATCTGAATCGATCCCGAAGAGCTCTCCCAGGTCATCATCGCTGAGGGCCTCCTCTCGGGAAACATTTTTTTCATGAGGAATTGAAAGCCCAGTGGAAATCAGTTCCTGGGCATCAACCCTGCGCAGGTGAAAGAGCAGTTCAGGCTCACCGTCCAGTCTGTTGCCAATGCCATAGAGGACAGCAGCGACATGTTTGCACATCACCGCCCAGTCAGGACAGTCGCAGTTCAAGTGAATATCCCTGGGCCCGGGAAACAGACCACGATGCTTGTCTGCGTCAATGTCCATGACCCGATCAGACAGCTTGCCCTGAATGAACTCAAGCAAGGAACCAATGTGCCCGGAGCTCTGTTTTTTGATCCCATCCCAGATGTCGGCGCTCAACGGGTCGATTTTGATGGAGATGGATGACATGAGAGGCAGCCGTCAGGTTGAGCCCTGTGCCCCCGGCACCCATCCCGGTGGTGAAAGTGGCCATGAAGGCAAAGGGGCGATTCTGGTCCTTTTTGTTTTCAGCCAGGTGAAACACGACCTTCCCGACTCGCTTCCAAGCAGGGACCCGGGTCTGGAGGAACGTGTCCAGACCGCCGTGCCCGGTAATGGACTCCAGTCCCCACATGGTCAAGCTGTTCCAGATCCGGGTCAGCATATCCGTAGAGAGGTACTCTCCGCCGGGCATTGGAGGGGCTGCCAACACCCAATGCGCAAGCTGGGAGGCGCTGGGAGGCTGTACAGAAACCTCCTGGTCCGTATCTGGGAGATGACAGAGCTTGGTCAGGTAATCTGCGGCCAGGGTCCGCCAGAACCGCATGGTCATGGGCAGATCGCTCAGCGATGTGTTTGCGGCCAGACAGAAGAGCCCGGCTCGCCAGTCTTTGCGAAAAGCTGCCTGCAGGGTGCGCAAGGCTTTGGATTGGGCGGTCTCTTGTTCAGAGCCGTCCAGGACAAGCCGGCCTGAGGGGTGAAGACGTATTTCTGCCATCAGCCTTGCTATGCCAGAGCCTTGTCGACAAAGCAATCCATACCCAAAAAGACACCGGAGACGACTTTTGTAAAAAAGTGTCCCAGAGAACCTTGCATTTTGAGCTTCTTTTTAGTAGACAGATTTTTTGTTTGCGCCGAGGTAGCTCAGTCGGTAGAGCAGGGGACTGAAAATCCCCGTGTCGGCAGTTCAATTCTGTCCCTCGGCACCAGAAAAATCAGGGGTTCAGAGCTTTAGCTCTGGACCTCTTTTTTTGTGAAATTTTTGTGGTACCCATATGGTACCCTCGAGAAAACTCCTTTCGTGTTGTCTATCGCAGTGGCCACGTCCAAAGCCATTCTTGGCTGGGAAAGAGACATCAGGATGAGCCGTGCCGCCATGGTCTTGACGATGGCAAGCATTCTCGCTCCTTGAATATGCCTGTTTCGTTGCCAAAATCTTCATCTCGCCAGCTCTCTCCCGGTTGGGTGGCTTCAATCTATACTGAAAGCAGAAAGTTTTCATGGGTCGATGCAGACAAGCCGGGAGGCCAGATCAGGTGAGCAAGGAAGGTCAGTACTCGAAAAGCGTAAAGTGTATGGAAGGCCTCAAAACGGCCAGGTCAGGCCCAGGGACTACCTGACCCAGAAAGAGGCCAAGCTGCTTATCGAGACTGCGGAGAAGGTGGGGCGCCAAAGGCACCGTGATCGGACCATATTATTGATGATGTACACACACGGCCTGGGGGCGGGGAAGGCTGCAGGCCTGCGCCGCTCCCAGCTCGACCTTGACCGAGGCCTGCTCCACGTGAGCAGGCTCAAGATCGGTGTACCCAGCACTCACCCCCTGAGAGGTCAGGAAATTCGGGCTGTGCGCAAGCTCTTTCGGGAGCTGCCTGACAGCCAGTTCGTGTTTTCTTCGGAAAGAAACGCGCCGCTCAAGGTCTCGGCGCTGCAGAAGATTGTGAGAAAAGCGGGAGAGAAGGCGGGCTTTGACTTTCCGGTCCACCCGCACCAATTAAGGCATGCCTGCGGGTACAAGTTGGCCAACAGCCAGGACACCATGGCGATCCAACTCTACCTTGGCCTTGGAGCAGGATAGTTTGACATGAGTTCATTTTAGATGTAAATCATTTGAAAAAGATCATTCGGGTTGCACTTCACCAATGATATGGGATGCTTGGTAAATCCAGCATTGCTGACGGTGAAGGCTGAAAAGGGAACCCTGTGCAAGTCAGGGACGGGCCCGCCGCTGTGATCGGGGACGAAAGCCGCAAGGAGCCACTGCCGGCATGAGCCGGATGGGAAGGCGCGGCGAGTAGGATGATCCGAGAGTCAGAAGACCTGCCTGAATGAAGAATTGGCGCTCGCTTTCGGGTCAGGAGACGAGCCCGACCGGTTTCGGTGGATAAAAAAGGGACATCCCCGGATCGAAGTTGCTTCGATCCGGGGATTTTTTTTGGGCTTTTCGAAACATGCAGCCAGCATCCCCAGGAGGCGCTCCATGGGACAGAAGACGGACTTATGGCGGTTGAGCAGGTCTGAACCTTTGAGTTGTCTTTTTACTGATCACCAGGATCTGGACGAGTGGATGGCGGCCTGCGTCGAGTCCTACGCCATGTGCCGACAGCGGACACACGGCGACGTCCATCCCCGAAACGGGCTGGATCTCAGCTTTCAAAAGGTCCATGACCATATCTATTTCGATCATGGGGGGTGCCGGTGGTGCAGGAACAGGGTCAACCTGAAGATGCAGAAAACGCTGCAGCAGAGGCTGGGCAAGGGCGGCGTCGATCAAAAAGGGATCAATACAATATCCCCGGTCATCAGTTTGTCGTGAAGTGTGTTGGCATTGAGTTCTCTACCCAGCGCAGCCAGAGGCTGCGCTGGATACTGGATTCTGAATTCATGCGGCTGCGTTTCATTCTGGGCAGCTGCATCTCAAACAGGGAGGTGGTGATGCAAGGCAAGCTCCTCTTCAATTCATTCTCCTACTACCATCTGACCTTGAAAGCCGGGTCAACACAGCACTCCATGGGCCTGGTGAGCAAGGTCCAGGTGGGAGACATCCTGGACTCCGACAAGAGGGACGAGTTCCCCAACTGGATCCGGTTCTGGGATGGCGAGACGATGCGGGAGCTCCTGGGTACGACCACTGTGTCGGATGAGGGGGACCGCATCTCCATCAGCATGGGACAGGGGAAGTCGTACGATTTGAGAAAGTTGGGCAGCTCTGGATAAACCATATTTTCAAAAAAGTGGAGGAAAAAAGTATGAAATTGAAGTCCTTGAGGCAGATGCTGTTTGTGTTTGTGGTGAGTCTCATGCTGGCCAGCTCGGGATGGGCCGGAGAGCATGGGCACGGGCACGGGCATGGGCACAAGAAGGAGGTCAAGAAGGGTATCCTCCTGGTGGCATTCGGGTCCAGCTATCCCCAGGCCCAGGCCTCGTTCGAGAACATCGAGGCTGAAGTCAGGAAGGCCTTTCCCGAGGTTCCGGTCCGTTGGGGGTACACTTCGAAGATCATCCGCCACAAGCTGGCCAAAGAGGGCAAAGACCTCGATTCGCCAGCCATGGCCCTGGCCAGGATGATGGATGAGGACTTCACCCATGTGGCGGTTCAGTCCCTGCACACCATCGGCGGGGCCGAGTTCCACGACCTCATGTCCCTGGTCAACGGGTTCGAGTCCATGTCCGGCGGGTTTGACAAGATCCTGGTGGGCTACCCCCTCCTGGCTGCCTCCCATGACCTGGAAGCGGTCCGAGAGGCCATGCTGGAGAACATCCCGGAGGAACGCAAGGCTGACGAGGCGGTGATTTTCATGGGCCACGGCACCCACCACCCCAGCAATGCCTTCTACCAGGCCATGGCCTACAAGTTCCAGCGCAAGGACCCCAACGTCTATGTGGCTGTTGTCGAGGGGGCACCCCTCCTGGAGGACATTCTGCCCGAGCTCAAGTCCAGGGGCATTCAAAAGGCCTGGCTCATGCCTTTCATGTCCGTGGCCGGGGACCATGTGCGCAACGACATGGCCGGTGACGAGGCTGACTCCTGGACAGCGATCCTGGCCGAGGAAGGCATCGAGACCGAGGCCGTGCTCAAGGGCACTGCCGAGTTCGACAACATCGTGGACATCTGGGTCGGCCACCTCGAGGGGGCTTTTTCGCATTTCAAGTAAATAAAACGATGAACGTTCTTTGAAAAAGGCAGCCTCATGCCACCACACCCATGGGGCTGCACCTTACTGCTTCTTCAGGTGCCCGCTTCGCTGGAAACAAGGAAAACCAAGCGAAGCCAGGCTGAAAAGGGAACTCTGTGCAAGTCAGGGACGGGCCCGCCGCTGTGATCGGGGACGAAAGCCGCAAAGAGCCACTGCCGGCATGAGCCGGATGGGAAGGCGCGGCGAGTAGGACGATCCGAGAGTCAGAAGACCTGCCTGAAGAAAAGTCTGTCCGGGACTCGGAACCAGTTCCCGGCATGATCAGTGCGGATGAAAAAGGGACATCCCCGGATCGCTCTCAAAGGCGCTGGTCCGGGCAAAGTCCCGGGCCATAAGCTCTTCACATGAAAGGAGGAAGGTTATGGCCAAACGAAGTGTTTTCCTTTTCTGCCTCTTGACAATGGGGTTGTTCATTCCACAAACGATGAACGCTCAAGCGGGCAATGCGACCACGAGACTGGATGAAGTGGTGGTCACTGCTGGACGGGTCAAAGAGTTTCAGCGGGAAGTGACCTCACATGTGACAGTTCTGGAGGAACAGGAAATCAAGATGTCAACGGCGCGGGATTTGGGTGACCTGCTGGCCGAGCAAGGGATTGGTTATGTCAACAAGTACCCGGGCACCCTGACCTCCATTGGAATTCGGGGATTTCGCACCAATGCTATGGGTATTGATTTGGAAGGCAAGGTCATTGTCCTGCTCGATGGCCGCAGAATCGGCACCGGAAATCTGGCCAAGATCATGACTAAGAACATAGAGCGGGTGGAGATCATTCGCGGACCGGCTTCCGTGCAGTACGGTTCATCTGCCATCGGAGGCCTGGTCAATGTGATCACCAGGCAGGGCAAAGGCAAACCATCGGTTTTTGTGCAGGGAGAGCTGGGCAGCTTTGGGCATGAGGAAATCTCGGCCGGTTTTTCCGGAGCGCTGGAGGGCTTCGACTTTTCCGGCAGTGTGAGCAGAAGCACCATGGATGATTACGACACGGCAGATGGAGATGAGTATGCCAACACCGGCTACGACGAAAAGGTGAATGTGAGTCTGAATCTGGGCTACGAGTTCCTGCCCAAGAATCGTCTCGGGGTCATCGTCAACTCGTTCGAGGTCGATGAAGCTGGAACGCCCAGCTACCTGAGCCAGAACGACCTGGACGACTACGCAGACAAGTCCAACGAATCATTTGATTTCATGTATGACGGTGCAACACCTGACGGGCTGTTCTCCTGGAAAGCCAGGTACTTTGTGGGTGAGGACGACAACAAGAATGTTGATCCAGTGGCCAGCAACCCGGATTTTTGGGATGACGGCATCCCCTTTGAAAACAACACTGACTATCAGGGAGCTCAGGCACAGTTGACCTGGAACCCAGAACCTTATCGCCTGACTGCAGGTGTGGATTGGCTCAACTATGACATTGAACAGGATTTTGACCCGGTCAAAACAGAGTATGACAACCCGGCCTTCTTTCTTCTGGGCAAGGCCAGATTTCTGAACGACAGCCTCATCCTCTCCGGCGGGGCTCGTTACGATGATTTTGAAGTCGAGGTCAAGGAGGGACAGGGCGGAACTGAGGATGCCGATGATCTCAGTCCTCAGCTGGGCATGGCCTATCTCCCACTGGAGAACATCAAGCTCAGGGCCAACTATGGGCAGGGATTCAGAATGCCCAGCGCCCAGCAGCTGGCCGCTGATTTTGTCAGCGGCTTTGGTACGCCCTTTAAGGGCAACCCGGATCTGGACCCAGAAAAGAGTGAAACTTATGAAGCAGGCATTGATGTGTACTTTGGAGCCTTCGATTCTTCTTTGACCTACTTTTACACTGATTTTGAAGACAAAATTGTCAGCGTTGCTGGTCAAGGCGGTGTGCAGACCTGGGACAACGTAGGCGAGGCCACGGTGTCCGGTTTCGAAGGCGAGCTCTCGTATGACGTGGCTTCATTGCTGAACCTGAACTGGCAGATCAAGCCCTATTTCAACTTCACCTACCTGACTGAATTCGAGGACGAGGAGACTGACGAAGATCTCCTGTACACATCGGAATGGAACCTGTCCTACGGACTGATGGTCTCAGACTATGACGGTTTTTCGGCCAGGCTCAATTTTGCCTACATCGGTGAGCTGGACATCCAGGATTTTGAATCCGGCTTCCCCGCTCCGGTGATTGAGAAAGGCGGTTTCACCGTGGCCAACCTGAGTGTTGAAAAGCGTATCCTGGATTTTGGCTCCTATGGGGATTTGAGCCTGCGGGGCGAAGTCCACAATCTTCTGGACAAGGACTATGCCTATGTCAAAGGCTATCCCATGCCAGGCAGGAGCTTTGTGCTTGGAGTGGAATACATGTTCTGATTTCAATATGTGAACTGGATGCATTGAGCAAATGGCTCATGGATTGGAGTGCGTGAACACGGATTCACGCACTCCAATCCTTTTTCACTTGAAGCCTTGTCCAGAAAAAAATTCCAGACTGGTACAACAACGGGATCGGTTTCCGCTATGGAATACAAGGCCCTCATTCTGGGCCTGGCCTTCTCCCTGGGGATTTTTGCCCTCAAGAACGGCCTCGGTCTGCACTATGTCCTGAAGACGAGCCAGGCCCGGGTTCGAATCAAGGTCCTGGGGCTGTGCGCCTACGCCGTCCTCTATGCCGGTCTGTTCTCCCTGTCCTTCTGGGTTCTGGAGCAGGTCAACATCCTGAATCACTTCCAGATGCTCCAGGAGGTGATGCGGTCCGGGATGCTCATCCATGTCCTCCTGGCCGGGCTGCTCCTGGTCTGGGGCTGGATTCTGCTCAGCAGAACCACGACAGGATCGCACAGGAGCCTGGGGTGGATCGCTCTGGTCATGCCCTGTCCTGTCTGCGCCCTGGTGATTTTTTTCAATGTCTCTTTGCTCCTGGCCTTCTTCCCCCAGGCCGGGGTGATCTCCCTGGTTCTGGTCTGGGCCGGATTTGTGGGGACCGGGCTGGTGACAGCCCTGCTGCTCACACTCCTGTTCCCCGTTTTCAAGACATCTCCGGAGTCGCTTCTGGGTGGGGCCATGGTGTCCATGGCCGCCTTTTTTCTTCTTTCGGTCATGGTCATGCCCCAGTTCAGCCAGCTGGATGAGATTTACAGTCTGGCCTCCTATCCAGGGGAAAAGTCCCTGGTCAGCCCTGCCCAGGCTGCAGGGCTGGCAGTCTTTGTCCTGACCGCGTTCGCTGTCGGCTACGCGGCCCACAAACATCGCAGCAAAGGATTTCGCCCATGGCTCTCGGAGCGTTCATAAAGACCTTCATCTACCTTGTTTCCTCTTCGCTGCTCTTCCCGGTCCTCTTCATGCTGGCCATCCTCATCGTATGGATGATCGTCTATGCAGGCGGCTTCTTCGCGGAATGGCTGGAACGTTTCCGAATGGAGAAGGTCCTTCCGGAGAACCTTCCGGACAGGATCCAGGCCCAGCCGGACGGCCCCTTCCTGTCCCAACGGTGCAGGGGCTATGTCCGCAGGCTGCAGAAGGTCCTGGCAGGGCACTCATGGTCCGAGGAAAAGGTGGAAAACGTTCTCCAGGACGCCACCCAGCGGGTCTGGAAGTCCCTTGACCGCCTGCGCATCCTGGTCCGGGTGGCCCCGGGCCTGGGACTCATCGGGACATTGATCCCCATGGGCACGGGACTGGCTGCCCTGGGTCAGGGGGACATGTCCAAGCTGACCTCCGACCTGGTCATTGCCTTCACCACCACCGTGGTCGGCCTGGCCCTGGGGCTGCTGGCCTTTTTCTTCCTGACCATCAGGAGCCGCTGGGTGGAGGAGGATGTCAAGAATATGGAGCTGGCCACGGAAATCCTGACCCAGACTCCAGAGATCCAGGATCACGACAGAGCAGACAATGCGTCGCAAAGCACCAGTGAGGCATTGGCACACATGGCGCTGTAAAGACAGAAGACAGAGGACAGAGAGCAGAAGACAGAAGAAAGAATTCAGTTTTGCCGCTGGGAAAACTGAATTTATCTCTTTGATTTTAAGTGCAAAAATTGGAGCACTCGGGTGATTGCTCCAGTTCATTCTTTGCCAGTTTGATCAAGGCAGAAACTTTCGGGCTGGCTCCTCTGACTGCTCCCCTGTACTCAGGGGAGCTGCCGAAGGCTGAGGGGGCCTTTTTTTCTGAAGTTTCATACGAGCTCAAGCCAGGAGTGATCAGAACAGGTGATGCTTGGGGTTTCGGGATGGTGTGGCTGTCTGTGATCTGAGGAAGGGAACGATGCGATATTTCATGAAACGGCGAGCAGGGATTCAGGACAGGGGCTACACGGTGCAGCCGCGCAGAGGGGGCGAAGCCAACGACCCCTTAAGCGGAGTGGCCAACCTGTTTGACCTGGGCCTGGTCTTCATTGTCGGACTCATCTTTACACTCTTTTCCGCCTACCACCTGCAGGATCTTTTCAGTGAGCACTCGGAGCTGACCATCATGAAAAAGAGCGCCCAGGGAGAGATGGAGATCATCACCAAGAAGGGCACCACGATCGAGGCCAGGAAGGTGACGGAGAAGACGGCCCAGGGCCGGGGGGAACGCCTCGGCACCGCCTACCGCCTGGAAGACGGCACCATGATCTATGTGCCGGATGAACAATGACGCGTCAGCACGTTCCCCCCGTCCGGCGTGAGGGTCAGTGGCGCTGACCCGGAAAAGAGGGCGAGCGCCGTTCCAGAGAAGACGGGCGAGCACCGCTCCAGACGGGCGAGCGCCGCTCGCCCCTATGGGTCAATGGTAATCCCCCATCCGTCGCGAACCAATGTTTTCACACCACATGTCAGTCTGAAAAGCGGATCGTAGAGGTATGCGCATGTCCACGGTCAACAATGCAATCCAAGGTCTTTCACGTCGGATCAGCCTGGTCGGCACGCTGCTGCTGGTTTTCGTTGTGGCCGTCTCCGTTCCGGCCTGGGCCAAACCGATCGAGTTCACCGATGACCTGGGACAACGGGTTTCCTTTGCAGAACCCCCTCAGCGGGTGGTCTCCCTGGTTCCGTCAATCACGGAGATCATGTTCGCCCTGGGGGCCGGGGAGCATCTCCAGGGGCTGACCTTGCACTCGACCATGCCGGCCGAGGTGCACGCCAAGGAGATCGTGGGCAGCTTCTTCTGCCCCTGCATGGAGCGGATCAAAGCCCTGAACCCCGATGTGGTCATGGCCTCCACCCTGCACGATGCGGTGCGCAAGGAATTTGCCGGATCCGAGGTCCAGGTCGTGACCCTGAAGACCGAGTCCATTGCGGACAGCTTTGAGGAGATCCGCCTTCTGGGGCGGATGTTTGCAAGGGAGAGCGAGGCCAGGTCCATTGTGGAGGGGATTCAGGCCCAGCTGGACCTCATTCAGGACAAGATGGTCAGGATCCCTGAGTCCAGGAGGAAACGAGTCATCCGGCTCATGGGCCGGGACCGGGTCATGACACCGGGGCAGGACTCGTTTCAGACCGAGCTCATCCGGCTGGCCGGGGGCATACCGCCCGAGTTGGGAAAAGACGGTGAGATCGTTCCGGTCACCCAACAGGAGTGGCAGGACTTCGATCCCCAGGTCATCTACGGCTGCGGCGGGGACCGGGAGGTTGCGGAGAGGTTCTTCTCCAAACCCGGGTGGAGGGATGCCCAGGCCGTGCAGGAGGGTGCTCTCTTCTGGTTCCCCTGCGCCCTGACCTGCAGGGCAGCCACCCACAGCGGAGACTTCGTGGCCTGGCTGGCGTCCAGGATCTATGCCCGGGAGTTCGCCAGGCAGGAGAACCTGGTCCGGGAGGAAGAGATCGTCGGCAGCCGGACTTTGAATCTGGACCTGGAGTACGTGCGTACAGCCGGGATCGCCACCAGCCGGATTCAGGATTTTGAGAACAAGTCCCTGATTGTGGAGTTCAAGGCGCCCATGTCCGTGGTCTCGACCCTGGAAGGGCAGCGAAGCGGGGTCCGCACCGTGGGCAACCACTACTCCCCCCCGCCGAGCTGGAGCCTGGGGCATCACAAGGGGTTGGACTGGGTGAGGTCTCAGGTCTACGAGGTCATCGGGGTCGAACCGGAGCAGTCCAGCTTCCTGTTCACCGGGGCGGACATGGACAATCTGGCGGTGCAGACGCGGTCGTTCAAGGACATGGCCGTGACCGCCCTGGTCACAGCAGGGGTCAGGTCCAATGCGGTCCGCATGTCCCGGGACGAGGGCCGCTTTTATGAGCCCGGAACCATCAACATCATCCTCCTGCCGAACATGGCCCTCAGCCCCAGGGCCATGACCAGGGCCGTCATCTCGGCCACAGAGGCCAAGACCGCCGCCCTTCTGGACATGGACATCCGCAGCGCCTCCTCCCCCCTGAAGCACAGGGCCACCGGCACAGGCACGGACAACGTCCTGGTGGCGGAAGGGACCGGGACCCGGCTGGACAATGCCGGCGGACACTCCAAGCTGGGGGAGCTCATCGCCAACGCCGTGTACGCCGGGGTTCGGGAAGCGATAGGCAGGCAGAACGGGCTGGTCGCCCAGCGCAGCGTGTTTCACCGACTCCAGGAGCGCAGGATCGGCCTCTACGATCTCGTCTCCAACATTGAGCCCGCAAAGGGCATCTCCAGACAGGAGGTCCTGACCACCTTGAACTGTGTGCTGCTTCAGCCCAAGTATGCCGATTTCCTCCAGGCGGCCATCACTCTGAGCGATGACGTGCACAAGGGGCTGCTGACCGACATGTCGGGATACAGGACCTGGTGCCGGGAGATGGCTGCCGACATCGCCGGGAGGCCCATTCAGGAATTGAAAGATGTCACAGGCCGGCATGACTGGCCCAGGGTCCTGGCCATGGCCTTGAACGCCATTCTCAATGGAGTGGTGCAGAAGGAGACAGAGGCCAGAGGACAGGGGACAATAGACAGAAAAGCGGGTCTTGAGGGAGCCTTCGGGGCTGATATTGCTTGCCAAAAAGGATGCGCGAGATGATGGCGGAGACTCAGGGTCGAACAGTGTTGTGTGCGTCGAGGCAGATACCATGATGACCCCCCGAGCGATCCTGGCCCGTTTGTGGGCTGTGACCCTGGTCCTGATGTCCTCGTCCACCCTGTCCGCAGACGTGTCCATGCTCATCATCGAGGCGGACAGCACGGTGGTGAACGAGGCGGTCAAAGGCCTGGACCTGCCCCGGGAGATCGAGGTCCGGTTCTTCACCCACAAGAACATTGCGGAGAACGAATCCGCCCGGGCCTTCATTGCCGGGTCCGAGACGATCATTGTGGACGTGATGATGCCGGAGCTCAACGAGTATCTGCTGCAGAACGAGGACCCTGGGGCAAAGCCCGTGTATGCCCTTCGCGGGTCGCGCAACGACCAGAAGCTCAAGGACCGGGGATTCATCTTTGATCCCGAGATTCAGGCCTACTTCTCCAACCTCTCGGCCGCCAACATCCAGAACCTCATCAAGCGGGTGGTCCACCAGGAGATCGATTCCTCGGTGACCTTCCAGGACGTCCAGAACCGGCCGGATGTGGGCATCGCCCATCCGGAGGCCAAGGAGATCTTTTCCAGCCTGTCAGCCTATCGGAGCTGGTATGAGGGCCTTCGCAAGGACCATGACCGGCGCCCCTGGCTGGGGCTGATGTTCTTCTCCTCCTCCCTCATTCCCGGCCAGAAGGAGTGCCTGGATGAGCTCATCCTCAGGATCGAAGAGGCCGGCTGGAATGTGCTCCCCTGCTTCGGCCAGGACGAGGAGGTCCTGACGCGGTATCTCCTGAACCAGAGGCAGGAGGCAGAGGTGGACGCCGTCCTGGCCTTCTCCCTCAAGTTCTACTCAGCCATGAACGAGCGGGTCAAAAAGGCCCTGTCCGATCTCGACGTCCCGGTCTTCAACGCCATCAACCTCTACGGGCAGACCCTGCCCGAGTGGCGCCAGGACCCCAGGGGCATCCCCCCGATGCATGTGGTCTGGACCATGGCCAACCCGGAGATCTCCGGCCTGATCGAGCCCACGCCCCTGTCCGGCCCGGTCAGGGCACAAGATCCTCAAACCGGGCGGGAGGTGACCAGATACGAGCTCATCGATGAGAATCTGGACCTTGTGCTGCCGAGGCTCAAGACATGGCTCCAGCTCAGGGAGATGGACAACAGGGACAAACGGGTGGCCATCCTCTATTACAACCACAGCCAGGGCAAACAGAACATCGGGGCCAGCTACCTCAATGTCTTTCGCAGCCTTCAGGTCATTCTGGAACGGATGCGCACCGAGGGCTACCGGGTTGCAGAAAAGGACTTGATCACGGAAGAGGAGCTCAAGGAGCTCATCCTGAAGACCGGCCGCAATGTGGGCAGCTGGGCCCCGGGTGAGCTGGACGCCATGCTGGCCGACGGGACCGTGATCCGCCTGCCGGTTTCCACCTACAGGTCGTGGTTCAAGACCCTTCCCCGGGAGTTCCGGCAGGGGGTGGTGGAGCAGTGGGGACCGGTGGAGGACTCCACGATCATGATCAAAGGCGGTGATCTGATCATACCCGGGGTCAGGATGGGGCAGGTCATGCTCCTGCCGGAACCGGCCAGGGGCTGGGGGGACGACCCCATGAAGCTCTACCACGATCCCACCCTCTACCCCCATCACCAGTACGTGGCCGCCTACCTGTGGCTCAAGCACGGGTTCGAGGCCGACGCCATGATCCACCTCGGCACCCATGCGACCTATGAATGGCTGCCGGGAAAGCAGGCCGGCCTGTCCCATGCCTGCCCTCCGGAGGTCATGCTCACCGACATTCCCAACCTCTACCCCTACATCGTGGACGATGTGGGGGAAGGCATCCAGGCCAAACGCAGGGGGCGGGGGGTGATCATCGACCATCTCATTCCGCCTTTGCGTAAAGGGGGCCTGTACGGGGAGTACAGCCGGCTCTACGATCTCATCAACAGCTTCAACCGTTCAAAGGCCCTGGACAGTGAGACTGCACAACCCAAGCTGAAGGAGATCCAGGGGCTGAGCGCTCGATTGGGCCTGACCGCAGATCTTGGCCTGGACGACATGGATGACGAGGCCCTGGAGGAGATCGAGCACCATCTCCTGGAGATCAGAGAGAACCTCATGCCCTATGGGCTGCACACCTATGGCCGCTCCCCCAGGGGAGAGCCCCTGGAGGAGACTGCCCAGGCTGTGGCTGAGATCAACCCGGACGCTGAAGTCGAGGACATTCGCCAGGGTCTGACCGATTCAGGGCCCCTGGAGATCGACCGTCTCATGCAGGGGCTTGAAGGTCGGTTCATTCCGGCTGGGGAGGGCAACGACCCCATTCGCAACCCTGGGGCCATCCCCACGGGCAAGAACTTCTACGGCTTTGACCCGGAGAAGATACCGTCCGAATCGGCCTGGACACTGGGCAAGCAGGCGGCCCGTCAGATCATCGAGGAATCCGTGCAGCAGAACGGGACCATGCCGGAGAAGGTGGCCGTGGTCCTCTGGGCCACGGAGACCATCCGCAACGAGGGGGTCAATGAGTCCACCATCCTGTACCTGATGGGGTTGAAGCCGGTCTGGGACAGTGCCGGCCGGGTCACGGGAACTCGGGTCATTCCAGGCCCGGATCTCGGCCGTCCCAGGATCGACGTGCTCATCAACCCCTCCGGCCTGTACCGGGATCTCTTTCCGGGCAAGCTGCTCTTCCTTGACCGGGCGGTGCGCAAGGCAGCCCTGCAGACCGACATCGCCAACCTCATCCAGGAGCACAGCGGTCGGCTCAAGAAACGGCTCATGGACAAGGGCCTGGATGAGCAGGAGGCCGAGACCCTTTCCACCATCCGCATTTTTTCTGAAAAGGCTGGATCATACGGGACCGGGGTTTCCGAGATGACCGGCCACTCCGGGTTCTGGGAGTCGGATCAGGAGATCGTGGAGGTCTACGAGAACCGGGTGGGCTATGCCTTTGGACAGGGGCTGTGGGGCAAGCCGGCCAGAGAGCTCTTCAAGCTCCAGCTCTCAGATGTGGACACGGCGGTCCATTCCAGATCCTCCAATGTTTACGGAATGATGGACAACGACGACATGTTCCAGTATCTGGGTGGGCTGTCCCTGGCGGTGCGCAGAGAGAGCGGTCAGGCGCCGGACACCCTGATCACCCGGCAGCAGGTGTCGAATGAGGTCCAGGTGGAGGACGCGGCCAGGACGCTGGGGCGGGAGCTGCGGACCCGCTACCTGAACCCGAAATGGATCCAGGGCATGAAAGAGGAGGATTATGCCGGTGCCGGGGAGATGGCCAAGTTCGTGGAGCACATGTGGGGCTGGCAGGTGACCGTGCCGGAGACCGTGGATGCCGCGAAATGGGAACAGACCTATGAGGTCTATGTCCAGGACAAGCACGGTCAGGATCTGAAAGCGTTCTTCAACCGGGCCAGCCCCTGGGCCTATCAGTCCATCACCGCCAGGATGCTGGAAGCGGCTCGAAAGGGCTACTGGGAGGCGGACGAAACCGTCAGGAAGAAGCTGGCTGCGGACTACGCCCTGAACGTGGTGGAGAAAGGCGCGGCCTGCTGCGACCATACCTGCAACAACCCTCTGCTGAACCAGATGGTGGTGAACATCATCTCCCTGCCTGGGGTCATGTCCCCGGAGATGGTCGAGGAGTTCAAGCTGGCTCTGGAGCAGGCCATGGGCAAGAAGCTCGACCAGCAGGTCCAGGACAGACAAACCCTGCAGGCCCAGCTCAGCCAGAGTCTGAAAGATGCCGATCAGGCCAGGGACGAGCAGCAGACCAGGAAGACCGAACAGGGTTCCAAGCGCGAGGATGTCAAGGGCTACAAGATGGAAGAGGTCGCCTCCCAGGACGAGACCTCGAAGCTGGCGTCCTCAGGTGTGCAGTGGTTCGCCACTCTGGGGATCCTGGTGGTCGTGGCCCTGTTTGTTGCCGGAGGCAGGCGCCGAAGATCAGGGTGAGGGACAGCAGCCTCAAGGAGAGGTTCCAGAGGCAGTTTTCCGGGCGTCCCCGACATGTCCAGCTGAGATGATCAGTGAAACGATGACCGTGATTCGCAGCATTGAGCTGCTTGAAGACAGCGTTCAAGGGGCCAAAAGCCCTGCAGAAGAAGTGGTTCACGTGCTGACGAAGGAGGGATGAGATGAGTGTCCCGATCGTGATGACGGCCTTTGGCACCACGACCCGGGCCAGGCAGACCTACAAGATCATCGACGAACGAATCCGGTCCTGCTTTCCAGAGCATCCAGTCCGCTGGGCCTTCACCTCGAGGATGGTCAGGGACAGGATCCAGCAGGATCAGGGTCTGGAGTTCAAGCACCCCCACCAGGTTCTGGAGGAACTGCAGGAAAAGGGGCACGAATGGGCGGTGGTCCAGTCCCTGCACCTGGTCTGCGGACACGAGTTCGACCGCCTCGTGGATGAGGTCAAGGGCTGCCCTGTGCGGACCTCCATCGGGCTGCCCCTCCTGGATTCGCCACAGGACTATGAGGCTGTCATCAAAGGCCTGGACCGGGAGCTGGATCACCTGGACAGGGAAGAAGCCCTGATCCTGGTGGGGCACGGCACCGATCACGCCATCTGGACCGCCTACCCTTGCTTGGAAAGCATGGCCCGGAAGCACCTGGGCAACGGGGTTTTTGTCGGGGTGGTGGAGGGCTGGCCCGAAGCCGAGGGCATCGTTCAGGCGGTCGATCAGGCCGGTTTCAAGCGAGCCCGGCTGGTGCCCTTCATGCTCGTGGCCGGAGTCCACTTTCATGAGGATCTGGCCGGGGACGAGGATTCCTGGAAAAAGCTTTTTGAAGATCATGGGATTGAAGTGTCCATCGAAGAGCGGAGCCTGGGACACATGCCGTCCATCATCGATCTCTTTGGGCGGCATATCCGGGATGCCCTGGAGATCATCACGGACAGGGTCGCTGTTCAACACTGCCGCTGGCCGGACTGAAACCCAAAAACTGAAACCCTGGTAGTTGTGATTGCAATTCAAGCGATTGCCATGTCTCGACTTTCGCCATTCAAGGTCAGATCGCGGCTGATCATCCAGGCCCTGACTGTGCTCGTGCTCCTGATGGGCCTCTTCGCCGGGATCTGCGCTGCTGAGCAGCTCAGCCCCAGAGAGCAGCGGGTCCTGTACCAGGCCTATGAGCTCCTGGGCAAGGGCAGGCCAAAGGCATGCGTGGACCTCCTGGACCGGTCCCTGTCCCCGGAGTCGGCCCCGGCCCAGTGGTTCATCCTGCGCGGGAACGCCCTGCTGGAGCTGGACAGGGAGGACGAGGCCAGGTCGACCTTCGAGCACGGCCTTGAGAACCATCCCGGGCACGAGCTCCTCCATCACAACCATGCCGTGGCCTGTTATGTCACAGAGGATTGGGAGGCAGCCGCCGAATCCTTTGTCAAGGCCTTCGAGCTCGGACAGGAGTCGAGCCCGGACCTGCTCTACAATGCAGCCACAGCGTATGCCCAGGCCGGGGAAGCACGCCAGGGTTTGGGTCTTCTGGAGGAATTGTTTCAGCATCATCCAAGCCCCAGCTCAGCCTGGCTGGAGTTGGGGGTCAATCTGTGCCTTCAAGAGGAGAACCCTGTCAGGGCCGAGAGGTTCCTGGACATTCTGGTGCAGCGAACGCCAGGCCGGAATCAGTATTGGCGGCTGATGGCCAGGGTGCATCTGGAACAGGAAGATCTGCCCGCGGCTGCTTCAGCCCTGGAGATCGCTTACGCCTTACAGGACACGGAAAACTCCAGGTGGAAAGAGCTGGCCCATCTGTATCAGGCCATGAACGCCCCGCTTTCTGCGGCCAGAAGGTTGGAAAAGGGTGCCGGGGCCGATCCAGACCTCGAAGAGTGCCGGGAGATCGCTGCCTGGTATGCCAGGGCCTTTCGGCATGATGAGGCGGTAGCCTGGATGGACAGGGCCCTGGAGGTCAGAGCCTCTGCACCCATTCTGGCTGAAAAAGCCAAGATCCTCTATCGGTTCGGCCGTTTTGAACAGGCGATTCAAAGCGCAGAACAAGCCCTGGAACAGGATGGGCAGCTCGGCTCCATGGCCATGCTCGTCGGTCTGGCTTCCAGCCAGCTGCAGGACTGGCAGCGGGCTGAAACAGCCTTTGCCAGAGCTGAAAAAATCAAAGGAACCAGGCATCAGGCCAGGGCCTTCCTGGCTTCGATCCGCACGCTGCTCCGATCGAAAGCCCAGGGAGAGCATCACACGTCTGGCCACCGGCCTGGAATGGAGATTGGAGGATGATCTCAGTGCGCCGAGGTTGGCCCTTGCTTCTGGGGATGGTGTTGGTGCTGCTCATGGCTCTGCGAGCTTTCGGGCAGAAGCCTCACGATGTCCAGCAGGATTTGCAGCAGGCCCTGAAGGGGGAAGCCGAGCTGCAGAAGGAGGTCGATGAGTGGAGCGCGGAAAAACAGGCTCTGCTGCATGACATCCTCGATCTGAAGTTGAAAAAACAGTGGCTGGAGTACCAGAACACGCAGCATCAGGGCTACATCGACCAGAAAAAGGAGGCCATTGCCGCAATTCAAGACCGGGTGAACCAGGTCAAGGCCCTGCGCATGGAGCTCGAGCCCTACCTGGAAAGGGTGGTGGCCAGGCTGGACAGGCGTGTCGGCGACTCCCCCGCTTTTCTGCCTCAGGAGCGGCGAGAGCGGATTGATTTCCTGCAGCAGTCGCTGCAGGAGTACGGTCTGGACATGAGCGAGAGGCTGCGGAGGGTCCTGGAGGCCCTCCAGGTCGAGGCCGGGTATGGAACAGACGTTGAGGTCAGGGAGCGCGAGCTGACCCTGGACGGGGAGGAAACTCTGGTCAGAACGCTGCGGATGGGCCGGGTGGCCTTGTATTACGTTACCCCGGACGGTCAGCAGGCCGGTCTCTGGAATCCAGAATCCCAAACCTGGAGCTCGCTGTCGGCCAAAGATGCCCGATCCATTCTGACAACCATGGACATGGTGGATCAGAAACGAGCTGCAGACCTGGTTCTCCTCCCTCTGAGGAAGCCGGAGTCCGGTGAGGAAGAGGATGTTCCAGATGACCGTTGATCCAAGACTCCTGTTGCATCAGGCCTTCTGTTTGGCCCTGTGCCTGATGTTCGTCGGCCCTTTGCCTGGCTTGGCCCAGAGCAATGAGACATGGAATGGGGTCAGGGATGAGGTCCGGCACCTGAGTCAAGAAACCCGAGAGAGCGTATCCCTGACCCGGGAGCTCATATCCAGGGATGAGCAGGAGCTGCGGCAGGAGCTGAACTCCCTGAAGGACTCGGTGGCCAGGCTCGAAAGCGGGCTTAAGGACAAGCAGGAGAGGCTGTCTGGACTCGAACAGCAGGAGCAGTCCCTTCGTTCCGATCTGAAGCAGGAGCTTGCCGATGTCAATGCCGTCCAGGGCACTGTTTTGGCCGGAGTCAAGGGGGTGCAGTCGGTGCTCCAAAAAGCCCCTTTCGGACCAGGGCTGGAGACAGAAGCGAAAAGCCTGGCCACCCTGTCCGGGCAGGATGCCATGCCAGGCATGGCGGACATTCGCACCCTTGTGGACTCGGCCTTTGAGCTCATGAATGCCTCTGAAAACATTCGCCGGTATGAGGGATCTTTTCTCCTGTCTGATGGCCAGGAAGCCCAGGGAGAGATTGTCAGGGTCGGGGGTACCGAGGCCCTGTTCTGCACGGAAGATGAGTGCGGTTTCCTCAAGCCGGGGCCCCACTCCGGGATGCTGCGCCAGGTCCCGGGCCAGCTGTCCTGGTTCACCCAGAGGGATATCAGATCGTATGTCAGGGGCGAAGATGGTCATGGTCCTGTGGATGTTTCCCATGGGGCCGTGTTCCAGCGTCTGGCCGGGGAAAAGACCTGGATGGAGTGGGTCCAGGACGGAGGCGTCCTGATCTGGCCCATTTTCGGTATCGGGCTCCTGGCCCTGTTGCTCGGACTGGAGCGGATCTTCTTCATCCTGCGCATCAGGACCAACTCCGACCGGATCATGCAGACCATCACCTCGCTCATTCAGGAAGACAGGTGGAGCGAAAGCCTGGAGTTCTGCCGCGCCAACCGCAATTCCCCAACCTCCCAGGTCATGGCCAGAGGGCTGGAGTGCATCGGCCAGAGCAAGCAGATCCTGGACAATGCCATGCAGGAGGCCATGCTCAAGTTGTTGCCCCGCCTGGAGCGATTTCTGCCCACCCTGAGCGTTCTGGCGGCCATCGCTCCTCTGCTGGGGTTGCTGGGCACGGTGACGGGGATGATCTCCACGTTTCAGACCATCACCATCTTTGGAACGGGCGATGCCAAGCACATGGCCGGCGGGATCTCCGAGGCCCTGATCACCACCCAGGCCGGGCTCATGGTGGCCGTGCCGATCATGTTCCTGCATCATCTCCTGGATCGCCGGATCGAGAAGATTCTTGGGGACATCGAGGAGAAAGGGGCCAGGCTCTCCCTCCTGCTGCTGCAAAAAGGCCAGGTTGAGGATCGCGACGAAGACCATGCTTGAAGTGTTGATCATTCAAAGCCTGGAGTTTCTGGCGGCGGGCGGAGCCGTGATGTGGCCACTGGCGGCGCTCTCGATCTGGATGTGGTGGCTCATCGGCATCAAGGGCCTGGAGCTGCTGACCTGGCGTCGGAAGGAAAAACCGGTTCACGTCCTTGTGCATGAGCAGATCAGGGGGGCTGAATGGCAGGAAGAGATCCTGGAGCTGGTGCGTTCCTTGCCGGACCATGCAGCTCCGCCTGACGCCCGTGTCTTGAAGAAGCTGACCAGGGGGCTTGAAGCTCGGATCGACCACTCTCTGCAGACCATCCTGCTGCTCGCGGGTGCAGCTCCCCTGCTGGGACTTTTCGGGACTGTGTGCGGGATGATCACCACCTTCGAGGTCATTGCCGGATTTGGAACCGGCAATGCCAGGGCCATGGCCGGGGGCATTTCCGAGGCCCTGATCTCCACCCAGACCGGTCTCCTGGTGGCCGTGCCTGGTCTGGCCATTGGAAGCCTGATGGCCAAAAAGGGTCAGGAGCTCAAAGACCGCATGCACCGGTTCTGTCTCCTGGCTGTGCGGGAGTTGAAGGAGTGAGAATTCAGCTTTGCCTCTGGCAGGGCTGATGGTCGAGGGTTGATGGTGGAGGGTTGAGGGGAAAAAAAGATCCCCGAGTTGTCGGAAGGGCTTCGACTCGGCCACTTTGAGCAGGAGAAAACTCCAAAGCTCAATGGCTGTGATGGCCAAGGCCAAGACATATCTTGAAATCGTTGTCAGTTCAGCTGGAGCTGAACGGTTTTCGTTATCGTTGTCGATCACGACCTGCTGGTTTTAAAGCGAGGAGAGTCAGCCCAGAGAGAACGTGCTAGCCTCGAGTGCAAGGAATGAAAGCCTTTCAACGACTTCATCCTTCGACAACGGAGACGACAACGAAAGGGCTGAAGTTTCATGCGAGGAAGAAGGGCTGCACGTGAAGTGTATCCACAGAGGTTCCTCCTGATCAAACTGGCAGCTTCCAACCCAGAGCCAGTGACAGTATGAATGCGCATATATCTGTTTAAATCAAAAAGAGAGGATTCAGCGCTGCCAGCGGCAGCGCTGAATCCTGGACAGAGTGATTGAGTTCATATGGATAGCCTCAGATACAGCCGGAAGAAGAACAGGGGGAGCGTGGAGCTGAACATCGCCCCCCTGATCGACATGATCTTCATCCTGCTCATCTTCTTTCTGGTGACCACGAGCTTTGTCAAGGAATCAGGGGTGGAGGTCCGGCGGGCGGAGGCCAGGTCGGCCCAGGTCAAGGAGCAGACCAACGTGATCATCAGCGTGACGGAAGACAATGTGGTCTACATGGAAGGCAAGCCCATCGACGTCCGTCATGTCCAGGGAGCCATGGAAAGGATCATGATGGAAAATCCCAACCCTTCGGTGGTCATTGCCGCGGATCGAAACAGCCGTTCCGGAAAAGTGATTCAGGTCCTGGACGGATGCCGGCTGGCCGGGGTGAGCGATGTGAGCGTTGCCGCCCGGCAGCCGGGAAGGTGAGGAT
This sequence comes from uncultured Desulfohalobiaceae bacterium, assembly GCA_964403955.1. GTDB lineage: Bacteria > Desulfobacterota > Desulfovibrionia > Desulfovibrionales > Desulfothermaceae > CAYOID01. Next base: position 25,105 of record CAYOID010000006.1, on the reverse strand, counting down.
GGCAGAGGTTCCAGGTGTCGGGCAGCAGATCGTCCAGAGGCCGGACTGAAAGTTTATGACCATGCAGAAACTGGGTCGAAATGGGCTCATCCTCGGGCTGGCCCTGATGATCAACGCCGTGTTCTTCATCATTCTGCCCTGGCTCACCCAGGTTCGGGAGTCCCGCGAGCATCCGGTGAAGGTGTCCACGCCGACCAGAGTGGCCTATGCCGATCCTTCAGTGATGGAAAGAGACCATCGCCGGCAGGAAGAGAGTCAGACCAGGGAGACTCCTGTCCCTGAGCGTCTCATGCCTGAGATGTCTCTTTTTCAAGAAGTGCCCAGGGTCAGTCATCAGCCGGAGCTTGAAATCGACCCCCTGGAGCTCGAGGTCCGGAAGCCGGATGTGAACCCCTCCTCGATCAGGATTGACAAACCCCGGACAGCTGCTGTCCGGCAAACGGCCGCCCAGCCTCAAACCCCGGAACTCAAGTCCGGGGCCTATGCCCTGGGAGAGGTGGATAAGCGGCCTTCCCTGGTCAGAAGGATCGATCCGGTCTATCCCTTCAAGGCCAGGCGGAGGAACATCGAGGGTCAGGTCATGCTTGAATTCCTGGTCAATCCTGACGGGAGGGTCGAGGAAATCACCGTGGTCTCGGCCGCCCCCCAAGGAGTGTTTGAGGAGAGTGCCAAGGATGCGGTCCGAAAATGGCGGTTCAGCCCCGGGGAGATCCGGGGACAGGCCGTGACCACCAGAATCAGGGTCCCGATCCGGTTCCGCCTGCAACGCTGATACGTGAGCGGGACGAAAGACAACCACCCCTGCCCCACCCTGGGGAGGGGTGGCCGGACATGACCTGGGCGACCGTCCGGTTCTGAGCTCAACATCCATTTTTGCCTCATGCAAAACTGGATCGGAGAAACGCGGCTGAAGAGGCATCAACATTTTCAGCTTTGCCAGCGGCAGGGCTCGTATGAAACTTCGGCAAGAAGAACCCCTCAGCCCTGCGGGCAGCTCCCCTGAGTACAGGGGAGCAGTAAGAGGAGCCAGCTTGAAAAGTTTCTTCCCAGATCAAACTGGCAAAGATTGAGCTGGAGCACTCAACCGAGTGCTTGAGTTTTACTCTTAAAATCAAAGAGATAAATTCAGCGCTGCCAGAGGCAGCGCTGAATCCTGATATGAAAAGGAACCTTAATCCGGGTGACGAAGACCATGCCATTCCCACAAAGAACATTGTGTGTGAGCAACCACCTTTTTGGGTTCGCCTTGACGCTGGCAGCGATGCTGACGATCCTCGCCACCCTGGTCTGGTTCCAGCCTGCTCAGGCCCGGACGATCGTGGACCAGCTCGGCCGTCAGGTTCAGATTCCCGAATATCCGGAGAGGATCGTGGCCCTGGCCCCGAGCCTGACCGAGTGCCTGTTCGCCCTGGAGCAGGGGCACCGGGTGGTCGGGGTGACCAGGTACAGCGACCACCCCCTCGAGGCCAAAAAGCTGCCCAAGGTCGGCTCATACATTCAACTCGACCTGGAAAAGATTGTGGCCCTCGAGCCCGACTTGTGCCTGGCCACCAAGGATGGCAACCCGGTCAAGGTCATCCGTCAGCTCGAGGACCTGGACGTGTCGGTCTATGCCCTGGACCCCAGAAATCTCGAAGCGGTGATGCAGACCATTGCCAAACTGGGCTGGATGCTGGAGTGCGAGGGCAAGGCCTCAAAGGTGGTGGCCGATATGCAGCAGAAGATCGAGACCGTCCGAGAGCGGGTCCGGGCATCAAGGAACAGGCCCCGGGTCTTTTTCCAGATCGGGATCTCGCCCATCGTGTCCGTGGGCAGCAACACCTTTGTGCACGAGCTCATCACCATGGCCGGGGGAGTGAATCTGGCCGCCGGGCCCAGGGACTACCCGCGCTTTTCCAGGGAAGACGTCCTGGTCCTCAACCCGGACATCATCGTCATCAACTCCATGACCAGGGACGATGCCCTGCTCCAGGAGACCATCGAGATGTGGAAGCGGTATCCGCAGATCGAGGCGGTCAAGCAGGATCGAATCTTTGCGGTCAACTCCGACGTCTTCAACCGGGCTTCGCCCCGGCTGATCAAAGGTCTGCAGGTTCTGGCCGACCTGCTCCTGGAGCCGGAAAGCGTCAAGGCATCCTCTGGGGTGGAGTAGAATGGATCCGGCCAGGCTGACCAGAGTGGCCACAATGGTCGCGGTGCTCATCCTGCTTCTGGCTGGGCTCATGTTCCTGGGCATCGGGGCCGGGTCCACCGGCTTCCAGATTGGGGAGGTGTTTTCGACCCTGACCGGCTCCAGGGGCGGCGACGGGGTCTTGAAGACCATCATCTGGGAGATCCGGTTCCCGCGGGTGGTGCTCGCCGCCTGCGTGGGGGCGGCCCTGAGCGTCTCCGGCCTGGTGTTCCAGGCCCTGCTGCGCAACCCTCTGGCCGAGCCCTACATCCTGGGCATCTCCGGCGGGGCCTCGGTGGGGGCGGTCCTGGGCATGATGCTCGGGCTGGCCTTCTTTCCCGGTGTGACCCTGCTGTCCTTTGCCGGGAGCATGTCCACCCTGGCACTGGTGGTCATCCTGTCCTCCGGGCGCCGGCTGCTTCGGGAGAACAGCCTGCTCCTGGCCGGGGTCATGGTCAATGCCTTCTGCTCGGCGATCATCGTCTTTCTGCTGTCTGTCTCCACCCACACCAAGCTCCAGCAGGCCTTGTTCTGGCTCATGGGCGACCTGTCCAACACCCAGAGGGTCCATGTGCTGGGCCTGTTCGTCCTGCTGATCCCCAGCCTGGTGCTCATCGGGGTCTTTGCCAGACCCATGAACCTGCTCCAGATGGGCAAGGACACGGCTTCGAGCCTGGGAGTCAACGTCAGGGCCGTGACCCTGACCCTGCTCGGGGTGAGCTCGCTCATCGTCAGCGGGACGGTCTGCCTGGTGGGCCTGGTGGGGTTCGTCGGTCTGGTCATTCCCCATATCCTGCGCCTGATCATGGGCCCGGACCACCGGGTCCTGGTCCCGGGCTGCATCCTGGGCGGTGCGGCCTTCATGACCGGCTGCGACCTGCTGGCCAGGACCCTGCCCTCCCAGGGTGAGATGCCGGTGGGCGTGGTCACGGCCCTGATCGGGGCCCCCTTGTTCGTCTATCTCCTGTCGCGGTCCTCATGACTGATTCTGCCCTCTGCATCCACGAGCTGGCCTTTGCCTACGACCAGGTCCAGGTCTTTGAGAACCTGAGCTTTTCTGTTTCCAGGGGGGAGTTCTTCATCATCATCGGCCCCAACGGCTCCGGAAAGACGAGCCTGGTCAAGTGCCTTTCCGGTCTGGAAAAGCCCAGGACGGGGAAGGTGCAGGTCCTTGGCCGGGAGATGGCCTCGTTCACCCGGCGCAGCCTGGCCAGAAAGATGGCCGTGGTCCCCCAGCAGGTCAATCTCCAGACCGAGTTCACCATATTCGAGACCGTGCTCATGGGCCGATACCCTTTTCAGGGGCTGCTGGGCATGGAAAGCCGGGTGGATCGCGAGATGGCAGCCAGGTCCATGGAGGTGACCGGGGTAGACCATCTCCAGGACCGCAACATGAGTCAGCTCAGCGGAGGCGAGCAGCAGCGGGTGCTCATCGCCAGGGCCCTGTGCCAGCAGCCGGAGATTCTGATTCTGGACGAGCCTATATCCTCCCTGGATCTGGCTCACCAGGTCAGGATCATGGATCTGCTGGAGGGTCTGAACAGGGACGAGGACTTGACGGTGGTCATGGTGGTCCATGACCTGAACGTGGCCTCTCTGTATGCGGACCGGATCCTCTTGCTCAGTGAGGGGGGTGCTGCTGCCCTGGGGAGACCGCAGGAGGTCCTGACTTTCGAGATCCTGGAGAAAGCCTTTGGATGCCTGATGCTCGTGGATGAGAGCCCCTTTGACGGACTGCCCAGAATCATGACCGTTCCAGGAAGGTACAGCTGACGGGTCGAGGGTCGAGGGTGGGGGGTTGAAGCAGGAGGAGCCAGGGGGACGTCTCGGGTGATGACAGGCAGCTCGACCATGGAATGGACATGACAGCTTTTGCCCGTCCGGCCAGGATGAGATAACGTGAACGTGTCAACGCCAAGCAAGCCGAGCAGCGGTCTCAAAGCTCATGCTGCAAAAATCGTCAACAACCTCGGAGTTCATGGCCGATGATCCCGGCCGGGATCTGGAGGACATCGTCGAGGCCATCGAAGAGCACGACGACCAGGGAAGAGCAGGGCCTGTCATGAAGAATGATCAGGCACTCGAAAAGATCGAGCCGGAAGGTTCCCGGAGCAAGATGTCGCCGTTCGGGCACGTCTTTCGTTTCCTGGGCTGGTGGCTTGGCTTTTCCGGACTCTACTCCGTCTTTGCTGTCTGCCCGTTCTGTGGACAGTCCGGATGCCCTGTCGGTCTGGCCTCTGCAGGAACTGTGGGAGCTTTTTTTTCGCTCTGTATCCAGGATTGGAAACGTTTCTTCTCTTTCCTTCGACAAAAAGTGAAGGGTCTCTGAAAGTCATGCTCGACGTGGAAGCCGGCGGGATCTTCCCTCCTGTTCCGGTCAGGGTCCCTGGGAATGGCCTTCGGGAAGGGCTTTGGCGAAACCGAGAAGTCGTGGTCACATCCCCCTGCACGACGGGCAAACACCGAAGAGGAAAATTTCGTGGTCTTCCACAACAAACCCTTCAGGGGCTGCTTCATCTTCCCTGAGGGCACAACCAGGGAGTTCAAAGGTCCGGTCGCACCTGCGGCAGTGAAAGTGGTGGTGATGCCCCTTCCCGGTTCGTTCATACAAAGCCCCGAGAGACGGATGGGACACACGTTCCAACCACCCGTCGTCGATGAGAATCTTGATGTTCCGATAGACCGTTGCCTTGTTGAGAGACTTCACGAGCTTGCGGCCATATTCGAGAACCTCGTCCACTCCCAAAGGCCTCTCATGCTGCCTGAAGGCCTGCTCTATGGCCATTCTCTGGGTCGTTTTGCGCCTCAAGGTTTGCCTCCCTTGTCAAGAGCTTAGTTGTCGCCTTTTTGTATTGCAAGCAGTATCGCATGAAACTTGACAAGGGGTCTTACCGAAGCCTATTATTGCAAATGCATTCGCATTAGCGACAGTGGGCTCTGGACAGGACAGGTCATGGGCCACGACAGCACGCAAGGTGGACCTCTACGCCTTGCCATGCTCCATCGAGTCATTCCTCGTATGAAACTTGATTTTGGAGTTAAGTTTCTTCTTTGATCAAACTGGCCGAAGCGACGCTTTTTTCGGCAAGTCGGGAATCTTTTCTTCCCTCGACCATCCACCCTCAACCCTCGGCCATCAGCCAGGCCAGAGGCAAAGCTGAATTGAAGCAAGAGTATGAAGTATAACGGATTGTTATGCTAAAAATCATTGTCCATAAAGCTTTGTGGAGGGTCATATGAAAAAGGTTATTCTGTTCACATGCTTGATGTGCCTTGCAGCCATTCCTTTTGCGGTGGCCAAGGACAATCCTCTGGTTTACGTCAGCATTTTACCGCAGCGCACTTTTGTGAAGCACATCAGCGGCGACCTCGTAGATGTCTCTGTGATGGTCATGCCAGGGGCCAGTCCGGCCACGTACGAACCTTCTCCCGGTCAAATGACAGAGCTGAGTATGGCTGCGGCCTATTTCTCCATTGGGGTTCCCTTTGAAAGCACCTGGCTGCCGCGCATTTCTGCGATCAATTCAAAGATGTCCTTTTTTGCAACTGACGAGAACATCAGGAAATGGGCCATGGCTGCTCATCAGCACGCTTCTGGTCACCACCACGGAGACCATCACGATGCTCACGGCCATCAGCATGACAAAGGACATGGTCACGAGGATCGGCACAAGGATGACCGGATCCTTGATCCTCACATCTGGCTTGATCCTGTCCTGGTTAAGATACAGGCCCGCACCATCCGTGACGGGCTGGTGAAGATCGATCCTTCCAACAAAGCGATCTATGACCAGAACTTGAAGGATTTTTTGAACGAGCTTGACGGGCTGGATGACAAGATTCGGGCCATGTTCACGTCTCTGCCTGAAGACAAGCGGTCTTTCATGGTGTTTCACCCGGCATGGGGCTATTTTGCCCGGCAGTACGACCTGAATCAGGTGCCCATCGAGTCTGAAGGCAAGCAACCGAGCCCGAAGGAACTGGCCGAGATCGTCCGCCATGGCCGCGAGCTTGGCATCACAGCGGTGTTTGTCCAGCCGCAGTTTTCGGACAAGAGTGCCCAGGTCATTGCCAGGGAAATGGGTGCACGGGTTGTCGAACTCGATCCTTTAGCTGAAAACTGGTCCGAAAACCTTCTCCACGCCGCCAGGGCATTGAAGCAAGCCCTGAACTAGCACAACCTTTTGAAACAGCGGCAATGTCCCGCCCCAAAAAAATGTCCATACCATGCTTGACACAGGTTTGGGGGATCGTGTATTTGGAAATCAAATACAAGTTTGAAGAATCTAACACCGCGAGAACAAGCCTTGGTCCCTGAGACAAAAGCAACCCAGAACGACAAGCCACTGACCCCGGCTATGGAGGACTACCTGGAGGCGATCTTCGATCTCAGCCAGGACAAGAAGTTCGTCCGGGTCAAGGACATCGCCAAACGGCTGGATGTCAAGATGCCCACGGTGACCAGCATGCTCAAGAATCTGAGCGGCAGGGGGCTGGTCCACTACGAGAAGTACGAGTACGTGGAGCTGACCGATGACGGAACGGTCGTGGGCAAGGACATGCGCCACCGGCATGACATTCTGCTCCAGTTCCTGACCGAGATCCTGAAAATCGACTTTGACACCGCCAACGAAGACGCCTGCAAGATGGAGCATGCGCTCAGCACCGCCACCCTGGACAGCCTGACCGACTTCATGGCCTTCATCCAGGCCTGCCCCAGGGCCGGCGAGAGCTGGCTCAACTATTTTGAAGAGTACCGCAGGGAAGGGCGCAGGCCGGAGAAATGCCAGGCCAGGATCAATGAGTTCTCCTCTGACGTGAAGGATCAGGTGGCTTCCAGCACACACAACGAGTGATGGTCTCAGCGAAGCCTTTTTTTTGATGCTTGAGTTAGATAAGCAAAACTACACAAGAGGCTACTAAGATATGGCCGGGGAGAAGAAGGACCTCATCAACGCCTTGAACGCCAGCATCAGGGAGCTGCAGCACGGCATCGACACCCACTGCTGCCTGATCAACAGCCTCATGAAGGGTGAGATCGACGAATCAGGGCTGCAGGCCCTGCGGGCTCAGTGCCCCAAACGGTCCCGGGAGCAGAGGCTGGAAGAGGCGGTCAAGGAAGCCATCGACATCCTCGAGGAGAGCAGAAAATCGTTCAAGTCCAAGCAGCTGGCCGCCCTGCGCAAGAGGTTGACCCAGGTCCTGATCGAAAATGAATGAGACTTGTGTAAGAAAACGAAATCTTTACTTCATTTTAATGTCAAGAAGCCAGTTTTGCCAGAGGCAAAGCTGACTTGAACCTCAAGGCCCTAGCAACGCTGCGGACGCATGGAGACAGGTCTTACGGGTCCCACCCTTTTCAAGGGCGGGGGATCAGTGAAGGCGCACCCTGGATGAGCCGGGACGCGCCTTTTTTATGGCTGAAAACTGAACGCGTCTGATTGAGCACAGACAAGGAGGATCGCATGCCAGTGACGACACCATGTCCGGAACAGGTTGAAACCAGCATCTTCTGTCAGGACGTTCAGGAGGCTCAGCCCAGATCCAGGCTGAAATTCTGGGAAATCGACCAGCTGTTCATCTGCCCGGTGATCGGCATGTGCCTCAGTGCTTCCGAACAGCGACAGCTCTTGAAGAAGACCGATCTGGCGGTGAAAAAAGCCTCTCCCTTCGAGCTCCACGAGGCCCTGGTGGCCAGCTCCAAAAATGAAAGTCCCTTGTCCAGAAGGGTCGACAGCCTGCTTGACCGCAAATTCGGAGCAGACGCTGCTCTGTTCAGGGAGCTCGATCACCTGTCTCTGGCGGCCCACTGCAAGCTCGCATGCGACGAAGGCAACCCTGCGCCGGTTTTGTGGGCAGCAGCCATTTCCCCTGATCTGCCGCCTGGACTCAAGAGAGAGATTTTCGGGACCGTGCACATGACCATGCATTTTCACAGCGAGCAGGTTCTGGCCATGAGACAGAAGCTGGGCAGACAGCACAAGATGCTCGAACAGCAGCGCTTGAGCCTCAAGGACGCAGGCAGGGACAGGAAGAGGCTGCACAGGGAGAACAAAGAGCTGCGCCGGGAACATGCCGGGCTGAAGGCCAGGGCGGAAGCTGCAGAGAAGGAAGCAACCGGGTTGAAAGATGAGCTCGCTGGTCTGCAAGTCACCCATCGCTTTGGCGAACTGGAAAGGGACAACTTGGACCTGAAGGAGAAGAATGCTGTCCTGGAGCAAGAGCTGCAGGACAGAGAGCTGAAGCTGGAAGCCCTGAAGCACAAGGCGGACATCCTGTCCGTGGAGCTGAAGCGGCAGAAGGCCATGATCAGGCAGTTCAAGAAACAGTCCGTGGAGATCATGGACCAGGCCCTGCCCACGGACCGGTGCGACGAGAACTGCCCGTCCTATGATCTCTGCCAGAAGCGGATCCTCATTGTCGGGGGGATCACCAGGATGGAGACCCTGTTTCGGGGGCTCATTGAAGGCCGCGGCGGGATATTCGAACACCACGACGGGACCACGAAAGGAGGGCTCAAGCAGCTCGAGGCACGCCTGAAAAGGGCCGACATGGTCATCTGCCCGGTCAGCTGCAACAGCCACACGGCCTGCAGCGCGGTCAAGAATCTGTCCAAGAAGCACAGCAAGACCTTTCACATGCTCGAGAACTCGAGCCTGAACGCCGTGTCCGAGGTGATCTTCAGTTCGGAAGCGGTTGGAGAGCAGATCAATTGAGATGCGGCTGCAAAAAACCAGGATGCAGCCGCAAGAATTCGGAATTCAGTATTCAGGAGTCAGTATAATCAAAGAGTTCCACTTTTAGCCCGACAACGAAAAACGACCGGCTGGACTTTTTGCACTGGGGCTCAAGACACTTCAAAAGACTGACAGGAGGGAACATGCTGTACGACATGAAACAAAAAGCAAAGAAATGGTCGTCCAAAGGCGTCAATATGTTCAGGCAGGGACAGTGCAGTCACATCAACTGCCGTTCCAGGCTGGAAATTCACAACCCTGTCCGGGACGACATCCAGGCGATCATCGAGCAGAGGCTCCTGTCGCACGCTGAAAAGCAGCCTGAACAACTATAGATCTTTTTCCTGCGAAGAGCAGGAAAAAGACTTGACAAATGTGAGCCGCAGAGGCAAGTTCACTTTGTCGTTTTTGAGTAGAGAGTCTTAACTCAAAAAGAATTGTCTTACGGCCTTCGGCTTTTCAAAGCGCGGAGGAAGTGGAGGCGTGACCCGGGCTTTTGAAGAGCTGCCGGGTGACGCCTTTTTTTGTTCTGGGGGATCTATGTTCAAGAAAAATAACGGCCTCAGTGCACGGGCTCAAACCGCAAGCCCGGCAGACAGTTCGAGCCAGGACCTGACGGGTTCTCCACGGGTCAAAGCCTTGTCCTGCTTTGGCCCGGGACGGAAGGTGGTCATCGTCGGGCACTCGGGAGGGAGGCAGCTCTGGGGCAAGATGGAGAGCCTGGGGCTCATGCCCGGAACAGAGGTCACCGTCGTGGTCAACTCCGGCAGCGGCCCCCTGCTGGTGGCTGTGGAAAACTCCAGGTTCATGCTCGGCCGGGGCATGTCCAGTGCCATTCTGGCCATGGAGCCGAGCCCGGCGTGATGCGTGGGGGGCGGGCGCCGCTGGGAGTATCCAGGGCGAGCGCCGCTCGCCCCTACAGGTGGACAATTCAAAAAATGACCATCATTTGTGCACTCTCAAACTGTCATTGTCAGCCTTGTGAACCCGGGCCGGCATTCAAGGAGAACGTCATGACCCTCAAAGAGATCCTTCCCGGTCAGAGCTGCCTCATCCAGGCCGTCAACGCCGAGAGCCTTCTGGGGCAGAGGCTCCTCGACCTCGGCCTGCTTCCGGGCCAGCTGGTCAAGGTGGTCCGCAACGCCCCTCTCAAGGACCCGGTGGAGCTGGAGCTGGACGGCTATCTCATCAGCATGCGCAGGGAGGAGGCCGGCTGCGTCAAGGTGGAGGCCTGTCATGGCTGAGGGTCGAGTCCGGATCGCCCTGGCGGGACAGCCCAACAGCGGCAAGTCCACGGTCTTCAACCTCTTGACCGGGGCCCGCCAGCATGTGGCCAACTATCCCGGGGTCACGGTGGAGAAGAAAGTCGGGGCCTACAGCCACAACGGGCTGAAAATGGAGATCACCGACCTGCCCGGGACCTACTCCCTGAGCACCTACTCCCTGGAGGAGAGGGTGGCCAGGGACTTTCTCCTGGAGGAGCAGCCGGACGTGGTGGTCCAGGTGGCCGACGCCACCACCCTCAAGCGCCACCTGTCCCTGTTCCTGCAGATCGCGGAGATGGAGCAGCGCCTGGTCCTGGACCTGAACAAGATCGACGTGGCCCGGAAAAACAATCTCAACGTGGACGTCCAGGGTCTGAGCGAGGCCCTCGGGGTGCCTGTGGTGCCCATGTCGGCCAAGACTGGGCAGGGCAGAAACGAGCTCAAGCAGGCCATTGCCCGGGCGGCCGAGCAGGACGTCGACCGGTCGAAATCCAGGATCGACTACGGTCCCCTGGAGCCGGCCATTGAAGAGGTCATCGGCCTGCTCAGGGACACCCAGGGCCTGCCCTCCCACCTGCCCCTGCGCTGGCTGGCGGTCAAGCTGCTGGAAAAGGACCCCATCCTCTGGGACATGCTCCAGGACAGGGGCCGGGAAACTCAGAGCCTGCTCGAGCGGGTGTCCGCCCTGCGCTCCGAGATCGAGAAGGAGCAGGGCCAGGCCCCTGAACGGCTCATCAGCCTGAGCCGGTTTCAGAAGGCCACCCGGATCGGGGACGCGTTCACCACAGCCAGGAGCCCCCATCAGGCCAAACTGACCGACCGCGTCGACAGCGTCCTCTGCCACAAGATCCTGGGGCCGCTGATCCTGGTAGGGGTCATCTACCTGCTCTACGAGCTGGCCATTGTCCAGGGCTACAAGCTGACGGACTACACCTGGCCCCTGCTGGAGGCCCTCAAGGGGCTGGCGGCCTCGGCGCTTCCCCGCTCCAGCTTCCTCTTCGACCCCATGCTCCGGAGCCTCGGCCTGTGGTTCATCGACAGCGTGAACGCTCTTTTGAACTACATCCCCATCTTTCTGATTCTTTTCTCCCTGGTGGCCTTTCTGGAAGACGTGGGCTACATGCCCAGGATGGCCTTCATCATGGACCGCCTCTTCAAGCGGTTCGGGCTGCACGGCCAGTCCACCCTGCCCATGGTCCTGGGCGGGGTCTACATCGGCGGCTGCGCCGTACCCGCGATCATGTCCTCCAAGGGCATTCCGGACGAGCGGGCCAGGCTGGGGACCATCCTGATCATCCCCATGCTCAACTGCCTGGCCAAGATCCCGCTCTACATCCTCCTGGTACACGCCTACTTCCCCGACTACACCGGACCGGCCATGTTCTTCGTGGCCACGATCTCCCTGTTCATGGCCCTGCCGGTGGCCAAGATCCTCAGTCTGACCGTGCTGCGCGGCAGGGAAACCGCTCCCTTCCTCATGGAGATGCCGGCCTACCACCTGCCCACCTTTCGGGGGGTCCTGGGCCGGGCTGTGGAGCGGACCTGGCTCTTCGTGCGCAAGATCGTGACCATTGTCGCGGCCGTGGCCGTGGTGGTCTTCATCCTCCTCCAGTTTCCCGGGCTGAGCCAGACCCGGCAGGCCGGTTTCGAGCAGCGGGGGCAGCAGGCCCTCCAGCAGTTTTTGGCCACGGCTGCAGACTCCCCCTACAGCGGCCTGTTCACCGACCAGGCCTCGGTCATGGAGCTCATCCGGTTCCAGGACGAATACAAGGAGGCCCGGAAGACAGTGGGCAGCAAGGAGGAGTCGGATGCGGTCAACGCCCGGTTCGAGAGCAAGCAGCCCCAGTACTTCGAGATCGTCAAGCGGGGCAGAAAGCCCAGGGAGGCCAGAGAGGTGGGCCGGGCCTTCCAGAACCTGGTTCGGGAGCGCAAGACCATCCGGCGGGAGATCCGCTCCGCCCGGATCGACGCCAGCTTTCTGGGCCAGATGGGCCGCGCCCTGGAACCTGTCACCCAGTGGGCCGGCTTCAACTGGCGGATCAACGTCTCCCTCCTGAGCGCCCTGGCGGCCAAGGAGTCCCTGGTGGCAACCCTGGGGGCCATCTACCAGCAGGACGGGGAGAGCGGGGCCAGCCTGGAGACCAGGATGAAGGAGACCGAGAAGGGGTTCACCCCCCTGCACGCCCTGGCCCTGATCCTGTTCATGGTCCTCTACCCGCCCTGCCTGGCCACCCTGATGGCCATCAAGATCCAGACGGCTTCGGCCAAGTGGATGCTCTTCTCCCTGGTCTATCAGATGGGCCTGGGGATCTTCGTGGCCAGCCTGGTCTTCACCGGGTCCAGGCTCCTGGGCCTGACCGGGCTGCAGGCCATGTTCGGCTTTTTCGGGCTGATGGTCCTGACGACCATTCTCGTCGGGCTCATCAGGAACACACCGCCAACACTCAAACCAAAACAAGGAGATTGACATGCGACGAATCGGCATCTTCATCGGAACGCTGTGCCTGTGCGCCGTGCTCTCGGCCCAGGCCCTGGCCCACACCCCGCTCTGCTCCTGCTGGGACAACGGGGACGGGACCATCACCTGCGAAGGCGGCTTTTCTGACGGATCGAGCGCCTCCGGAGTGCGGATGGTGGTCAAGAAGGACGGCAAGGAGGTCGTGACCGGTCAGATGGACGAGTACTCCGAGTTCACCTTTGACGAGCCCGAAGGCTCCTACACGGTCGTCTTCGACGCCGGTGAAGGGCACGCGGTCGAAGTCAAGGGCAAGGATATCTACTGAACCGGATGCCGGCACCGGGTTCAACCGGAGTCGACATCTGCAACTTTGAACCCTGAACCCAGAAAACCATGCAAACAAAGGAGACTGTGCGATGAAAAAGCTGTTCACACTGGCCGCCGTCCTGGGGATCATGGTCCTGATGAGCCTGCCGGCTCAGGCCCACTTCCAGACCATCTACACCCCTGAATCGGCTTTGAACAAGGGCGGGCCAATCGACCTCAAGCTGTTCTTCACCCATCCCTTCGATGCCGGGCACACCATGGACATGGGCCAGCCCGAGGAGTTCTTCGTGGTCCGCAAAGGGCGCAAGACCGACCTCCTGGACACCCTCAAGGCCACGACCTGGACCAGCCTGTCCAACAGCGGCAAGGCCTATGAGACCTCCTACCGCCTGCGGGGCATGGGGGACAATGTCTTCTGCCTGGTGCCCGCGCCTTACTTTGAAAGCAAGGAGGACGCCTACATCCAGCAGATCACCAAGGTGGTCGTGAACACGGCCGGCTTCCCCACGGACTGGGACTCGGAGATCGGGCTGCCCACGGAGATCGTGCCTCTGGACAAGCCCTACGCCCTGTGGACCGGCAACGTCTTCAGGGGCATCGTCAAGAGCGCAGGCAAGCCGGTGCCCTATGCCGAAATCGAGGTCGAGTACCTGAATCACGAACCGCTCATGGACAAGAACGCCTTTGCCAAGCAGGCCAAGGTGAATGCGCCTCAGGATTCCTTCGTGACCATGACCATCAAGGCCAATGTCAACGGCGAGTTCACCTTCGGGCTGCCCAAGGCCGGCTGGTGGGGCTTCTGCGCCCTGGGAACCGGGCCGGATACCGAGTTCAAGGGCAAGGAGCTGTCCCAGGACGCCGTGATCTGGGTCCAGGCCAGGGACATGAAGTAGAGGAGCAATGGCCGCTTTTTTTTGGCGGCCGTTGTTAGATGTGCCTCATTGCGTTTGATAAACCTTTAACTCTGCGTTCTGAAAAAACACCTGGACCATTCCCGGGAGCTTCCCGGGAACAGGACACAGAGGAAGAGGAAGGAAGGGAGAAGGGCAGAGCCTGCCCGCAGGGACAGCCCCGGCCGGCAGGCTCCCTTCTTTCACCTTCAAGTCCTCAGCCCGGCCAGGTGCCTGGTCTGAAAGGAGCTTTGTGTGAAGCCGGTCATCGAAGTCGAACATCTCAGCCACTGCTTTAGCAAATGGTCCATCTACCGGGAGCTGAACTTCACCGTGCCGGCAGGCAAGATCGTCGGCCTACTGGCCTGCCTCCTGGTGTACCTGGTCTGGCACCGGCAGACCGGGCCTTGTGGTTCTCACCGGGATCTATGGGCTCATTGCCCTGGGGTTTGCAGACCCGGAGGACTGACTGTTTTTTTGAGGAGGACACCATGCAGACCCTTGTCGTGATTCTCATCTGCGGGCTGGCTGTGGGTTACCTTGTCTGGCGCTTCACCCGGACCGTCAAGACCGCCCCGGGGAGCTGCTGCGGGAGCTGCGAGGGATGCCCTTCAGCCCCCAAAACAGGGCTTGATGACTGGACATCGGATGATGAGGGCCCAAACAGCACCGACTGAGGAGGTTGTCCCGCCATGAAGCATGAACTGACAAAGCTCTCGGTCATAGCCGGTTTCGGCAGTGTCTCCCGCTGCAGCTGCGGCCAGTACAAGGTCCACGTCCCCGGGGTGACCCTGCATCTCCGGGAGGAGGGTTTCCAGGCCCTGGTTCAGCTCATCGCGGAGGCAAGCCGGGAGTGCCGGCCGAAGCCGCAGGGGCAGAAAAGGACTTTTCAGGTCCTGGACTTCCGGTCTTCGCACAAACACTTCTGAGGGCAGGACCCGGAACAGATGTCCGGCAAGGCTCTGCCGGGGCATGTCCAGCGCATCACCTCAATCTAAGGAGAGAGCATGCGAATTCATCCGACACTTCAGGTTCAAGCGGCCGTGTACGCGGTGCTGGCCGCGGTCCTTCTGGTCCCGACCATGTCCATGGCGCATTCCCTCTACATTCAGTCCAGCCGGTACACGGTCTCCGAAGGAAAGGAAACTCCCCTGTTCTTCTGCTACGGGCATCACTTCCCTGTGGACGACGGCGTCCGGGCCAACAAGCTCAAGTCCGTCCAGGTCCACAAGCCCGATGGGGAGGTCCAGGACATCGGGATCCGTGACGAAACCTGCCTCCACTCCTACATGATCAGGTACGACCAGCCCGGGACCTATGCCCTGACAGCAGAGACCAACCCCGGCTACTACACGGTGTACATCGACACAAAGGGCCGCAAAAGGCGCACCATCAAGCCCAAGAGCGCCATCGCCGACAGGGCCCGGGAGGTCACCAAGAGCCTCTTCAGCAAACAGTACACCAAGTCCTACGTGGTCTGCGAAGAGCCTTCCACAACCTTCCCCAGGCACATCGGGCTGCCCCTGGAGCTGGTGCCCACCCGGGACATCACCGGGCTCAAGGCTGGGGAGACCCTGGAGCTGGAGGTCTTTTTCGACGGCCGGCCCTACACGGGCGAGGGTACCTGGGACGCCACGCTGAACGGCTTTTCCACCCAGGCCGAGGACAACTTCTACCCCAAGACCAGAGTGAGCGGGGGCGTGGTTCAGATACCCATCCCCCATCCCGGCCGCTGGTACGTCCGCTACTTCATCAAGGTCGACGCTCAAGGCGAAGACCGTGAACAGTACACCCGGATGAAGCGGACAGCCACCCTGGTCTTCCAGATCCCCAATCAGCCCAAGAGACCCGATGAGGAGTCGCACTGAAGGGCTCTCAAACCGGACCCAACACCATGCTCATGACCACTGCAGCGAGATCCCCGCCCGGAGTCGGCTGAAAGCTATCCTTGGGAAGCGTCACGGGGCGCATCACAAGGTCAGCGGTGTCTTGCGGGTTCTGAATCACGTCGGAGCAAGTGAAGGCGCAGCAGGTCTGTCACTCATGTCGAGCTGCTGCGTTTTTTTGCGTCTGGAAACAGGGTGGCGCACGTGAGGTGCGCACCCGCTTTCACATCACTTCAGCACAAGGAGAGAAGGACACCATGAACACAAGAACACAACGGGCGGCAAAGAAGCTCGTCCTGGCCCTGGCATGCCTCCTGGTCGGCGGGTCTCTGCTCACATGTCCGGCTCTGGCCGCGGAGTTGTCAAACTATGAGCTCATGCAGGAGCTGGAGACCACGAAGAAGCGCCTGGAGCAGCTGGAATCGCAATTGAAAGCTGCACCCGCAGCTGCAGAATCGACCAGCGACGTCCACGAAGACAGCTCCATCGGGGTCAAGGGCCTGGCCGACCGGGTCCGCAGGGTCGAAGAGCAGCTTGAGAAAAAACCCCTGCTGGGCACGTTGTCCGAACGCTTGACCTTCAGCGGGGTCGTGGAGGTCGAGGCCGGGTACGAGAGCATCGATTTCGCTGATCCGGACGTCGACGACGAGGAGTCCAGCGACATCACCCTGGCCACGGTGGAGCTCGGGGTTGACGCCGACATCGCCAAGCACGTCGGCGGGCACGTGCTCTTCTTGTGGGAAGAGGACGACACCGAGGAGGTGGTCGTGGATGAGGGGTTCATCATCCTGGACGGCGAAGACGTGGTCCCCCTCTACCTCAACGCCGGAAAGATGTACGTCCCCTTTGGATACTATGAGAGCCACTTCATCAGCGACCCTCTGACCCTGGAGCTCGGGGAGACCCGGGAGAGCGCGGTCAAGGTCGGGTTCGCCAACGACATGTTCGACCTCTGTCTGGCCGGGTTCAACGGGGATATCGATGAGACCGGGGAGGACGACCACATCAAGGGATATGTGGCCAGCGCCACCTTCACCCTGCCGGAAGAGTCCCTTCCGGATCTCGGCCTGATGGCCGGTGTCTCCTACATCTCCAACCTTGCCGACAGCGACGGCCTTGAAGGGGAGACCCCGGGCGAAGTTGCCGACCATGTCGGGGGGCTGGGGTCCTTCGTGAGCGTCTCCTACCAGGAGCGGTTCTTTCTCGAGGCCGAGTACGTCGGGGCCCTGGACACCTTTGAGGCCGGGGAGCTGAGTTTTGACGGCGGCAAAGACTATGAACCCAAGGCCTGGAACCTTGAGCTGGCCTTTGTCCCCATTGAAGACCTGGAACTGGCCCTGCGCTATGAAGGGGGCGACGACCTGGGCGACCTGCTCCCCGAAACCCAGTATGGCGCGGCCATCACCTACAGCCTGTTCGCGAACACGTCCATCGCCCTCGAGTACCTCCACGGCGAGTTTGAGAACGACGACGAACGGGACCTCCTGACCACCCAGCTGGCGATTGAGTTCTAGCCATTGGCCCTGGAACGCTCATGGCGTGGAGCGGTTCGCGGTGACCCGGTCCTCGCCATGAGCAAACCCGACATGTCAGTTTTATCAGAGTCTGAGCTGACAGGCACGACCCAATCATGAACGAGATCATTCTCCATCATGCCATCCCGGGCAGGATCAGGCTGAAGATCCCCGCCATCCGCTTCAAGGCAGGGCAGGGCAGGCCAGCCTGTATGTCCAGCGCTGCAAAGGCCTTGCGAGGATCAAGTCCGAGCACAGCAACGTCAAGGCGGCCAGCCTGATCCGTGGGGGGCGGGAGCCTGGCTGCCTCAGCAGCTGTGACCCTCACCCGGAGCGCCGGGGGCCGGCTTGGGCTGCGCATGATCGCCGTGATTGCAACCACGGTTGGATTGTCTTTTGTGATCACAGCCAGCATCGCGGTTGTGGACAGGCAGGTAATGGCCTCATGGATCAATGCAGGTTGATCAGCGACGCTCTTGGCTTGTCTGCCGGGAGCCTTTTGATGATCCCTTAGTGAGTGAGCCGGTGGTCTGAAACCGGCTGTGTCTTACGGGTTCCGGCTCAGGACGGAACCAGTGAAGGCGTAAAGGGCTGAGCTCCCGCTTCTGCCGTTTGCGCCTTTTTTTGTTCCAGGAGCTGCCGTCATGAAGGCGCAAGGAGCCGGAAAGCTCCTCAGCCTGATCCTGGCCTGGCTCAGGGTCCTTGTATCGACTGTTCCCATCCGCTGTGGCTTTGAACCTCTAACCAGACAAAGGAGAGCATCATGCACATGGAACCGGGAAAACAGCGCCCTTGTCCTCTTCGCAGAACCTGGGCCGCAGCCCTGACAGCCCTCCTGGCGGTGCTCCTGACGGTCCTCCTCCAGGCCCCTCAGGTCCAGGCTGCCCAGGACAAGAAGCAGAACAAGGGGCCAAAACCGGTGGGGCTGGTGAATTCGAGCAATGGAGGCGTGTACGAGAAAGGGCAGTTCGGGATCATCTTCAAGTACCACCATGTCGAGCAGGATCAGCTCTATGATGGGAACGACGAGGTCGATTTCGTCCGGCCCAAAAAAGGGCAGAAACCAGGCAAGAAGTGCCGGGAAAGGACCATGCAGCAGTACCAGCTCACCCTTCGGGCCGGGTTGCTGGAAAACCTCGATGCCCGGCTGATCATCCCCTATTTCGACAAGGAGATGAAGCGCCAGTCCTTCAACAAGGACTTCACGGACGACAATTCAGGCCTCGGGGACATCAAGCTCGTCGGGCGCTACCGTCTGCTGGCCCAGAAACAAAAGGACCCCTTCAACCTGGCCATTGGGGCCGGATTGAAGATGCCCACTGGAAAGACGGATGAAGAGGATTCAAGCGACACGTGCCTTCCAGGCTTCCTCCAGACCGGTTCCGGTTCCTGGGACCCTGTGTTCGAGCTCGGCGCCCACAAGGTCATGGGACGGCACTGGTTGTCCGGCTACCTCATGTATCAGCTGACCACCGAAGGCGAGCTCGGTGACCGGGACTTCGAGAGACCGGACATGTTCAAGTACAACCTCGGGTACGCCTACGCCCTCTCCAGGTTCTTCGACCTGCAGCTGGAGCTCAACGGAGTCGTCAAGAGCAAGGCCGAGCTGGAGGGGCAGAAAAAGGACAACACAGGCGGACACATCCTCTACCTCTCCCCTGGGGTCCATTTCAAGTTCTCCAAGGGGATGCACCTGGACCTGTGCACACCAATCCCGATCTACCGGGACCTGAACGGCGTCCAGCTGTCCGAAGACTACCGCATCTGCGCCAAACTGGCCTTCAAGTTCTAACCCATCAAAGGAGAGCATCATGAAGAGCGAACCCAGTCACGTTCATTGTCTCAGCATCTGGGCCCCGGTCCTGGCCCTGCTTCTGGCCGTCCTGCTCCAGGCCCCCCAGGCCATGGCCGGGATGAAGTCCCCTCCGCCGGAGAGGATCAAGGCCGTGATCATCGGGGACAGGGTGGTGGATATCGCCTATCACCTCGGGGTGCTCCCCGAGGCCATGTCCGTGCGCGGGGGGCTGTGGCCCATGGCCAAAAAGCTCAAGACGGTCTCCCAGATCCTGGGCTGCCCCAACTGCGTGACGGTCAAGAAACAGGACGCCGTCCCCAAGGCCCTGACCCGGAAGGGCATCAGGGAGGTGATCGTCGAGAGGAACGAGCACTACTGCCTGTACAAGCCAGATGTGGACCCGGAAAACGTGGTCCCATTGCTCGACGGGCTGGATGTGGACATCCGCTACGTCGACTTCTCCAACGGTCTGGAATCGGCCATCCGCCGGACTGCAGACCTGGTCGGCAGGGAGTCCAAGGCGGAGGGCCTCATCGAGGCCTATGCCAAGAACCTCAAGAGGACCAGGGAGATGCTCCCCGAGGAGCCGCTGAACAAGAGCGTGGTCATCATCAAGGGGACCTATCAGCCGGCCACGGGCAAGTCTCTTCTGCAGGTCGAGGCCCCAGGCGGGTATGCGGACCGCTTCCTGCTGAAGCCCCTGGGCTGCACCAACGAGGGCAACGCCTTCAACCCAGCCGGGGAAAAGCCGGTCAAGGGCCACTTCATGGTCCGCAAGAGCAGGCACGGTTTCGACCTCTCCCCATTGCTGGCGGCCGACCCGGACGTCATCGTGGCCACCGGGGATGTGATGGCCGTTCAGAAGGCCCTTCACGGCTTTTCCAGGCACAACCCGGACCTCCGGGAGGTCACGGCGATCAGGGAGATGAACGTCTTCGGCCTGCCGGGCTACATCGACTCCGGGGTGATCGAATACCCCACAGTGCTCAGGAAATGGGCCGTGGCCTTGACCGACTAACCCTGACGCAAGCTCCGTCCAGGCCGTCGGCCTGGACGGAGCATCGCGCACACGTGTCCCCGTGAACATTGCAGAGAAGAGCTTTGAGCATCCCGTTCACGGTCTCATTCGACGCACATAGACGCTGACGGACCCTTAGTTCTTCCGCCTGGCCAACCCCGTTTGTGACAACGGGGCAGGCTCTGGCCAGGAGAAAACAAGCCGCCGCTCGGGCGGCGGGCCGACTGGCAAATCGGTGTCTCTTTGTCTGGTGGGTCCGTGGGCAGAGCATTTCTCGGCCCTGAGCCGAGTGTCGTCCGAGCACAGCCCGGGGCTGCCCTGAAGGAGACCCGCGTGACTGCACAAGCCTTTCTCCTCAGGACCCTCATCGCTCTGGCCATTGACGGGGTGCTCAGCCCCTGACTGGCCGCGTTGCTCCACCACAGGACCTCGGTGTTTGTGGTGGTCAACTCGGCTCTCCTGCCCGCATAACGTTCATGAGCATGACAAAAGGTTTCCCGCTCTTTTGCCTTGCTTGACAACGCACATCCAGGACCATACCTTCGGCTTGGCATGCATCGAGACCGGTCATTCGGATCTCGAGGTACCGGTATTCAAGGTCATACTTCGTCTTTCAGATATGGTCCAGCGCAAGGCTCTCATCGGGATCGCGACCTTTCTGGCCTGCCTGGTTGCAGGCACCTCCTGGTCCCACCCCCATGTCTTCTTCACCACATCGGTCGACGTTGTCTTTGACGACAAAGGTCTGTCCGGTTTTGAGATGACCTGGGTCTTTGACGAGATGTTCAGCAACATGATCATCCTCGATTTTGATGCCAACGGCAACAAGACCCTTGAGGACCCGGAAGCCAAAAAGCTCGAGCAGACGTACTTTGCCAACCTTCGCAAGTTCAACTACTTCACCCACATCAAAATCAACGGCACGCCGTTCAAGGTCGACTACGTGAAGGACTTCTCCGCATCGATCCAGGACGGCCAGCTGACCTATCGCTTCTTCGTGCCCTGTCATGTGGCGGCCAACGCCTCGTTCAAGACCATCCGCCTTTCAGTCTACGATCAGACCTTTTACTGCAGCGTCTTTCTCAAGGACGACCCTGTCTCTTATGCCAACAGCGAAACCATGGTCGTGGATCACTCCATTCATGCCAACAGGGATGAGGCCTACTACTTTGGCCAGGTCGTGCCAGATGAGATCGCCCTGAGGTTCAAGAACAAGAATGGCTAAAACCCTCATCCTGCTTCAGCTCGTCTTTTTTCTTGCCTGCAGTTCTCTTCCAGCCGCTGACCAGAACCCTTTCAGCTCCGGCAACACCTCTGAAAATTCGATCTCCAGACCGGCACCGCACAGGTCCTTTCTGAACAGAGTCGCCCTGGTCCAGCAGCAGCTCAAGCAGCGCATGACCGGGCTGATCAAGGAGGTCAAGGCCGGGAAGAGTGTCCAGCCTCTCCTTGTGGTCCTTTTGATCGCCTTTGGCTACGGCCTGGTCCATGCCGCGGGGCCGGGCCACGGCAAGGCCGTGGCCATGTCCTTCATCCTCTCCCGCAATCCCTCCATAGCGACAGGACTGCTCTTCGGGACCCTGGTCGCCCTGTTCCACGGCTTGTCAGGGGCCGTGTCCGTTCTGGCCCTGCACTTCATTCTCCAGAAGAGCGTCAGCAGCACCCTGGCCTCGGTCTCCTACGTGACCCAGGTGGTGAGCTTCAGCCTGATCGCCTTGCTGGGCCTGGGGATCCTGATCAAGAACGGCTGGGGGATCCTCATGCGTTTCAGAACAGAGTCGGCTCAAGAAGCGGCTGAACACAAGGACTCAAAGGGCGGTCTGCTGCCCTGGGCCATGGCCGTGGGCCTGGTGCCATGCCCCGGGGTGGTCATGGTCATGCTCTTCTGCCTGTCCATGGGAGTTTTGCCCCTGGGCCTGGCCCTGGCCGCATGCGTCTCTCTGGGGATGGCCGCGACCATTTCCCTGGTGGTCATCGCCGTGGTCACAGGCAAGGCGGGACTGCTGAGGATGATGCCGGAAGGGAGAGTGGCTCTTGTTGAAGGAGTTGTCGGGCTGGTCTCCGGGATCGCCATCGCCCTTTTGGGGACAATGTTTCTCTTCACGACGGTCCACTTCGCCGGGCTCTGAGGCAACGAGCCTGCACGAGCCGCACAAGCTTTTCTGCCATGTGTTGCAGCAATTCCGGACAGCAGTCAGATAAGGGGTACCAAGAGCATGCTCAAGAAAGACATCACTGCAGTGCAGAAACATGGCTTGAACTACCTTGTCGGGCCAGACTCAAAATCAAGACGATTCAAACCATGGCTTGGGGATTCGCTTTCATTCCTCTATGATGTCATCATGAAGAGATCCATCTTCCCTCAGAAGCTTGCTGCCGATATCACGAAGCATCATGACATATTGCGCCAGGAGCTTGTGGACGTTCATGGAAAATCTGTGCTTGAGCTTGCTACAGGAACTGGCAGCGCAACTTTATTTCTCGAAAATGACAATCGTTACATTGGGACTGATATCAGCCCTGGCCTTCTCAAAAGAGCTGCTAGGAAATTTTATGCTGCTGGTTTTGAAAAGGCTGAATTGTATGTGACGAGTGCGGACGATCTCCCCTTTGATGAAAGTGTTTTTGACGTATGCTTGTGCATCCTGTCTCTGAACTTTTTTGATGATATGAACCAGGTTGTGCAGGAAGTCTACAGAGTCTTGGTTCCTGTTTCATTTTTCCTTTGTGTGGTGCCAGTCCCGGAACGAAATGTCCTCGGGAGTCAAATCAGAGGAGTGATGCGTTCAGAAGGAGAGCTCAGAGAAGTGTTTCATGATCATGGTTTTGTATTTGAGAGGCTCCCTTACGACAACGGTGCTCTGTTGTATTTTAAAGCAGTCAAAGCATAATGCACAGAAGGCGGTGAGTTGAATATAATCAACCCTTTTACTTTTGGTTTAAATACCGAGGCTTGATGAGACACCAACTGCTCTGAGATCCCGTGTTTTTCAAAAAGTCAAGACCTTGTCGGCTTCAGCCATGATTTCATACAAGTCGTCCATCCAGCCGATGGGGCATGTGCTGCTGCCCACAAGACCGTGGGCCTTCATGCACACCCCTCAGACATAGAAATCCCCTTCGAACCGGTCGATTTCCCCGCCGACCGGGAAGGTTTCATCCCCAAGGGTTTCGAAGACGACACCCTTGCCCAGCATGAAGACGCTGACGTCGTCGCCTTTGCTTATTCCGGTGTTGGCCAGGCGCATGGCATTGTAGACCGTTTCAGCGTCATCGGAAGTGATGATGAAAAGGGCGTGCATAGGCTTTCTCCTTTATTTCAGGCTTTGGCCATAAGGATAACTCTGACCATGCAGGTATGGCTACCCTATGGCCTGGTAGAAGAGCCTGACACTGAAGAGGACTAGGATGGCAGCAAAAACAAGGGATATGGTTCTTCCCCGCAGGCGGGCGGCCATGAACCTGGATCCGGCCTGACCGCCGAGAAAAGAAAACAGGGCCGCCGGAAGGACAAAAGCCCAATCAATGCTCTGCATGGACATGTAGCCCAGAAAACCGGTCAGGGAAGAGAAGCAGACGATGAAGGTCGACGAGGCAGCCGCAATTCTGGCTGGAACATGAAGCACATAGATGAGCAGCGGGACCACGAAGACCCCGCCCCCGATCCCCAGCAATCCTCCCAGAAAGCCGATCAGCACCCCAATGACCAGACCACCGACAACCTTTGCCCGGGCGGATGGTTCCTGTGCAGCCCTGTCCTCGGTTTTGACAATGGCCATGCGCAAAGCTGCCAGGAGCAAAATGACCGCCATGGCGATGGTGAAGAGGCGGACGTCGATGTGGGCGTTGACATAAGAGCCGAAAGGGGCTGCTGCTGCAGAGGAAATGATCAGAGGCACGGACAAGGGGAAGTCGACCATCTTCTTGCGGCCGTAGGTCACGGCAGCCGAAGACGCAGCCACCAGGTTCAGAAAGAGGGAAGTGGATGCGGCAACAGCCTTTGGCAGCCCAAGCAGCAGGAACATGGGTGAAAAAATGAGGCCACCTCCCAGCCCGACCATGGTCAGGACAAAGGAGATGGCCAAAACGGCTGCCCAGAGTGCAGCAAAGAAGAACATGAAAAGCTCCTTTCCCCTTTACAGCGTGAGGGAAGGGGAAAAGGGGTCAGACATTCATTGACTTTCCTGTCCGGACTGCTCCTGCTGATCGTGGGAGTGCCTGGCCTCTTCACCGTGGCATTCCCTGATCTGTTCAGGGGTGCAGTTTTCAGGCTTGTCTTTGAGCTTGTGCGGATACTGGCACTTTCCCTGACAATCACAACCCATAATCGATTCTCCTTGTTTTTTTTGTTTGCTGATCAAAGTTGGCACCACGGACACCAAAACCGGCCTTCAGTCTGCTTCTTCTGCAGGATTGCCGGGTTGGCTGCGATCACCAGCAACCTGGGTCAAAGGCGGAGTGAGCAGGTTCTGGGTCAAGCGTCGCCAATGATCGAGCACGTCCCAGTCCACCACGTAGTGCACGTAGTAGCCCCGCTTTTCCGGCCGGATCAGATCGGCATCCCGAAGAATGCGCAGGTGCTGAGACACCGCTGCTGCAGTCAGCCCCAGTTCCTTGGCCAGTGCGTTGACGCAGAGCGAAGACACCTTCAAAATTTCAAGGATCTTGACTCGGTTGGGCACGGACAGGGCCTTGCATATCCGGGCGATTTTGGCTGGATCGGCCATGGGGGACCTCGGTCAGCTTGAATGAATTTGATTTAGTACTTTCGCAAAGACTAAAAGTTATCCGGCTTTCTGTCAAGTCCTGGCTTTCCATAGGAACAAAGCCGGACGGAGGACAGCTATGGTGTTGACAATTTTTTTCGCTTGATACAGTATTTACGTAATTGCTAAATCAAAAACCTGGTGTACGAATACGTCAGGTTCAAGCCTTTGAAATGAATCCCAGGCAAATGACGGTAGAGGATGACGTGATGGACAAACGATTTCGTTTCAACAGGCTTGAGCTGGCCGGATCCCTGGGGGATCTTGGGACCCTCCTGC
>CAYOID010000005.1:0-101605 GCA_964403955.1 uncultured Desulfohalobiaceae bacterium | reverse complement strand
AGACCAATCTTTTCTTCTCTTCCAACCTCACCCACTGTCTCAAGTGTGTGCCAAGTTCATGCCAGAGGCTGCGCTGAAATGTGACCTCCCGGCTCCCCCATGTGTGTGTTGCTGGATGCCATGGACATGTTTGTATCCCTGGAGGAGCCGGATTGTCGGTAGGGGTTGGAAGCTTCGGTGGAGACCTGCCCGCAGGCGAGAAGCCCAGTCTCGCTACTTAGCGTTGGGATTGAACAGCTTCTTGCCCAGGAGCTTGAAATCTTCGATGGCCTGCTGGACCTTATCAGAGGTGATCCATTCCGAAAACCGGGTGGCCAGATCATACTTCACGTTCGGGCAGTTGTCCGGATTCACGGCGATGACGCTGTACTGATTGAACAGGGGCTGATCCCCTTCCACCAGGATATCCAGAGGGGGATTGCCGTCCAGGGAGTGGGCGTACTTGATGTAGGTCCCCCGGTCGGTCAAAGTGTAGAGATCCCGTTCGGCAGCGATCCTGATGGTGGGCAGCATGCCCTGTCCGGTTTCCAGGTACCAGTCGCCTTTTTCCGGGGCTTGAAGCCCGGTGCTGGACCAGAGGAGGCGTTCCTTTTTGTTGGTCCCGGAGTCGTCACCCCGGCTGGCAAAGCCCTGTTGTTTGTCGGCCAGGGTCTGCAGAGCCTGATCTACAGACATCCCCTTGATCTCGGCTGGATCGTCCTGGGAACCGATGATCACGAAGTCGTTGAACATGACTTCAGCTCTGTCCACACCGTATCCTTTCTCGATATAGATTTTTTCAGCCTGCGGGGCATGGACCAGGAGCACATCCACATCGCAGTTCCGCCCCAGCTCCAGGGCCTTGCCGGTTCCGACCGCAGTCCACTTGAGCTCGATGCCGGTGTCCTTTTCGAACATCGGGGCCAGCTCATCCAGGAGCCCGGTGTTGTCCGTACTCGTGGTTGTGGCCATCATCAGGCTCTGGGCTCCAAAGGAGCTTAAAGGGGCCAGCAGCAGGACCGAAAGAGCAATACCGACCAAAATGGGGAGTTTTTTCATGCGAGAAGCCTCCTGGTCAGCTTTGCCTCTGGCAAAGCTGAATATGTGGGTTGTGATTGAAGAGGAACCAAGCTTCTGTTTTTGAGCTGCCCCTTCAGAGTGATCACTGAGGGTTGGTCAGACAAGAAACTCTGGAGGGCTTGGCCAGGCAAAAGTGGAGTATTTGTTCATTTTTGTCAATATATGAAATTTTTATGAAGATATAAAAATTTCATTACTTAAAATAACAAAGAAGAACAAAAAAGTGGAAAAGATCTGGCGATTTTGGAGGGAAACCGCGAAGCGGAAAGAAAAAAAATGACCTCGTAAATTGGGGCCGGTCTTCCGGACCCAATTTACGAGGGTTGGATGACCTTGCCGGTCAGGGAGAGGTCGTATCCGGAGAGGTTCTGGCCCAGGTTGTGGAAATTCTGACTGGAGAGGGTCTTCAGGAAGGCCTGGATGTTGGCATCGAAGAAGCGGTCCTTGTCGATGAGGAGGTCGAAGCGTTCCCAGTGCATGGGGATGAAGTCCAGATTGAGAAGTCCGGCCACGGTTCTGATGCACGGGCCGCAGTCGGCCCGTCCGGAGAGGACCTCCAGGCCCACGTCCAGGTGCCGCTGGACTTCGTGCTCATAGCCGGGGATCTGGTTGGGGTCGAGGCCGGCCTGCTTGAGGCTGCGATCGAACCACAGCCTGGTCCCGGTGCCCAAGGAGCGGTTGGCGATGCGCACCTTTTTGGCTGCCAGGTCGGCCACCGAGCTGATGTTTTCGGGGTTGCCCTGCTGCACGACCAGGCCCTGCTCCCTGCGGCTGAAGTTGACCACAGCCGGGAGCCGGTCGAGCACGGCAGCGGCCTGGGTGAAATTGAAATCCTGAGCATCCTCCTCTGCCAGGTGGCTGGAGGCCATATGGCAGAGCCCCTGGCGCAGGGCCTTCAGCCCCCCCATACTGCCCAGGTTTCCAAAGACAGCGGTGTATTCTGGACAGGTCTGCATGAACAGGTTCAGGGCCTGATCCAGAAGGATGTCGTTGCTCCCGGCCACAACAAACAGGGCCGGGGCCCGAAATGCAAGGTCCCCGGTATCAGGGACATTGATGGTGTGGTTTTCCACCCACTGCTGGACAAGGTGTCTGGGAAAGAGCCACTTTCCGGTGACCTTGGTGGCCGGCAGTCCCTTGTCAGTGATCAGCCGGTAGACATTCTTTTCATGGATGCCCAGCAGGGCGGCCACTTCCTTGGTGGAGAGCAGGGTGGTCATGGGCGGTCCTTGATGCGGCTGCAAAAACCCAAGATGCAAACTCAATGATTCAGCGCAGCAAGAGGCTGCGCTGAATCATTGAGTTTGCATAACGTAAGCGAATTCAGGATGCCTGGCAAGGCTGGAAGATGTGGGATCAAAAAACAAAGGCCGGACGGGTCGTCCGGCCTTTGTGCTTTTGTGCTGATGGCGGGAGGAGGCCGATTCGCATCCCCCGAGGGGTAAGCATCTGCAGGCTGTGCTCTGACGCAGGCCCGAAATGCCGGCTGCGAATTGCGGATCGGGAACTGGCTTAGTACATGCCGCCCATGCCGCCCATGCCACCCATGCCGCCCATGCCGCCGGGGGCTCCGCCGCCCTTGTCCTTGTCCTCGGGCTTTTCAGCCACGGCCGCTTCTGTGGTCAGCAGCAGAGAGGCAATGGAGGCAGCGTTCTGCAGAGCGATCCGGGTGACCTTCTTGGGATCGATGACCCCGGACTTGACCAGGTCTTCGTACTCGCCTGTGGCGGCATTGAAGCCATAGCCGTCTTTCTCGGCCTTGACCTTCTCCACGATGATCGAGCCTTCGAATCCGGCGTTGATGCAGATCTGGCGCAACGGCTCGCTCAGAGACTTGCGGACTACATCCACCCCGGCCTGCTCGTCCTCGTCAGCCGGCTTGACATTGACCAGGCAATTGATGCAGCGAACCAGGGCCACGCCGCCGCCAGGCACGATGCCTTCTTCCACTGCGGCCCGAGTGGCGTTCAGGGCGTCTTCCACCCTGGCTTTCTTTTCCTTCATCTCGGTCTCGGTGGCCGCGCCGACATTGATTACAGCCACTCCGCCGACGATCTTGGCCAGCCTTTCCTGGAGCTTTTCCCGGTCGTAGTCAGAGGTGGTGTCGTCGATCTCGGTCCGGATCTGCTTGACCCGGGCCTTGATGTCCTCGGAGCTCCCGGCGCCGTCAACGATGGTCGTGTTTTCCTTGTCGATGACAATCCGCTTGGCCTGGCCCAGCTCGTTGACAGTGGCGTTTTCCAGCTTGATGCCCACGTCTTCGGAGATCATCTCCCCGCCGGTCAGGACTGCGATGTCCTGCAGCATGGCCTTGCGGCGCTCGCCGAATCCGGGGGCCTTGACAGCGCACACGGACAGGGTGCCGCGGAGCTTGTTGACCACCAGTGTGGCCAGGGCTTCGCCCTCGATGTCCTCGGCGATGATCAGCAGCGGTTTGGACTGCTTGGCCACCTGCTCCAGAACGGGAAGGAGGTCCTTCATGGTGGAAATTTTCTTTTCGTGGATCAGGATCATGGCGTCTTCAAGCTCGACGGTCATTTTTTCCTGATTGGTCACGAAATAGGGGGAGAGATAGCCGCGGTCGAACTGCATCCCCTCGACGATGTCCAGGGTGTTTTCCAGTCCCTTGGCTTCCTCGACAGTGATGACCCCTTCCTTGCCGACCTTGCTCATGGCATCGGCGATAAGGTTGCCGATCGTGGCGTCGTTGTTGGCGGAGATGGTCCCGACCTGGGCGATTTCCTTTTCTTCCCGGGTGGTGTGGGTGATGTTGGCCATTTCCTTGACAATGGCTTCCACTGCCTTGTCGATGCCCCGTTTGATGGACATGGGGTTGCGCTCGGCGGCTACGAGCTTGAGGCCCTCATTGTAGATGTTCTGGGCCAGGATGGTGGCTGTGGTCGTCCCGTCGCCGGCGATGTCGCTGGTCTTGCTGGCCACTTCCTTGACCATCTGGGCGCCCATGTTCTCGAACTTGTCTTCGAGCTCGATCTCCTTGGCCACGGTCACGCCGTCCTTGGTGATGGTCGGGGAGCCGAAAGACTTTTCAATGACCACGTTCCGGCCTTTGGGGCCGAGGGTCACCTTGACGGCTTCGGCCAGCTTGTCCACTCCGGCTCTGAGCCGATTGCGGGCGGCATTGCCAAATTTGATATCTTTTGCAGGCATAATCATTCCTCCTGATTGTCTAAAAGTTTCACATTCGTCATTGGGTCAGTTACTCTTCGATGATGGCCACGATGTCGTCTTCACGCATGACCAGGTGCTCTTCGCCTCCGATTTTGACCTCGGTCCCGGCGTACTTGTTGAACATGACCTTGTCTCCGACCTTGACGGACATCTCCATGCGCTTGCCGTCATCGCCCAGCTTGCCCGGGCCGGCTGCCATGATCTCGCCGCGAACCGGCTTTTCCTTGGCGGTATCAGGGATGATGATCCCTCCTTTGGTCTTTTCCTCTTCCTCAAGTCTTTTGACAAGGACACGATCATGCAATGGCTTCAGCTTCATAATTCTTCCTCCGTGGTCTTGAATCTTGGGTGACAGATGTGCTTTGAACACTTGGTTTCCGGCCTTGCTAGCACTCATTTGGAGTGAGTGCTAACAGATGGGCATGATATTGATCCAAGCGATTTATGCAATGGTCTCTGAGAGTATTATTTGCTCAAAAAAAGCTTTTATGAGCCATTAAAGCCATAAAGATTTTAAAATCTAAACAAAACAAAAAAAAATAGAAAAAAGCTTTTAAATGCTCTATGCCGAGTCTGGGGTGGACGGGCCGCTTTTGCAGGAGCGAGCTCTGTAGGCAGTCCTTGACCTGGCTCAGTTCCCTTGACTATCAGGGGACTGACCCCGTATGAAGTTCGATCGAACACGGCCAGTTGACGAGACTGGAGAAGACAACAGCGGAGCAGCGGAGCAGCGGAGCGTGTATGCCAAAGCCTTGTGCCATCGGATTTGCTGGAACAGACGCCCGGACCCTTGTGAGCGGATTGACGGTGTCCACGGCCAGAAGCGAGACCTGCGGGGACCCCTTTCAGGGCGTTGTGGTCAGGGGGACCCCGGCCATGCCCGCTTTTGCCCGCCAGATGCAGTGGCCTGTGGAGTTCATCCCCACTGACGACAACTCGGTGGAGGCCTATGCCCGGGCTGCAGTTCAGGCTTTGGGAAACGGAAGTCTGGACTATCTCCTGCCCCTTCCGGAAGCCCTCCTGTTTCAGGGGCTCGTGGACAGGATGGACCAGGAGGGGCTTGGAAGTAGGATTGCCGGTTTGACCCGGGAAGGCGCTTTTCTTGAAGCGGATAAGATCACATGCAAGGAGCTCTGCGCTCAGGCCGGGATTCCGGTGGCCGACGAGTGGTCCGTGGTCGACGCCAGGTCCTTCCAGCAGGTTCTCGGGACCTGTCTGGAGTACCTGCACGCCCATGGCGGAGCAGTCCTGAAGTACCCCTACAGCGCAGGGGGCAAAGGTGCCAGGGTCATCCTGAACACCTGGGAGATCAAGGAGGTCTATGACCTTTTGATCCAGGACTATAAAAAAGATTACAAAAAGGCCTTTAAGAACAAGCCCTGGCCCTTGCTCGTCGAATCCCGGATGTCCGGGGTGGAGATCAGCTTTACCATCCTGGTGGACGGCCAGGGGCACTTTCAGGTCCTGCCCACATCCATGGACTACCCGGAACGGTTTCCGGGGCCTGCGGGCAAGCGAAACCCGATCACTGGAGGCATGGGCAGCATCTCCCCCCATCCCTTTGAATCCCCGGAACTGCTGGAGATGGTCCAGGACCAGGTGGCCAGGCCGTTGATCAGGGCCCTGGAAGGGAGGGGGCTGCTGCGGCCCTGTGTCCTCTATCCTGGCTGCTTCGCCTCCTTTGTTCTGGACGCGGAGCACCGGTTGCAGCCCAGTTCAATCCGGGTCTGCGAGGTCAATATCCGCCCGGGGGAGCCGGAGTTTCAGACAGTGGCCAGACGGCTGCGGAATCTGGGGCCCCTGGTCCGGGCCATGTTTGAGAACACCCTGGACCGGGTCGAGCCTGAGGTCAGAGACGATCAGATCAGCCTGTGCTTCGGGCTGGTCACCGGGCCGGGAGGACCGGACGGGCAGAAAGGCTATCCCTGGAGCGTGACCAAGTATGAGCCCCTGGAGTGGGACGCCCAGTACATGCAGAAGAAGAACATTCAGGTCATCCCTTCAGGCATGGGATTTGACGAAGATTCGGGCTACTATTCCGACGGGACCAGGGTGGCCTACCTGAATGTCAACGGCACGGTCAAACCGTCCCAGGGCAGGGCCGAAGTGGCTGACAAGCTGCGCAGCCGGGTCCTGAACGCCTTTCAAAGCGGCAAGATCAGGGTCATCCCCAGGGAGGACCCTGGGGGCAACCGCCTGGCCCTGCGGGAGGACATCGGGATCCAGTTCGGGGAGGCCGAGGCCCTGACGGGGTGACAAGTCGATGCTTGAGGGATGAAAAGATCCCCGATGTTCAAGTCCTGAGGTTCAGACCAGCCTTTCAATGCGCAGTTTTTGGATGGCCCGCCTCGAGGAGCTCTCAACCACGAAGCGGCACCCGGACTCGATGATGAACTCACCCGGTTCAGGGATGTGGCGCAGCCTGGCCATGACCAGTCCGCCCACAGTGTATGATTCCTTGGCCGGGAGCTCGAGGTCCAGCAGGTCGTTGGCCTCGGAAATCGGGAGGCGGGAGTCCACAATGAACACCTCGTCGCTGACCTTGGTGACCTTGCCCCGTTTCTTGGGCAGGTACTCTTCAAAGTCGAACCCCATGTCGATCTCGCCAACCACCTCTTCCAGGATGTCCTCCATGGTGATCATGCCAACGGCCGAACCGAACTCATCCACAACAATGGCCATGTGGTCCTCCCGGTCCTGAAGAACGGGCATGAGCTGGTCGATGGTCTGATAGGTGGAGACATAGTAGGCGGGCTGGATGAGCTCTTTCAGGCTCCTGTCCTGAAGCTCGGGGTTCATCAGGTCCCAGGTGCTCAGTGTGACCACAGCGAAGATGTTGGAAATGTTGTGCTCATAGACCGGCAAGCGGTTGAATCCATGCCGGCGGACCAGGGAAATGGCCTCTCTGGTGGTCTGGTGCTTGTTGATGGCCGTGATCTCAGCCACAGGGACCATAGCCTCGCCCACAGTGGTTTCGCTGAACCTGATGGCCCTCTTGATCCGGCCGCGGTCGAACTGGTCCACTCCTGTGCTGCGCTCGGACATCTCCAGGACGGTCCTGATCTGCTCCCTGGTGATGAACAGGGTCGTGGCTGACTTGCCCCCGCCAGTGACTCTGGCGGCCCACCCGGCCACCAGGGAAAAGATGAAGATGATCGGGGCAAAGAGGATGGAGAACCAGCGCAGGGGATAGACAATGATCGGAGCCAGGGTGTTCGACTTCTGCTGATAGACGCTCTTGGGCACGATTTCGCCCATGATGAGAAAGATGGGGGTGTAGAGCAGAAAGGCGTAGATGTCCCCCCGGTGGCCGAAGGCCTCGATCATGAGCACCGTGCCCAGGGTGGTCAAAACAACGGTGGAGATGTTGGTCCCGACCAGGGTGGTGCCCAGGAGTATCTCCGGGCGCTGAAAGAGCTGGAGGATGAGCCGGGCCCCTTTGTTGCCCTGATTTGCCAGGTGGTGCAGACGCATCTTGTCCGAGTTGACCAGGGCGATTTCCGAGCCGGAGAAAAATCCTTTGAGCAACAGGAGCAGGAGCATGGCTCCGAGTATCAGCACAATGTCCACTTCAGCTCCTCCTCTCAGCGGCTTCAGGGCTGTCTGCCTGCTCTTCGGGCTGAGACGGTCCGTCAGTTGCCGGTGATTCTTCACCTGTTTCAGGATGCTCCTCTGGTTCGTCGCTTTCGCCCATGGAGACCCTGACCTTGGCTATGCGGTGGCCGTCCATTTCCAGAATGGTGATTTCCACCCCTTCCACGACCACCTTGTCTCCCTCCCGCGGGAGGCGGTCCAGATGCCGGAAGGCCACCCCGCCGATGGTGGTCATGCGGGGGTCTTCCAGGCCGAAGTGGGTCAGGTTGTTGAAGTCGGTCAGCTTCATTTC
Organism: uncultured Desulfohalobiaceae bacterium; assembly: GCA_964403955.1. Lineage (GTDB taxonomy): Bacteria > Desulfobacterota > Desulfovibrionia > Desulfovibrionales > Desulfothermaceae > CAYOID01. The sequence goes on along the minus strand of CAYOID010000005.1, from coordinate 93,471 downwards.
ACCCGGGACTTCATACAGGTTTTCGTCCCTTTCCTGATAGTGCTCGCTGCCCTGGACCGTGCCCACGGCATGGCCAAAGATGAAGTTCAGGACATCGGTGATGGTGATGAACCCCTCTACCCCCCCGAATTCGTTCAGGCAGACCGCAGCCCTGACATTTTTGTCCTGAAAAAAATCAAACATCTCGTCGACCTTTTTGGTCAAGGGCACGACCACGGGTTCGTGCATGATCTCGTTCAGGCTGACTGTGTTCAGGTCAACGTTGTCCAGGATCAGGCGCAGGACTGTTTCGGCATGCAGAAAGCCCACCAGGTTGTCTCGATGGTAGCGGCAGACTGGGACCCTGCTGTGCTTGTGCTTTTTGAACTGCTCGATCAGCTCGGGTACCGGGAGCTCGGCATTCAGGAAGCGGGTTCTGGTCCTGGGGATCATGATTTCTACGATCTCGGTGTCGTTGGCGTCCAGGAGGTGATGAATCAGGGCCCGCTCAGTGGCATCCAGCTCGCCGCCCTTGGCCACCTCTTCCACCAGGGATCGGAACTCATCCACCCGGAGGATGTTTTCAGCTCCTTTTTCCTGGCCCACGATCATGGTCGTGACCCTGTCGGCCATGAGCCGAATGACCCAGCGCAGGGGCGTGATGAGCTTGACCCAGAAATTGATAGGCACGGCCACCAGATTGGTGCTGACTCGAACCGGGTTGGACACGGCAATGGTCTTCGGGGTGACCTCCCCGAACAAAAGGAGCAGGGTGACCATGAGGATCACAGCCAGGGTTCCGGCCTTTTCCGAGCCGTAGAGGACCATGAGGATCCCGGTCATGTTGGCTGCGGCCGCAATGTTGACCAGCTCGTTGCCGCAGAGGATGGATATGATCAGCCGTCTGGGCTGATCCAGCAAGGCATGCAGGGTTTCTGAGCGGGGATTCCTCTCCCGCCTGAGCTGCTGGAAGTCGAGCCTGGACAGGGAAAAGAGAGCGGTTTCCGATCCGGAAAAAAAGGCTGAGCCCACCAGGAGCACAATCTGCAGCCCGATTCGAAAGACCATCTCCGGGGAGGAGAGCAGATCGGGATCGAAGCGCAGGAAATCGACCAGAGCATCCCAGAAGTGGTGCAGGTTGAAAACGGCCTCAGACACGCGGGCATTCCTTATCATCTTTCAGCGCTGCCAGAGGCGGCTCTGAAAGATGAGAACATGGGATTTTCAAAAATTCAACGTCATTATCACTTCCCATGTTCGGAAGTGAATGTCAAATATTCAGCGCAGCCTCTGGCTGCGCTGAATATTTGGGGTTTGGACTGAAGAAGGAACCTCTCTTTGCGTAGGTGTGTCACCTTGATACAGCCAGTTTGATCAGGGTAGAAACTTTGGCTGTTGCTCCTCTGACTGCTCCCCTAACTGCTCCCCTTTCCCAAGGGGAGCTGTCCGAAGGACTGAGGGGTAAGGGGAGCTGCCCGTAGGGCTGAGGGGTTCTTCCTCATGAAGTTTCATACGAGCTTTGCCGCTGGCAAAACTGATATGCTTGGGTTTGAACTGAAGAAAGGCCCTTGTCTTTTGTGCAGGCGCATCTCTCTAGGAGCCAAGCCAGAAGCGGGGCCGGCAGACCCTGAAGCGTCAGAACCAGCCCTGGGCCACGCCGTGGCAGGCTACCTGGCGTCCGTCAGGCAGGACCTGCAGCTCTGGAAATTCGGTGCGGCAAATCTCCCGGCAGTGGCGGCAGCGGCCGTGGAAGACGCAGCCCGGGGGGAGGTTGATCGGGGTGGGCACCTCGCCCTTGAGCTTGAGATGCTTGCCTTTTTTCCGGCCCAGACGGGGAATGGCCGAGAGCAGGGCCCGGGTGTAGGGGTGGCGGGGATTGGAAAACAGATCGGCGCTCTCGGCCAGCTCACAGACAGTGCCCAGGTACATGACCGCCACCCGGGTGGAGATGTGCTCGACCACCGAGAGGTCGTGAGCGATGAACAGATACGTCAGCCCACGCTGATCCTGGGCATCGAGCATCAGGTTCAGAATCTGGGCCTGGATGGAGACATCCAGGGCGGAAATCGGTTCGTCGGCCACAATGAACTCAGGATCCACGACCAGGGCCCGGGCAATACTGATCCGCTGCCTCTGGCCTCCGGAGAATTCATGGGGCAGGCGGGACAGCCAGAGGGGATCGCCCCCCACTTGAAGCATGACCTCGTCCAGCCTGTCTCTGGCCTCGCCGTTGGACAGTTCCGGGAAATGAAACCTGAGCGGTTCTTCCAGGATCCTGATCACTCTCTTGCGGGGATTGAGCGAGGCGTAGGGGTCCTGGAAGACCATCTGCATCTTGCGCCGGAAAGGGAGCATCTGCTTGGCTGAAAGCTGATCGGTGCGCTGGCCTTTGTAGTGGACCTGACCGCTGTCCGGGGGGTGCAGGCCGATCACTGTCCGGCCGAGTGTCGACTTGCCGCAGCCGCTTTCGCCGACCACGCTGAAGGTCTCCCCTGCAGAGATCTCAAAGCTGACGTTGTTGATGGCCTTGACGATGGTCTTTGATCTCTGGAGCCGGCCATTGCTCCATGTGAGCTGCTCGAGCAGACCTCCGGAGATGTCGAAGGACTTGTACAGCTTGTCTACGGACAGGAGGGGTGTTGTGGCAGCAGGACTGGGTGTGTGGTTCATAACAGTTGACCTGGTAAAATGCGGCTGCAAGGATGCCTCATGCAGCCGCACGAAGCCAGAATCCAGAATTCAGAATTCAGAAAAAGAAGGAAGTTGGTTCGCTTCATGATTCTTACTGCCTTTCCTTTCCATCCGTTGCGATCACCTCTCTTATTGAAAGAGGTGACAGGCGATCCTGCGCTCCCTGGCCTGAAGAGGCTTGAGTTTCGGGGATTGTCTGGAACAGATGTCTCCAGCTTTGGTGCAGCGGGGGTGGAAGGAACACCCGGGGGGGGTGCTGGTCAAAGTGGGCATGGTCCCGGGAATCTGATTCAGTCTGGTGCCGCGCTGCTCGCCCTGGGGCAGGGCCGCAATGAGCCCCTGGGTGTAGGGGTGCTGGGGGTCGCTGACCACGTCGTCAGTGGGGCCTTCTTCAACGACCTGGCCGGCATACATGACCGCAATTTTATCCGTGGTTTCAGACACCACGGCCAGGTCGTGGGTGATCAGGATCAGGCCCATGTCTTCCTGACTGCAGAGCTCCATGAACAGGTCCATGATTTCGGCCTGAATGGTCACGTCCAGTGCGGTGGTGGGTTCGTCGGCAATGATCAGCTCAGGATTGTTCAGCAGGGCGATGGCGATGATGATTCGCTGGCGCATGCCCCCTGAAAACTCGTGGGGGTATTGTTCGAGGCGCCTTTCCGGAGAAGGGATGTGCACCTGGCGCAGCTTGTCCACAGCCAGCCCGGCTGCATCGTGATCGCTGATGTTCTGGTGGGCCTGCAGAGTCTCGATCATCTGGGTCCCGATGGTCAGAACCGGGTTCAGGGTCATCATGGGATCCTGAAAGACCATATTGATCATGTTGCCGCGAATGCTGCGCATGGATTGGAAGGGAAGCGCGCTGATGTCTTTGCCCTGAAACAGGACCTGGCCTTCGGCGATATAACCGGGCTTGCTGATCAGATTGATGATCGAAAATCCAGCCACAGACTTGCCGGCCCCGCTCTCTCCCACCAATCCCAGTCGTTCTCCCTTGTTCAGGGAAAAGGAGATCCCGTTCAAAGCGGTCAGGTCGCCGCCGCGCAGGGCGAAGTTGACCACCAGGTCCTTGACTTCAAGCAATGCAGTCATGGTCTGCGTTTACCCCTTGTAGAGCTTGGGATTGAGAACGTCCCGGAGAAAGTCTCCCAGCAGGTTGACCGCCAGGACCAGGATGACCAGGAGGATTCCTGGAAAGGCCGTGATCCACCAGGAACCGCTGAAAATATACTCGAATCCGGAGTTGATGAGCGAACCCAGGGAAGGCCGGGTGACCGGCATGCCCAGGCCGAGAAAGGACAGGGCCGCTTCGCTCATGACCGCGTTGGCGACTTGGATTGTCGACAAAACCAGGATCGGGGACATGCAGTTGGGCAGGATGTGCAGCCACATGATGCGTTGCGAGTTGAACCCGGCCACCCGGGCGGCTTCCACATACTCCTTTTTCTTTTCCGCCAGGACAGAGGCCCGGACCGTCCTGGCATACTGGGGCCACTGGGCCAGTCCGATGACGATGATCAGAAAAGGAACGGCGATTTCACCAAAGCGTCCTACCCCGATGGCTGCCTGGAGCACGGCACTGATGAAGATGGCCACCATGAGGTAGGAGAAGGACAGCTGGACATCGGCCATGCGCATGAAGAAGGAGTCCAGCCTGCCCCCGAAGTAACCGGAGCTGAGCCCGATGACAATCCCCAGCAAGGCCTGCAGGAGGACAGCGCAGATGCCGATGGTGATGGAGATCCTCATTCCGTAGATCATGGTCGAGAGCAGATCCCGGCCCTGGGCGTCCGTGCCCATGATGTAGTCCCCGGTCCCGCCTGCCATCCACATTGGCGGGGTCTCGGATGTCATGATGTCGATGTTGGCCGGGTCGTAAGGGTTGTAGGGCGAGATCCAGGGGGCCAGATAGGCGCAGACAAAGAGCAGGACAAAGGTCACCAGACTGGCCATGGCCACCTTGTCCTGCTTGAAGCTGTACCAGAGGTAGGAATCCTTGAACCGCTGCCATTGTCGTATCATGTGGCCCCCGTAACGCGCACCGTAGGATTGACCACGCCGTAGATGATGTCCACCACGGTGTTGACCACGACCATGACCAGGCCGACGAACATGAGATAGGCCACCAAAAGGGAGGTGTCAGACCGTTCCACGGCCTCCATGAACAAAAAGCCCAGCCCCTGCCATTGAAAGACGGTCTCGGTCAGGATGGTGAAGGCGATGGTGATCCCCAGCTGGACCCCACCCACAGTGATCACCGGCAGCAGGGTGTTCTTGAAGGCGTGCAGGAACCAGATGCGATATTTTTTCAAGCCCTTGGCCCAGGCGTACTTGATGTACTCGGTCTCCAGGACCTCCATCATCTCCGAGCGGATCAGCCTGATGAACAGCGGGAGCATGATCGAGGACAAAGACACGCTCGGCAGCAGGAGGTGCAGCCAACCGTCAAGGGTCAGAAACCCGGTGTGCCAGCCCCCCAGGTTGACGGTGGCCCCCCGGCCAAAGGAGGGCAGCCAGCCGAGCTGAACCGAAAACAGGTAGATGCCCATGATGGCGGTCAGGAAGACCGGGATGGACACCCCGACGATGCTCGCCCCCATGATGAACCTGGAAAAGACATGCCTGGGCCTGATGGCCGAGAAGATACCCAAAGGGATGGACAGGGAGATGACGATCAGGGAGCTGACCAGGACCAGCTCGATGGTGGCCGGGGCCTTGGACAGGATCACGCTGGTGGCCGGTTTCTTGTAAAAAAACGAGGTCCCCAGGTCGCCGTGCACAGCACCCTTGAGAAACCGGCCGAACTGGATCGGGACCGGATCGTTCAGGCCCAGCTCGTCCCGCAGGGCCTCCCGTTCGGCTTCAGAGACTGAAATCCCGGTGATCTGCCGGACAGGGTCGCCCACATTGTGCTTGATGGCAAAACCGATGACGCTGATCACGAACATGACCACAAAGGCTTGAATGATGCGGCGGATGATGAACGCGATCATGGAAGAACCGTTGTTTGGGTTTGTCCTTCAGCTCAGCCTCTGGCTGTACTGAATATTTGGGTTTGAGATCCCGACGAAACCTTACTTTTTGCAGAATGTGCTCTTTCAGCTCACATGGCAGCAGAGAGGGGGCGTCGGCTCCAGGCATTGACGTGAACAAAAAGAGGGCAGGCCAATCTGCGTTGACCTGCCCTACCTCATTTCCCCCTGGTAAATCAAGGGTATCTTTACTTGACAACCAAATCCCCGAAATAGGGGAAGTTCATGACATTGACAATGGGCTTGATGTCCAGGTTCTCTTTGCCGGCCCAGGACAGGTGCTGCCAGTGCAGAGGAACGAAGGCCGCGTCTTCATAGAGGATCCGCTCCACTTCTTTGAGCATTTGGGCCCTCTTGTCCCGGTCGGTTTCGCTCTGACACTTCATGATCAGCTCATCCACCTCGGGGTTGCAGTAGTTGCCGCTGTTGTACTGGCCGTATCCGGTGTCCTTGTCCGGGCACATGAGCAGGAACTCGGTGTAATTGGCCGAGTCCTCCGTGTCCGGATGCCAGCCGATCATCTGGATGTCGGCCGACTGGGCGTCGAACTTTTCCCAGTACTGGGCCTTGGGCATGGTGTTCAGGTTGACCTTGATGTTGATCCTGCCCAGCATGGAGACCACGGCTTCAGCGATCTTCTCGTCGTTCACATAGCGGTTGTTGGGGGCGATCATGGAGCATTCAAAGCCGTCTGCATAGCCGGCCTCGGCCATGAGCTGCTTGGCCTGGTCCAGGTCGTAGCGGGGCTGCAGGTCTTCCACATACCCCTGATAGCCTTCAGGAGCCTGCTGGGCGGCGGCAGTGGCCTTGCCCTTCATGATCTTGTCGGCAATGCCTTCGTTGTTGACGGCATGGACGATGGCCTGGCGAACCTTCTGGTTCTGGAACTCAGACCTGCGTTTCTGGTTCAGCTGAAAGGTGATGATCCGGCTTCCAGGCAGGGTGACCAGCTTGATGCCCTTGGACTGGCTGATCCGGTTGTAGTCCTGGGGCGGGACAGGCATGATGAAGTCCACGTCGCCGGAGAGCAGGGCAGCCACCCGGGTAGCGTCCTTCTTGATCGGGGTGAGCACAATCTTGTCTACGTTGCCGGGGGATTCAGTGTCCCAGTAGTCCTTAAACTTATCAAAGACCACTCTCACGCCCTGCTGTCTTTCGGTAACCATGTACTTGCCAGTGCCTGACTCATGAGTGTTTGCATAAGCATGGCCGTATTTAGAGATAGCGTCTTTAGGTTTTCCCTCATCATCTATGCCGATGTAATAATTACTATCCATGGGAAAGATATAGGTGGCCATGTTCAGAAGCAATGGATAAGGCTTTTTCGTGACGATATCGATAGTGTATTGGTCAATGATCTTCACCCCAACAAAAAGATCGAACAATCCTTTGTAATCCTGACTTTTTTTAAGCCGATTGAGTGTCCAGCGAACGTCTTTAGCCGTAAAGGGGTTGCCGCTGTGAAACTTGACGCCTTTGCGAAGGTAAAAGCGCATGGTGTTTTCATCGATCCTTTCCCACTTTGTGGCCAAGCGAGGCTCGAATTCCATATCCTGAGTCCAGCGGATCAGGGGATCAAAGACCATGTGCGAGTACTGGAGCATGCCCCCGGAGAGCTGAACGTGCGGATCCAATGCGAAAGGGTCGGCATCCATGGCCAGTTTGAGGGTCTTGGCCTGGACTGCGCCCGCCAGGAGCAGGCACAGGCCAAGGCCTAGGATGAGTTGGAGCAGCTTCTTCATGGTGTACCTCCTGAGGTTAAGGATGTGGTTATAAACATTTTCAGGACTTAGCATCCAGGTCCGGAAAGTTCAAGACCAAATAGAACAGGACCTGAGCAGTCTTGAGCCCCAGGGATGCGCGAGGGGTTCTTTTTCGTTTGACTGAGCTCTGGGACAGGCCTTGTGTCAAACCCTGGCTGGATCGACGACCCCGCTGAACTTTTTCAGATAGGAGACGGGGTTGTAGGATTCCTTGGCCTTGCGCAATCCCGGGTCGCCCAGGTCCTGCTCCCGATTGACAAACCTGTAGGAGGCTCCGGAGTTAGCCAGAAACATCTGGTTGATGGCCTGATAGACCCCCTTGTGCTGCGGGCAGCCTTTTTCAAAGTGAATGACCAGGGTTTGCCGGTCCAGGGGTTCGGCAATGGAGTAGGCGACCATGTTCCCATCCACCTCCAGCCCGCCACCAAAGAGATTTTGAAGTTTTGTCCAGTCCTGAAAGGTGTTCAGAATGGCCTGGTTTTCAGCCTCCAGGGTGGTCGAGTCTTCGCAGTCCCGCCAGAGACACCATTCGGTCTGCAGGGTCAGCGCTTTTTCGATCATCTCTGCGTTCAAATGAATGTAAGTGGAATCGTATTTGCGCAGGAACTGGCGCAAAAGGTTCTTCTTTTTGTGGAACTTGTTTCCTTTGAGGTTGATGAGCTCCTCAATCGAGTAGATGTAGTCAAAATGGTCCCGGTTTGGGGTCAAACCAGCAGCAGGCCCGAGCTGTTCAGCCCACACTTCAGCGAGCTGTTCCGGGATGCGGGTGAAAAAGACCTTGTCCTGGAAGATTCGGCTGAGGGTCTGCGCCCAGTCAATACCGCCCCAGGGGCCGACCGGCGCCCAGTACTCCAGTGAAGGGTGCTGCTGCCTGATCCAGACAGCCTGGTCTGTCCAGGCCCATTCCAAACCGTAGATATCCCTCCAGGCCCAGATATTGACAAAGCTGTAGTCTGAAGCGATTTGCGGACACTGGTTCAAGAGTCGCTTATAGTCGGCTTGCTTTTCCAGGGACAGGGGGTGGAATGTGAGTTGCATTCTGTACTCCAGAGTTCATTTTTCTTTGTTTACGGGCCAGCATGCTGAAAACGGACCAGTCTTTGAGGCAGAACAGGAGGACCATGATCGTGGCCTGAACGATCTGGGAGACCAGCATGGAGGCCCAGATGCCTGTGGCTGTGCCGACAACCCCATGACCCAGGACATAAGCCATGGGCAGCCGGATGCCCCAGACCGCCGTGCCGATGGCCAGCATGTTGTACCTGGTGGCCCCTGCTCCTATGAAGGCCCCTCCCAGAATGAGCCCGGTGGCTGTGAAGGGGATGGCCAGGACGTTGAAGTGCAGGTAATTGACGATCTCGGCCTGAACGGCCGGGACCGTGGACAGCAATGCGGCCAGGGGCTCTATCAGCAGCCAGAGCACGATTGCCACCAGGATGATCAGTCCAGTGCCCAGGAGCCAGGTCCGCAGGCCGGTCCGTTTGGCTCCGGGAAAGTCGCCCCGTCCAAGCTCATGCCCCACAAGGATGGAGGCCGTCATGTTAAAGGCCACAGCAGGCAGGAACAGGATGGACTCGATCCGCAGCCCGGCGGCCATGGCCGCCAGGGCCGTGACATTGCCCCGGGGCAGGCTGGCGGTGATGGAGAACAGGACCAGGTAGGCGGTTTGCCACAGGGCCTGCATGAAACCGGCTGGCCAGGCCACCTGCCACAAATAGGGCAAGGCCCGGCGGATCCATTTCCAGGGGGGGAAGCCCGAGGGCTTGAGCCAGCCTCTGATGCCCAGGATGGTCAGGTTGAAGAGGCAGCCTGCACACACCGAGCCGAAAGTGGACCAGGCCAGACCGCGAAACCCGATTTCCGGGAGCCCGAAGCGTCCGAAGCAGAGCCCGAAATCCCCGACGGTGTTGGCCAGAGTGACAATGCCCATACTGATCAAGGGGATGAAAACCTGCTTTTGGGCCCGGAAGACGGCATTGGACATCACAAACAGGGAGTAGACCGGCAACAGGAGGAGGTAGAGGCGCAGGAAGACGTCGGTGATGGAGCGGATGTCTTCCGGGGCCTGGAGCAGGACCAGGAGGGCCGGCCTGAACAGGAAGCTGATCCCTGTCAGCAGGAGGCTGGCCAGGAGGACCACGGCCAGGCACAGGGTGACATATCGTTTGGCCCGGAGCGGCTTTCCAGCCCCCAGGGACTGACTGATGGCGGACACGCCCCCATTGGCCAGGGCAATGGCAATGATCAGAAAAAAGAACAGGGCCTGGGTGATCATGCCCAGAGAGGCCTGGACGCGATCGCTGATCTGCCCGGCCACGTAGACGTCCACAAACCCGATCAGGAAGTGGAAGAGCATCATCATGGTCTGAGGCCAGGCCAGTTTCCAGATCGTCTTGATGTGCGCCGAATCGCCTCTGGTGGATCCAGTCAGCGCAGCCTCTGGCTGCGCTGAATATTTGGGTTTGAACTGCAGAAGGAACCTCTCAAGATGCAGCCGCAGAAGTCAGAATATAGAATTCAGAATCCAGAATAATCAAAGAGTTGCAAACAGCAATTGACGCTTGAGAACCGCTGCTTGGGCTTTTTGCACTGGCGTCAAGGTTGAAGGCCGATGGTTGTGGGCAGAAATACATTGGGCCTTCCGCCAGACAAAGGAGGCAAGGGGGGACAGTCAATGGACGCGGAGCCGGGAAGCTCAGCCCAGCTTCCCGGCCCTGTCCAGAAGCCACATGTCGGCTAAGACCAGACAGACCATGGCCTTGAGGACCGGGACGATGCGCGGAATGGCTGAGACATCATGACGGCCCTTGATCTGCAGGGACACCTCCTGGCCCTGAGCGTTGAGGGTTTGTTGCGGGATATAGATGGATGGTATGGGTTTGACTGCTGCCCTGACCACAATGGGCTGGCCATTGGAAATGCCGCCCAGAATACCGCCGGCGTTGTTCTGGGTAAAACTCTTCCTGCCAATGGGATCGTTGTTCTGGCTGCCGAGCATTTCCGCGGCATCCATGCCCACACCGATTTCCACGGCCTTGACTGCGCCGACGCCCATGAGGGCATGGGCCAGCCTGGCGTCGAGCTTGTCAAAGACTGGTTCGCCCAGGCCGGCAGGGATGTTCTGGGCCTGGATCTCCACCAGGCCTCCAACACTGTCGCCAGCCTGCTTGACCTGTTTGATCTTGTTGTCCCAGAGCTGGATCACTGAAGGGTCCGGGGCAAAAAAGGGACGCTCCTGGGCCTTGTCCGGAGAGATGATTTCAGCCTCGATGCCCCCGATCTCTTTGGTGTAGGCGAATACAGAAGCATTGAACTGGTTGAGCAACTGCTGCGCCACTGCCCCGCCCACGACCCTGGAGACGGTCTCCCGGGCTGAAGCCCTGCCGCCTCCCCGATAGTCCCGAATTCCGTATTTAGCGGCATACGTGAAGTCAGCGTGGCCTGGGCGGTAGACATCCTTGATCTGATCGTAATCCCGGGAACGCTGATCCTCGTTTTTGATCACAAACCCGATAGGCGTGCCTGTGGTCTGCCCATCAAAGATTCCAGACAGGATGGAGACCTGATCAGTTTCTCGTCTGGCCGTGCTTGCTGATGACTGCCCGGGCTTTCTCCGGTCCAGCTCCTGCTGGATGTCCTCTTCATTCAAGGGCACTTGAGAGGGGCAGCCGTCGATCACGCCGCCGAGGGCCGGGCCGTGAGACTCGCCGAAGGTGGTCAGCCGAAACAGTCGTCCAAAGGTGTTGCCGGACATACGAAACATCCTGTCGAGCGGTTGGTGTGATCTTCACTTGCGGCACCATGATCTGAACATGGCCTCCAAGGTGTCCCGGTCAAATGATGGCCGGTCGTACATGCCCTTTTCAGCCCGCTGCCTCCAGCTCTCGTAGAGGATCAGGGCAGCTGCGACAGAGACATTCAGGCTCTGGACCATGCCGACCATGGGAACATACAGCTCCTGGTCAACCTGCTCAGCCAGCTCCCGACTCACGCCCCTGTGTTCGTTGCCCAGGATGACCGCTGTCGGCCTGGTCAGGTCCCAACAGTTCAAAGGAGTGGACTCTGGACTGAACCCTGTCCTTGCAATCTGGAATCCCTGGCTCTTGAGCTCCTGGAGCATGTCCCGGCAGTTGGCATGTTTTTTTGTCTCCACCCACTTGATGGCTGAGGCCGAACTTTTTCTGCCCAGGGTCGGAAAGACCTCGTCCGTGTAGTAGAGATGGATCAGGGGAACCCCGAAAGCGTCACAGCTCCTGAGAATGGCCGAGACGTTGTGCGGGTCGTGAATGTTGTCCAGGATCAGGGTCAGGTCCTTTTGCCGTCTGGCCAGAACCTCCTGAATCCGTTGCTTCCTGTGCGCAGTACGTTCAGTTTTGGGCATGCTGCCGGATTGCTTTCCAGAGGGCTTGTCCGTACACTGCTGTCGACTCGGCACCGGAGGAAGACCTCAGCTTTGCCTCTGGCAAAGCTGAATGTTTGGGTTTTTCATCAAGAAACACCAGGTGATTTCATACGAGTCTCCATGACCCCCGGCACGCATGGGCAAAGATGGAACTCTGTGCCAGGAGTGACGAGAAAATGCAAGGATTATTTTCAGAGCTGCAGACAAGGAGCACACAGTCCATGGAGCCAGGAATCAAGGTCAAAGTCAAATACCTCCTACCCGAAGCCAAGGAGCAGAGTCTGCACTACGCCACAGCCCATGCGGTTGGTCTGGACCTGAGGGCCTGGACCGGCGAAAGGGACGTGGACATCGAACCCGGCCAGCGGAGGCCTTTCGGATCCGGCATTGCTCTTGAAATCGAAACGCCTGGAATTGCCGGGTTTGTCTTTTCCCGCAGCGGTCTGGGGACCAAGCAGGGGATCGTGGTCAGTCAGGGGGTTGGAGTCATTGACCCCGACTACCGGGGAGAGATCATCGTCTCCCTGATGAACACCTCCCCGGCTGTTCGAACCATCACCCACGGGCAGAGGGTCGCCCAACTGGTCTTCATGCCGGCTTTTCAAGCCCGGCTTGTTGAAGCAGCTGAATTGGGGGAAACCCGAAGAGGGACCGAAGGTTTCGGGCACTCAGGCACTCACTGAGAGATTGAAGGTCATTGCGGGGGTTCCTTTGAGTCCTCTTCCAGCTCCGCGGCCGCCTTTTCCACCGACTGGCGCATGGCGTCCCGGGCCTCGGCAATTTTCTGCCGCAGGTCCGGATCCTGAAGAGCCAGGATCTGTGCCGCCAGCCAGGCAGCGTTTTTGGCACCCACGCTGCCCAGAGCCAGGGTGGCCACTGGAAAGCCGGGAGGCATTTGAACGGTGGACAAGAGGGCATCCATGCCCCCCAGTGAAGAGGCATTCAAGGGAACGCCCAGGACGGGTTTTTCTGTCTGGGCGGCTACGGCACCGGCCAGGTGGGCAGCCAGTCCGGCAGCACAGATGAAGACCTGGGTGCCCTGGTTTTCAAGCTTGCGGATCAGCTCTCTGGTCCGGTCCGGAGTTCTGTGGGCCGAGGTCACGGTGAAGGTGGAGCTGATGCCCAGCTCGTCCAGGACCTTTTTGGCTGGGAGCATGGCCTCTTTATCAGAAATGCTGCCCATGAAAATGGCCACGTCAGTCATGTGCCGTCTCCTTGCAGGTGTTTTTTGCTGTTGAACACGATCACTGCCTGTGCTTTTTTCAATAACCATTTCTGGAGGTCCAGAGTCAAGATGATACCTTTTATTGATTTGCAGTCCCAGTTCGCCAGGATCGAATCCAGGGTCCGGGAGCGTATAGACGATGTGCTCAGGCACGGACAATACATTATGGGCCCTGAAGTTGAGGAGCTGGAGGACAGGCTGGCGGAATTCTGTCAGGCCGAACATGCCGTGGCCTGCTCTTCAGGCACCGATGCCCTGCTCATGGCTTTGATGGCCCATGACATCGGTCCGGGAGACCTGGTCTTCACCACCCCGTTCACTTTTGTCGCCACCGGGGAAGTCATCAGCCTGCTGGGGGCGACTCCAGCCTTTGTTGATGTCCACCCCGCGACCTATAACCTCGATCCGGACACATTGAAACTGGCACTTGAGGCGCTTCAAAAGGCTGATCCGGAGGTATACCCGCTTCCGAAGCCAGTGCTCGAGGCTGATCCTGAATTGAGACCCAGGGCCGTGATCAGCGTTGATCTTTTCGGCATCCCGGCCGACTACCAGCGTCTGAAGCCGGTATGCCAGGAAGCGGGGCTGGTGCTCATCGAAGATGCAGCTCAGTCCTTTGGGGCCAGCTTGAACGGACAACCGGCCTGCTCGCTGGGAGATGTGGGCTGCACATCGTTTTTTCCGGCCAAGCCCCTGGGGGGCTTTGGAGACGCTGGTGCGGTGCTGACCGACGACCGGGACCTGGCCCAGGAGCTTCGCTCGATCAGGGTCCACGGCCAGGGCAGGACCAAGTACCTGAACAGGCGGATCGGTCTCAACGCCAGGATGGATACCGTGCAGGCCGCCATGCTCCTGCCCAAGCTGGACCTTTTTCCGGACGAACTGGACAGGCGCGAGCAGGTGGCTCAGGCCTATTCACAAAGGCTGGCCGGGATCGGCCCCGGGCTGACCCCGCCGTATGTCCCTCCAGGGTGCAGATCGGCCTGGGCCCAGTATTCCATCCGGGTCAAAGGAAGGGACCAGCTGCAGCAGCATCTCAAGGAGCACTCCATCCCAACAGCCGTGTACTATCAAAGGCCCCTCCATCTCCAGGAAGCTTTTGCCGTCTTGGAGTATGGGCAAGGAGACATGCCGGTTTCTGAACAGCTTGCCCAGGAGATGTGCTCCTTGCCGATGCATCCTTACTTGCCACTTGACCAAGTTCAGCAAATAGTGGATATTATTGGCAGCTGGAATCAGGCAGGATCAAGATCGAATCCTGGTGCCTGATGTCGCTGAGCGCCAATCATTCAGCGCAGCCAGAGGCTGCGCCGGCACTGTAACTGGTTGTGAGGGAGCCATGATTCTGGGAATCGACGTGGGGGGGACCCATACGGATGCGGTTCTGCTTGATAAACGAGGACTCCTGGCCTCCGCCAAGGTGGTCACCAATCACGATGACCTTCTGGCATCGGTTCACGAGGTCCTGGAGGCCATCCTCCGGGAACATTCCGACCTCAAGCTGAGGCGGTTCAACCTTTCGACCACCCTGTGCACCAACGCCATAGTCCAGGACGAGCTCTGCGACGTGGGGGTGCTGGTCTCTGCCGGACCGGGCATCGACCCGGCTGTGCACAGGATCGGCGACCACTACACTGTCCTGACCGGCGGCCTGGATCACCGGGGGACCGAGATCAAGGCCCTGGACCTGGACTCGAGCCTGAAATGCATCGAGGCCTACCTCCAGGAGGGGATTCGAGTCTTTTCGGTTGTCTCCAAGTTCTCCCCGCGAAATCCAAAGCATGAGGAGCAGCTGGCCGAACTGATAGGGGACAGGTGTGATTTCAAGACCCTGGGACACACCCTGTCCGGACAGCTCAACTTTCCCAGAAGGATCGCCACCTCGTACTACAACAGCGCTGTCTGGCCCATCTTCAACAGCTTTGCCAACTCAGTGACCGAATCTTTGGGGCACTTCGGTCTGACTCCGCCCCATGTGAATATCCTCAAGGCTGACGGAGGGACCATGACCTTGTCCCAGGCCAGGCAGACCCCTGTGGAGAGCATCTTTTCCGGGCCGTCGGCCAGCATCATGGGCATCATGGCCCTGTGCGACATCAGGGAGGACGCCCTGATGCTGGATATTGGCGGAACCACCACGGATGTGGCCGTGTTTGCAGGCGGGGATCCTTTGATCGAGGCTGAGTCAGTTGAGCTGGCCCATCGTCCGACCCTGGTCCGGGCCATGAAGAGCAAGTCCATCGGCCTGGGGGGGGATTCAGCCGTGACCGCTGTCAATGGTCAGCTTCAGGTCGGCCCCAAACGATTGGGGGCCTGTATGGCTCAAGGCGGGTCCTGCCCCACCCTGGTGGATGCCCTGAACTGTGTCAAAAGCTTCTCCTATGGGGATACCCAGGCCTCGGACCGGGGTATGAAAGAGCTTGGAGCTGCGGTCGGCCAATCCTGTGAGGATGTTTCCTGGGAGGTCATCCGATCCGCGTGCGAACGGATCCGAGAAGAAACCGCCCAGATGCTGGACGAGATCAACGAACGGCCGGTGTACACAGTGCACGAGCTCTTGGAATACCGAAAAATTCAGCCCAGGAAAATCTATCTCATGGGCGGTCCGGCCAAAGTGCTGGCCCCTTTCCTGAGCAAGGTCTTCGGCATGGCGGTCCTGGTCCCGGACAACTATGCCGTGGCCAACGCTTTGGGCGCGGCCCTGGCCAAACCCACGATGCAGGCCGAGCTCTTTGCGGACACTGAAAAGAGGATCATGACCATCCCTGTCCTCGGGGTCCGGCAGGAAATTTCCAGCCGGTACTCACTGGAAAAGGCCAGATACGATGTTGTCGAACATCTGGTTTCCTACCTTCAAAACCGTCTGGACTGGCCCATCCCTCACTCCGAAGCTGAAATCATCGAAGAGAGCGCCATGAACATGGTCAAGGACGTCTACCAGGTGGGGCAGGACATCCGGGTCAAGTGCCAGATCAAGCCGGGGATCTCTCCAGACTATGAACACGCCGTGAGGTGCTTATGCAAAGAGCATTGAACTCCCTGGGGGTGGTCTTTTTTCCAGCCTTTGACTGGGCCATCACCTCAACCCATCCGGAGCGGCAGGAGCGGCTGCTGTACACCATGGACCAGCTCAAGGAGGAGGGGGTCTTCGACATCCCGGGAATCCACGAGTACAAGCCGGATGTAGCCAGCCTGAAAGACATCCGCAAGGTCCACTTCTGCTTTCCGGACACCAGTTCCAATGTGACCCACTCCCACCTCATTTCCGCCGGGGGGGCCATCAAGGCCGGCAAGCTCTTTGCCGAGCAGCAGGAAAAAAAGACCTTTGCCCTGGTCAGGCCGCCCGGACATCATGCCATGAAGGTGGTCCACGGAGGGCGGGGCTTCTGCAATGTGAATATGGAAGCCATCATGGTCGAGTACCTCCGGGATAACTACGGATACACAAAAGTGGCCATTGTGGACACCGATTGCCACCATGGGGACGGGACCCAGGACATCTACTGGCACGATCCGGATACCCTGTACATTTCCATCCACCAGGACGGGCGAACCCTGTTTCCCGGAACAGGGTTCCCCGGGGAGATGGGCGGACCCAAAGCCCTGGGGCGGACGGTGAACATCCCCCTGCCGCCATCCACCTCGGATGAGGGGTTTCTCCATGTCATCGATCATGCCGTGTTGCCGATCCTCGAGGACTTCCAGCCCGAGATCGTGATCAACTCCGCCGGGCAGGACAATCACTTCACTGACCCGATCACCAACATGAACTTCTCGGCCCAGGGCTATGCGGCCCTGAGCCAGCGCCTTGATCCCGACATCGCTGTCCTGGAAGGGGGCTACGCCATTCAGGGGGCCCTGCCCTATGTCAATCTGGGCATTGTCCTGGCCATGGCCGGTCTGGACTACAGCTGCGTGCGGGAGCCGGACTTCGATCCCGAAGCCCTGCGCCAGCAGCGCAGGATCACCGATTACATCAAGCGGGTGGCCGAGGTCAGCGTCCAGAACTACTTTGAGCCCAAGTCCGGGGACATCAGCCGGGAAATGCAGGATCGGTACTTTGTCCGGTCCAAAGAGATCTTTTACGACACCTCGTTCATCACCGAACGCCAACGGGAGTTCCTGCTCGACTGCGACCACTGTCCCGGCCTTTTGCGTATCGAGACCTCCTCCAGCCGGTACAAGAACTGCCTGGGCATCGAGATCCCCAGGCAGGCCTGCGACACGTGCCGGGAGGAAGGCTTGCGCCAGTTTGAAAAGAGCCAGGCCGATGAGAAGCTGACCAACATCCAGTTCATCAACCGACCCGAAGGCATCGTCACCAGATACACTCCGTCTTGATCCTCAAACACATGGCGAAACTCCAATGAGTTGGATCCCTTTTACATTCAACCCAATATGATGCAGCTTTGCCGGAGGTAGAGCTGAATTCCCGGATAAGGATGCAGCCATGCATAGTGAAACGGAGAGGCTCCGCCTTCTGGAGGCCATCGATTCTTTGCAGCGGGAGCTCGTGGTCATCTCATCTGATCACATCATTTTGGCCGCGAACAAGCATGCCAAGGAACGATACGGCCATGACATGGTTGGCAAGCCATGCCATGAAGAATGCTTCAACTGCAGCACACCCTGCACTCACTGCCCGGCTCAATTCCTGGACAGTGTCCCTGTTGTTGCTATGAGCGCCTGCGGCGATGACACGCTCAACCTCGAAGAGGGTTTTTTGTGCTATCCCCTCTATTCTGGAGGCCAAATGGAAGGAATCGTCCGCCTTGACTTCGATCCCCCGAAGATGGGCCGCCTGGAAAAAAAGCTGGAACGCTCGAATGCGTTTCTGCACAATCTGATCATGAGCTCTGTGGACGGGGTGATAGCAGCGGACATGACCGGCAAGGTCCTGGTTTTCAACGACGCAGCTGCTGCAATTCTCGGCTATACCAAGGAAGAGGCCTTGAGCAGTCTGGATATCCGGGGCATTTATCCAGGTGAAGGCGCCAAAGAGGTCATGAAGCTTCTGCGCAGCGATGCGTACGGAAAGAAGGGCAAGCTCAAGGCCTATCAGATCGATGTTCTGCACAAGGCAGGGGAGGTGGTGCCCATCCTGCTCAACGCCTCCATTGTCTATGAAAAAGGTCAGGAAGCGGCGACCATAGGGTTTTTCCATGACATGCGGGAGACCATCAAGATGGAAAAAGAGCTGGAGGAGACCAGGATGCAGCTCTTCCAGTCCGCCAAGATGGCTGCCCTGGGCAAGCTGGCCGCCGGGGTGGCCCATCAGATCAACAACCCCCTGGGGGGGATCAGCCTTTTCGCCCAGCTCCTTCTGGAGGAGTACAGCCTGGAACCAGGGGCCCAGGAGGATGTGCAGCGGATTCTCGATGACGCCCAGCGCTGCCGGGACACGGTCAAGGAGCTCCTGGAGTTCGCCAGGCAGTCGGCCGCCGACACCAAGCCCGAAGACCTGAACCGGGCCCTGTCCAGGACCTTGTTCCTGCTGGAGAAACACGCCATTTTTCAGAACATCACGATCGTCAAGGACTTTGACCCTGAGCTGCCCATGGTCTCCTGCGACCTGCAGCAGATGAGCCATGTGTTCATGAATCTGATCCTCAATGCAGCCGAGGCCATGGAGGGCAGCGGCACGCTGACCATTGCCACCCGCGGTGCCCAGTCGGGATCGGTGCAGATCTCCATTTCGGACACAGGCCCAGGCATTCCCAAAGAGGCTCTGTCGAACATCTTCGACCCTTTCTTCACCACCAAAGAAGCCGGCAAGGGGACCGGGCTGGGGCTCTCCGTGGCCTATCGCATCGTCCAGAATCATGGCGGGATGCTCTCTGCCTGGAACAACCCGGACCGGGGGGCCAGGTTCTGGATCCAGCTGCCGGTCAATCCAGCTGGGGAGGAGTCAGGGCATGAACCAGAATGAGCGTCCTTTGAACGTCCTGGTGGTGGATGACGAAGAGAGCATCCGCATGGCCGTAACCCGGGTCTTGAAACGGATGGGCTGTGAGGTCTTCACGGCTGCCAATGGGGAGGAAGGGCTGGAGATTGCGGCCCGGGAGCGAATCTCCCTGATCTTTCTGGATCTGAAGATGCCCGGGATCGACGGGATGGAGGTCCACAAGAAAGTCAGGCAGATCGACGATTCGATCCTGGTGATCATCATCACCGGGTATGCCACCATAGAAACCGCGATCGAGGCCATGAAGCAGGGGGCCTACGACTTCATCCCCAAGCCTTTTGAGGTCGACCAGTTCAGGCTCGTGGCCAAGCGGGCCATCGAGCGCATTCATCTCAGCCGTGACGCCGCCCGCCTGGAGGAGGAACAGCGCCGGACGCTGTTTGACTTGAGTACGGAAAAGAGCCGGACCAGATCCATTGTCGAGGCCATGCCCAATGGCGTCATGGTCACCAACAGCAACGGCCAGGTGGTGCTGATGAACGAGGCCGTGAAAAGGCATCTGAACCTGGATCCAGAGTGCGAGATCGGCCAACGGGTGAAAGACTACGTGGATGACCAGGGCCTGTGCAGTTTCGTGGATCACGTCTCCTCGGATTCGACAGGGGATCAGGAGGAGCCGTCCTGCGAGCTGTGCCTTGGAGAGGACAGGCACCTTCTGGTCAAGGCCAGCCCCATCCAGGGTGATCATCAGGAGTATCTGGGATCGGTGGTCGTGTTTGCGGACATCTCCCCGATCAAAAAGCTGGACAAGCTCAAATCCGAGTTTGTGGCCAAGGTCTCCCATGAGCTGCGATCCCCGCTGTCGACCATTCACGAGCAGATGGCCCTGGTCATCCAGGACATGCTCGAACAGGAGCAGTCGGATCGGGATCAGCAGATCTTGAGCCGGATGCAGGAGAGGACCAGGGGCTTGATCAAGCTGGTAGAGGATCTGCTGGATCTGTCCAGGCTGGAGGCCGGGGCGGCCTATCAGGAGGCCCAGGACATATCCATTCAGGACCTCCTGCCCCGGTTGGTGGAACTGCTCCAGGATCAGGCCGGGGAAAAGGGCCAGACCCTGTCCCTGACCATGACCGAGGAGCGGCTCAGGCCGGTGCACGCCGACCCCAACGCCCTGGAATGCGTGTTCAACAACCTGATCTCCAACGCCATCAAGTACTCCCCTGAAGGGGGATCGATACATGTCCGCCTGGAGTCGTCCGACCATTCCATCCAGGTGGAGGTGGAAGACGACGGGTTCGGGATCGCCCCTGAGGACCAGGAACGGATCTTTGAACGTTTTTACCGGGTCAAGAATGCCAAAACCAGGTTCATCACAGGCAGCGGGCTCGGGCTGCCGATCGTCAAGGGCATTCTGGACGACCTGGGAGGACAGATCTCGGTCAAGAGCGAGCCCGGCCAGGGCAGCACCTTTACGGTCACCCTGCCCGCAACCAGGTGAGGGCAGCGCCCATGCCCCTTTCTCCAGTGGACATCTATCGGGACATCCTGCCCAAAACCAACTGCCGGGACTGCGGTTTTCCCACCTGCCTGGCCTTTGCTGCCAAGGTGGTTTCAGAGCAGCTTCCCCTGTCCGCATGTCCGCACATCCAGCCTGAACTGCTCAGCTCCGCCCAGGAGCAGCTTCAGGAGCAGTATGCAGCAGGAAAGTGGCTGAAGAGAGACACCGCATCCGATGCCCTGGCCTGGGCCCGGGAGCGCTCCTCTTCCATGGCCCTTGCGGATCTGCCGGATCGTATCGGAGGGGAGCTTGTTGAACACGACGGACACCAGGTCCTGAGACTCCCTTCCTTCAACGATGCCGTCCTGATCAGCCCCGGCAAGGTTACCCGGCCGGACGGAGCCGAGCTCACCAGGTGGGAGCAGGTCTTTGTCTTCAACCACCTGGCCCAGGGTGGCACCAGGGTGCCTGCAGATCAGTGGACAGACTTTTCCCAGTTTCCAAACACGGTCTCCAAGGTCAAGTCCATGGCCGCACATGTGGAAAAACCTCTGGCCGAGCAGTTCGAGGGCCGGATGGATGCTCTGCGTTCAGCCGGAATGGACCTGGGGGCGCAGGATCAGACCGGCCGCTTCAGCTCAGCCGACCTGGCCCTGGTTTTTGCCCCTCTGCCCCGGGTTCCGCTGCTCCTCCTGTTTTGGGACGGGGACCCTGAGGAGGCGTTCCCCCCGGAAATCAAAGTCCTGTTCGACATCACCGCCCCGGAACATCTGGATATCGAATCCATGCTCTTTGTGTGCGAGCGCCTGGTCCATCTCCTGATCGAAGCCGATACCCGCCTCAGCTCTCCATGAGATCCCTCCTGGATGCGGCTGCAAAAACTCAAGATGCAGCCGCAGAAGCCAGAATACAGAATTCAGAAACCAGAATAATCAAGGAATTGCATACAGCAATTGACGTCGGGAAAGCGCTGCATGGACTTTTTGCACTGGCGTCTTCCTGACCCGGTTATGTGTTTCCGCCAGCCACGTGTAGAGAAAGACGACGTTGGTGTTGGAAAAGACGACACTGAGGTCAGTTCTTTCAAAAGTATTTAAAAACAGTGTGTTATTCTAGAATAACCACCCCCTGGGATCCAGAGGTGCGGCAAATGGCGACATGGTCTCCTCTTGGGCCGCCCAGGGCTGATGGCGATTCTCTTTTTGTTTCCTGAAATAGTTGATAAAAATTTTTACAGCTTTCTGTCCTGGTTTGGTACGCCCCTTGCTTAAAGGAAAGAAAAGACGCGAACACAAAATTTCATAAACCACAAGGAGGCGTATCATGGCCAGCACGAGACACAACAGTCAGACCTGGAAAGGGTATGGATCGTCTTTCTCAAAAGAGAGGGACAGGGATGTCAGACAGGAGTATGGAGTTGATGCCATCCTGGGCGGACAGGTCTGGAGGGTCAAACCGGATCAGGAAGCCAAGGCAGCTCACCCGTGCATTTGGATGCAGGCCGGAGTGGTCCGCTTCAAGCCCTGCAACAACTTCTACGACTGTACAACCTGCAAATATGACCAGGGCATGCAGGCCAAGGTCGCACAGGGCAGGCAGGTCAGCTGGCAGGAGGCCATGCGGCGCAGGTCAGGGCTGGAACGGATCTGCCGGCACACCCTGACCGGTCGGATTGGACACCGGACATGCCCCTACAACTACGAATGCTCTTCCTGCGATTTCGATCAGTATTTTGAAGACGTCCTGGGACCCAAGACAGGCAGCCAGGTCAGCGAGAAGTACAGCATCAAAGGTTTTGACCTGCCGGTGGGCTACTACTTTCACCAGGGCCACACCTGGGCCAGGATCGAAAGCGGCGGCATGATCCGAGTGGGTCTGGACGACTTTTCCACCAAGCTCTTCGGGGACATGGACGGTTTCAAGCTGCCGGTCATGGGCAAGGTCGTGGAACAGGAAAATCCGGCCTGGGGAATGAGCAGGCACGACAATGAGGCCGATGTGCTTTCCCCGGTGCAGGGGATCATTGTCGAGGTCAACAGCCGCATCCGGGAGAATCCCGGCCTGGCAAGCGCAAAGCCTTATGAGGACGGCTGGGTCTTCCTGGTCAGGCACAACGACATCAAAAACATGATGAAGCGCTTGATGGAGGATACGGACGGGGTGGAGTGGCTGAGCAGCGAGGTCAAGACCCTGGAGAGGATGATCGAAGACGTGGCTGGACCGCTGGCTGCGGACGGCGGGCAGCTGGCCGGCGACATCTACGGCAACCTGCCCGGTTTGGACTGGAACTCTCTGACCAGGACCTTCCTGAAGACAGGCTGAGGCATGGGCGACGGGTCATGGGCGGGTGCAGGGGCCTTGGTTGGCCCGGCTCCGCCCTGACCGTGATTGTAGACCACGATCCGGCAGGATCTGGGCACGTCAGGAGGGATGCGGTCATGAACCAGAAGCTCACGACCAGGCAGGTCCAAAACCAGGATTGCATCTGGATGCAGGCCGGGGTGGTCAAGGCCAAGCAGTGCCGGAACGCTTACAACTGTTCCACCTGTGCCTTTGACCGGGCCCTGTTCAAGACAGCTGAAGAGAACAGAGCGCTGCTGGAGCAGTCCAGGTCCCCGTCGCCGAAAAGAGCGCACATCGAACACTGGGCCGAGCGGCTCAAGAGGCGGCCTGTTCTTCAGAGACCGTGCATTCACAGCATGAAGAAAGAGGTCGAGTTCAGGCCCTGCTCCAAGGAATACAAATGCGCCCAGTGCGATTTCCATCAGTTTTTTCAGGATATTTTCAGTGTCCAGGCAGTGCTGACCCCGGTGGACTTTCTGGATGTCCAGGGGGTGCACGTCCCGCAGGGCTACTATCTGCATTCCGGGCATGCCTGGACCAAGCTCGAGGAGAACAGCATCGTCCGCATCGGGCTGGATGAATTCGCCCTCAAGCTGATCGGCCCGCTGGATCAGGTTCAGACTCCGCTGATCGGCAAGAAGATTCAGAAAGGAGAGCCTGTGTTTTCCGTGTGCAGAGAAACACACACAGCCAGGATCCTCTCTCCGGTCAGCGGGGTTGTTCTCGAGGTCAATCCCGAGCTGCGCAGGGAGTCGAGGCTGGCCAATGCCAGCCCCTACGGCCGGGGATGGTTCGTGCAGGTCTGTGCTTCCAATCTTCGCCAGGATCTCAAAGACCTGATGCTCGGCCAGGAGACCGGAGAGTTCCTGTCAGCTGAACTGGACAGATTGCATGAGCTGATCGAAGAGGTCCATGGGCCTCTGGCGGCTGACGGGGGAGTTCTGGCGGACGATGTCTACGGCAACCTGCCTGGTATGGACTGGGCCAGGCTGTGTTCCTCATTCGAGTTAGTCCCTGATTCGGACCCGTAGAAACGGGTTTGCTTCGTGCCCGCTCCCCTCAGGACTTCTGGCCCAGCAGCTTGAGCTCGTCCTGAAGCATGATCCGGCAGTAGCGGCAGAGTTCCAGGGACTTGCGATCCACGTCATGCAGGCTGCGGCAGTAGTGCATGATGCAGGCCGGGTCCCGGCAGTGCCTGAGATTGAAGGTGTGGCCAAGCTCGTGGACAGCTTCCTTGATCAACCGGTTGATGCACTGTTGTTCAAAGCTGGGATGCACCGAGCCTTCATCCAGACGGTAGGTGGAGATGATGCAGCTCGTTCCCCCAAGCTGGGCTTCTCCATAGACATGGGTCAGGATGGGGATGAACAGGTCCACAGCGGTGATGCCCAGGACCTTGAGGCACTCCGGGGGGAGCTCCTGGGCCAGCCTGTCCAGGATAGCGGTGGAGTGGAACTGCTGGCGGCCATAGTGAAAGGCGAAGCTCACATCGTCAAGCAGTGGGGCCACATGGGTCGAAAAACCGAAGCTGTCCCTCAAGGCGGCCTGGATCGGAGGGATGTGCCGAGTCTCAATCGGACCTATGGGCGAGATGAGGATCAGCCGTTCACGGTCGTTTGTTTTCACTGCTCCCTGGTGATCTGATATCGTTTCATCTTGTTGTACAGGGTAGAGCGGTCGATGCCCAGAATCTGAGCGCTGCGCTTGATGTTCCAGCCGGTCTGCTCCAGGATGGTCAGGATGTGACTCTTTTCAACGTCCTGGAGGGATCCCCCTGAAGGCTGAACGCCTGGCCGGGAGCTGATGGGCAGATCCTCCACAACGATCTGCCTCCCCTTGCCCACGACAACCGCCCGCTCAATGGCATTCTCCAGCTCCCTGACATTGCCCGGCCAGTCATAGGTCATCAGCTCATCCAGGGCAGCCCGGCTGATGGAATCGATCTCTTTGTTCGTCTCCTGGGTGAAACGGTATCGAAAGTGCTCGGCCAGGAGAGGGATGTCTTCCTTGCGCCTGCGCAAAGGGGGCATTTCAAAGGCGATGACGTTGATCCTGTAGAACAGGTCTTCCCGGAAGGCTCCCTCCTGGACGGCCTGGGCCAGGTTTTTGTTCGTGGCGGCAATGACCCTGAAGTTGGCCTCGATGGGCTGGGTGCCTCCGACCCGGTAGAATATCTTCTCTTCCAGAACCCGAAGAAGGTCGATCTGCATCCTGGGGCTGACATCCCCGATTTCATCCAGGAACAAAGTTCCGCCATAGGCCAGCTCCAGACGGCCTTTCTTGGTGGTCTTGGCGTCGGTGAAGGCCCCTTTCTGATAGCCGAAGAGCTCGCTTTCCATGAGGTGCTCAGGAAGGGCCCCGCAATTGACGG
Organism: uncultured Desulfohalobiaceae bacterium; assembly: GCA_964403955.1. GTDB lineage: Bacteria > Desulfobacterota > Desulfovibrionia > Desulfovibrionales > Desulfothermaceae > CAYOID01. The sequence goes on along the minus strand of CAYOID010000005.1, from coordinate 68,256 downwards.
CGACAAACGGACCGTGGCAGCGCTTGCTGTGGGTATGGATGGCCTTGGCCGCCAGCTCTTTGCCTGTACCGGTTTCTCCGGTGATGAGCACGGTCGAGTCCATGGGGGCCACATCCTGAATCAGATCAAAGACCTGTTGCAGGGCCTCGGACTGGCCGATCAGATTTTCGAACCTGGTCCGGTCCTTGTACTCTTCCCGCAGGTACTGGGTCTCTCTGGTCTGAGCCTTGGTGTGCATGATTTTTTCGATGAGCACGGAGAGGCCCTCAGGCTCAAAAGGCTTGAGCAGGTAGTCGTACGCCCCGTCTTTCATGGCCTCGACCGCCGTGGAAATCGAACCATAGGCCGTGATCATGACCACAAAGGTGTCCGGGTCGATTTCCCGGACCTTTTTGAGGACCTCGAGCCCGCTCATGCCTTCCAGCTTGATGTCCAGGAACAGGATGTCGTAACGGGACTGGCGGACACGTTCCAGGGCCTCCTCGCCGCTGGCCACGCTCTCCACGTGATGGTCGTCCCGTTCCAGCCACCCCTGAAGGGACTCCCGCAGGATGAGTTCATCGTCGACGATCAGGATCTTGGCTCTGTCCATGGGCTTACCCGTTCACTCGTATTTGTGTTTGGGCTGCTTCAGCGGCAGCCTGATCATGATCGTGGTCCCCTGCCCTTCATTGGAGTCCACAAAGATGGTCCCGCAGTGCTGCTGAATGATTCCATAAGCGACAGACAGACCCAGGCCGACCCCTTTGCCTTTGGTCTTGGTCGAGAAAAAGGGATCGAACAGTTTGGTGATGTCTTCTTGGGATATGCCGGGGCCTGTATCAGTGAAGCTGACCTGGACCGAGTTGCTTCGGTGTTCGGTGGTGATGGTCAAGGCCCCCTTTCCTTGCTGCTCCATGGCTTCCACCGCGTTTGAGACCAGGTTCATGAAGACTTGTTTGAGCTGTTCGCCATCGGCCATGATGTCCGGCAGGGTGGAGTCGAAGTGCCGGAGGACCTTGATGGAGTTGATCTTCAGGAAGTTGGAGTTCAAGAAAAGGACATCATCCAGGAGCTGGTTCAGGTTCAGGATGCTGGTCTCCAGCTTTGACTCCCTGGAGAAGGAGAGCAGGTTGGAGGAGATCCTGCTGATTCTCCGGGTCTCGGTCTCCATGAGCTGCAGGTAGCGGGAGAACCGGGTCAGCTGCTTGTCCTCCAGGACTGGACTTTCCTCGGTCATCCGCTTCATGAGCAGGACCAGGTTCAGGATCCCGGAGATGGGGTTGTTGATCTCGTGGACCACAGAGGCGGAGAGCTTGCCCAGAGAAGCCATCTTGTCCTGGTGCAGGATGGCCTCCTGCCTCTTTTTCAGCTCCCTGGTCCTGTCCTCAACCATCTGTTCCAGGCGGCGGTTGATCTCTTCATCCGTCTTTTCCCTCTTGGTCACGTCCCGGCTGATTTCAATGAACCTGGAGATGGATCCGTCCTGTTCGAGGATGGGATAGATGGTCACTTCGATGTAGACAACTCTCCCTTCCCGGTTGACGCGTGGGAAAATGCGCTGACTGGGGCTGTTGGTCGTGATGACCTCTTCCAGAGGGCAGACGACCTGCCCGTCTGAACACTGGCACTGGCGGTTGATCCTCTGGAAAACCTCATAGCACTTGCGGCCGATGACCTCCTGCCGGGTGAAGCCCATCTGCTCCAGAAAGGCCTTGTTGGCCTCCATGATCGTCATGTCCGGAGTGATGACCAGGATGAAATCCTGGATGTTGTCGAAGATGGCCTTGATTTCCTGGGTCCGCTCCCGGAGCTTGTTGGCTTCGATATTGATGGCTTCCCAGAACAGGGTGAAGGTCTGCAAACCCATGATGCGGATGTGCTTGGGCCTGGCAGCAATGATGTCATAGAGCAGTTCCGGCTCAGGCCGGAGAACGATGATCAGCTTGATGTCGTAGTAAGGGTCGAACAGTTCGGTGTAGTCGTTGACCGTGAGCAGGCCCAAACGGCGGCCCATGACCATGCCCGGAGACTCCGAGTCAGGGTCGGAGACAGCCAGAATCCTGGCGTTGATGTTTTCGAGCTCGAAGAACTCTGTGGCCGTCTTTTCCAGGACTTCGGCAGTCAACTCGCCGCCCCCGACCAGGGCGATGTTCAAGTGCAGGTTGTCACCCATCCTTTCCTCCCCGGCAAGGTCCACAGAACAGAAAAAAGGAACAGGAACGCATGCCCGGATCGCAGATCAGACCGTTCCCATTCCTTTTCGTCTCCGTGTGCCGCCCCAAAGCAGGGAGCCTGTGCGGCAGGAGTCGGGCCTTGCTTCAGGCAGCGGATCATCTTTGCCCGGGCAACAGGGCCTGGGCAGTGGGACAAGCGTTCATTCGCCTTACGGCCTCAAAGGTCCAGCAGGCTTTTGATACTGTTGATGACCTGATTGGTACAGTCCGGTCCTTTGGGGATGTAGTCCTCGGCTTCCATGCTCATGGCATCGTATTGGGTGTATCCCGTGTCTGCAATGTGGTCGGCCACAGCTGTGAGCATGACCACCGGGATGTCAGCGTGCTTCTCGTCCTGCTTGAGCTCTTTGCACATCTGAAAGCCATCCTTTTCCGGCATCATCACGTCCAGGACAATGAGGTCGGGCGTGTTTTCCCTGACCCTTTCCCATCCTTCGACACCATTATAAGCAACATCAACCAGGCAGTTCAATCTTTCGAGTTTGCTCTGGACGATAGCCACGAAATCAGGATCGTCGTCAACGACCAGGACTCTTTTCTGTTCTGTCATTTCCTTCCTCCTTGTGGTTAGCAATGAACGCGTCAATCACATCGATAACTCGATAGTCAGCTTTGCCGCTGGCAAAGCTGACTTCCATTGGGTTTGACCTGAAGAAACAGACTTTTTTAAGCCCCATGTGTCGCTTCATACAGCCAGTTTGATCAAGGCAGAAACTGGTTGAAGCCGAAGAGAAGCGGTCTGCCCCCTCCACAACAGGTGAGTTTCATACGAGGGCGGACAGGGCCGGACAGAGATCAGGCCTCTGGCCTGGGGTACAGCCCGCCACCTTCGGCAATCTCCGGGACTTTTTCCTCCCATTCGATGGCCATGATGTGAAAACCCTTGACCCCCTTGACCTCCTTGAGGCGCTGGATGGATTCTATGGCAATCTTGATGCCTTCCTCAGGCTGCTTCTCCTTGGGGGTGTCGGCCATGCGCTTGACAACATCCTGAGGGATGTCCATACCCGGGACACGCTTGGCCATGAACCTGGCCATGCCCGCGGACTTGAAAGGGGTGATCCCGGCCAGGATGGCCACCTTGTCATCCAGTCCCATATCGCAGATCTGCTTCATCCAGGTCTCGAACTTGTCCAGGTTGAAGATGCACTGGGTCTGGATGAACTCCACCCCGGCGGCAACCTTTTTGGCCAGTCTGGCCGCCCGGATTTCAAAAGGATCGGCAAAAGGGTTGGCCGCAGCCCCGACAAACATCTGCGGCGGTCTCTTGATCTCGTCCCCTCCCAGGAACTTCCCTTCGTCCCGCATCATCCGCACGGTCTGAATGAGCTGGATCGAGTCCAGGTCGTGCACGTTCTGCCCCTGGGCGCAGTCCCCGAAGCTCTGATGGTCTCCGGAGAGGCAGAGGATATTGTTGATGTCAAAGGAGGCTGCCCCGAGGATATCGCTCTGCAGGGCGATTCTGTTGCGATCCCGGGTGACCATCTGGAGCACGGGCTCCACTCCCATGAGCTTGAGGTGGATGCAGGAGGCCAGGCTGCTCAGCCTGGTGACCGAAGTCTGGTTGTCGGTGATGTTGATGGCGTCGACATGATCCTTGATCATCTCGGCTTTTCTGGTGATGGCTTCAGGGTCGCTCCCGCGCGGGGGGCCGCATTCAGAGGTGACCGCCATGTGGCCGGCAGCCAGGACTTTTTCAAGCTTGCTGGGTGTCTTCACATTCATGACTGCACATCCTCCCTGACGACTTTTCGTGGTCCACCGGCCCGTTCAGTCGACCAGTCCTTGATCGGAATGAGCCTGGCGAAGTCATCAAGCCTGTCCAGAGCCTTGAGCCGGTCGATGATCAACTGCCAGGCACAGGGCAGCTCCGGGTTGATTTCGCATTTGCCCTGGGTGGACCCTCCGCATGGTCCGTTCAAGAGCCGTTTGGCGCACCTGGACACGGGACAGATCCCGGCTGTCTCAGCCAGAAGGCACTTTCCGCAGGCCTGGCAGCGTTCAGTCCACAGACCCCGCTCCTCGGTGACGCCGAGGAACTTGGTGTCCACCCCGGGATAGACGACCTGGTTCATGTATGTTTCAGCCGTAAACTGGACCCCGACCCCGCAGGCTAGAGAGACAATGGCATCGTAGTTGTCTGCAGTGTCTCGAATCTCTTCCAGATATTCATGGTCGCACTGTCTTTCCAGGGTCCGCTCGTCGATTTGTTTCTGCTGACCCTGGTTGAGGAAGTACATCCGCAGGGAAGAGGCCAGGACAGCCACTTCCTTTTTCCCTCCGGCCTCGCACACGGTAACGCATTCGTTGCAGCCCAGGATCAGAATCCGATCCTTGTCCTTGATGTACTCAATGATCTCTTCCACCGGTTTTTTTTCGGCCACAATCATAATCCAACCCCATTGTGTTTATGCGGCTTTGGGCTTCAAGGCCGCTTTGATCGGATTTGGACCCAGGTTCCGAATCTGTTCGTCCATTTCAGCAGCGTACTGGGCAAAGCGGGGGCCCTCTCCAGAAGAGAGGTTGAACATCCTGACCCGGTCACCGCCGATGCCAATGCCTTCCAGTATGGTTTTGGCTTTTTCGACCCGCTTTCTGGCTCTGAGATTGCCGGTCTTGAACCGGCAGTCTCCTTCCAGGCAGCCGACAACACACACCCCGTCAGCCCCTTTTTCCAAAGCGTGGAGGATGTGAATCAGATCCACCTTGCCAGTGCACGGCACGCGAACGATCTTGATGTCTGCAGGGTACTTCAGTCTCATCGAACCTGCCAGGTCCGCAGCTGAGTACCCTCAGAAATTACAGCAGAAGGCCACAATCACAGGCTGAAACTGCTCGCTCATAGCACCCCCTCCAGTAGCGCCTCGATTTCACTTTCGATCTGCACATCTTCATACCAGTTCAGCTCGATGGCTTTAGCCGGGCATTCGGATGCACATACCCCACAGCCCTGACACAGGGCTTCATCGATTTCACTGACGCCCTCTTCATTGATTCTGGGAACCCCGAAGGGACAGGCCCGGACACATATGAGACAGGCTGCACACAGATCCGGGTTGACTCTGGCTGTGACCGCGGACAGGGTCAGCTCCTCCTGGGCCAGGAAGGTCGTGGCCCTGGAAGCCGCAGCCAGGGATTGGGAAATGGCCTCTGAGATGAGCATCGGGCTGTGGGCCGTGCCGCAGACAAAGACCCCTTCAGTACCCATGTCCACGGGCCTGAGCTTGACATGGGCCTCCAGGAAGTGACCCTGGGCATTCCTGGCCAGCTTCATGATCGTGGCCAGCTCTTCAGTGTCCTCAGCCACGACTCCGGCGCTCAAAGCCAGGATGTCCGGACTCATCTCTATTTGGCGATCCAGAATTGGATCGGTGAAGGTCACGGTCAGGCCATCTCCGTTGTGAGACACTTGAGGCGGATTGTCCGGGGTGAAGCGGAAAAAGAGGACTCCTTTTTCCCGGGCCTTGGTGTAGTAGTCCTCGAGCATCCCGTAGGTACGGATGTCCCTGTTCAACACAGCCACCTGGGCCTTGGGGTTCTGTTCCTTGATGTGCAGGGCGTTCTTGATCGCGCTCTGGCAGCAGACCCGGGAGCAGTTGGGGTTGTCTTCGTTGCGGGACCCGATGCACTGGACCATGACCACCTGGTTCAACCCCTCAGCCCCTTTCTCCTCCAGATACTTGGCCAGCTCGATCTGGGTCATGACCGAATCCGACTGGCCGTAGTGGTACTCGGTGGGCTGGTATTCAGTGGCCCCGGTGGCCAGGATGGTCACTCCGTGTTCGATCTTGCGTTCATACATGCCGGGCCCGACCATGAGCTCAGTGGTGAAGTTGCCCTTGAACCCGGAGGAGCCGACAATGAGCGTCTCGGTCATGACCTGGATGTTCTCGTGACTGGTGACTCTCTGGATCACCGATCGCAGGTGCTCCTGGATGTCGTTGCCTTCAATGGTCGTGGTCAGGTTCCTGGCCAGTCCCCCGAGCTGGGGCTCCTTCTCCACCAGGAAGGTCTCGAAGCCCTGTTCGCCCAGGCTCAGGGCCGCATTCATCCCAGCCACTCCGCCGCCGATGACCAGGGCCCTTTGATTGACCGGAATCTTCCGTTCGTGCAGAGGCCCCAGCTTGGCCGCCCTGGCCACGGCCATGCGAATCAGCTCTTTGGCCTTGTTTGTGGCCAGCTCCGGTGTGTCGGCATGGACCCAGGAGTTCTGGTTCCGGATATTGGCCATCTCGAACAGGTACTTGTTCAGGCCGCAGGCCTCCAGGGTTTCCATGAAGATGGCTTCATGGGTCTTGGGGGTGCATGAGGCCACGACAATCCGGTTCAGGTTGTTGTCCTGGATGATCTGCTTCATCTGCTGCTGGGCGTCCTCGGAGCAGGTAAACAGGTTCTGGGTGGTGAAGGCCACCCCCGGCAGGGTCTTGGTGTAGTCCTCAACATCCTGGACATCGACCACCCCGGCGATGTTGATCCCGCAGCGGCAGACAAAGACCCCGATCCGTGGTTCCTGATTGAGGACATCCTTTTCCGCCGGCAGTTCCAGGGTCCTGGTTCTGGTGTTCCGGGCCTGGGCCAGCATCTTGCCCGCAGCACAGGCAGCCGCACTGGCTTCAGCCACGGAGCTGGGGATGTCCTTGGGGGCCTGGAAAATTCCGGAGGCGAAGATCCCTGGCCTGGACGTCCCTACCGGGCTGAAGGGATCAGATTCCGAGAAGTTGTACTTGTTGAGCTCCACTCCCAGCCGTTTGGCCATGGCCACTGCGGAATCAGAGGCCTCGATGCCCACTGAGAGGACGATCAGGTCAAAGGTCTCCTCATGCATCTCTCCGGACTCGGTCACGTAATGGAGCTTGAGCTCGTCGCTCCCCGGGACCGGGTCTATGGTGTGCACCCTGGACTTGATGAACCGGACCCCGTCTTCCTGGGCCCGGATGTAGTATTGCTCGAAGTCCTTGCCGAAAGTGCGGATGTCCATATTGAAGATGGCGCAGTCCAGGTCGCCGCCGGCGTGCTCCAGAGCCACCCGGGCCTCCTTGATGGCGTACATGCAGCACATGGAGGAGCAGTAGCCGTTGCCGCACCTGTTGGTGTCCCTGGAGCCGACGCACTGCAGCCAGGCGATCTTCTGCGGCTCCTTGTGATCCGAGGGGCGGACCAAATGCCCCATGGTCGGGCCGGAGGCGCTCAAGAACCGTTCGAATTCAAGAGAGGTGACCACATTGGGATGGGATTTGTAGTGGTAGAACTCTTCCAATGTGCCGGGATCAAAGACGGCATTCCCGGGGCAGAGGATGACCGAGCCCACATCCAGCTCCAGGGTCTGCGGCTGCTGGTCGTGGACAATGGCCTCGGCCAGACAGGCGCCGACGCACTGATAGCATTCGCAGCAATACCCGCAGTTCAGGCAGCGGGCAGCCTCGGCTCGCCCGGTCTGGTCGTCGTAGCCCAGTTCCACCTCGTTGAAGGTGCAGGTCCGGTCCTCGTCCGGAAGCTCGGGCATCATGGCCCGCTCCTGGATCGGCATTCCTTCGGGGATGGGCCTGCAGGCCGAGAGATCCTTTTCCGGAAGGGGCTCCCGCCCGGTCTTGAGGTCCTGTCCGTCCAGGTACCTGTGGATGGACTCGGCCGCTTCTCTTCCAGCGGCAACAGCCCCAATGGCCACCCAGGGGCCGGTTTGCAGGTCGCCGCCGGCAAAGACCCCTTCCCGACCGGCGAAGTAGGAAATGGAGTCGGTTTCCACCGTGCCCCAGCGGGTGAACTCCAGGCCGGTGATGTCTTCCAGGGCCGAGAGGTCGGGGCGCTGGCCGATGGCGGCAATGAGCTGGTCGGTTTCGATGTCGAACTCGCTTCCAGGAATGGGGATGGGCCGACGCCGACCTGAGGAGTCGGGTTCGCCGAGCTCCATTTCAATGCAGCGCAGAGCGCTGATGCGGCCCTCCTGGCTCAGGATTTCCTGTGGGGCGGCCAGGTAGAGAAACTTGACACCTTCGCAGGCTGCACCGTTGACCTCTTCTTTCAGGGCCGGCATCTCGTCGCAGGTCCGCCGGTAGACAATGCTCACCTCCTCGGCCCCGAGACGGACGGCAGAGCGGGCTACGTCCACAGCCACGTTGCCGCCGCCGATGATGGTCACTTTTTTGCCCACCTCAGCTGTACCTTTGAGGTTGGCTTCCCGGAGAAAGTCGACCCCCTGGAGGACCCCTTTGGCCTTTTCACCCGGGATGCCCAGTTCGATGCCCCTGTGGGCCCCGATGGCCAGGTACACTGCCTTGAAGCCGTCAGACAGGAGCTGATCAACAGTCAGGTCAGGCCCCAAGGGGGTGTTGGTCTTGATGTCCACTCCCAGGTTGGTGACGACCTCGATCTCTTTGTCCAGGACCTCTCGGGGCAGACGGTGGGCAGGGATGCCCAGTCTGAGCATGCCCCCCGGCTCGGGCTGGCTTTCAAAAATCGTGGACTGGATGCCTTTCCGAGCCAGATGATAGGCAGCCGAGAGCCCGGCTGGCCCGGAACCGATGATGGCCACCTTTTCTTCCCGCCTGGGAGCACACTTGATCTCGATCTCCCGGGGATCATATTGATCCGCAGCCAGACGCTTCAGAGAACGGATGGCTATGGACTGGTCCACTTCAGCCCGGCGACAGGCGTCTTCACACCCGGCCGGGCAGATCCGGCCCAGGATGCCGGGCAATGGGAGTTCCTGCATGATTATTTCCAGGCATTCCTTGTACTTTCCCTCTTTGGCCATCTGCACATAGCCCTGTACATTGAGTCCGGCCGGGCAGGCCAGCCTGCAGGGAGCCTTGTCCCCTTTATCGATAGCAAAGGCTCCGGGAATGGCCTGAGGGTACTTCTTGTACGTGGCTTTGCGGGTGGAGAGGCCCTGGTCGTATTCATTGGGCAGCACAACCGGGCAGACAGTCTCACATTCGCCACAACTCGTGCACTTGGCCAGATCTACATATCTGGGGTTCTGAAGGACTCTGGCCTTGAACCGGCCAGGCTCGCCTTCAACCATCTCCACTTGGCTGTTGGTCAACAGCTCAATGTTCAAATGCCGGCCGACCTCGACCAGTTTGGGGGAGATGATTCACATCGCGCAGTCATTGGTGGGGAAGGTCTTGTCCAGCTGGGACATGATCCCCCCTATGGCCGAGGATTCCTCAACCAGGTAGACATAGTACCCGGAGTCGGCCAGATCCAGGGCAGACTGCATCCCGGTGATGCCCCCGCCCACGACCATGACCGATCCCACCGGGGCCTGCGCCCCGCCTGCGTGTCCAGGCCGATTGTGCCCAGATTGATTCTGTTGCATGATGCTCACCCTCGTATTTCGTGAATGATTTCAGGAAGCTTTTGCTCCCAGCCCATGGTTGAAATGAGCACTCCGCCAAACCCTTCCTGCCGGAGGGTCGCGATGGTTTCAGCTGCAATCTTGACGCTCTCCCTTTCCCGGTCCGGAGATTTCTGGAGCCGCTGGATCAGGGAGCTCGGTACATAAATGTGGTTCAGGTTCCGGTCGATGTATCGGGCCATGCCCACTGACTTCAGGAGCAGGACAGTGGGGATGATTTTGGGTTTGAGGTCGTCGGCCTTTCTGAGGAACTGATCCCAGGAGATGGTGTCGAACACCGCAGGGGTGGTGAAGAAGCTGGCCCCGGCTTCCATCTTCCTGTGCAGGACATCGACTTCCGGACCTTCAAGCATGGGGTTGATCGTCGAGCCGACCAGAAAGTCGGGGCTGCCCCTGAGCTCGATGCCGGCCATGTCCCGTCCGTGAGCCATTTTGTCGATCCCCTCCAGGAGTTCAAGGAGCTCGATGTCGTAGACCGCTTTGGCCTGATGGTGGTCGCCAAACTTGGTGTCGTCCCCGGTGACAGCCATTACGGTTCTGATTCCGCAGGCCGAGGCGGCCAGGAGGTCCGCCTGAAGAGCCAGCCGGTTGCGGTCCCTGCAATTGACCTGCATCACAGCAGGCAAGTTTCTATTCTGAAGCAGGATTGAGCCTCCCAGGGAACTCATGCGCATCACGGCACTGTTCATTTCCGGGACCACAAAGGCATCCACCAGGCCTTTGACCCTGGAGGCATTCGCGGTCATGGTCTTGACATCCACTCCTTTGGGAGGCTCCATTTCAGCCAGGATCACGAATTCACCGCTTTCGATTCTCTCTCTCATATCGATCCCCTCACCTCCTTTCCCCTGTCGGACTCAATGGCGCTGAGAACCTTCTGGCCGCAGGCGTGGTTTGTGTGCAGAACGTTGTTTTTATAGGTTAACATTTCATTATAGGCTTTACATGGATATGCACAAAGCGTCAAGAAGGTTTTTGTTTTTGTGTGTCATTTCACTGGTTCGATGAATGCAGAAGCGCTCATCACCAGGATGGTCCAGACTGGATGCGGACCCGTGTGCCTCGCCTTGCAACTCCACCTGTTTTTGATTACACTTTGCCTGCTGGTGTCCTTTTGTTTTTTTAATAATGATATCGAGGCGTTACATGAAGCTGGCAGTTGCAGGTAAAGGCGGGGTGGGCAAGACGACCTTGACGGTCTGGCTGGGTGACTTTTTGCATCGACAGGGTGAGGACGTCTGGCTGGTGGATGCGGATACTGCCCTGTCTCTTGGTTCAGCCCTGGGGCTGAACCAGGACGAGATTCCCACCCCGCTGGTCCAGCAAAAGGCGTTGATTCAGGAAAGAGTGGGCACGGGTGGATTCATCAATATGAACCCCAAGGTTGACGACCTGGTCACCCGACTGTCCAAAGAGGTTCGGGGCATGCACCTGCTGGTTATGGGCACCATAGCCGGAGCCGGAGGCGGATGCGGCTGTGCGCCCAATGCTCTGCTCAAGGCCATGCTGGCTCACTTGATCCTGTCCAGGACCCAGAGACTGATTGTGGACCTCGAGGCTGGAGTGGAGCACCTCGGGCGGGGGACCATATCCAGTGTTGACGGACTGATCGTTGTCAGCGAGCCGAGCATCAGGGGGCTGCAGACGGCTTCCCAGATCAGCCGGTTTGCCCGGGATCTCGGCCTGAAACGCCAGTGTCTGGTCTTGAACAGGTGCGAGGAGGAGTTCAGTCCTCCAGGGGAGTTGGAGCTTCCCGAAGTGGGGGCGGTCATCCCTCCTCTGGCTTCACTGACCCGGCAGCAACAGCTGTCTTCCTCAGTCCTGGATCTGCCTGAGCAGGATCAGCTGGATGCCATGTGCGCCAGGATCCTCTCCAGATTTGAGAGAGCACCTGAGTGAGTCGGATCCATTTTGAGTTCAACCCGGCATGCTTCAGCGCAGCCCGTGGCTGCGCTGAAGTGAGACGCCGATAGTGACAGTCTTGGAAAGATGAACCGATTTTCGATATCGCGGGAGCGAGCGCGAATCACACTGCAAACAAAGCGAGGTTTCCATGGCCATATCCATAGCTTTTTCCGGCAAGGGCGGCACCGGGAAGACCACCCTGACCGGAATGATGGTCAAATATCTGGTCCAGAAAGCCCAGACGCCCATTCTGGTCGTTGATGCAGATCCAAACTACAATGTGAACGAGGTCCTTGGAGTGGAGGTCCCGCAAACACTTGGGGACGTCAGGGAAGAGATGAAGAGGGGGGAAGTGCCGTCAGGCATGACCAAGGACCGGTTCATGTCCATGAAGCTCGAAGAGGCCGTGATTGAAGAAGACGAGTTCGATCTGGTGGTCATGGGGCAGCCTGAGGGCCAGGGATGCTACTGCGCAGCCAACACCCTGCTCAGCGACTTCCTGCGCAAGCTCTCCGGAAACTACGCCTCCGTGGTCATGGACAACGAGGCCGGGATGGAACATATCAGCCGTTTGACCACCAGCAACATCGATGACCTGCTTGTGGTCTCCGACCCGTCCCGGCGAGGCCTGCAGGCTGCCGAACGCATCAACCACCTGGCCCAGAACTTGAACATCGGGGTTCAAAACATCCATCTGATCCTCAACAATGTCCGGGAAGAGCCCTCTGAGCAGATGCTCAAGCTGGTCAGCGACGCAGGGTTGACGCTGCTTGGCTCGATATATGCCGACTCGACCATCCAGGATTTTGATCTCCAGGGCCGACCCACGTATGAGCTGCCGGATGACAATCCAGCCCTGCGTTCAGCCTTTGCCCTGTTCGAGAAGCTCTTTTGAGATCCTGCTCCAGGCAGGCTTTTACGATGCTTGACTCCCTTTGTCATGACTGACATCCACCCTCCAGACAGGGTGCCGGACACCGGCACCCCGCTCCAGGGCAGACGGTCATTCTCTCTTGCTGCTGCCCGCCCACCTGAGCGCCTCTGTATTTACTACCTGCACGGTCGAGTTCAGCCTGAGCTGTTTGCGGATGCCGACTGCCTGGGGATCTGGGAGGAAGGAGAGGTCTCCTTTGTCTTCTTTTCCGGTCCTGCCCTGGAGAGGGTCCAGGCCAGGATCGAGGACCGGCCGGAGCTTAGCCTGGTGGATCATTACCAGATGAGCTACACCGAGTGGCAGGGCGGCCGGCTCTCCAGTTTCTGCATAGGCCCGTTGACTGTGCGTCCAGTCTGGGAGCATGATGGCCAAGAGCCCGGGCAGGAACAGATTCTGCTCGATCCCGGAGTGGTCTTTGGTTCCGGACTGCATCCCACGACCAGGGACTGCCTGCGGGCCCTGACCCGGCTCTCTGCTGAGCAGAGAGGCAAAACAGTGCTGGATATCGGCACAGGAAGCGGACTGCTGGCCATTGCAGCCGTCAGGCTGGGCTGGGACCGGGTTTTGGCCTGTGACCTCAACCCGCTGGCTGTCCAGACCGCTGTGCGCAATGTCTGCTTCAATCAGGTCCAGGACAGGGTTCTGCCCTTTGTGGGGCAGGCTGATCATTGCCCTTGCCACGCCATGGATCTGATCGTGGCCAACATACACTTTGATGTCATGCGCGTCCTGATGGACCGGCCTGATTTTTCCGCATGCCGGGCTTTCATACTTTCCGGACTGCTGCCCTCCCAGATGGCCGTGATCGCGGAGATGCTCAAGGAAAGGGGCCGAACCGTCCAGGGGGTGCTCAGTGAAGACGGGACCTGGCAGACCTGTCTGGGGTTCTAGGGTCGTCCCGGCCTTTCCCGGCAAATCGTCGGATCAGGCCCGGCAATGTCAGTTTCTCTCTTGATCAGACTGGCGGCATCAAGGTCGCACATTATGCTCAAAAATAAGCTTTTTTTCTTCAGTTCAAACCCAAATATTCAGCGCAGCCAGAGGCTGCGCTGACAAGGAGCATTATGAAGGAGACGTGTCTGAGCGGGCGCTGGGTTCGAACCCTGGACCTGCAGCCGCCATCCATGGAGGACAATACCGGGGATGCGGATCGGCTTCTGCGAACGCTCCGGTCCGAGCTGAGGCAGGAGAACATCAGCCTTGACCTTGAGCTCATCCAGGATCTTCCTGAAAAATTGCGCCAGAGCGGATTCTCGGTCAGATGCTCTCTTTTCAGTGCTGGACTGGGTTCGGTCCTGACCGGAATCCAGCCCGCGGAGGAAGATGCCCTCCCTCTGGGGTTGGCAGTTGACCTTGGGACCACCAGGTTTGTGCTCCAGATTCTGGACCTGAGCACGGGCCAGGTCCAGGCCAGGAAATCCTTTGACAATCCCCAGGTGATGATCGGCCCGGACATTTTGACCCGCATCCATCATGGCAGCACCCCGGAAGGCCGGCAGGAGCTCAAAAAGCTGATTGTTGAGGGGATCAATACAGGACTGGAAGAGCTGAGCCAGGAACACGGTCTCAGTCCAGGACAGGTTCGAAACATCGCTGTGGCGGGAAACACGGCCATGATCCATCTCTTTCTGGGGCTGCAGACCCAGGCCATGATACGGGAACCCTATATTCCGGCGGCCAACGAGTTCGATCTCATCTCAGCCGCGGATCTCGGCCTGAAGGCCCATCCCCTGGCCAGAGTGTACTGCTTTCCAAACGTGGGCAGCTATTTTGGCGGGGATCTCATGGCCGGGATCGTGTATTCCGGCATCACCGAACAGGATCAGATCTGCATCCTGGTTGATGTGGGCACCAATGCTGAAGTGGTCCTGGGAAACAGGGAATGGCTGATCGTCTGTGCCGGCGCTGCCGGGCCGGCCCTGGAAGGCGGGATGAGCAGCATCGGCAAGCAGGCCGGCCCGGGCATCATCGACCAGGTGCGCATCGACCCGGAGAGCTTCAGCTTCCAGGTGCACACCATTGGCGATCTGCCGCCGGAAGGGATTTGCGGTTCAGGGGTCATCGACCTGGCTGCAGAGCTTTTCAAGTGCGGCCTGCTCGATTTTCGGGGCAAATTCGTTCCGGATCCCTGTCCGGAACGGTTTGAAGAAATCGACGGGATTGTGTATCTGATCCTGGTCCCTGATGACAAAGCCGCCAACGGCTCGCGACTGCTCTTCGGGCAACCAGAGGTGGACAGCCTGATCCGTTCCAAGGCTGCCATGTTCACGATCCTGGAGACGCTGCTCCTTTCAGTGGGACTGGGTTTCCAGGATCTGCAAAAATTTTTCGTGGCCGGAACGTTCGGGCATTTCATCAATCCCGGGTCTGCAGTGACCATAGGCATGCTTCCGGATCTTCCTCTTCAGACCTATCAGTCCCTGGGCAACAGCTCCCTGGAAGGGGCAGCCCTTTTTCTGCAGGATGCCGAGGTCCTGGACAAGGTCAGGGCCGTGAAACAGAAGATCACCTATCTGGAACTCAATGTGAACCAGGAGTTCATGAACAGGTTCAGTGCAGCCAAGTTTCTGCCGCACACCGACCGGGAGCGGTTCCCTTCAGTCAGCACAGCCTTTGACCGCGTTGACAGGTCGATGCTCGATGGTTGAGGGCGGAAAAGGGGTGCCGTGTCCCAAACAATGGTCGCTCAAGCCGGCCAGATGGATCAACGAAAAAGCATGGAGGTCTCTATGCCCAAAGTCTCATTTTTACCTCACGGGAGAGACATCGAGGTTGAAGAAGGAACCACGGTCATCCGGGCGGCCCTGGACGCAGGAGTGCACATCAATGCTTCATGCGGGGGAACAGGTGTCTGCGGAAAGTGCCGCATTCAGATCGAAGACGGGGAGCCCGAAGGCGGGATCACCGAGAAGCTGAGCCAGCAGGATGTGGACGCCGGCTTCAGGCTGGCCTGTCAGACCACGGTGGTCAGCGATCTCACGGTTCGGGTGCCTATAGAATCCGAAGTGGATGCCAGTGTCCTGAACGTGCCGGCCACTCCGCGGCGGACGGCACACATCCGGCAGGTCGACCTCCAGGATTTCAAGGAAAAGGGGCTGTTCCTGGCTCCGGTGGAGCTCAAGTACCTGGAGCTGCCTCCGGCTTCAGCCGAGGACAATACCCCGGATGTGACCCGGTTGATCAATCACCTCAAGCTGAAGCACGACGAGCACCAGCTGACAGTGGATCTTCGGGTCCTGCGCAAGATCGTGGAAGTCATCAGGCAGGAGGACTTCAAGGTCACGGCCACCCTGGCCAGGCCGGTCCGGGAGGGGAGCAAGACCGCTATCGTCAATGTCCATCCAGGGGACACCACCGACTCCAACTTCGCCATTGCCGTCGATATCGGCACGACCACGATCTACGGGCAGGTTCTGGACCTGAACAGCGGTCAGGTCCTGGCAGAGTACGGGGATTTCAATGCCCAGATGAGCTACGGGGAAGACGTCATCAACCGCATTGTCCATGCCGAAAAAGGCAATGGACTGGAAGAGCTCAACAAGGCCGTGCTCAAGACCATCAACTCCATCATCAAGAAAATCGTGGCCGATGCCGGCGTGGATCAGGACCACATCTCCACGATCACTTTTGCCGGGAACACGACCATGACCCAGCTCCTGCTGAGGATCAACCCAAGGTACATCCGGCGTTCCCCCTATGTCCCGGCCTGCACCCTTTTCCCCCCCTTCAAGGCGGGAGAGATCGGCATCGATCTGGGGAACCATGTCCAGGCCCTGGTCTACCCCGCAGTCTCAAGCTATGTGGGCGGGGACATCGTGGCCGGGGTCATGGGCTCGCTCATGTACCAGGCTGAGGAGATCACCCTCTATGTCGACATTGGGACCAATGCCGAAATCGTGATCGGAAACAAGGACTGGATGGTGTGTGCGGCCTGCTCGGCCGGCCCTGCCTTCGAGGGCGGCGGGATGAAGTTCGGCATGCGGGCTGAAAAAGGGGCCATAGAAGACTTCTCCCTGGATCCGCTGACCCTGGAGCCCATGGTCCTGACCGTGGGCCAGAAAAAGCCCAGAGGCATCTGCGGTTCGGGGCTGATCACCATAGTGGCGGTCATGTTTGAAACGGGCATTCTCGACAATCGGGGCAAGTTCAATCCCGACCTGGACAACCCCAGGCTCAGGGAGGATGACGGAGTTCCCGAGTATGTCCTGGCCTGGGCCGAGGAGACTGACATCGGACGGGATGTGACCCTGCAGGAGCCTGACGTGGACAATCTGATCCGGGCCAAAGGGGCCATCTACAGCGGATGCATGACCCTGCTCAACGAAGTCGGGCTGTCAGTGGCCGATCTGGACCGCATCCTCATCGCCGGCGGATTCGGGAGCTATGTGGATCTGGAAAAGGCCATGACCATCGGTCTCCTGCCGGAAATGGACCCGGAGACCATCACCTATGTCGGGAACGGCTCCCTGATGGGGGCCAAGATGAGCTCTCTGAACAATTACATCCGCAGGGATGTTGTGGAGGTCACCAAGAAGATGACCAACTTTGAGCTCTCGGAGACGACATCGTACATGGACAATTACATTGCCTCCCTGTTTTTACCGCACACCGATATGGAGCTTTTTCCCCGGTTGAATGCCCGGATTGAGGAGAGAAAAAACATGCAGGAAGAATCGTGATGCCGGCAAGCCCGATTCCAGGATCCGAGGTGGTGTTATGAAAAACAAATACATAACACAAAATAACACTTTATTTGTTTTTTGATGCAGAAGCGTGGGCTGCACACATCGCGAAATGTTGGGATCTGTTGCCTGCAGCCTTGTGCAAAATCCAGAAAAAACGGTACAGGAAAGAAATCTCATTCAGCCTTGTAGTTGACAAAAAGCCAATTTACAGCTAGGAGAAATTAATTTATTAAGTTGTTGAAGTACATACCAAACTCGACTGTCCGCCCCTGTTGGAATGTGCATGCATGGGGCTGGTAAGCACTGCGACAGAGAGGGTCCTGGGCTTGAATCTCAGATCGGTGTGGTTGGCTTTGGTTTTCCAAGTCAATTTTTAAGCAATAAGGAGTGGATATGGGCTTTGAAATGGTCAAGGAAAACTATACTGGAAGCATAAAGGGGGTCTCTCTCGGTCAGGGCGATAAGGCTGTCACTGTAGGAGGAGAGTCCTGCCTTCCCTTTCACCAGTTCGAAGGCGAGATCGGGAACAAACCCAAGATCGCCATGGAAGTCTGGGACATGGAGCCGCCTGAATGGCCGCAGCAGGCCAAGGAACCCTTCAAGGACTGTTTGGGCGACCCCGCTGCCTGGGCCAAGAAGTGCGTGGACGAGTACGGGGCGGACATGATCTGCCTTCAGCTCAAGAGCACAGACCCGAACGACAAGGACGCCGGTCCGGAAGAGGCTGTGGCCACGGTGAAAAAAGTTCTGGACGCGATCAATGTCCCGCTCATCATCTGGGGCACAGCCAATGTGGACAAGGACGCCCAGACCTTGAAAAAGATCGCTGAAGACTGTGACGGGGCAAACCTGGCCATCGGTCCGATCGAGGATGCCAACCACAAGTCGGTCGGGGCAGCGGTCATGGGCTTTGGGCATACCGCCATCGCCTCCTCACCCATCGACATCAACCTGGCCAAACAGATCAACATCCTGCTTGAAAATCTGGGTCTCCCCACGGAGCGGATCATCATCGATCCCACCACTGGCGGCCTTGGCTACGGCATGGAGTACTCCTACTCGGTCATGGAACGGATCAAGCTGGCTGCTCTGACCTTTGGCGACAACAAGCTCCAGCTCCCGGTGATCAACAATCTGGCCAACGAGGTCTGGAAGTGCAAAGAGGCCAAGGAGGGCGTGGACGAAGCGCCCACCCTGGGCGATCCTGAAAGGCGGGGCATCATGATGGAAGCTGTGGGAGCGGTGACCTATCTCATGGCCGGGTCCAACATCCTGATCATGCGCCATCCCGAAGCAGTCCGCATGACCCGTTCTTTCATCGACCTCATGGTGGACGGAGGAAGCGCCATGGATGTGGCCGGCATCAGCAAGCTCCTGCCGGACGTGGACATCGATTATGCCTCCCTGGCTCCAGAGCTCGATCTGACCATCAAGGACGAGGAGAAGAAGGCTGCGCCCAAGAAGGAGGCCAAGGCTGCTCCTGCCAAGGAGGAGAAGAAGGCCGAGGCCAAGCCCGAACCGGCCAAGCCTGAGCCTGCCAAGGAAGAAAAGAAGCCTGAACCGGCCAAGGAAGAGGCCAAACCGGCTGCAGCCAAACCCGAGCCAGCCAAGGAAGAAGCCAAGCCCTCTCCGGAAGAGCAGGAAAAGGCCAGACGCGAGGCTGAGGCCAAAGCTGAGGCTGAAGCCAAGGCCAAGAAGGAAGCTGAGGAAAAAGCCAGACAGGAAGCCGAGGAAAAGGCCAAACAAGAGGCCGAACAAAAGGCCAAACAAGAGGAAGAAGCCAGAACCCAGCAACTGGATGACGACTTCAAGGCCCTTGAAGCCAAGCTGAAGAAGGGCAGGGCTGCGGCACCCAAAAAGGCGGCCAAAGAAGAGAAAAAGGCCAAGAAAGAGGCCAAGCCGGCTGCCAAGGGTGAGGCCAAGTCCGCCAAACCTGTGACTGAACAAATACTTGAAAAATTGAACATTTTCCATAGACGCTTTGAGTAGGTGAGACATCAGGGCCAAAACCTGAAACAAGGAGTGAGATATGTCCAGATTAGTCGCATTTGCAGCAATTCAAGGCGGCTACAATGTTGTTTCCAGGGCTGAAGGCGAGCTCAAGCAGGCCCTGGAAACCTTTGAAGCCAGTTCCAAAGTGGGGTTCCCGAATACAGCCTATTACCTGCCGGTGATCTACTCCCTGAGCGGGATCAAGGTGGAGACCCTGGAAGATCTGCAAAAACCCATGGATTTTGCCAGAAAACTCCTCCCTCCGCACATCAAGGGCATCAACCACCTGCCATATCTGGGATCTCTCCTGGATGCCGGCATGGCCACCCTGTTTGCCTTCGAGATCCAGGAGGCGCTGCGGTATCTGCGCGAGCCGGACTTCTACCTGCCCTCGGCCGAGGACATTGATGAAGACAACGGCAAGATCTGGCTCGGGGCTGCCGATGACGTGATCATGCGCAAACGCGGAGTCGAGTTCGTGGACGGATCGGCTCCCGGATTCGCTGCTATTGTGGGTGCCGCCCCGGATGCCGAGACCGCCAAGATGATTGTGGAAGGCTACCAGCAGAAGAACCTGTACATCTTTCTGGCTGCCAATCAAAATGGAACGACATGTGCGCAGCAGCTCCTGGAAGCCGGGGTCCAGATCGGCTGGGGAACCAGGATCGTGCCTTTCGGGCCGGACATTTCCTCGGCCATCTTCGCCCTTGGCTTCGCCAACCGGGCGGCCATGGCCTTTGGCGGGATCGAGCCCGGCGATTACAAGAAGATCCTGATGTACAACAAGAACCGCATCTTCGCCTTTGTCAATGCCCTGGGCGATGTGAACGCGGAATGGGCCGGAGCAGCAGCCGGGGCCGTCAACTGGGGCTTTCCAACCATTGCCGACACCGATATTCCCGAAATCCTGCCCACCGGCGTCTGCACCTATGAGCATGTGGTGGCCAACGTGCCCCATGATGAGATTGTCCAGAGGTCAATCGAAATTCGCGGCCTGAAGGTCTCGGTCACAGAGATCGACATTCCATGTGCCTTTGGCCCGGCCTACGAGGGGGAACGGATCAGGAAGGCCGATCTGCACTCCCAGATGGGCGGCGGCAAGACCCAGTGCACCGAGCTGTGCAAGATGGCCGACATGAATCAGATCGAGGACGCCAAGGTCGATGTGGTCGGCAAGGACGTCACTGAACTGAAAGAAGGCGACACCCTGCCGCTGGGCATTTATGTCCAGGTCGCCGGCCGGGAAATGCAGGATGACTTCGAGCCGATCCTGGAACGCCAGATTCACCATCTGGTCAACTACATCCAGGGCGTGATGCACATCGGCCAGCGGGACATCTCCTGGATCCGGGTGGGCAAGCAGGCCGTGGAAAAGGGCTTCACCCTCAAGGACATCGGTGTGGTCCTGCACGCCAAGTTCCACCAGGACTTCGGGAAGATCCTGGACAAGGTCCAGGTCACGCTGTACACGAACAAGGACGACGTGGACAAGCTGACCAAGAGGGCCAGGGAAGAGTACAAGACCCGGGATGAGCGGGTTGAGAACATGCGCGACGAAGACGTGGAAACGTATTACTCCTGCACCCTGTGCCAGTCCTTCGCGCCCAACCATGTCTGCACGGTCAGTCCGGAAAGGACCGGGCTCTGCGGGGCCTACAACTGGATGGACTGCAAGGCCTCCTTTGAGATCAACCCCACAGGCCCCAATCAGCCCATTGAAAAAGGCGAGTGCCTTGATCCGCGCCTGGGACAATGGAAAGGGGTCAACGACTTTATCTACAAGGCATCCAAAGGCGGCATCGATCACTACAACTTCTACTCCCTGGTCTACGACCCCATGACCACATGCGGATGCTGCGAGTGCGTGGCCTCCATGCTCCCGGCCTGCAACGGCGTCATGACCGTCAACCGCGACTATCAGGGCGAGACTCCCTGCGGCATGACCTTCACTACCCTGGCCGGGACCATCGGCGGCGGGGCCTCAACTCCCGGATTTGTCGGACACTCCAAGTTCAACATCACCCAGCGGAAGTTCATCCGGGGTGATGGACCGGCTGATCAGGATCACGGCGGCATCCTCAGACTGGTCTGGATGCCCAAGATGCTCAAGGAGGAAATCAAGGAGCGCTTTGATGAACGGGCCAAGGAAGTTGGCGTTCCCGATCTCCTGGACCGGATAGCTGATGAGACTGTAGGCACGACTGAAGAGGAGGTTCTGCCTTTCCTCAAGGAAAAGAAGCACCCGGCCCTGGAACTGGATCCTATAGTCGGGTAAGGACGAGCAATCATCACATGGGGTGGCCCTGCCACCCCTTTTCACCAATTCTCGATGCTCATGTGATGCAGAGAGTGGGTCCCAGTCGTCAAGGCGTGATTGGAGAGACGATAATAAGGAGTAGGCTATGGGATTGACAGGAATTCAAATATTCAAAATGCTTCCCCAGACAAACTGCAAAGAGTGCGGGGCAGCCACATGCCTGGCCTTTGCCATGAACCTGGCTGCTGGAAAGGCGGAACTGGACGCATGCCCCTACGTCTCCGACGAGGCCAGGGAAAAGCTGGCTGAGGCCTCCGCCCCGCCCATCCGCCCGGTCAAGGTCGGCAAAGGCGTGCGGGCCGTGACCCTGGGCGGGGAGACAGTGGAGTTCAGGCACGAAAAGACCTTCTACCATCAACCGGCCCTGGCCGCAGTGGTCAACTCAGACATCTCGGACGAGGATCTGAAGACCAAGCTGTCGGTCTGGAATGCCTTTCAATATGACCGGGTCGGGTTCAACCTGCGGCCTGAAATGGTGGCCCTGAAAGACGCAGGCGGCGACAAGGACGCCTTTGCGGCCAAGGCCAAGCATATCGCCGAGCAGTCGGAGTTCAACCTGATCCTGATGACCGACAAGAAAGAGGTCATGCAGGCCGGAATCGATGCCGCCGGCTTCAAGCGGCCGCTCATGTACGCGGCCACGGCCGAGAATGCGGACGACTTCGGACAGCTGGCCAAGGACAACGACCTGCCCCTGGCGGTCAAGGCCGACTCCGTGGATGGGGTCATGGAGCTGACCGAAAAGCTCATGGGCATGGGTCTGAAGGATCTGGTCCTCGATCCGGGAGGCCGGGAGCCCAAGCAGTGCTTCGAGGATGCCGTGGGCATGCGGCGCGCCGCCCTGCGCTCCAAGAACCGTTCCGTTGGCTTCCCGATCATCGCCCTGCCGTGCGAGATGGCCTCCAGCCTGGACGTGGAAGGCCTGATCGGGGCCATGTTTGTGGCCAAGTACGGATCGTGCATCGTTTTTTCCGATTTCACCCCTGAGCTTCTGTTCTCGACCCTGCTTGAGCGCTTGAACATCTACACCGACCCGCAGCGGCCGATGACTGTGGTTGAGGGCATCTATGAGATCGGAAAGCCGGATGAGAACTCTCCGGTCCTGGTGACCACCAACTTTGCCCTGACCTACTTCATCGTGGCCGGGGAGATCGAAGGAAGCAAGGTCCCGAGCTGGCTTCTGATCAAGGATTCAGAAGGCCTGTCCGTGCTCACGGCCTGGGCTGCAGGGAAATTCGCCGGGGACGATGTGGGCATGTTCGTCAAGAAGTGCGGCATTGCGGACAAAATCAAGAACAAAGAGCTGATCATTCCCGGGTATGCTGCCGCCATTGTCGGCGAAGTCGAGGAGGAGCTGCCCGACTGGAAGATCACGGTCGGGCCCCGTGAAGCTGCCCATATTCCGGCGTTTCTCAAGGGAAAAAAATAGACCGGTACGGCCAGGAAACGCCGGGCGGTCATTTTTTGCCGGATCACGCTTGCCGTCTGGTGAGCGATGGAGGAAGGAGCTGCAGGACGCTGGAAATGCCGGCGATGAGCCTGACTGCAGATGAAGATGCCCGGCTGGACATTAAAAGTACGAACCGCACGAGGTGACGCGTATGACAATGCTCTGTTTTGGGGAAAGTTTGAACGTCATGATGACGAAGATCAAGAAGGCCTTCAAAGACCGCGATCCCAAACCCATTCAAGAAGAGGCCCTGTTTCAAAAAGAACAAGGCATGGACTACATCGACATCAACCTGGGGCCGGCCAAGAAGGACGGTGTCGAGCTCATGCCCTGGGTGGTGGAGACAGTGCAGGAGGTCGTGGACCTGCCCCTGCTCCTGGATACCTCAAATATCGACGCCATCGAGGCTGGACTCAAGGTCTGCAAGCAGCCCCCGATCATCAACTCCATCATGTGCCGCCCGGAGCGCTATGAGCGGATGATTCCCATGGCGGCCGAGTACAATGCCGATTTTGTGGCCCTGATGTGGGGTCCGGATGGGCTTCCCAGGGATGAGAACGAGCGGGCCATGCTCTGTGTGGAGCTTATGACCGTGGCCAATGAAGCCGGGATCCCCAATGAGAAGATCTGGGTGGACGGGATCGTGACCCCGGTCAATGTGCAGCAGGAGCATGCCATGAGCCTGATCCGCTTCTACGAGATGCTCCCGGACATGGCTCCAGGGGCCAAAAGCACCTGCGGACTGTCCAATGTGTCCAACGGAGCCCCGGATCACCTGCGCGGCATCCTGAACCAGACCTACTCCGTCATGCTGGAAAGCGTGGGCATGGCCTCGATCATCACCGACCCCCGGGACGAGCTACAGACCGAGATTGCCAAGGGCAAACGCCAGGACATCGTTGACGTCATCCTGGCCACCATGAACGGCAACGAGCCTGATGTGAGCTCTCTGTCCAAAGAGCTGGGAGATTTCGTGAAAACCACAAAGGTTCTCATGGGCCGCTCGCTCTACTCTGATTCCTGGCTGGAGCTCTAGACCTGCCGGGCTGCCAGCGGCAAAGCCGAGATACGAGCCCTTTTTGATCAGTGTCCCATGCGCAGATGGCTTGAGCCAGACCAGCGTGCGGATTCTGCTCAAAAAGGGCTTTTTGTGTTCACGCAACCGAGAACAGGACCCGGCAGTGGTCAGGGTACCGTCTTGCGCTCGCAGGACCAGGGAGAAGGGCATGCAGATCCAGAAGGTCTTTTGTCTTCAGGGGGATGGGGTAGGCCCGGAGGTGACCAGGGCGGCCAGGCAAATCATCGATGCTGCGGTGGAGAAGGTCTACGGCGCGTCCAGGCGGTTGGAATGGCTTGAGCTCCTGGCCGGGGAAGAGGCCCTGCAGGAGACCGGCAGTCCCCTGCCTGAGCTGACTCTGCAGAGGTTGAGCCAGGAGGCGGAGGTGGCCTTGAAGGGCCCATTGGCCACGCCAGTGGGGGCCGGTTACCGGAGTCTGAACGTGACGCTGCGTCAGGCACTGGACCTCTATGCCTGCATCAGACCGATTCGCTACATTGATGGGGTGCAGTCTCCGCTCAAGCGTCCGCAGGATGTGGACATGGTTGTCTTTCGGGAAAATACCGAAGACGTCTATGCCGGCATCGAATGGCCGGCCAAGAGTCCGGAGGCCCGGAAATTGATTCGGTTTCTCCAGGACGAGCTTGGAGTCGGCGTTGATCCGGACAGCGGGATCGGCATCAAGCCCATGACCGAGCGGGGGTCGAAACGACTGGTGCGCAGGGCCGTGCAGTATGCCCTGGATCAGGGCCGGACCAGCCTGACCCTGGTGCACAAGGGCAATATCATGAAATGGACTGAAGGGGCCTTCATGCACTGGGGCTATCAGCTCGCTCAGGAAGAGTTCGCCGGGCTGGTCCGGACTGAAGCTGAAGGCAAGCCAGACGGCCAGCACCGCTTGATGATCAAGGACAGGATAGCAGACAACATGTTCCAGCAGGTCCTGCTCAACCCCCTGGATTATGATGTCATTGCCACCAGCAACTTGAACGGGGATTACCTGTCCGATGCCCTGGCAGCTCAGGTCGGGGGTCTGGGACTGGCCCCGGGGGCCAACATGAGCGACCGGGTGGCCATCTTTGAGGCCACTCACGGAACCGCTCCGGACATTGCCGGACAGGACCGGGTCAATCCCTGCAGCCTGATTCTCTCTGGAGCCATGCTCCTGGGCCATCTGGGGTGGTCGGATGGGGCCGAGAGGATTCAAGCAGCAGTTCAGAAGACGATCCAGGACAAAACAGTCACCCCTGACCTGGCCCGGCAGATTCCAGAGGCCAGACAAGTGGGCTGCCGGGAGATGACGGAGTTGATCCAGAACAATCTTGGATGAATAGAGTCCAGGGACGCATCCTGAGCCTGCGTGGAGGGGCTGGGATGTCGGCCAGGGCCCTGAGACGGGCATGAGCTTCGCACCCACGTGACACAGAGGGAAAAGAGTTTTTTTAACCCCACTGTCCTCTGTGTGGGTAAAGACCAGGTGACGGGCCGGGCATGGTCTGCAAAAGGGCTGGCAGGGTTCGGCGGATCCTGGTCAGCCCTTTTTCTGGGCGGCTTTGACTTTTTTCAGCCACAGGTTGAGCCGTTGTTCCTGACCCTGATCCTTGGGCTGGTAAAAGGTGGAGTTGCTCAGACCCTGGGGAAGATAGGCCTGCTTGACCCAGGACCCCGGATAGGCATGCGGATAGAGGTAGCCATGTCCATAGCCCCATTCCTTGTGCAGAGAGCTTGAAGGGTTGCGGAGGTGCAGGGGCACGGGCTGGACCCCGTTTTTACGAATTTCTTTCAGGGCGGCCAGGTAGCCGGCATAGCTGGAGTTGCTTTTTGGGGCCAGGGCCAGGTAGGTCACGGTTTCGGCCAGAGGGATGAATCCTTCCGGAACTCCGATCAGTTCAACAGCCTGAAAGCATGAGACCGCAATGTTCAGGGCCTGAGGATCAGCCAGGCCGATGTCTTCCGAAGCGGACAGGATCAGTCTGCGGCAGATGAATCGCGGATCTTCGCCCCCTTCGAGCATGGCTGCCAGATAGTACAGGGCGGCATCGGGATCGCTGCCCCGGATGGATTTGATCAGGGCCGAGGCCAGCTCGTAGTGCGCGTCGCCGTCCCGGTCGCCCCGTTGGAGGATCTCTGGCAGGGCGGTGCGGAGTTTTTCCGGATCCCGTTCCTCTTCCGGCAGCTCAGCGATGTATTCCAAGAGGTTGAACAGGGTCCGGGCGTCCCCGTGACTGACCCTGGCGATGAGATCCAGACCTTCTGGAGAGAGCGTCAGATCCAGGGCCTCCTGTCCTTTGCGTCCCAGCTTTTTGAGTTCAGAACCAGCCAGGGGTCGCAGCCTCAGGACGTGAAGCCTGGAGATGAGCTGCTTGGTCACGCTGAAGGACGGGTTCTCGGTGGTGGTAGCCAGGAGGACCAGGTCGCCTGTCTCCAGCAGGGGGAGGAAGAAGTCCTGCTGGGTTTTGGAGAACCTGTGGATTTCGTCCAGAATGAGCAGTTCGATATGTGCGAGCTGCTTGCGCAGGGTGGACAGATTGGTTTCCGGGGCACTGATCCTGGCAAAGGACAGGCCGGATCGATTGGCGATCAGCAGGGCCAGGGTGGATTTGCCGCAGCCTGGCGGACCGAACAGAAGAAGGCTTTGCGGCCGGGTATTTTTGAGCAGGGACTCAACCTTCTGCTTCAGATGCTCCTGGCCGATGAAGGCGTCAAGGGTGGCCGGTCGGAGGCGTTCTGCCAGGGGGTGCTGGTGAGACACACATGCTCCCCGTATTCAGCTGTCTTTGCGTCCCTGGTCGGGGTCTGAATCGATGTCAATCTCAATGTCGTCAAACAGGGTTGAGAGATCGGAACTGTCGTCCTCATCAGAGGTTCGGCTTTCAGCCTGGCTGGAGTTCGGCTGGTCAGCAGCAGGCTGGCCAGGCTCCTCCCCCCCGGCAAAGTGTCCTTCATCATCCAGGTCCATATCCAGGTCCATATCCAGGAGCATGTCCAGGTCATCATCAGGATCTGAGGAGGATTCAGCCTGAAGGGAATCTTCCTGCCCCTGGTTTCCGGGTTGGTTCCGGACAGAAAAGAGTTCATCCAGCTCTGGAAAGGAGATTTCATCTTCTTCCGGGGCTGTTCCGGCCTGATCCTCTTGATCAGAAAAGTCCAAAAGGCCGGTCTCGGCCTCCAGGTCGATCTCGGGTTCTGAGATCATGATCTCGTCTTCCTCAACATGTGATGAACGTTCACTGTCCTCCTCGAGCTCAAAATCAATGAGTCCGGATTGGCCTGCCTGCAGCTGGCCGGCCTCATCCACGGAGGCGAACTCGAGCTCGCTGTCGTCCAGGCCGGTTTCCGCGGCAGTCGAGGTTTCCTGCTGGTCTTGAAAGGCGAATTCCTCAGGATTCAAATAGGGGCTGTCCTGTCCTTTAGGCTGTGGCGCAGGCTCGACGAGCCAGTCGAGGTTGAGGGCCTTTTGAACTTCCGACCAGTCCTGACCGCATCGAGGGCATGACTGGAGATGGTCGAAGCTCGTGTATTTGCAGCTCTTGCAATACATGGACACCTTCCTTGCTGGATTGCAGGCTACGGATTGGCCGCAGCAGTTGCTTTGTTGTGCTCTTCAGGGGAGCAGATTCTGGATTTGCGAATCGAGTTGAAATCGTCAACCAGTTTGACCAGCTGGCCGTAGCGTTTTCTGACCTGAAGACCGTACTCGGTCAGAGAGTCCCTGGGGGGTTCAATGTAGGTCGTCACCAGATAGCGGTCATTGAGGATGAAATCGCACAGGCTTGCCGTCTGCCTGGCCAGGGAGTCAAAGTAGTGGACGAGCTCAAACTTGAGGTCCTGCATGATGGAGATAGCCAGATTCAACATGTCAAGGATATTGATTTTTTGCCCTTTGTATCTGCGATCTTTCAAGTCTTCAAGCTGTTTGACCTTTCTGGCCTGCTGAATATAGCTGAATTGCTCCCAGACTTCATGATAGAGACCCTGCAGAGATTGAAAGTCATCAAAGTGGTCGGTGTGCAGGAGGTAGTTGTCCAGGACCTTGACCACATTGTTGTAAAATTCGTCTGAATAGCTGATGATTCGGCGCTGATGCTTTCGCAGCCAGGCATAGAGGAACTTGAGACGCTTCTCATGGGTGTCTGTGTTCTCGACGATTTCGTTTCGTTTGTACTTGATGCGCCCATAATACTCTCCCTTGACGATATCGTTCAGGGAGAGGGTCATCAAGCTGGTGTCCTTGACGATGTTCACAGACTTGAGGACTTCCCCGGTCAAAGGGTGGATGATCTCCTGGCTGGAGACCGACAGAGCTCTGTCGGTGCGGACGTTGTTGGGGTCGTACTTGTGCTGTCGGTACCGAACCCGGACGATGACCGCCGGCAGGTCCTTGCCCAGGAGAAATCCACGCTTTTTGAGTTGCAAGAGTTGTTCCTTCTGGCTCTTGTCCACAGAGACCAGGGCGGTTTTTTCTACAAGGGGATAGCGTTCTCCTCCCTCTGGAGAAGTATAGGTGGTCAAAGTCCTGTCCGACTGACCCAGGACTCGAATCAGGAAATCCTCGCCCATTTTGACCAGACGCCGGGCAAAAAGGGCGGCGGAGGTCCGGCGTTCAGAGACGATGGGGAAGCCGTAGAGCTCCATCAGGAACTGGTAGACAAAGTTTCTGTTCAGCTCATAGAGGTCGTTGTCGCCAGGCTTGAATTTGCCGATACGCAGTCCAAAACGCTTGAGCTCGGAATCGAGCTCTGAGGGGAAGGAAGCATAGATCCCGGACAGGAAGAAATCCCCAAAGCTGTTTTTGGCCAGGACATGGCCCCTGTCCATGTTCAGCAGGTATTGCAGGATTCCGGGATAGGCGATCAGGTCGGTGATGCGCTGGTTCTGGTAGTGGGCCCTGAAGTCTTCCTGGAGCTGTTTGGCCAGCCGGCTCAGGAAGATGGAGTGATTGTGCTGAATGATTGCCGGTTCAAAAGGCGAGGCCGGTCCCCTGGACACTTTGACGGCGTCTTCAACACAGTGCAGAAGGTCGAATTGAAAGATTTCCTGGAAGGGTTCCAACTGCCTGTCAAAAGCGACCAGGCTGAATCCAGGCAGTTTGATGTACTCATAGAGGTTCGGCTCGAATGAGGGCAGAAGCTCTGCAGGCCTGACCAGGGGGTAGCTTTCGTGTTCAAAATACGGCTGGAGGAGACAAAATTTGACGTGAATATAATCAAGAAATGTCTTCAGGTTCTCCAGGGTACTGATGGAAGAGGGATGTGAAATCTCAGTGGCGCTCTTCCAGGTCAGCCCCGGGACCTGTGTGAATGCATCCTGCCATGTGAAACCCATTGTGATTCTAAGACTCTGCCGTGTGCATAAGTGGGAGGGAGTTGAGAGAAAACGCCGGAAAAGGCGTTTGTCCAGCTTTTGTTTCCAGGAACAGTACACATTTTTGATGCAAAAGGCAATCGAGCTGGGCCAAAAGAAGCGGGATCAGGGCTTTGTTTTCCTGGACATGGGGTGGGCCTGGTCATAGATGCCCATGATCTGGGTCATGGTCAGGTGTGTGTAGCGTTGAGTGGTGGAGAGACGGGAGTGGCCCAGGAGTTCCTGCACTGAACGCAGATCGGCCCCTGCTTCAAGGAGATGGGTAGCAAAGCTGTGGCGCAGGGTATGCGGGCTGACGGCCTGCGGAAGCCCGGCCAGTGCGGACAGCTCTGCAATGATCCTGTTGGCCTGCCGACGTTGGAGGCGCTTGCCTTTCACGCCCAGGAAGAAAGCCTTTTCCTGAGGCCTGGGGGCAAAGGCCTGCCTGTTGTCCAGGTACAGGCTCAGGAGCCGGCCGCCTGCCTCAGTGAGGGGAGCCACTCTTTCCTTTCCCCCTTTCCCCAGGACTCTGACCTGGCCGTCGCCTATCTGAACCTGATCCACGTCCAGCCCCAAAGCTTCGCTGATGCGAAGCCCTGACCCATACAAGAGTTCAGCCAGGGCTATATTCCGGATGGTTTTCGGGTCCCTGTCTCTGACAGAGTCCAGCAGAGCCTGGACCTGGTCCACATTCAGCCGCTTTGGGTGGGGACGGTCCTGTTTGGGGTTGGCTACCCCTTCCATAGGGTTCTTGGCCAGGACTTTTTTTTTCAGGCAATAGCGGAAATAGGTCCGCAGAGCTGAAAGATGACGGGCGACTGATGTTTTGCTCAGGCCTGCCCTGTGCATTTCAGCGCAAAAGGCCAGCAGATGATCTCTGGAGAGCTTGTCCGGCCGGTTCAGGGACTTTTGAACCGAACGCAGAAAGGCCTCGCAACGCATCAGATCGGAGCCATAGGCTTCAACCGTGGCTGGGGAAAGGCCGCGCTGCCCCTGGAGATAGTCCAGAAAGGCGGAGACCCGTTCAGGGCGCTTTACGTCGGTCCAGGACATAGGAACTGCTTGGATCCTGCTTGGCTTTTTTCTTCAGCCCCATGGCGATTTGCGAGGCCTGGCCGAAATGGGTGAGCTGTCCGCGGGTGTTGAAGACCACGGCAATGGACAGGGTCATCAACGGGAAGCTGCAGGGATTGCCCTGGCGGTCATTGGAGCTGATGAAGCCCTGTTTTCGGTCTTCGCGGTCGTAGAAATGAGGGACAATGCTGTTGAAATTGGAGATGATGCTCTGGCAGATCAGCTCGACTCTGTCCCTGGGGACGATGAATACGAAGTCATCCCCGCCGATGTGGCCGACAAAGCCGTCCATGCCGATGACCCCGCGAATGGAGTTGACAATGACCCTGGAGGTCATCATCAGCACTTCATCCCCTCTGGAAAAGCCATAGGCGTCGTTGAAGGCCTTGAAGTGGTCCAGGTCGAGGTAACCCAGGGCAAAGTCCTGCTGTGTGTCTATAAGGTCTTGTATTTTCTGTATTATAGATGTGTTGCCCGGAAGTCTGGTCAGGGGGTTGGCGTCCAGAGCCCGGGTGGATCGATACCAGGCCAGGGCCAGACGGGTCTGGGCCTCCTCGATCTTCACCGGTCGGATCAGAAAGTCGTCCACCTCGGCTTCGGCCGGGTTGAGCAGGGTGTCCGGAATGTTCTCCTCCAGACAGACCACGACCGGCACCTGGCGATAGACGTTCTCGTTCTTGACCAGCTTGACCAGCTCGATGCCGTCCATGTCGCTGATGTCCAGGTCCACCATGAGGAGGTCGGGGGGGTCGTTGAAGATTTTTTCAATGGCCCCCCTGCCCTGGGCATAGCAGGCCCAGTTGACCTCTTCCGGCCAGAGCCCGGTGAGCATGGCGGTTAAGTCCCGGTCCTGGGAGATCAGGGTGAAGTTCTGATTCCGGTTGGCAAACATGCGTGATCAGTCATCCAGGTCCGGGGTGGTGCTCAAGGCATCGAGGACGTCTTCATGGACGGCTTCGATGACCTGTTCGAGACTGGTCAGCTTCAGCCCAAGGGCGTCCAGGGATCCTTTTTCCAGTCTGGGGATCCGGTCGTCACCACTGTTGCCTATTTCCAGGACCTTGGTCAGGAAGTCGCCAATATGGACGATATGGGCTGTTTCCTTGTAAAACCTGGCTGAGACCGGACGGTGGTGGTAGGCCATGCCTTCCCGGATGTTCAGGGGCAGGTTCCAGTGATCGGCCAGCCAGCCGTTGACCCTGTCGTGGCCGAATCCGAGCTCTTCTTTTTCAGCCAGGATATAGGTCGCATCTTCAGTCTGGACTCTGTTCAGGATTGACGACTTGACATCGGGCAGCTGGACCGAGACAACGACCTTGCCGATGTCGTGCAGCAGCCCGGCAATGGAGTATTCTTCGGGATCCTTGAATCCGGCTGTCCGGGCAACGCTGGAGCAGGCCAGGGCGCAGCCCATGCTGTGCTCCCACAATCCTTCCATGCTCTTGGTCATGACTTCAAAGACCGAGGTGGAGATGATCAGTCCTTTGATCACGTTCAGGCCCAAGAGGACCAGGGCGTGCTGGACTGTGTTGATCCGCCGCGGAAAACCGTAGATGGGGGAGTTGACCATTTTCAGGACTTTGGCGGACAGGACCTGGTCTTTGGAGATGACCCTGGCAATGTCTTCAGGCGAAGACTTGTCATCTTCGACCATCCTGGTGACCTGGTTCAGGACCCTGGGAAGTGTGGGGAGGTCCCTGACGGACAGGATCTGGCCTTTGCGTTCGGTCTGCAGGTCCCGGGTCATTGCTTCTCCCCCTGAGATCCAGATTCGGTGTGCTCCTCCAGGTTGGCCTTGAGGTGGAAATATCCGGACAGGAAGGTCTTGACCTCCTGCATCCACTCATCATCCTCATACCCTCTGAAGAGGTGCTCCAGGCGCGACAGCATGTGCTGATAAGAGCTCGAGCCCTGGCCGCCATCCTGACCCAGCGGGCTCCCCTGGACCACAATGTTGGCGATGTCCATGTCGGTCAGCCGGTCTATGACGGATTGCGTGAGCTCAGTGTCCTTGCCCAGTACTGTCATCCCATTATCACGCAGGACCGGCTTGGCCAGAACCATGCCAGGCCGGGCTGCAGAGGTGGGTATTTTCTGCATGGTCGTCTCTGTCTCCTGAAATCTGCATGGTGCCCTGCCGTCCTCCAAAAGGCGACCGTCTCTTTGAGATCAGCCTGCCTGATGCACCCTTGGGGAAAGACAATAGTACATTCCGCCCATTTGTTTGACAACTCCGCGCACTTCCAGCATCAGCAGGACCGAGCTGACCTCTGAGCTTGCCCAGCCCAGGAGCTGGGTCAAGGTGTCGATGTGGGTCCGTTCTTCCCTGGCCAGGGCGGCCACCACCTTTCTCTCATCCTGATTCAGGGAGGCAAGAAGGGTCTCCAGCTGGCTGCCGGGACTTTTGGGATGCTCTCCGGGCATGCTGGCGGAAGGAGTGGTCGCTGTTTCGACCTTGGAGAGCAGGGGGGCGAGCTCCTCCAGAATGTCCGAGGCTGATTGGACAAGGGCCCCGCCTTGCCTGATCAGGGAGTGGCACCCGGAGTAGGAGGGCAGGTTGACTGGTCCGGGCAGGGCAAAGACCTCACGGTCCTGTTCCAGGGCAAGCCGGGCAGTGATCAGGCTGCCGCTTTTTTGGGTCGCTTCCACCACCAGGACCCCGAGGCACAGTCCGCTGATGATCCGGTTCCGGCGGGGGAAATTGTAGGCTTCCGGCTTGGTCCCCGGGCCAAACTCAGTCAGCAGGAGCCCGGATCTGCTCATGTGTTTCCGCAGCTCAGCGTTGCGGGCCGGGTACACCAGGTCAAGGCCGGTCCCGAGCACAGCAATGGATCTGCCCTGGCCCTGCATGGCCTGAGTGTGGGCTACAGTGTCGATGCCCAAAGCGAATCCGGAAACAATGGTCAGGCCGGCCTGAGAGAGGTCATGGGCGATGTCCCGGCAGGCTTGCATTCCATAGCGGGAGCAGGAACGGGAGCCGACAACGGCCAGGCATGGGCGGTGGACCAGATGCTGGTCCCCAAGGGCATACAGGTAAATGGGCGGATCAGGGATGTGCCGCAGCAGATCAGGGTAGTCCGGGCTGGAGTAGAGCACAAACTTGAACCCGTGCTTTTGGACCAGGTCCAGCTCTTGCCTGACTGAAGCCCGCCACTGTCCCTGGAGAAAGTCCCGGGATATGGTCTGGCTGGTCAGGCCGAGACGCGGCCAGTTGGCCGCGTCTTCAGTGGCTGCCAGGGCCGAGGGGTAGCGGTCAAGGAGCTTCTTGCACCCTCTGGGGCCCAGCCCCTTGGCTTTTCCCAAAGCCAGGCAGGCCTGGAATTCAGCAAAACAGGCGTCAGTGTTCATGGGGTGTCTGCAGGCGGGCGCACCTTCCATGACCGGTATTCCGGTCCGGGCGAAGAGCGCCGCGGCCCGGGCTGTGCCGGGCTTTGAGTCTTCAGGGCAGCGTCTGCAGTCTCTCTTTGGCCAGACGGGCGGAGTGCGAAGCCGGGTAGTGTTCCACAAGCCGCTGCAGGTAGAATCTGGCATTGTCGGTTTGCCCGAGGTTTGCATAGGCATATCCCATTTTCAGCAAGGCGTCTGCGGCCTTGGGATCCTCAGGGTAGGTGTTGCTCACGTCCTTGAAGAAGAGAATGGATTGGGCAAAGCGCTTCTGAACGTAGTGGGCTTCACCGAGCCAATAGGTAGCGTTCGGGGCCAGGTCGCTCTCGGGGTGGGCCTCGAGGAAGGATTGCAACATGTCCTGGGCCTCGGAGGGCGACCCAGAGAGCAGAGTGTTCAATGCCCGCCGGTATGTCGCTTCGGGTGAGGGCTTGGGGGAGGTGGAGGCTGTCTCTTCTGCCGTCTGGCCGGGAACCGGTTCTGATTTCCGGTCCTCTGACTGCTTTTGATCCACTTTTTCGGGTTTTGGCTGAACTGTGGCGGGTGATGCGGGGATCGTGTCCTTGAGGGCATCCAGTTCCTGGGTTATGGAGGCAAACTGCTCGGCTCTCACCTGTTCCTCCTGATCCAGGGAATGTTGCAGAGTGTTGACCCGGGTCTCAAGGCTCATGAGCTGAGACTGCAGTTCAGCTGTTCGGTCTGGAGTGCCGGTGCAGCCGGCTCCAGCCGCAAAAACCAGGAGGACAAGCAGTTTTCGAAACATAGGTTTGATGCTCCATGCAGGTCGCGTCTGTGGTCAGCGCAGCCTTTGGCTGCGCTGACAGGTCGAGGGTTGAGGGCAGAAAAAATTCACACATTTTCAATCAGCAGCTGCTTTATCCGGCCAGTTTGATCAAAGAAGAAACTTGACTCCAAAATCAAGTTTCAAACGAGCGCTGTATTCTTTGGCCTTATCTCAACCCCTGGGTAAGACAGCGCCCAATCAGCCACTCCGCCTGACGGCCTGGCAGGAAATTAGACCAAGCAGGGACAATTTGCAACTCCTTGCTGCCGGACTTGCCTTGAGGCAGATTTTGTTGCAGGAAGAGGTGGCTTGTTGATGATCCAAGAGCGGAGTGTGCTCGTGTGGCCGGTGTGGAGCTCGATCCTTCAGGGGACTCATCATGCTCACAAGTAAGGTTCTTTCTTCGGTTCAAACCCAAAGAGTCAGCGTAGCCTCTGGCCTGGTCTTTACCCACACCCAGGACAGTGGGGTCGAAGTAAGAGTTTCAAAACTATTTTCCCACTGTGGTAAGTGTGTGCCAAGCTCATGCCAGCGGCAGGGTGCTGATCGAAAGCCAAGACACGGCGCACAAGGCGAGACAAGGATGAGCAATGATGTATCTGGTGAACATTGACCTGTATCTGGGCTGCGCCCTTTTTGGAGGCATGCTTGCTTTTCTTGCCGCTGGACATGGAGGCGCACTCATGTCTCTCTGCAGTCAAATCCTGGCCAGGAGGTCGAAGCAGGTCTTTCTGGACAAGTTCGGACAACAGATGGCCAGGATGGCTCTCTGGTCTCTCCTGGTCAGTGTTCTCCTGGCAGGCGGCTGCCTTGTGCTGGCCTCTTACCGCTTCGGTTCTGCAGTTGAAGGACTGTGGGCAGCTGATCCCGGGCTCATGGCCTGGCCCCCGGGGTTGCTGGTCCTGGCCGCGGTGCTCCTCTGGCTCTCTCTGGTCTCCTGGAGGCCGTTGAAAAGACGACATTCGGCTCACCTCCTCTTCGGCCTGCTGGCCACTGCGGCTCTTTTTCTGTTCATTCCTGTGGCCGTGAATGTGGCCGGTCACCAGTTCCGGGGGCCAGCAGAGGAAGCTGGAACGGCCATGATGTGGTGGAGTGCTCTGTGGCCGATCAGCGGCCGGCATCTGGGACCGCTCGTGGGGCAGCTCATCTGCCTGGGACCCGGTTGCGGAGGGGCCTGGGCCCTGATGTATCTCTTGAAGCGCCGAAACAGAGATGATTTTGGCCGGGATTACTACCGGCACATGACCCCTTTGGGGGCGAGATGGGCCCTGGCCTTCGTCCTCCAGGTCCCTTTTGCAGCCTGGATGGCCCGGGATAGCCTGAAGACGCCCTGGCAGGAGCTCATGCATCAGGACATGATCTGGGCTTTTGGAGTCTTTGTGGTTCTGGCTGTCCTGGCTGCAATCCTGTGGTCCAAGGTGCTCAAGAGCACTCATCCCATGCGGGAAAAGGCGGCCATGATCGGAAGCGCCCTGTGTGTCTGGATTGCGGTGTCGGCGAATGTTTTGGGCTATGTCCGGCTTTTTGGCCTTGTGCAGTCTTGGTGAAGGGGCTGCTTCGGGCAAGTCCGGCAATTCTTCTTGACCTTTTGCAAGCATAAAAGATAAGATTTTCGTTTACACAAAAGCTGATTCGCTTCGAGGTCAAAAAAAAGGTTCCCGCTTGAATCGGGAACCTTTTGCTGTTCAAGTGGTGCCGGGGAAGGGAGTCGAACCCTTACGCTCCAAGGAGCGCGGGATTTTGAGTCCCGTGCGTCTACCAATTCCGCCACCCCGGCTGAGCTGATCCATAGTTATAGGCGAGCCGCCCCAGGGGTGTCAAGGCAGGTTTTCAGATATGATTCTCGATGAAAAATACATCCAGGAGCTCAAGGAATACCTCAGATCGGGGCGCTTGGCCGAAGACTTTGAGTATTCCGCAGAGGAGAGGCGGTACGAAATCCTCGATTTTTTGGAGCATTGCATCGAACTTGGCGAGACTGCAGATGAAGCAGCCACCAAGATCATTTTCAAGAATTCTCAACTTGGCGATATGTTTGGGGAGAACAACCAGAAGTAACGTGTTTGTCCTCCGGCAGTGCAGTAGGCTCGCTCTTCCGGGGCGCTCCAGCCCGGCGGGATGGCCCGAGTGGTGTCATAGCCCTGGTTGGAGAACACAATGACTTTACCGCCCTTCTTGAGCAGGGGACGGGTCAGGTCGAGGAATTCCGCCCATGGCCTGACGCCACGACTGAGAATGAGATCCGCCGGAGGTCCGGAGAGCCCATACGTTTCGGCGTTCAGACGCTGAACACTTGTTCCGGGGAGTTTGAGCTGGGCCAGGAGAGTGTTCAAAAAGATGGCCCGCTTCTGTCTGGGTTCGAGCATGATGTACTCCCCTCTGCTCCAGCAGACGCGCAGGGGGATGCCCGGCAATCCTGCTCCGGCACCAATGTCCAGAGTCAAGGGCTCTCCGGGCAGGCCCAGCTCGGGGATGATGGCGGCCAGGTGAATGGAGTCAGTGACCAGGGCGGAACAGACAGTGGTCCAGTCTTTGGGACCGACAAGGTTCATCCTGGAGTTCCAGTGCATGAGCATGCGAAGGTAAACGGCCAGTTGCCTGGCCTGATCGGGACTCAGACTGAGCCCGCACCTGGCGATGATGGCCAGGATTCCTTCTGCTGTGGGCGCATTGCCGGGATCAGGCTGTGGAAGCATGGGCTTGGTTATGAATGACGGGCTTACCCTTTCGAACGGGCATCCTTCTGCTCTCAAAGGCCTGTCTCAGAGACGTGTTGGCCATGATCAATCAGGTCCGTCACGACCGTGAGGACCATTGTCTTCAATAGAGATACACACACAAGTCATCGCTGCCCCGGGCAGCGATGACAAGCATAGGTCTTTCTCACTCAGAGGTCCAGGATCGATGACGTGAAAAGATATGTCAGGAGAGAGGCGATGTTTCAAGAATCAAAAAACAGGACAGCTGCTCTCTTCCCCGGCCAGGGATCGCAGGAGAGAGGCATGGGACGGGATGTGGCCGAGCAGTTTCCTGAAGCCATGGAGCTCTGGAAAAGGGCTGAACGTATTGCCGGCTTGCCACTCAGGGAAATTTACTGGGACGGTGACGAGCAGGCCATGGCTGAGACCAGGTCGCTCCAGCCGGCTCTGCTGGTGACCGGCTACACTCTGTGGACCTGTGCTGCAGCCTGGATGAGCCCCAGCTTTTTTGCCGGCCACAGCGTAGGGGAATACACCGCCCTGGCAGCGGCCCGGGTTTTGGATATCCAGGAGGCGATCGAGCTGATCAGCTTGCGGGGCCGGCTCATGTTCGAGGCCGGTCAGGATCAGTCTGGAAAAATGGCTGCCATTTTGAAGCTGGGCCAGTCAGATGTCGAAGAAATCGTCAGCCAGGCCTGTGAAGAGAGCGCCCAGGAGCTGTGCATCGCCAACTTCAACTCCCCGGGCCAGCTGGTCATCAGCGGAGCAGAGGAGGCCTTGGAGTGCGCCCTGGCTTTGTGCAAAGAGAAAAGAGGGCGGGGTGTCAGATTGCCGGTCAGCGGGGCTTTTCACTCCGGGCTCATGGACGAGGCCTCCAGAGACCTGGCTCGGGTCATGGACAGGTATCAGTGGAGAGATGCAGCTGTTCCTGTGCATTTGAATGTGACCGCCCAGCCTGAAGACCGGGCTGAACAGATACTGGCCACGATGAAGCTTCAGATGCGCTCTCCAGTGCTGTGGACCCAGCTGGTTGAAGACCAGTACGAAAAAGGGGTGCAGACCTGGCTGGAGTTCGGCCCCAAAGGTGTGCTGACCAAGCTTGTCAAGCACATCCTCAATGATTCCAACAGGCAGTGGCAGGCGGAGCCAGTGGACTCCCTGGAAGCCATAGCACAGCTGCCCAACAGAGCTTGAACGGAAAAGGACGATGAGAGCACGAGACACTCTGGAAGCACACTTGCGCCAGGCTGTCCAGGCCCTGGGGGTTGCCTGGCCGGACAAGGTGAGCATAGAACCTCCCCGGGAGGCCGCATTTGGTGACATGGCCAGCAATGTGGCCATGCTTCTGGCCAAGGAAACCAGGAAGAGCCCCAGGGCCATTGCTGAAGATCTGAAGCAGGACTTGCTCCAGAGGACCAAAGACCTGGAAAGGGTCGATGTGGCCGGTCCAGGGTTTTTGAACTTCACCTTCGACCCAGCCTTCTGGCAGCAGGGCCTTTTTGAGATTCAGAGCAAGGCAGAACGGTTTGGCGCTCTGGACCGGTCTGCCCCGGAGCGTGTCCTCGTTGAATATGTTTCGGCAAATCCAACCGGGCCTCTGCATATCGGTCATGGCCGCGGGGCGGCAGTCGGAGACAGCCTGGCCAGGATCATGCGTTTTGCCGGCTTTGAAGTCTCAACCGAGTACTACCTCAACGATGCCGGCCGGCAGATGCAGCTTCTGGCTCACTCCATCCTGGTCCGGTATCAGCAGATCTGCGGGCAGGAGGTGGATCTCCCCAAAGACTGCTATCAAGGGACCTACATCCAGGAGATTGCAGCCGGACTCTACCAGGAGCATGGCTCTGATCTCCTGGACAGAGACGAACGGGCTGCGTTGGACGCCTGCCTGCAGTCCGGGCTGCAGATCATTTTGGAAGGCATCAAGGAGGATCTCTCCCGGTTCCGGGTGGAACATCAGGTCTGGTTTTCCGAGCAAAGCCTCTTCAGCTCTGGACAGGTGGAGGCCACACTTGACTCCCTGCTGGAGAAAGGACTGGCTTATGAGGATGATGGGGCCCTGTGGTTCAGGAGCACTGCGTATGGCGATGACAAAGATCGGGTCATGCGCAAGTCTGATGGCGAGCTGACGTACTTTGCCTCGGATATCGCCTACCATGCGGATAAATTTTCCAGGGGTTTCGACCTGCTGATCGATGTCTGGGGGGCTGACCATCATGGCTACGTCCCCAGGATGAAGGCTGCTGTCAATGCTTTGGGCCGAAATTCCGATGATTTTCATGTGGTTCTCATCCAATTGGTCAACCTTTTGCGGGATGGGACCCAGGTGGCCATGTCCACCAGGGCAGGTCAATTTGAAACCCTTGCCGATGTCTGCAATGAAGTCGGAGTGGATGCCGCCAGATTCATTTTTCTGAGCCGCAAAAGCGACAGCCCTCTGGACTTCGATCTGGAGCTGCTCAAAGCCCAGAGTATGGACAATCCTGTCTATTACGTGCAATATGCTCACGCTCGGATCTGTTCTGTCCTGCGCAAGGCTCGGGAACGCGGCCAGTCATGGACCGAGGCCACGTCTGAGATGCTCGGCCGGCTGGACACTCAGGAGGAATTTGAGCTTTTGAGGAAGCTGGACCGTTTTCCAGAGGCGGTTGAGGGGGCTGCCCGGACCCTCAGTCCGCACCATGTGAGCACCTATCTCCAGGAAACAGCCGGCCTTCTGCACAGATACTACAATCGGCACCAGATCTTGAACGGCGAGGATGGGCTTAGGGTTCAGGCCAGGCTGCATCTGATACAGGGTGTGGCCAGGGTTTTGAAGACCGGGCTTGGACTGCTGGGGGTGACAGCCCCCCAGGCAATGTGATGCAGGTATGGCGACAAAAAAAAAGAGACCTTCCCCAAAAAAGAAGACCCAGAAAAAGATCAACTTTTCATTGAGCTGGTCCGGGCTGATCAGTTGTGGACTGCTGACCCTGGCGGCCCTGGTGTGGGCCTTTATCCTTGGAGTTCTCGTCGGGCGTGGCTATCATCCGGAATCGGTCATCCCGCAGGTGGCCAGACTCTTGCCGGGTCAGTCTGAATCCGCTCCTGTCCCGGAGCAGGAGGTCACGGAGAGTCAAGTTCTCAAGCCGGAAGAGCTGGGTTTTTTTGACTCCCTGCAAGATGGTTCGTCTGCAAAACCTCAAACCGGACAACCAGGGACATCTTCGCACCAGCAGGGCCAGCGAAGCTCCGGTCAGGCCAGGGACAGGGCAGCAGACTCGAGGTCCAAAGAAGCTGACTTTCGATATCTGTATCAGGTGGCGGCTTTCAAATCCGAAGATCAGGCCAGGGCATTGGACACACGGCTCAAAGCTGCCGGTCTGGCTTCCTCGGTGACCTCGGTTCGCAGAGATGCGGGGTTCTGGTACAGAGTGCAGGTGACCTTTCAGGGAGCGCCGTCGGACATTCTGGGATTCAAGGCCCGGCTGAAAGAGCTTGGATGCCCAAATCCCTTTCTTCGGAGCAAGACACCTCTTTGATTCCGGGTTCCCACAGGCTGCTCCACGGCAAGCCCTGCCCGGGGAGGTCCATGGGAGATTGAACTGGCGGATTCGAGATTGCGCCTTTGATCTGGCAGCAGAATCGACGCAGGAGGTAGAGCCATGACGTTTGTACCACGAGAGGCCTTTTTCACCAAAGGAATCGGCCGGCACAAGAACAAGCTGCAGTCCTTTGAGCTGGCCTTGCGGGATGCGAGGATTGAAAAACAGAATCTGGTCTATGTCTCCAGCATTTTCCCGCCAAAGTGCAAGATCATTGTTCTGGAAGAGGGTATCAGCAAATTGCAGCCCGGGCAGATCACCTATTGCGTCATGGCCAGGAATGCCACCAACGAAAAAGGGCGGCTTGTGGGATCGGCAGTGGGTATGGCCTTCCCCACAGAACAAAGCCGCTACGGATACATCTCCGAGCATCACGCCTTTGGGGCTGAAGAGCAGGAAATAGGCGACTTTGCTGAGGATCTGGCTTCAACCATGCTGGCTACGACCCTGGGCATCGATTTCGATCCAGAAAAGGACTATGATGAACGCCGTCAGCTCTATCTCATGAGCGGAGCGATCATTGATTCAGCCTCGGCTCCATGTGTGACCAGGGGGGTTGCCGGGTTGTGGACCACGACCATTTCCGCAGCAGTCTTCATACCTTGAATGTTGCTTCAGCCGGCAAGCTTCTTGCCGGCTGAAGCAACATTCAAGGATTTGAAAAGAGGCGCGAGGAGTCATGTTTGACAGCTACATGGGGCTGGAGGGCCAGACCGGACAGCCTGTTCATGTCTGGACAATACCGTATGAGGGCACGGCCAGCTTTGCCAAGGGCACTCGCAACGGTCCCCAGGCCATGCTTCAGGCCAGCTGTGAAATCGAGACCTGGGATCATGAGCTCCAGGCCGATCTGGCCGACCATGCCCACTTTATCACCCATTGCCTGAGCGACCTGCCTGTGGCCGGACCACAGGCAGTGCATGAGAGGCATCTCAGGGAGCTGCAGGCCCGGTGCGACCCCAAGAGCTCTCTGGTTCTCACCCTGGGGGGGGAGCACAGTGTGGCTCTGGCTCCAATCACCTTCTACCGGGAAGCCTTTCCTGATCTGGTGGTCATCCAGATCGATGCCCATGCCGATCTGCGGCCCAGTTACCAGGACAGCCCCCTGTCCCATGCCAGTGTCATGGCCAGGGTCATGGAGATGGGGCTGCCGCTGGTCCAGCTCGGCATTCGCAGCCTGTGCCGCGAGGAGGCCCGGATCATAGCCGAGTCCAAAGCTGATGACCTGCTGACCCTCTTTGCCTGGGATCTGGGATCGCCCCGGCAGGCGGCCGAGAGGGTGCGGTCGTTCATCGGCCAGCGCCCGGTGTATGTGAGTTTCGATGTGGACGGGCTGGATCCCTCGATCATGCCCGGCACAGGGACTCCAGAGCCAGGAGGGCTGTCCTTTGCCTGGCTTCAGTCGTTCTGGACCGATGTGTTCAGGGACATCCGGCTGGTGGGGTTGGATTGCTGCGAGGTCGCACCTCTGCCGGGCTGCGGAGTCGTCTCCGAATCTGTGGCTGTGAAGTGCGTCAACCGCATTCTGCTGGCCTCTTTCCTCTCCAGCTCAGGACAGCGGGCAGGTTCGGCCGCTGGCTGATGGCTCGTTTGCTGCTCCATCTCGGGTGCGAGCTTCTGCCTTGACCAGCCTGGCTGCATGAAAGTGACAAACGGTCTCCGAAAAGAGCGGCTGTTTCTTGAGCTCAAACCCGATATGCCAGCTTTGCCGGCAGCAAAGCAGGCATGGAGTGAAGGTCATGAGTGAAGAATCCAAACACATTCGAAAGATCGAACAGATGGTCGACCCGGCCAAGGAGGGCTTGATCCCGCTCGAGCTTCTGGACCTGGACCGGGTCTCCAGCTTTCAGGACCTGCTCCAGGCCATGTCCAGGACCGCTTTTGGCGGTCGGCGTCTGGGGGAGGCCCTGGAGGTCCTGGAAACCATGGTCGACGACCCGGAGTGCCATGTGGTGGCCACCTTTTCCGGGGCCATGACTGTGGCCAAGATGGGCAAGCTGATCTGCACCATGATCGAAGAGGGCTGGGTGGATACGGTCATATCTACCGGAGCTCTGATGGCCCACGGGTTTATCGAATCCATTGGCCTGAAGCATTACAAGTATGAACCGGAGAAGCAGAATGACACGAACCTCTGCCGCATGGGACTGAACAGGGTCTACGACACCCTGGAGCCTGAGGTGAACTTCCTCCAGGCCGAAGAGGTGGTGGAAGCGGTCATGGATGAGATCTCCCAGGAAGAGCATCTGAGTTCCCATCACCTGTGCCGGGTCATTGGAGACTATCTGAGCCGGAATTTTGAGGGCAGCGGCATTTTGAAGAGTGCCTGTGAGCATCAGGTCCCGGTCTACATCCCGGCTTTCACCGATTCCGAGCTGGCTCTGGAC
This sequence comes from uncultured Desulfohalobiaceae bacterium, assembly GCA_964403955.1. Lineage (GTDB taxonomy): Bacteria > Desulfobacterota > Desulfovibrionia > Desulfovibrionales > Desulfothermaceae > CAYOID01. The sequence continues at coordinate 25,088 of CAYOID010000005.1, read as the reverse complement.
CTGGCAGCCATGCTCCTGAAAAGGGTTTCCGGGGTGATGGACGAGGACTTTGAACCCGGCAGGCTGCCTTTCCAGTTCAATCCCTTCCTGGACCTGTTCGACTACACCCGGCGGGCTGTTGAGGCCAAGCGGCTGGGCATTTTCACCATCGGCGGGGGGGTGCCCCGAAACTGGGCCCAACAACTGGGACCCTTTGTGGAGATGGCTGTCCAGCGGCATCCAGAGTTGAACTGGGACGTCAAACGATTCATGTACGGAGTCAGGATCTGCCCTGAACCGGATCACTGGGGCGGGCTCTCCGGGTGCACCTATCAGGAGGGCATCTCCTGGGGGAAGTTCATTCCCCCGGAACGGGGCGGGCGTTTTGCAGAGGTCATGTGTGACGCAACCATAGCCTGGCCGATATTGCTCAAGGCCTTGCAGGAAAAGAAGCACAAGCAGCGAGGAGACCATGGCCGAAGCTGATGGACAGTCCTTCCCCTTCGAGGACCAGTCCCATATCCAGCCCGATTTTCTGGAGACCTTTGAATTTGAAGGTCCGGACCAGTACATCAAGACCGAGACTCATGAGTTTGTGGCGGTGTGCCCTTTCAGCGGCCTTCCTGATGTCGGTCGTCTGGTCATCGAGTACTACCCGCAGGGTGGGCGCTGCATTGAGCTCAAGTCATTGAAATACTACATTACGAGCTTCCGGAACGTCGGGATCTACCAGGAAGAGGCCACCAGGAGGATCTACGCCGATCTCAAAGCGGCCCTGAAGACCTCCAGGCTCAGGGTGACCACGGTGTACAACGTGCGGGGCGGTTTTCTGACCACAGCCATTCAAGGAGTTCTGGACAGTGACCAGTGAGCAGAACGGGTTCAAAGGGGGGGAGAATGTCTTGCTCGGGCTGACCGCGATTTTTGTCGGCAGCCTGGTCATTGCCGCAGTCCTGGCTTCAAAGATCATTGCTGTTGGATCGCTGGCTGTTCCAGCCGGAGTGCTGGCCTATTGCGTGACATTTGTCTGTACTGACGTCATCAGCGAGCTCTGGGGCAAGGAAAAAGCCCAGAAAGTGGTCCTCAGCGGGTTTGGAGCCATGTTTTTTGTCCTGGTCCTGATCAAGGCGGCGGTCATCTGGCCGGCTGCTCCTTTCTGGACCGGCCAGCCAGCCTTTGAAGCGGTCTTCAATCTGACCCCGCGCATCATTCTTGGCTCTCTGATCGCCTACCTGGCCAGCCAGAGCTTTGACGTCTGGGCTTTTCATTTCTGGAAGAGACTGACCAGAGGCAGGTTTCTCTGGCTGCGCAACAATGCGTCAACAGTCGTATCCCAGCTCATGGACTCCGCCCTGTTCATCTTCATCGCCTTTGGCGGACAGATGGACGTTGTCCCCCTGATCATCGGGCAGTGGGTGATCAAGTGCGCCATTGCCGCTCTGGACACAGGCGTGGTCTACGGACTGATTTGGCTCATTCGCCGCAATCAGCCGGGGTATGCCTTCTCCAGTTGACGATGATGGGCTATGGACGAGCTGACCCTGAAGGCAGAAAAGATCATCTGGCGCGGCAGAGCCCTGTCCCGTCTCTCATCCGGTCAGGTGGTCATTGTGGATCCCGGCGTTTTTCCGGGCGAGGTCTTCAAGGCCCGGGTGACCAGGCGGAAAAAGGACTACCTCCAGGCCGGATGCGTTCACGTCCTTGAAAGCCATCCTGCCCGCCGCCCCCATCCCTGCCATCATTCCGCGCACTGCGGCGGTTGCCGCTTTGGAGTCCTGCCAAACAGAGTCCAGCTTGAGCTCAAGGCAGACCTGCTGCAGAGAGAGCTGGCCAGAGGGCTGCCCAGAGATGTTCGACTGCCCGGGGTCTCTGTGGTTCAGAGCCCCAAGGGGTGGCGCTACAGGTGGAGGGGGCAGGTTCATGTCAAAGACCATCGGCCGCATTTCAAAGCCCTGCAGAGCGACCAGTCTGTCCAGCTTGACGACTGCTTTCTTCTGGCCAGTCCCCTGGCCCGGTCTTTAGGCCCCCTCTGTCAAGAGCTGCAAGACGGCCGGCACATCATTGCCGCCAGTCCTTTTGACCACAGCGTGGTGTCAGCCCCATCCAGCCGCACGCTCAAACTGCCTCTGGCAGGACTGGCATCCCCCTGTCAGGTTCCAGCCCAAAGCTTTTTTCAGGCCAACTGGTCCCTGAACCAGCACCTTGTGGGCACAGTCGGCTCTCTGCTTGAACCGTATCAGGACGTGGCCGATCTCTATGCCGGATGCGGCAACTTCGCCCTGCCCCTGGCCAAATCAGGGAAGAGGGTCCTGGCTGCGGAGACAGATGGAGCTGCCGTGGCCGCAATCCAGGCCAATGCCCGGGAGATGGGTTTGAAAACCCTGCAGGCTGTCCAGACCGACCTGACCCGGGAGTCGCTGGCTGCCCTGCTGGCCCCTGTGCGACCGGAAGCCGCCATCATCGATCCTCCCCGGACAGGGGGCGGCCGGCATATCGCCGGCCTGGCCAAAGTGGACTCGCTGTCTCGAATCGTGTGGGTCTCCTGCGATGTGGTCAACTCGGCCAGGGACATGAGGCCCTTTTTCGAGCATGGCTGGGAGGTGACGTCGCTGAAACTTTTTGATATGTTCCCGCAGACTTGGCACATGGACGTCGTCATGGTCCTTGATCGGCGATGATGACATGTCAGCGCAGCCTTTTACAGCCCGACAGGCGGCTGTTTTCAGGAGCGGATCGATCAGCAGCCTTTTGCCGGGGCATGACATCCAGGCCGGATAAAGGAAAAGGTGGACTATGCTTGAGGACAAAATTTCCAGACCGTGGCTGGACAACTATGACCCCAATGTCAGTTTTCATCTCGACTACGAGTCTCTGCCCCTGTTTGCGTATCTTGACCGGGCGGCAGAACAGCATCCCCGCAGGCCTGCCCTGGTCTTTCAGAATCTGAAGCTGAACTATGCTCAGCTCAAGAAGCGGGCGGAGCTCCTGGCCGCCAACCTGACCCGTCTGGGAGTCAGGAAGGGGGACCGGGTGGCCATCATGCTCCCCAACCTCCCCCAGACTGTCATCAGCTACTGGGGAGCCCTCAAGGCCGGGGCCGTGGTGGTCATGACCAACCCCCTGTACATGGAAAAGGAGCTGGTTCATCATTTCACGGATTCCGGCAGCCAGGTGCTGATCACCCTGGACAGGCTCTGGCCCAGAATCTCATCCCTGTGGGACAAGCTGGGCCTTACGACCTGCATCACCACCAGTGTGGGGGACGGTCTCAGGTTCCCCCTGAATGTGCTCTACAGGATCAAGGCCAAGCGTGAAGGGACAGCCGTCAAGGTGGGCTTTGATGCTCAAAGGGTTCTGCCCTGGAAAGCTCTGTTTTCCAGGCAGGCCCGCTATGAACCGGTCCAGGTCGAGCCCTCCCGGGACCTGGCCGTTTTGCAGTATACCGGGGGGACCACCGGGGTGGCCAAAGGGGTCATGCTGACCCACGACAACATGTCAGCCAATGTTCAGCAGTGTGTGGCGGTCCTGTACGATATTGGAGATGAGCCGGAAGTCTTTCTCGCCTTGCTGCCTTTTTTTCACGTCTACGGCCTGACGGTCTGCGTGAACTTTGCAACAGCCCTGGCGGCTACAGTCGCCCCGTATCCCCAGTTCGTACCCCAGGAAGTGCTCAAGGCCATTGACAAGGTCAAGCCGACCATCTTTCCATCTGCCCCGGCCGTGTTCAACACCCTGCTGCAGCAGAAGAACATCGCCAGTTTTGATTTGACCTCCATCCGCTACTCTGTCACCGGGTCGGCGCCCATGCCGGTCGAGCTGAGCAAGCAGTTCAAGGAGATGACCGGGGCCGAAATCATTGAGGGATTCGGACTGACCGAGGCCGCTCCGATCACCCACCTGAACCCTCTGCGCGGCAAGCGTAAAGTCGGCTCCATCGGGGTCCCTTTTCCAGACACCGATGCCTGCATCGTGGATATGGAGCTCGGGTCCATCCCGCTTGCTCCAGGCCAGATCGGGGAGCTGCTCATCAAGGGGCCGCAGGTCATGCAGGGTTACTGGCGCCGTGCGGATGAGACCGCCTCCACCCTGCGCAACGGCTGGTTGTACACCGGAGACATCGCTTTCATGGACGAGGAGGGCTATTTCACCATTGTGGACCGGAAGAAGGACATGATCATCTCCGGGGGATACAACATCTATCCCCGGGAGATCGACGAGGTTCTGTACGAACATCCCAAGGTGGCCGATGCCGTGTGCGTCGGAGTTCCCCATTCCTCCAGGGGGGAGATAGTCAAGGCCTATATCGTGCCCAAGGAAGGGCAGACCATCCAGAAAAAGGAGATCATCGCCTTTTGCCGGGAAAAGCTGGCCAACTTCAAGGTGCCCAAGCAGATCGAATTCAGGGAAGAGCTGCCCAAGACCATTGTGGGCAAGATTCTTCGCCGCACGCTCAGGGATGAGGAGATCAGCAAGTCACAAAGACCTGCCCCGGAGGAGGAAGCTGACCAGGAGCCGCCAGCTGCCCGGAGTGACTGAGACACCTCAAACGTGGTGACACGCATAACATACCGCGCCTGGCGCGGTTTTTTATTTCAGATTCTCCAGAGTGGCCTCAATGCTTTGGATGTCCAGGCCCGCCTCCTGGAGCTGATCTTTGATCGTGCCGTGGGGGATAAAGCGGTCAGGCAGGCCGAGGCGGGTGACCTGCAACCCCGGGAGAAGCTGGTTGTCGGCCAGGAACTCCAGGACAGCTGACGAAAACCCTCCGGCCAGAGCGTTCTCTTCCAGGATCACCAACCTGGAATGCTCATGGGCCAGCTCAAGGAGGAGGTCTGCAGGCAATGGTTTGATGAATCTGGCGTTGTACACGGCAAAGGTTGCAGAGCTGCGCTGCTCCAGGCGATGCACAGCTTCCAGGGCAGGGTAGACCCGGCTGCCGACAGCCAGGACGGCCCCGTCCCGGCCATCCTTGATTTTTTCGCCCTGACCAATGGTTAAGGGCTGTGGTGCGTCCAGCAGCTCATGCCCGGGACCGACCCCTCTGGGATAACGAATCGCAGCCGGTCCAGGATGTTCCTGGGCGGTGACCAGCATCTGCTGCAGCTCCGGTTCGTCCTTGGGGGCCATGAGGACCATGTTCGGGATCTGTCGAAGAAAGCTGAGATCAAAGGCTCCGTGGTGGGTGGGGCCGTCTTCGCCCACCAGTCCGCTGCGGTCCAGGCAGAAGGTCACCGGAAGATTCTGGAGACAGACATCGTGGATGATCTGGTCAAAGGATCGCTGGAGAAAGGTGGAGTAGATGGCCACGCAGGGCCGCAGCCCCTGGGAGGCCAGCCCGGCAGCAAAGGTCACGGCGTGCTGTTCGCAGATGCCCACATCAAAAAAACGATCCGGGAAGCGGTCCTTGAAAGTGCTCAGGCCCGTGCCTTCAGGCATGGCTGCGGTGATGGCCACCAGGGACGGATCCTTTTCAGCCAGCTGGGTCAGGGTTGCGCCAAAGACAGTGCTGTAGTCGCCCGGGGCGGAGGCTTTTGATTTGGTGCTCTGGCCTGTCTCAGGCTCAAAGCAGCCAACGCCGTGGAAGTAGGTCGGGTTGGTTTCGGCCGGCTGATACCCCTTGCCTTTGGTCGTCAGCACGTGCACCAGAATCGGCCCCTCCAAGGCGCGGACCTGTTCGAAGACATTGGTCAACTGCCTGACGTTGTGGCCGTTGATGGGCCCAAGGTAGGTGAACTTGAAGGCCTCAAAGAGCATCCCGGGAGTGAAGAAGCTCTTCAAGGATTCCTCACTCCGCCGGGCATAGTTCACCAGCTCATCGCCTATCTTTGGGACCTGGCGCAGCCAGTTCTTGAGGTCGTCCTTGAAGCGCATGAACCGCTGATCAGCCAGCTTGCGGCTGAAGAAGGAGGACAGTGCGCCAACGTTTCTGGAAATGGACATGGCGTTGTCGTTCAGGACGACCACCAGGCTTCGGTCCAGGTCCCCGGCCTGGTTCAGGCCTTCGTAGGCCAGACCGGCGGTCATGGAGCCGTCACCGATCACGGAAAGGACCTTGTTGGTTGTGCCCAGCAGGTCTCTGGCCACGGCCATGCCCAAGCCTGCGGAGATGGAAGTGCTGGAGTGCCCGACGCAAAAGTGATCAAAGCGCGATTCTTCCGGTCTGGGGAACCCGCTGATCCCGTTTTTTTGCCGCAGGGTTCGAAACCGTTCCATGCCTCTGGTCAGAATCTTATAGGCATAGGCCTGGTGCCCCACGTCCCAGATGATCTTGTCCCTGGAGGGGTTGAAGATCTTGAGCAGGGCCAAAGTCAGTTCGACCACGCCCAGGGACGGGGCCAGGTGCCCCCCGTTGCAGGACACGGTCTGGATGATCAGATCCCGGATCTCCTGAGCCAGGGTTTCCAGGTCGGCAAAGTCGAGATCCTGGATCTGCACAGGGTCGTTGACTGATGTCAGAAGCGAAGTTCGGGTTGCGTCGTTCATGGTCTCCTCAGGCCTTGAAACAGGAAGCTTTGAAACATGGTCATGATCTCTGTTTGAGGCCATGACCATGTGCGGGTGTGATTTTCAGTCCGAAACACGGTTCCTGTTCAGCGCAGCCTCTGGCTGCGCTGCATGCGAGTGAACAGGGCATCGGCCCGGCCTGGCCGTCATGTGGTCCGCTCCATGATGTATCGGGCCAGGTCGGCTAAAAATTGCGACTGCGGACCGGAGTACTTTTCCAGGGCAGTTGTAGCCTGTTCAACCATTCGAAATCCCAGGGCCTTGCTTTCGTCCAGCCCGAGCAGGCTGGGGTAGGTCAGTTTGCCCCTGGACTCATCACTGCCGACCGGCTTGCCGATGGCCTGCTCCTCCCCTGTGATGTCCAGGATGTCGTCAGCGATCTGAAAGGCCAGGCCGATGGCTGTTCCGTACTGGTCGGCCTGGCTCAGGTCGTCCTGGTCCGCTCCGGCCAGCATGGCCCCGGAGAGGCAGGAGGCCCTGAGCAGAGCTCCGGTTTTCAGGGAGTGCATCGACTTGAGCATCTCCAGGTCCCCCTGGCCTTTGCCGGTCATGAGAATATCCAGGACCTGCCCACCGACCATTCCCCTGGGACCGGCAGCTCTGGCCACTTCGGCCGCTGCCTGAAGCGTCCTCTCCGGGTGGCGGTCATGAGAGAGCATCAGGGAAAAGGCTTCGGTCAGCAGGCCGTCCCCGGCCAGGATGGCCAGGGCCTGGCCGTATTTGATGTGATTTGAGGGCTGGCCTCTGCGCAGGTCGTCATCGTCCATGGCCGGAAGGTCGTCGTGGACCAGGGAGTAGGTGTGAATGCATTCCAGGGAGCAGGCAAAGCCCAGAGGGTGCTCCCTGGCCCCGCTGACGAGCTCGGCCCAGATCAGGCAGAGGATCGGCCTGATCCTTTTGCCCCCGGCAAAGAGGCTGTACTCCATGGCTGATTGGAGCCTCTCGGGAATGGAATCGTCCTTGAGACAGGTCTGCAGGAAGCTTTCGATTCGTTCCCGGTACGACTCAAGTGTGGTCTTCATCTGTTTCCTGGTCATCTTCTGAGGGCTCCTGGGGATCGAAATCCTGCACAAGACCTTGCGAGTAGACCTGAACCTTGTGCTTGGCCTCTTTGAGCTGCTGCCTGCAGGATCGGGCCAGCTCAGTGCCTTCCTTGAAGAGCGCGATCCCCTTTTCCAGGGGCAGATCCCCCTGCTCCAGCTTGTTCACAATATCCTGCAGCCGGGCGAGCTGGGCTTCGAAATCATTTGGGCTGTCTGTCATGGGACCATCCCTGTGGGCTGTCATCAGCAGTCCGGCTTTGCAGCCAGCAAAGCTGGATCATATGCTTCTGGTTCATACGGGTCATTCAGAGGCGAGCCTTGCTCGGCAACATCGATCACCGCGGCCCGGATATGGTCCTGCATGGTCACAATGTCCACCAGGTCACCTGGTGTGACCTGCGAGGCCTTGCGCAGGATCGACTGGTCGGAACTGACCTTGACCAGGGAGTAGCCGCGGGTCAAGGGCCTCAGGGGATCGGCGCCGTGCAGGCCGTTTGCGGCCAGGGTCAAACGCTGCTCCTGCCGGTCCAGGACCAGGTCGGCAGCCTTGAGAAGCTGCGCGCTCTGGTGCTCCAGGTGCGACTCCTCAAGGGCCCACATCCGGGGGCCGTGGAAGGCCCTGAGCCGCTTGACCACTGATGTCAGGATCTCCTGGTTCCGAATCACGGCAGACCGGGCCAGGGTGGCCAGATTGCGCCCTGCCTTGACCAGCTCCTGTTCCAGACGGTCCAGATGCCTTTGCGGCGAAAGCCAGGCCAGGGCTTTTTCGCACTGGACAAGGGGCTGCTCTTTGTGAACCAGCAGCCGGGTCCAGGCTGCGTGCATGGATATTTCAAGCTCGTCGATTCTCTGGGTCAGGGCCCGGCGTTCAGGCCAGACCATCTGAGCCGCATGGCTCGGGGTGGCGGCCTGGACATCGGCCACCAGATCGGCAATGGTCAGATCGATCTGGTGCCCGATCCCGGTCAGGACCGGGATCGAAGAGTGAAAAACAGCTGCAGCCACCTCTTCAGTGTTGAAGCTCCACAGGTCCTCCAGGGAACCGCCCCCCCTGATGAGCACGGCCAGATCAGCCCAGTTCTCCAGGTTGGCCTGCTCCAGTGCGGAGGCAATGGACTCACTGGCCCCTTCACCCTGGACCAGACTGGGGTAGATCCTGATGGAGCCTCCCCAGCCGCGGTCTGCGGACAGGCGAAGGAAATCCCTGATGGCCGCTCCTGTCGGGGCGGTGATCACGGCCAGGCGGTCGATTTTTTCCGGCAGTGGCCTTTTCCGGGCCTGGTCAAACCAGCCCAGGTCAGCCAGCTTCTTTTTCAAAGCTTCAAATTCCAGATGCAGGCGGCCCACGCCCTGATCCTGGACCACTTCGGCAATGAGCTGATAGTTGCCCCGGGGCGGGTAGACCGCAATCCTGCCGGCACAGAGGACATCAAGGCCAGTGGCCAAAGCTTCGGGTTTGGTCCCCACGTGGTGCTGCTGGCTGTTCTTGAACCAGACGCACTGGATGCTGGCCTGACCGTCCTTGAGGGTGAAGTAGACATGACCTGAACCGGCCTGGTTCAGGTTCCCGATCTGGCCTTTGAGCCAGACAAAAGGAAATTCACCTTCAAGCACATCCTTGATGGCCAGGGTGAGTTCCTGGACGGTGAAGATGTGCCGCATGTCAGCTTTGCCTCTGGCAAAGCTGACATATCGGGCTTTGATCAAAGAAGTGGTTCTCTGAAGTCATAACCGCTGATGCAGCTTCTGCAGCCAGTTTTTTTCATTGCAGAAAAGCTTTCCAGGCTACTCCGGATTGGAGGTGCTGTCCCAGTCCGCCCAGAGCTTTTGACGCCATTGGACAAAAGACTCCTGGAAGGTGTCCACGGAAAGCTCCTGTCTCTCGCCGGTTTTCCGGTTTTTGACCTCCACAACCCTGTTCTGGAGCCCTTTGGAGCCGACGATGACCTGCATGGGGTGACCCAGGAGGTCGGCATCCTTGAACTTGAACCCCGGCCGTTCGTCTCGGTCGTCAAGGATGACGTCGACCCCCAGTCCCTGAATTTGCTGATAGATCCATTCGGCTTTGTCCATGACCTGCTCGTCCTTGACGTTCAGGGCGATCACGCAGGCCTCAAAAGGGGCGATATGGGGGGGGAAGATGATGCCGTTCTCGTCATGGTTCTGTTCAATGGCCGCGGCAATGACCCTGCTGACACCGATCCCGTAACTGCCCATGATCATTTCTTTTTCTTTGCCGTGCTCATCCAGAAAGGTGGCTTTCATGGACCCACTGTACTTGGTCCCCAGGTTGAAGACATGACCGACCTCGATCCCTTTGGAGAACTGCATCCTGCCTCCGCACTTGGGGCAGGGGTCTTTCTCGGTCACGTTGACCAGGTCGGTGTAGTCTGCGACCCGGGTGTCCCTGGCCAGATCGACATGGATCAGATGGGCATCGCTCTTATTGGCCCCGGTGACCCAGTCTGATCCGGACTTGAGGTTGGAGTCGGCCACGATGGTGTCAATGGTCAGGTTGACCGGCCCGGCATATCCCACTGGAGCATTGGTCCAGGCTTCGACTTCCTGGGGTTCGGCCGGGCGGATCTCTGCAGCGTCGCAGTAATTTTTCAGTTTGACCGTGTTCAGCTCGCGGTCCCCGGGGATCAGGGCCACAACTGGCCGTTCGTCGGCCACATACACAAGGGTCTTGACCACGGAGGTCGGCTGGACACCCAGGAAATCGGAAATCTTGGCTATGGTGTTCATCCCGGGCGTTGTGACCAGCTCAGGCTCCGGGGGGAGCTCTGCCGGGGGCTGGGCATTGGGAATCACTTCGGCCTTTTCCAGGTTGGCTGCATAGGCGCAGCTGCTGCAGGCTGCGATCACATCTTCGCCTGTTTCAGCCAGGACCATGAACTCGTGGGAAGTGCTGCCTCCGATGGCTCCAGAGTCGGCTTCCACCGCCCTGAAGTTCAGGCCCAGCCTGTTGAAAATTCTGGTGTAGGCATTGAACATCTGCTCATAGCTGACCTGGGCCGCTGTCTCATCCCGGTCAAAAGAGTAGGCGTCCTTCATCACAAACTCCCGGCAGCGCATCAGGCCGAATCTGGGACGGATCTCATCCCTGAACTTGGTCTGGATCTGGTAGAGGTTCAGAGGCAGCTGCCGGTAGGAATGGACGTCCCTGCGGATGATGTCCGTGATCACCTCTTCATGAGTGGGGCCAAGACAGGATTCGCGTTCGTGGCGGTCCTTGAAGCGGAGCAGTTCTTTGCCGTAATACTCCCAGCGCCCGGTCTCCTGCCACAGGTCGGCGGGCTGGACCATGGGCATGAAGATCTCCATGCAGCCTGAACGATTCATTTCTTCCCGCACGATCTGGGCGGTCTTTTCCAGGGCCCGGCTCCCCAGAGGAAGAAAGGAGTACACGCCAGAGGTCAGTTTGCGGATCATCCCCGCCCTGACAAGCAGGCGGTGACTGATCACTTCGGCTTCGGCCGGGTCTTCTTTGAGTGTGGGGACAAAATAACGTGAAAGTCGCATTCAGGGATCCTCGCAGTTGTGTGTTCGTATGCCCGCTTTGCCGTGGGCCAAGCCGGCAGAGAGTGTCAATCTTTATCCTGTTGTTTCCTCTGGGCCACAAACTGGTCCAGCTCTTTCATGAATTCAGGAAGGAGAGCGGCGTTTCCCCGGATCTTCCTCAAGACCCGGCCTTTGCGAAAGATCAGGGCGCAATCCTTTCCTCCGGCAATGCCGATGTCGGCCTCTCTGGCCTCTCCAGGACCATTGACCACGCAGCCCATGACAGCCACCGTGAAGACCTCGGTGATGGAGCGCAGATGCTTTTCCACCTCCCTGGCCAGATGGATCAGGTCGATTTCCGTCCGTCCGCAGGTGGGGCAGGAAATGATCTCCGGGCCCCGCTGCCGCAGTCCCAGGCTGCGTAGGATCTCCCAGCCCACCAGGACCTCGTCCACAGGATCTCCGGTCAGGGAGACCCGTAAAGTGTCCCCGAGACCTTCCCAGAGCAGCATGCCCAGTCCCAGGCTGCTCTTGACCGTGCCGCGGAGCAGGGTTCCGGCTTCGGTTATTCCGATGTGCAAAGGGTAGTCAACCTGCTCAGCCAGGAGGCGGTAGGCGGTGATGGTGTCCAGGACAGAAGACGATTTCAGGGAAATCTTGATCTGTTCGAAATGTCTCTGCTCCAGGATACGAACATGGCCCAGGGCGCTGTCCACCATGGCCTGGGGCGTGGGGGCCCCATATTTGTCCAGGAGGTGTTTGTCCACGGAACCGCTGTTGACCCCGATCCGGATGGGGAGATTCCTGTCTCTGGCCGCATCCACGACCCGGCTGACGGCCTGATGGGAACCAATGTTGCCGGGGTTGATCCGCAGACCGTCCAGTCCAGCCTGGACAGCCTTGAGGGCCAGGCGGTGATCGAAGTGGATGTCGGCGACCAGAGGGACGCTGGAGGCCTCTTTGATAGCCCTGAGCTGAGAGGCTGCCTGGTCATCTGGAACCGCCAGGCGGACGATCTCGCAACCGGCCTCGGCCAATTGAGCGATTTGAGCCGCTGTGGCCCGGGCGTCCCGGGTGTCCGTGTTGGTCATGCTCTGGATGCGCACAGGCGCCCCCCCTCCGATCCTCAGTCCGCCCAGGAGGATCTGTCTGGTCCTTCGTCGTGAAGGGGAGGCAGGAGAAACAGCAGGCGATACGGTCATGGCGGTACAAATACAGCATTTTGCCGTTCAAGCCAAGGGCTGGTGAGGTGTTTCAAAAAACGCCTTGACATGATTCAGGGTCCATGTAAAACACAAAGTACTTTGGGTTTTCGCTGGTTGCGAAAAATTTTCTTTTTTTATCATCGAGGAGTGGGTGAGAGATGAAGAAGATGTACGTTGGGAATTTGCCGTATTCCTCAACAGAGGAAGAAGTGCGGGACCTGTTCTCGCAGTTTGGGGAAGTCCAGTCGGTCAAGTTGATTGAGGACAGGCAGACTGGCCGACCGAGAGGTTTTGGGTTTGTTGAGATGGGGCCTGAAGAAGCTGATCGGGCCATAAGCGAGCTTGACGGGACTGATTTTGGAGGCCGGACCCTGAAAGTGAATGAGGCCCGCCCGCGATATTGATCCTTGTCACATCCAGGCAGATCACCTGCCTGACCGCCCCTGACCCTGCCGGGGGCGGTCATTTTTTTCCTCTCCGCATCTGTCCCGGATCAGCGCACCCTCTGGCTGCGCTGATTATTTACGAGGCTCGAAGCCCTTGCACTGATTTCTGTTTGAGAGCGGAAGTGGACAGACCTGAACCGTTGAACTCTAAGCGGCCGGCCTCTTATCCCGACGTATACCCAGGGTCGCTGTAGGTGCCGCTCTTGCCTCCGGACTTGAAAAGCAGTTTGCAGTCCGTGATCAGGATGTCCCTCTGCACTGCCTTGCACATGTCATAGATGGTCATGGCCGCAGTCTGGGCTGCGACCAGGGCCTCCATCTCCACCCCGGTCTGGGCGGTTGTCCTGGCCTCAGCCTGAATGACAACCCTGGATCCGGCTTTGTCCAGAGTGAAGTGCACATCGATATGACTCAGTAACAGGGGGTGGCACATGGGGATGAGCTGGGCAGTCTGCTTGGCGGCCTGAATGCCGGCTATCTTGGCAGTTGTCAGGACATCGCCCTTGGGCAGAGCCTGCTGTTCCAAAAGGGCCATGGTTTCAGGGGAGAGGACGACTGCGGCCTGAAACACGGCCCTCCGGTCGGTGGTCTCCTTGTGGCCCACATCCACCATGTTCAGGGTCCCTGAACCATCGACATGAGTGAGCTGACCCTGCTGGCTCACGACTCTCCCATGGCCTTCTTGAAGAAGCCTTTGACCTTTCTTTTGGGCTTTTCAGCCTCGAGTTCGGAAAACTCCCGCAACAGCTCTATCTGCCTCTTGCTCAGGTGGGTTGGGGTCTTGACCTTGACCTGGACGATGAGGTTGCCTTTTTTGGTGCTCCCGATGTGCTGGACGCCCAGACCCTTGAGCTTGAAGGTCTGACCACTCTGGGTGCCTTTGGGGATCTCCATGGGCACTGGCTCATCCAGGGTGGGGACTTCGATCTTGTCCCCCAGGGCGGCCTGGACAAACCCGATATCCACAGGGACGATGATGTCCTGACCCTGGCGGAGGAAGGTGGAGTGCTCCTCCACAGAAATGACCACGAACAGATCCCCTGGAGGGCCGCCGTGCAGCCCTGGTTCTCCTTCGCCCTGCAGCCTCAGGCGGCTTCCGGTGTCCACGCCGGCTGGAATGTGGACCTTGACCTTCTTGGTTTCCCTGACGGTGCCTCTGCCTTTGCAGTTCTTGCAGGGGCTGGTGATGACCTGGCCGGTTCCACGGCAGATAGGGCAGGGGGTCGATATCCTGAAGAATCCCTGGGACTGAAAGACCTGCCCTTGTCCTGAGCAGTGCTTGCAGGTTTCAGGCTTGGTCCCGGGCTCGGCTCCGGTGCCGCTGCATTCAGGGCACTCGATGTCTTTGGGGATCTTGAGCTCGGTTTCCGTGCCTTTGGCTGCCTCTTCAAAGGAAATGGTCAGGTTGTAGCGCAGGTCGGCTCCAGCTTGAGGCCGCGGGCCTCGCCTGCCCCGCCCGGAGCTGAACCCGAACACATCGCCAAAGATATCGCTGAAGGCATCAAAAATGTCGTGGGCTGAACCGAATCCGCCATGACCGTTTCCAGAGAGGCCTTCATGGCCAAAGTGGTCATACGTGGAGCGCTTGTCAGGATCGCTCAGGACTTCATAGGCTTCGGCAGCTTCCTTGAACTTCTGTTCAGCCTCAGGATCGTTGGGATTGCGGTCTGGGTGGTACTCAAAAGCGAGCTTGCGATAGGCTTTCTTGACCTCCTCCCCCGAGGCTGACCTGGAGACTCCAAGTACCTCGTAATAGTCGCGTTTGCTCATGATTCCTCAACCTTGATTCCAGCCTCTTTGATGGAAGACCGGAGTTTGACTTTACCTGCGGCAATCTCGCGGATAGCCGTCACCACTTCGGAATTTTTGGTTTCAAGAAGCGGGGGATAGCCCTCCCGATACATCTTGACTCTTTTGATTGCCATCTCAGCAATGACAAACCTGTTGTTGATCTGAGACAGGGCGTCTTCTACTGTGATTCGTGCCATGAAAATATCCTCTGGGGTTCCTGGAAGACCGGCGAAGTTGCGGAGTCGTTCTTCATCTGACCAGACCGCTGCAGCGCAACCGACGCCGGTGCCTGCATTCGGGGCACGTGACGCATGTGTCTGGCTGCATGACCATTGTTGCAACTGAACAAATTAACCATGATTCATGCATGCGTCAATGTTTGCTGCCTGAAAAGTGTGAGTTTGAGCTCCAAGTGCAGAGCATTTTTAGTGATCTCCAGCCCGATCGGTGATTTTGGCCCGGGCTGGAAAAAGGGGCGCTCTTTCCCGGCAGACCCTGTGCACGAGCTGGAAGGCCTGATATCCCGGTCTGGCTGCTGGAGACCCTACGCGCATTGGGCAACCAGACTCGGACTGGTCCTGGTTGCCTTTGGGGCGAATCTTCTGTACCCACACTGGACTGCGTGGTTCATAGACGCGAGTGCAAAAAGTCCATGCAGTGTTTTCCCGGCGGCAATTGCTGTATGCAACTCCTTGATTATTGTGGCTTCTCGTATGAAGCTCAGCTGCTGGGGAAGGCCAAACCGCTTCTCTTCGGCTTCAAAACAATCGTCGAATCAGGTCCGGCCATGCCAGTTTCTTTGTTGATCAAACTGGCTGCATCAAGGTGACATATCCTACGCAAAAGAGAAGGTTCCTTCTTCAGTCCAAACCCAAATAGTCAACGCAGCCAGAGGCTGCGCTGACTTTTGCGGCTGCATCTTGAGTTTTTGCAGCCGCACCTTGATATGGTGTGATCATGAAAAATTTCCGTGGATTGGCTAAAAATCTGAGCTACACGCAGAAATCCTGTGTCTCCAAGGCTGGAAAGCTCATGTTCGAGAGTCGGATGCTCAATCCAGGGGCCCGGATCGGGGTGGCAATGTCCGGAGGCCTCGACAGCTGGGTTCTTCTCCTGGTCCTCCTGGTCCAGAGACGCAAGCTGCCTTTTGATCTTGAGCTCATGGTCCTGCATGTCAATCCAGGGTTTGACCCCACCAGTCACCTGCCCCTGCTGGACTGGCTGGAGCAATTCGGGATTCCAGCCCATATCGATGTGTCCGATATGGGGCCCCGGGCTCACTCCGGCGAGAACAGGAAGAACTCCCCCTGTTTCTTTTGCAGCTGGCTTCGGAGGAAGCGGCTGTTCGAGCTGATGAACCATTACGGCCTGACCCACCTGGCCATGGGACACAATGCCGACGACCTGGTGCAGACCTTTTTCATGAACATCTGCTATGCCGGTCGGGTGGAAGGCATGTTCCCCAAGGAAACCTTTTTCGAGGGGGAGTTTGAACTCATCCGGCCCCTGCTCTGGGTGGACAAGCGGCTGATCACCAAGGCGGCCAGAGAGTGGAAGCTGCCGGTGCGGGCCAACCCCTGCCCATCGGCTCAGGAGAGCAAGAGATCGGATGTGGACGACTGGCTGGAGAGCTTGTGGAAGGACAACAAACGGATCCGCAAGAACATCTTCAGCGGGCTCATGCGCTGGCAGGCCATGCATCCCTGCCCTGCCGACGGAAGGGGAAGGTCCGGGTCGGACTCGGGTGAACCTCCATGAGCAACCCCCCCCATTCAGCGCAGCCAGAGGCTGCGCTGACACTGGTCTGAGATTTGCACAATGAGGCCATGGGCCTTTTTGACGTCAGCGAGCTGACCTTCTTCAGTTTTCTCCTGACCTTGATGCGCATCAGCCTCCTGGTTTTCCTGCTTCCGTTTTTTGGCGGATCGGGGCTGCCGCGCGTGGTCAAGGCTGCCTTGTGCCTGGTCCTGGCCCTTGGACTCTGGCCCCACCTCTCCTTTTCCGGAATCTCCATGCCGTCGAGCCCCTGGCAGATCGCACTGATGCTTGGAGGTGAGCTGTTTCTCGGGCTCGTCCTGGGGATGATGGTCCGCTTCGTCTTTGCCGGAATCCAGACTGCAGGGCACATCATCGGCTTTCAGATGGGGTTTGCCATGATGAACGTTGTCGATCCCATGAGCGGGGTTTCAGTCTCTCTGACCTCTCAGTTTCTGTACATCATGACCTTGCTCATTTTCCTGGCCCTGAACGGGCACCTGTACATGCTCCAGGGCCTGGGGGCCAGTTTCGAGCTCGTCCCCCCCGGGGCACTGCTGCTCAATGACGTTGTCGTCACACAGGTCCTGGAGTTCTCCGGTCAAATTTTTGTCCTGGCCATCAAAGTGGCTGCCCCGGTCATGATTGCCGAACTCATGGTGTCCCTCTCCCTGGGCCTGATGGCCAGGATGGCCCCCCAGGTCAATGTGCTGTTCGTCGGCTTTCCCATCAAAATCGCAGTCGGCTTTGTGTTCCTCGGCATGGTGCTGACCCTTTTGTCCCACTATCTGCAGGACTTTGTGGGCGACCTCGGCGGGCTCTACCATGGCCTGCTGCAAACCGCTACCTGAACCCTATGCCCCAGAAAGATCCCAGCCGCACAGAGCAAGCGACCCAGAAAAAACGGGACGAAGCCAGAAAGGAGGGCAACGTCCCCAAGAGCGAAGAGGTCTCCAAGGTTGTCGTCACCCTGGCCGGGCTGATCATGATGCGTTTCCTGACAGGGCATCTGGGATCTCACTTCCAGGACCTGTTTCACTGGGTCATGGGCACCGGCATCGAATTCGAGCTGACCAGGACGAATGTCTTTTTCCTGCTCACCTACTGCCTGCAGAAACTGGCCTGGATGCTCCTGCCCATTTTTCTGGTCCTGGTCCTGGTCAGCTTCCTTTCGATCCGCCTCCAGGTGGGACAGCTCTTCACGGCCAAGGTCTTTCAGCCCAAGCTGGCTCAAAAGTTCAACATCATCAAGGGGCTGCAAAATATCTTCTTCAGCATGAAGATGATCGTCAATGTGCTCAAGAGCCTCTTTCAGATGGCGGTCATTGCCGGTGCGGCCTATCTGGTGTTCAAAATCAAGATGGCTGACTTCATTCCTCTCTTTTACCAGAGCGTGACCTCGACCACGGCGTATGTCCTGTCCACGGGGTTCCAGCTGGCCATGTACGCTTTGCTGCCCATGCTTTTGCTGGCCGTGATGCATTTTTTCTATACCCGCTGGGATTATGAAGAAAACCTGAAGATGACCAAGGATGAGGTCAAGGACGAGCGCAAGCAGTCCTACGGGAATCCAGAGGTCAAGCAGGCTCAGCGGCAGAAAATGCAGAGCGTGCTCCAGCAGAGGATGATGACCGATGTGCCCAAGGCTGACGTGGTCATCACCAACCCGGTTCATCTGGCCGTGGCCCTGCGCTACGACCCGGTCGAGGCCCCGGCCCCGGTCATCCTGGCCAAGGGGGCCAACCAGGTGGCGGAAAGGATCAAGGAGGTGGCCAGGGAGCACAGGATTCCGATCAAGGAGGACAAGCCGTTGGCACAGGCCTTGTATAAGAGTGTCGATGTCGGGGAGGTGATCCCTGAAGAGCTTTACCAGGCTGTGGCCTCGATCCTGGCCCAGCTCCATTCATTTCAAAGACGGCAGGGTCACTGAGTCGTTTGAGACATCAAAAGCAACCATTCAGCGCAGCCGGCGGCTGTGCTGAATAATGTCAAAAATATGGCGATAGGAACAACCTCTTTTCGATTCGATCTCCAGAATCTGGCCAAGCAGGGAGATGTCCTTCTGGCCACCGGGGTGGTGCTCATCCTTTTTGTGATGCTCATCCCCATGCCGCCAATATTTCTGGACATCATGCTCACCCTGAGCATTTCCTTCAGCCTGGTTGTGCTCATCACGGCCATGTTCATGGAATCACCCCTGGAGTTTTCGATTTTTCCGACCATTGTCATGGTTGCGGCCATGCTCCGCCTGGGGCTGAACGTGGCCACCACCCGCCGCATCCTGCTCTACGGGGACCAGGGGCTGGGGGCGGCCGGGAACGTGATCCAGGCCTTCGGCCAGTTCGTGGTCGGGGGCAACTATGTGATCGGGCTGATCGTCTTTTTGATCCTGTTCGCCCTGAACAAGATGGTCATCGCCAAAGGCATGCAGCGGGTGGGCGAGGTCATGGCCAGGTTCACCCTGGATGCCATGCCGGGCAAGCAGATGGCCATTGACGCCGACCTGAACGCCGGGCTCATTGACGAGAAAGAGGCCAAAAAGCAGCGGGACCAGGTCCGGGGCGAGGCCGACTTCTACGGGGCCATGGATGGTGCCGGCAAGTTCGTGGAAGGGGACGTCAACGCCGGGATCCTGATCACCTTGATCAACATCCTGGGAGGCTTCTTCATCGGGGTGGTCCAGCAGGACATGAACTGGTTCCAGGCCGCCCAGACCTATACGATCCTGACAGTGGGGGACGGCCTGGTGTCCATCATCCCCTCCCTGATCGTGTCCTCTTCCGCCGGACTCATCGTCACCCGGGCGGCGGCAAAGGCCAAGATGGGCGAGGAGTTCCTGGGACAGCTCACCCATCATCCCAGGGGATTGAAGCTCGTTGCCGGGGTCTTGCTCCTCTTTGCCCTGATCCCGGGCATGCCGACCATTCCCTTTCTCCTGTTGAGCGGAGCTGTCTTCGGGCTGGCCATGCTGGCCAACCAGCACAAAGCCAAGGCTGAGGAGCAGGAGCTGGCCCAGCAGGAGGAGGCCAAGCCCAAGCACGAGTCCCCTGAGGAGGTGCGCTCCCTCCTGCCCCTGGATGTCCTGTCCCTCGAGGTGGGGTACGGCCTGATCCCTCTGGTGGATGACAGCCAGGACGGCAATCTCCTGGCCAGGATCCGATCCATCCGCAGGCAGCTGGCTCTTGAGATGGGGGTGGTCATTCCCTCCATGCATGTCAGGGACAATCTGAACCTCAAACCCGGCCAGTACGGGGTTCTGGTCAAGGGCAACACTGTGGCCAGTGCCGAGATCATGACCGACCACTACCTGGCCATGGACCCTGGAAGCGCCAAGAAGAAGATCAAGGGCATTGAAACCAGGGAGCCGGCATTCAACCTGCCGGCCATGTGGATCACCAAGGCCCAGAAAGAGGAGGCCATGCTGGCCGGTTACACGGTGGTCGATCCGGCTTCGGTGGTGGCCACCCACCTGACCGAGATCTTCAAGCGGCACCTGCACGAGTTTCTGGGGCGGCAGGAAACCCAGGACCTGCTGGACAACCTGGCCCGAAGGTCACCCAAGGCGGTGGAGGAGCTGGTGCCGAACATCCTGTCCCTGGGGACGGTGCAAAAGGTGCTGCAGGCCTTGATCCGGGAAGGGGTCTCCATTCGGGATCTGCTGACGATTGTGGAGACCCTGGCTGACTTCGGGCAGCACACCAAGGACCCGGATCAGCTCACGGAGTTTGTCAGGCAGCGCTTGAGCAGAACCGTGGTCAAGCCCTACCTTTCCAGCCAGGGCGCTTTGCCTGTGATCAGTCTGGCCGGTCCAGTGGAGCAGACCCTGCAGCAGAGCCTGCGCCAGACCGAAGGGGGGGCATACCTGGCTCTGGAACCCGGAGAGGCTCAGAAAATCATCACTGCGATCAACTCCAGCTATGAGCAGAGCAATGTCTCGGACGGACAGCCTGTCCTGCTCACTTCCCCCCAGGTCAGGCCGCATCTGGCCCAGCTGGTGACCCGGTTCATCCCGGTGCTTCCGGTCATTTCCCAGGGAGAGATCCCAGCGGACATCAGGCTCGATTCCATCGGGACGGTGAGGTTGACACATGAGAGTTAAAACTTTCCGCGGGGCGACGACACAGCAGGTCATGCAGCAGGTCAAGACCGAGCTGGGCAATGAAGCTGTGATCCTGAACACCAGGAATTTTACGGAAAACGGACACAAGGTCTGTGAGGTCCTGGCAGCTGTGGATTCAGGCTCCAGATCTTCCGATGACCACCAGAAGCCCGTGGTTGCGCCCCAGGGGGTGGAGTGGCATAAGGAGTTGTCCAGGCTGAAAGAGTCCATCTTTGCCGTCCTGAACACGCACATGGACAAGGAGCAGCTGACCCCCAGACAACGCCAGGCTGTCACCTATCTCCAAGATGAGGGCGTCAACCATGAGGTGCTCCTGGAAATCTGGCGCAGCCTGCGCAATGCCCAGGAGGGGTCGGTTCTCAAGGAACTGACCGGTCTGGTCAGACTCCGGCCCTGGAACTGCAGGCAATGGTCAGAAAGGGTTCAGATTCTGGTCGGGCCCAATGGCGTGGGCAAGACCTCGACGCTGTTGCGGATGGCCCTGCAGTACCGTCAGGAAAACCCCGGGGAAAAGGTCTGCCTGGTCAATGGGGACACCCATCAGGGCAAAGGCAGGCTCCTGCTGAAGCACTATGCGGAGCTGTCCGACTTTGCCTACAGGGAGATCAGCAGGTCGGAGGACTGGATGGGGCTCTTGTCCGAAGCCAGGACGTTCAGCCGGATCTTCATCGATGCTCCAGGGCATGACTGGGAAGGCACTGTGGGCAAAATGATCCAGGATCAGGGCCGGAAAGGCCACCTGAATGGGGCCGTTCATCTGGTGCTCAGCCCATTGTATGCACATGAGCAGTTCACCCACTATGTGCACCAGTACTCCAGCTCGTCACCAAAGAGCCTGATCTGGACCAAGCTCGATGAAGCCTGCCGGTTCGGTGCCCTGGTCAATGTCGGATACTCAAGCGGCCTGCCGGCATCTCTGCTGTCCTTCGGACCGCGGCTGAAAGACAGCATGGTGGCTGCAGAAGATTCATTTTTCTGGCGTCTGGTCTTCAAGCATGAATTGCCCACAGCCAGTGCGGCCGCAGGCCGGACTGAAAGTCGAAGGTCCAGAGTTGAAGGGTGAAAGAGGAAACACAGGCCTGGGGATGTCTGCCGGACAGGTGTGCTCTGGAGCAGCCTTTCGCCCCCTGTCTGGAGGAACGCTCGTATGAAACTTCATGAGGAAGAACCCCTCACTCAGTTCCGTGAAGAGTGTTGTTCATGAACGATGTGCCCATGTACTTGGGTTTTTGAAGCTCGAACTGATCAACCTCACTGAACTGAGTGAGGGGAGCAGTAAGAGGAGCATCCTCAAAAGTTTCTGCCCTGATCAAACTGGCAGATTTAACCCCAAAGCTATCAATCATTGAAACCAGCTTTTATAAATAAAATCAAAAAGATATGGGTCAGCCCTGCCAGAGGCAGGGCTGACCATGGAGGACTGCTGAGCGGATGAACACTCGAGTACCTGTTGTCTTTTCTGTCAGCTCAGGCAAAGGCGGGGTGGGCAAAACCAACATCTCGGTCAACCTGGCCTATGTCCTGGCCAGACGAGGCTACCGAACCCTTTTACTCGATGCCGACCTGGGGCTTGGCAATGTGGATGTCCTCCTTGGCCTGGCCCCGTCCAGAAACCTGTTCCATCTCTTTTATGAAGGGATCGGGGTGGAGGATATCCTGTTTCAGACCGAATACGGCTTCAACATTCTGCCGGCTGCCTCAGGGGTCAGCGAAATGCTGTCCCTGAGCTCAGGGCAGAAGCTGGAGCTTCTGGAGGCCATGGACGGCCTGGAAGGCAAGGTCGATTATCTCCTGGTGGATACCGGAGCCGGGATCAACGACAATGTGATCTATTTCAACCTGGCTGTGCAGGAGCGAATCATTGTGGTCACTCCAGAGCCCACCTCCCTGACCGATGCCTATGCCCTGATCAAAGTCCTGCACCAGAAGCACGGGGTCCAGCATTTTCGGGTCCTGATCAATTTCGCCGCCGGCGAGAAGGAGGCCAAAGGAATATACAAGAGGCTCTCTGTTGCCTGTGACCGTTTTCTGGATGGAGTCTCTTTGGACTGGCTGGATTTTTTGCCCAAAGATCCGGCAGTGCCCAAGGCTGTGTCCCGGCAAATCCCCTTTTGTCACTTCGACCCCTTAAGTTCGGCCTCTGTCAGCATTGAAAAGGCTGGAGAGACCATCACATCCTGGACATCCCATGAGCAGCTTGACGGGAACATCAAGTTCTTCTGGAAAAGACTCCTCTTTCAGGAATGATCTGCTGCAGCAGATCAATTCCGGCCGCCTGCAGTGGTCAGAGCTTGACCTGAAATCCAAAGAGGTTCTGGTGGAATCCTTTGGTCAAAAGGTGAAGATTGTGGCCTGGCGATTGAAGGCCAAGCTCCCCAGTCATGTCAGCGTCGATGACCTTTTGAGTGCCGGATCTCTGGGTCTGCTCGAGAGTCTGGGGCACTTCGACGCCAGCTTGAAGGTCAAGCTGGAGACGTTTGTCGAGAGCAGGATCCGGGGAGCCATGCTGGATGAATTGCGCCGTCAGGACTGGTTCTCCAGAGGACTGCGCAAGAACATCCGCACTGTGGAGCAGGCTCAGCACCGTTTTGAACAGGAACATGGGCAGCGGCCAACCCAGGAAGAGCTTCTCCAGGCTACGGGTTTGAGCGAGAAGGACTTGGAGCAGGCCCAGGAGGCTCTGGAGCATCAGGTCCTGGTCAGTCTGGACCAGGTTGAGCCGCACAGGGAACCCAACAGCAATCAGGACGAAGCCTTTGCAGGGACCCTGCATCAGGAACTGGTGGACAAACTCAGCGACTACATCCAGGACCTGACTCCCAAGGAGCAGCTCGTGCTGTCCATGTACTATGACGAAGAGCTGACCATGAAGGAGACTGCAGAGGTGATGGACATCACCGAGGGCAGGGTTTCCCAGCTGCACAGTCAGGCCCTGAAGAAGCTGCGGCACATGTTCAGGCAGGAGCGCGATCAGGCCTTGCTATGAAACTTTCGATCACCACCCCATTCAGCCCTTGGGTCCGCCTTCCCTGGACAACTGGAGCAGTTCAGGAAGCCTGCTCCGCCCCGATCCCGCAGGCCGTTTGTACATCTGTCTGTTCAATCGATCTTGCAAGCCTTTTTGGCCAGCAACCTTTTCATCCATCCCCTCCATGCATGGTGAGCCATGGCTGACAACGACAATGCCAAAGACCAGCACCCTGAGACCACCTCTGGGCAGCCTGACCAGGACGTTCAAAAGGTGGAGCTCGATCTGGACGATGCCCCTTTTCTGCAATGGGAGGACGAAGAGGATGCCGAGCCTGACCAGGAGGCTGAGGCCCAGGCTCGAACCTCTGAAGGAGAGGGCCAGAAGGCGCGGAACCCCCTGTGGGCCTGGTTGAAAGAGCGCAAGCTGGTCACTCTGGCTGCAGGGCTGATTATGGCCGGTCTGCTCCTTGGCCTGGCCTGGTTCGTGCTCTGGAAGAAGGACCTTTCCCCGTCAGATCTCAATCCTGAAAAGCCCGGGCAGCAAAAGACCGCAGAAACAGGGCCCAAGGCTGAGAAGATTCATTTTGAGCCTTTCTGGGTGGAGTATGGAACTGAGTCCGGCTTTCGGTTTCTCCATTTTGAATTCGCCGTGCAGTCACTCCATGAGAAGCTCAGCTGGGAAATAGACAGGAAAAGAATTGTCATCCGTGATGCGATCTATTACTATCTGAAAAACAAGAAGCTCGCTTTTCTTCTGGACAAAGGCAATGTGCCCAGCTTGAAAAACGATCTCATTTCAGTCATCAATCAATATTTGAGCAATGGAAAGATCCAGACCATTCTGATTCAGGATTTCGTGGTCGATTGATATGGCCAACCCTTTTGATTTGTCCGTGCTCATCAGCCAGATGCCCAGGGTGCAAAAGCTTCAGGGAGACCTGCAGTCTTTTCCCGGATCCATGCAGAATCAGCTGGCCAGGGAAGTGATCGCCAAGCAGAAACGGGAGCAGCATGAGGTTCCAAAGACAGAAAAGGGCGAAGGCACCTTTTCTGTTCAGCCGGATCAGGAAAGAGGCCAGGAGCAGGAGCACAAGGGCAGGAAGAAAGAGCATTCAGAGCAGGAGGCTGGAAGTGATCATGATTTCAGGAGCGATCAGGGACGCTTGATCGACCTTGAGGTCTGATCCGGTCTCTTTGTGCTCATGGGAGTGTTTTTTGGGGTGACTGGTTGAGAGTCTGGGGAAGCGTGTCTCAATGACAGCCTTACAATGGATCCTCATTGGCTTCAGCGGGCTTGAGATCATCCTTCTGGCCACGGTTGTCGTCCTTTTTGTCCGGGTCAGGCGTTCCGAGGCCGGGTTGATCCAGATGCGTCAGAAGCAGGAGGCCCTGCTCGAGAATCTGAAAAGAAACGCCGAATTGGAACAGGAGCTGGTGGACAGCTTCGCCCAGAGGCAGGAGGAGCTGACCAGGCTGGATTCCAAGCTCCAGGACAAGGTCAGGGAGCTCCGCCGCCTGCTTGATCAGGCCGAGCACATGGCCAACTCACCTCAGCTGGTGAAGACCATCATTCTGTCCGGCCAGGCCCGGGGGGACAGCGTGACCGCTCTGGCCCACAAGACCGGACTGAGCGAGGAAGAGGTGGAGTGGGTGATCGAGCAGGGCAGACAGGTTGAGGGTTGAGGGTGGATGGTTGAGGGAAGAAAAGATCCTCACCTTTGGCAAATGATGATCCTCATTCTGCCAGGTCGATCAGGGTAGAAACTTTCAC